>NZ_JACHMU010000001.1:2400000-3037642 GCF_014205075.1 Microbacterium ginsengiterrae | reverse complement strand
CCAGTGGAAGGACTACGTCACCCGCCAGGCGCGCTGGGTGGATTTCGACCGCGGGTACAAGACGCTCGACCTCGGCTACATGGAGAGCGTGCTGTGGGCCTTCAAGACCCTGTACGACAAGGGTCTCGCGTACGAGGGGTACCGCGTGCTGCCGTACTGCTGGCGCGATGAGACGCCGCTGTCCGCGCACGAGCTGCGCATGGACGATGACGTGTACCAGGACCGTCAGGACCCCTCGGTCACCGTCACCTTCCCGCTGACCGGAGTGAAGGCGGAGTCCCTCGGGCTCACCGCCGTGCGCGCGCTCGCCTGGACGACCACGCCCTGGACGCTCCCCACGAACCTCGCCCTCGTCGTCGGACCGGACATCGAGTACGTCGTGCTGCCGGCCGGCCCGAACGGCGCCGCCGACATCCATCCCGGCGACGACGCGGCGGAGAGCGACGCGCACCGCTACCTCCTCGCCCGCGACCTCCTACCCGGATACGCCAAGGACCTCGGCTACGAGACGACCGAGGACGCGCTCGCCGCAGTGACCGCATCCCATCTCGGATCCGCACTCGCCGATGTCACCTACGACCGCCTGTTCGACTACTACGCGGATGCCGAGACCTGGGGCACCGAGAGCGCCTGGCGCATCCTCGTCGACGACTACGTCACGACCACCGATGGCACCGGCATCGTCCACCAGGCTCCTGCCTACGGTGAGGACGACCAGCGCGTGACCGGCGCCGCCGGCATCCCCACGATCCTGTCGCTCGACGACGGCGGCCGATTCCTGCCCAGCGTCACCGATGTCGCCGGCGAGCTCTGGATGGACGCCAACCGTCCGCTCATCCGCCTCCTCAAGGAGAACGGCCGGATGCTGCGCGAGCAGAGCTACGTGCACTCCTACCCGCACTGCTGGCGCTGCCGGAACCCTCTGATCTACAAGGCGGTGTCGAGCTGGTTCATCCGGGTCACCGACATCAAGGACCGTCTGATCGCCAACAACGAGCAGATCACCTGGGTGCCCGACAACGTCAAGGAGGGCCAGTTCGGCAAGTGGCTCGAGGGCGCTCGGGACTGGTCGATCAGCCGCAACCGGTACTGGGGTTCACCGATCCCGGTCTGGAAGAGCGACGATCCCGAATACCCCCGCGTCGACGCGTACGGGTCGATCGAGGAGCTCGAGCGCGATTTCGGCACGCTTCCGCGCAACCCGCAGGGTGAGATCGACCTGCACCGTCCGTACATCGACGACCTCACCCGTCCGAACCCCGATGACCCCACCGGCAAGAGCACCATGCGCCGCATCGAGGACGTCTTCGATGTCTGGTTCGACTCGGGTTCGATGCCCTACGCACAGGTGCACTACCCGTTCGAGAACCAGGAGTGGTTCGACTCCCACTCGCCGGCGGACTTCATCGTCGAGTACATCGGACAGACGCGCGGCTGGTTCTACGTCATGCACGTGCTCTCGACCGCGCTGTTCGATCGTCCGGCGTTCACCGGCGTGAGCTGCCACGGCATCGTGCTCGGCAACGACGGGTACAAGATGTCGAAGTCGCTGCGCAACTATCCGGACGTCTCCGAGGTGTTCGACCGCGACGGCTCGGACGCCATGCGCTGGTTCCTCATGTCCAGCTCTGTGCTGCGCGGCGGCAACCTCGCGGTGACGGAGGAGGGGATCCGCTCGGGTGTGCGTGAGTTCCTCCTGCCGCTGTGGAGCTCGTGGTACTTCTTCGCCACCTACGCCAACGCCTCGGGCGAGGAGGGCTACCAGGCGACGTGGCGCACCGACTCCACCGACGTCCTGGATCGCTACATCCTGTCCCGGCTCGGCGAGCTCGTGCGGGATGTCGCCACCGACCTCGAGGGGCTCGACTCGACGACGGCCTCCGCGCGCCTGCGCGACTTCGCCGAGGTGCTGACGAACTGGTACATCCGCCGGTCGCGTGACCGCTTCTGGGTCGGCGCCGAGGGCGGGACCGATGCGTTCGACACGCTGTACACGGTTCTCGAGACACTCTGCCGCGTCGCCGCACCGCTCGTGCCGCTCATCAGCGAGCGCGTATGGCAGGGACTCACCGGCGGACGCAGCGTGCACCTGACGGACTGGCCGGATGCCGACGCGTTCCCCGCCGCTGACGACATCAGAAGCGCGATGGATGCCGTGCGCGAGCTGTCCAGCGTCGGAAACGCGCTGCGCAAGAAGGAGAAGCTCCGCGTGCGCCTGCCGCTCGCGCGCTTCACCGTGGTCTCGCCGCTGGCGGACCAGCTCGGGCAGTTCGAGGACATCCTGCGCGATGAGCTCAACGTCAAGTCCGTCGAACTCGTGCAGCTCACCGACACCGCGGCGGCGGAGTACGGCATCAGCCACCGCCTCAGCGTCAACGCGCGTGCCGCGGGGCCGCGCCTCGGCAAGCAGGTGCAGCACGTCATCGCCGGCGCGAGAGCGGGCGTCTGGGAGGAGCGGGACGGTGTCGTCGTGGTCGACGGCATCGCGCTGGAGCCCTCCGAGTACGAGCTCGTGCTCGAGACGGCCGGACGCCCGGAAGGCGAAGCGCTCGCGATCGTGCCGAGCGGCGGCTTCGTGCTGCTCGACACCCAGACGACCCCGGAGCTCGAGGCGGAGGGCATGGCCCGTGACGCGATCCGCGTCGTCCAGGAGGCGCGCAAGAACGCCGGCCTCGAGGTCAGTGATCGCATCGTGCTGGCGCTGAACGTGTCGCCGGAGATCGCCGAGGCGCTGCAGGGTCATGCCGAACTGATCGCGGGGGAGACCCTGGCGGTCGCGATCGCCGTGCAGCCCACCGACGACATGGCGACGCTCGTGCAGGACGTCACGAGCCCCGGCGACGGCGTGCACCGCAGCGGTGCGACGGCGCTGGGTTCCGAGAAGGCCCCGATCATCGTCACGATCGACGTGAACACCGAGGGAGCGACGAATGTCTGACCGCGATCGCGCGGATGCCGTGTACGACCGCCTGCTGGAACGCGCGGGGGAGCGCTGGGTGCAGCCCCGCAAGGAGCGCACCGCGCGCATCCTCGAGCTGCTGGACGACCCGCAGCGCACATACCGCGTCGTGCACATCACCGGCACCAACGGCAAGACGTCGACGGCTCGGATCATCGAGAGTCTGCTGCGCGCTCACGGTCTGCGCACCGGCCTGTTCACCAGCCCGCACCTCGAGCGGTTCACCGAACGCATCATGATCGACGGCGAGCCCATCGCGGATGCCGCCATCGCTGACGCCTGGGACGAGATCGAACCGTTCGTCGGGATCGTGGACGCCGAGCTCGAGTCCACCGGTGACGCGCCACTGACCTTCTTCGAGCTGCTGACGGTGCTCGCGTTCGTCGCGGCATCTGACGCACCCGTCGACGTTCTCGTGCTCGAAGTGGGGATGGGCGGGTCCTGGGACTCCACGAACACCGCCGACGGCGACGTCGCCGTGTTCGCGCCCATCGCCCTCGACCACGCCGACCGGCTCGGCGACACGATCGAGAAGATCGCCGAGGTCAAGTCCGGCATCATCAAGGACGGCGCCGCCGTCGTCTCGGCCCAGCAGCCCGCTGAGGCCGCGGCGATCCTCCGCCGGGTCGCCGCCGAGAAGAACGCGACGATCGCGTTCGACGGCGAGGAGTTCGGACTGGCGGAGCAGAAACTCGCCGTGGGCGGGCAACTGCTCACGATCCGCGGTCTCGCCGGTGCATACGTCGAGGAGTACCTTCCCCTGTACGGCGCGCACCAGGGACACAACGCCGCCCTCGCAATCGCTGCGGTCGAGTCGCTCATCGGGGCCGGTTCGCAGCGCGTGGCGGATGACATCATCACGGATGGGCTGCAGGGTGCGACATCGCCCGGGCGCCTGCAGCTGCTGGGCATCATGCCGACCGTCGTCGTCGACGCTGCCCACAACCCGCACGGCGCCGAGGCGCTCGCACAGTCGCTGGACGACAGCTTCGACTTCGACGAGTGGGGTCTCGTGCTCGGCGTCCTCGCGGACAAGGACGCGGCGGGCATCGTCGATCGCCTCGCCCCTGTCGCCGCGCACGTGTTCGCCACCGCGCCCGACTCCGACCGCGCCAGCGACGCCGACCACATCGCCGACCTCGTCGAGAACGCCGGGCACCGGGTCACCGTGCACCCGTCTCTGGCGGATGCGGCGGACGCGGCGCGCGAGTGGGCGGCCTCGTCCGAGCGTCGTGCCGTCGTGATCGCCGGCTCGATCGTCCTCGCCGGGGAGGCGATCGCCCTGTCGGAGGAAGAGGACTGGAAGTCCGGATGGCGCGCATGACCCCCCGGTCCGAGGGCGGAGCGCATCGTCCTCCGCGCCCGCCGCGCACGCTCGTGCAGAAGCTCGCCCCCGTCGTGCTCGGCTTCGAGGCCGTCATCGTCCTGCTTGTGGGGTTCACCATCTTCGGTCTGCGCAGTCTCCCCGACGGCATCCCGCCGTGGTGGGCGATCATCGGTGCAGCCATCGTCGCGATCGCGATGGTGGCCGTGGCGGGAATGATCACGAAGCCGTGGGCGATCGCCGCGGGCTGGGTCCTTCAGGTCGTCGTCGCGCTCTCGGCGTTCTTCGTCCCCGCGACGCTGCTCGTCGTGCTGGTTTTCGGAGGCATGTGGGCGTATGCGACGATCATGGGGGCCCGATTGGATGCGCGGCCACCCGCCGCCGCGACCCCGGACCACGACGCAACCGACACTCACACAGAGAGCGACTGACATGGCCATCGAAGAAACCCTCGTCCTCGTCAAGCCGGACGGGGTCGCCCGCGGGCTCACCGGCGCCATCCTCGCGCGGATCGAGGCGAAGGGATATGCACTCGTCGACATCCGTCTCGTCGAGCCCGACCGCGACCTGCTGGCCGAGCACTACGCCGAGCACGAGGGCAAGCCCTTCTACGAGCCGCTGCTGGAGTTCATGATGTCCGGCCCGTCCGTGGCGATCCGCGTCGCGGGCAACCGTGTCATCGAGGGCTTCCGCTCCCTCGCGGGCACGACCGACCCGACGTCGGCCGCACCGGGCACGATCCGCGGAGACTTCGGCCGCGACTGGGGTCTCGCTGTCCAGCAGAACCTCGTGCACGGCTCCGACAGCCCGGAGTCCGCACAGCGCGAACTGGGAATCTGGTTCGACTGACCTCTGCCGTCCCACAGAACCCGTCTGCATCGAGCAGGCGGGTTCTGTCGTCTGATCAGAAGAGGAGACCCGCCATCTCGCCGAGGAAGTCGATCCCCTTCGCCTGCGCCATCGCGATGATGATCGCGTAGGCGAGGATCGTCGCCAGCGGGACCCAGGCCATCAGCTTCTCGGCACGAGCGCGCACCTTCTCCGACCGCGAGATCGTGCCGTTGCGCAACAGGTGGACGGCGGTGGCGAAGAACGTCGGGATGGTGACGGCCCAGGTCACCATGCACCACGGGCACAGCACGATGAGCTCGTAGATGCTCTGGCTGATCAGCCAGCACACGAAGCCGAACGCGAACGTGATGCCGGCCCCGAACAGCGCCCAGAACCAGCGGGGGAAGCGGGCGCCGGCGAGGACGGCGACGCCCACCACGAGCGGGGCCATCCAGCCGGTGAGGCCGAGGATGGGGTTCGGGAAGCCGAACACCGATCCCTGCCAGGACTCCAGGTTCTTGCCGCACTGGATGAAGGCGCTGAGATCGCAGCTCAGGGACGCATCGGGGTCGGCCAGCAGCGCGAACTTCTCGACGGTGAGTTGGAACGCGGCCCACCACCCGATGACACTGGCCACGATGAGCCAGACGGCGTACAGGGTGGGGCGGGGACGCGTCTCACTCATGTCGGGATTATCTCAGCGATCGCTATGGATGCGGCGAGACAGGGCCGTGTATTCGAGGCCGTCGACAGAAGGATGCCACGAACCGGCCGATGTGATGCGATAATGGTCGGTGATGCACCGCACGGCGTGCCGTACTTCGCATCGACGCAGACTTCGGGGCCCCATGCCCCTCGCGATCAGAGCCATGAGCCGGTCGCACACCGATTGAGTTCGCGGCACCCGCGGGTGCCGCACGAGATTTCGCGGAACACGAAGTGTCCGCGCAGGGAGCACGCCAGAGATGGCCGATGAGAACAATGACAACAACACCCCGACCCTCGATGCGAAAGAAGCGGGCGCGCTAGCGCCGGACGCTCCGGAAGCGGTCGCGGTGACGGAGCCGCAGGCTGACACGGCCGCCGCCGAAGACAGCGCCGAGTCGTCGGAGGCGACGGCTGAGCAGACTCCTGCCGAGCCGCAGGCCGAGGCGGAGCCGATCGCTGAGGCCGAGCCCCACACGCCGGCCGGTACGGCCGAGTCGGAGGCGACGGCCGGCGCCGAGACGAAGGCGGATGCCGACTCCAAGGCGAAGGCGGATGCCGGGACGCAGACGGATGCCGATTCCGAGGCGAAGGCGGATGCCGAGACGCAGGCTGAGACCGTCGCTGCCGAGACTGACGCCACGGCTCAGGCCTCGAAGCCCGCACCCGAGCCGGAGAAGCCGAAGGCACTGACAGCGGTGAGCCTGGGGCTCCTGCCCGAGGTCTTCGTGTCGCGGGTGTCGACGCAACTGCACTTCTACGCTCCGGAGATCACGCCGCTGCCCGCTCGGCCGGGCCGTGACCGGACCGACGTCCGCGACGAGGATCAGGACGAGGCTCCGTCCAACCGCCGCGGGCGTCGTCGCCGCGGCGGGCGCGACGACGACGATCAGCGCGATGAGCCGCGTCAGCGGCAGCGCGCCGTCGAGTACATCACCGAGCCGAAGGCGATCAAGGGATCGACGCGTCTTGAGGCGAAGAAGCAGCGCCGACGTGACGGACGCGATGCGGGCCGTCGGCGCCCTGTCGTCACCGAGGCGGAGTTCCTCGCCCGGCGCGAGTCCGTCGACCGCAAGATGGTCGTCCGCTCCAAGAACGGTCGTACGCAGATCGGTGTCCTCGAGGATGCGGTCCTCGTCGAGCACTACGTCGCACGCAATCAGGACGCGTCCCTGATCGGCAACGTGTACCTCGGTCGCGTGCAGAACGTGCTGCCCAGCATGGAAGCCGCGTTCGTCGACATCGGCCGAGGCCGCAACGCCGTGCTCTACTCCGGCGAGGTCGACTGGGACGGCGTCGAGACGGGCAACCAGCCGCGTCGCATCGAACTGGCTCTGAAGCCCGGCGACCGGGTGCTCGTACAGGTCACCAAGGACCCCGTCGGGCACAAGGGTGCGCGACTCACCAGCCAGATCTCCCTCCCCGGCCGCTACCTCGTGTACGTGCCCGGCGGATCGATGAACGGCATCAGCCGCAAGCTCCCGGACAACGAGCGTGCGCGCCTGAAGCGCATCCTCAAGGAAGTCCTTCCCGAATCCAGCGGCGTGATCGTCCGTACGGCGGCCGAGGGCGCGACGGAGGAGCAGCTCACGCGCGACGTGCAGCGTCTGACCTCCCAGTGGGAGCACATCCAGAAGCAGGTGGCGAGCCAGCAGGCACCCGCGCTGCTGCACGCCGAGCCCGACCTGCTCGTCAAGATCGTCCGCGACGTCTTCAACGAGGACTTCACCAAGATGCTCATCCAGGGCGAGGAATCGCAGCGCACGATCCGTGCGTACCTCGAAAGCGTCGCCCCCGACCTCCTCGAGCGCGTCGAGGCATACGAGGACGATGTCGACCCGTTCGACGCGTTCCGGATCACCGAGCAGATCGAGAAGGCGCTGGACCGCAAGGTCTGGTTGCCCTCCGGTGGATCGCTCGTGATCGACCGGACCGAGGCGATGACCGTGGTCGACGTCAACACCGGCAAGTTCGTCGGCTCGGGCGGAAACCTCGAGGAGACCGTCACCAAGAACAACCTGGAGGCGGCCGAGGAGATCGTCCGCCAGCTGCGCCTGCGTGACATCGGCGGAATCATCGTCGTGGACTTCATCGACATGGTGCTCGAGTCCAACCGGGACCTCGTGCTTCGCCGTCTGGTGGAGTGCCTCAGCCGCGACCGGACGAAGCATCAGGTGGCAGAGGTCACCTCGCTCGGTCTGGTCCAGATGACCCGCAAGAAGCTCGGTCTCGGGCTCCTGGAGACCTTCAGCGAGGCGTGCGAGGTGTGCGCCGGTCGCGGCGTGGTCGTGCACCACGACCCCGTCGTCAAGCACCGCTCGAACTCCAACGGGCAGACCGGCGGACGTCGCCAGCGCGGTGGGGGACAGCAGAACCAGAACACGCAGCAGAACGCTCCGGTGGCGCACGCCATCCCCGAGGGGGCCAAGACCGCGCTCGCGCAGATCGCAGCCTCCACGCTCGCGCCCAGCGCGGAGCCGGTGACCGAGGCGGAACCCGCCGTCGAGGTCGAGCAGGCCCCGGCTCAGGAGCGCCCGAAGAAGCCCCGCCGCAAGCGCGGCTCCGACCGTGGCGCTGCGCCCAAGAGCCCTGCGGAGCAGCTGCTGGACTCCGTCCTCGACGCCCTGCCCGAGCCCAAGGCTCCGGGTCAGGGGCGCAATCGTCGTCGAGTGACCACTGCCGCCCTCACCGGGACGCCCGTGTCGGTGAACACGTCATCCGCGTCTGTCGCGGGCGGGGACTCGAAGTCCTGACGCGATCAGTCGTCGCACCAACTCCTTGCCGCCGACGCGCTCAGCGCCGGCGGCAAGGAGTCGGGGCAGCGACTCCTCGGGGACGTCGTAGTGGTCCTGGTCGAACGACCGCGGAGGAAGCGCGTTGCGCCGGGCGAAGGCGTGCAGCTCATCAAGGCTGCTGTCGCTGACCAGGTGCGCCCACAGCCGTCCGTGAGCGGGCCAGATGGGGTCGTCGATCAGTACGGTCACCTCGCGATCCTACGGCGGGGCGACACGACGCGGTCAGCTTTTGCGAGACAGTGCCTCATCCGGTAAAGTAGTCCCTTGGTGCGTGAGCTGCGTCGTCCCCAGCGGGTGACAGGCCGGAGCCTTGTGCTCGTACCCGTCGGACCTGAGACGAACGCAGGCACAGTCTTCCCGTGAGATTTTCGGAGCTATCCGCTCCCCAACGAAACAGGTATCAAGTGGTTTACGCAGTAGTGCGCGCCGGTGGGCGGCAGGAGAAGGTCGAGGTCGGCACGATCGTTCAGCTCGACCGTGTTCAGGCTGCTCAGGGTGAGAAGATCGAACTGCCCGCAGTCCTTCTCGTCGACGGTTCGACGGTGACCACCGACGCCGACAAGCTGGCGAAGGTCACGGTCACGGCCGAGGTCATCGGCAACCTCCGCGGCCCGAAGATCGTCATCCAGAAGTACAAGAACAAGACCGGCTACAAGAAGCGTCAGGGCCACCGCCAGGAGCTCACGCGCGTCAAGATCACCGGCATCAAGTAAGCAGAAGAGGCAAAGGACATGGCACACAAAAAGGGCGCAAGCTCCACCCGCAACGGTCGTGACTCCAACGCCCAGCGACTTGGCGTGAAGCGCTTCGGCGGTCAGCAGGTCAACGCCGGCGAGATCATCGTCCGTCAGCGCGGCACCCACTTCCACCCCGGCGTGAACGTCGGCCGTGGCGGTGACGACACGCTGTTCGCTCTCGAAGCGGGCGCAGTCGAGTTCGGCGCGAAGGGCGGCCGCAAGGTCGTCAACATCGTCGCCGCTGCTCAGTAATCGCAGCACAGTAGACATCCGGTTCGGGGCGGGCTTCGGCTCGCCCCGTCCGCGTATCCAGGGAGTTACACATGGTCACGTTCGTCGACACGGTGACGCTGCATCTGCGCGCCGGCAAGGGCGGCAACGGCTGTGTGTCCGTTCACCGTGAGAAGTTCAAGCCGCTCGGTGGTCCGGATGGGGGTAACGGCGGAGACGGTGGCGACATCGTGCTCGTCGCCGACCCGCAGACCGGAACGCTCCTGTCGTACCACCACTCACCGCACCGCGCCTCCGGGAACGGTGGATTCGGCATGGGCGACCACCGCTCCGGCTTCGAAGGGGAGACCCTCGAGCTTCCGGTCCCCGTCGGCACCGTCGTCAAGACGCCCGAGGGTGAAGTCCTCATCGACATGGTCACCCCCGGCGAGCGGTTCGTCGTCGCAGAGGGCGGTCGCGGGGGGCTGGGCAACGCGGCCCTCGCCGGCCCGAAGCGGAAGGCTCCCGGCTTCGCTCTGCTCGGCACTCCTGGATTCGAGGGCGATGTCGTCCTCGAGCTCAAGACCGTCGCGGACGTCGCGCTCGTCGGCTACCCGTCTGCGGGGAAGTCCAGCCTGATCGCGGCGGTCTCCGCCGCTCGTCCGAAGATCGCGGATTACCCCTTCACGACGCTGCACCCGAACCTCGGGGTCGTCCAGGCGGGGGACGCGCGGTACACGGTCGCCGATGTGCCCGGCCTCATCGAAGGGGCGAGTGAGGGACGCGGGCTCGGTCTCGAGTTCCTCCGTCACGTCGAGCGCTGCTCTGCGCTTCTGCACGTGCTCGACTGCGCGACCCTCGAACCGGGCCGCGACCCCATCTCCGACCTCGACGTGATCCTCGCGGAGCTCGCCGCATATGAGGTGCCAGAGGGGCAGACGCCGCTCCTCGAGCGTCCGCAGCTCGTCGCCCTGAACAAGATCGACGTCCCTGAGGCGCGCGACCTCGCAGACCTCGTCCGTCCCGAGCTCGAAGCGCGCGGCTTCCGCGTCTTCGACATCTCCACGGTCTCCCACGAGGGGCTGCGGCCGCTGACCTTCGCTCTCGGCGAGATCGTCGAGAAGCACCGCGCCGAGACCGCCGTCGAGGTGCCCACCGAGCGCGTCGTCATCCGCCCCAAGGGTGCGCAGAAGCCGTTCAGCATCCGCGTCGAGGGCGGTTCCTACGGCACGTACTACCGAATCCTCGGCGAGAAGCCGGTGCGCTGGGTCCAGCAGACCGACTTCCAGAACGAGGAGGCCGTCGGATACCTGGCCGATCGACTCGAGCGTCTCGGTGTCGAGGACGAGCTGTTCCGCCTGGGGGCGACCCCCGGCGCGACGGTCGTCATCGGCGAGGGCGACGGTCTCATCTTCGACTGGGAGCCCTCGATGCGCTCGGCTGCTGAGCTGATGACGGCGCCGCGAGGCACCGACCCCCGCTTCGCGCCCAACTCCCGTCGTACGACCAGCGAACGTCGGGAACAGTACTACGAGCGCATGGACGCCAGGACGGCCTACCGCGCCGAGCAGGACGAGAAGCGCCGTGCCACGGCGGGGCAGGATGTTGAAGGAGAGCTCGAGTGACAGCGAGGACAAGGGAAGACCTTCGTACGGCGGACCGGATCGTCGTCAAGGTCGGCTCATCCTCGATCAGCGGGGAGTCCGCGTGGCGCATCCCGATGATCGTCCACGCACTGTCATCCGCCCACTCCCGCGGTTGCGAGATCGTGCTGGTCTCGAGCGGTGCGATCGCCACCGGCATCCCGTATCTCGATCTTGAGGCGAAGCCGACCGACCTCGCCACGCAGCAGGCCGCGGCCGCCGTCGGGCAGAACGTCCTCGTGTACCGGTACCAGGAGGCCCTCCGCCCGTTCCGCATCGTGGCAGGGCAGGTGCTCCTCACCACCGGGGATCTGGAGAACGCCACCTCGCGCAGCAACGCGCGACGCGCGATGGAGCGGCTGCTCGGACTCCGTATCCTGCCGATCGTCAACGAGAACGACACGGTCGCCACGCAGGAGATCCGCTTCGGTGACAACGACCGGCTCGCCGCACTCGTCGCCCAGCTCATCCAGGCGGACGCGCTCGTGCTGCTGAGCGACATCGAGTGCCTGTACACCAAGCCCCCGACGGATCCCTCTGCGGAGCCGATCGACATCATCACCGCGGACTCCGATCTCGAAGGACTCGAGTTCGGGGCGACCGTGGTCAACAGCGTGGGCACAGGAGGGGCGGCCACCAAGGTGTCCGCAGCCCGTCTGGCCGCAGCATCCGGCATCGGCGTACTCGTCACCGGTGCGGACCTCGTCGACCGGGCCTTGAACGGCGAGGACATCGGCACATGGTTCGAGCCCGCCGTCATCTCGGCGACGCGGGCGGCGCCCGTCTCGTAAGCTGAGCGGATGACCACCGACACCCCGCAGGACCGGCTCTCGCGCGCCAAGGAGGCGTCGCGGGAGACGGCACGCCTCACCAGCGACGACAAGGTCCGCGCGCTCGAGAGCATCGCCCGCGGTCTCGAGGAGAACGCCGAGACCATCATCGCCGCGAACCGACGCGACGTCGAGAACGGTCGCGCCGGCGGCATCGGCGACTCGTTGATCGATCGGTTGACGCTGGACGATGGGCGCATCGCCGCACTCGCGCGCGCTGTGCGCGACATCGCCGTCCTCCCCGACCCGGTCGGCCAGGTGGTCGGCGGGCACCGGATGCCCAACGGTGTCGCCCTTGAACAGGTGCGGGTGCCGTTCGGAGTCGTCGGCGCGATCTACGAGGCGCGTCCCAACGTCACCGTCGACATCGCGGCGCTCGCACTGCGCGCCGGCAACGCCGGGGTGCTCCGCGGCGGGAGCGCCGCCAGGGAATCGAACACGGTGCTGGTCCAGGTCATGCGCGACGCCCTCGAGCGCGCCGGTGTCACCCCGGAGGCCATCCAGACCGTCGATGATTTCGGGCGCGACGGAGCCAAGGCCCTCATGAACGGCCGAGGGTTCGTCGACGTGCTCGTGCCTCGGGGCAGTGCCGCTCTCATCGAGACGGTCGTCACCGAGTCGACGGTCCCGGTGATCGAGACGGGTGCGGGCAACGTGCACATCGTGCTCGACGAGTCGGCGCCCGATGACTGGGCCCGTGAGATCGTCGTGAACGCCAAGGTCCAGCGCCCGAGCGTCTGCAACGCCGTCGAGACCGTGCTCGTGCTTCGTCAGGCCGCGCCGCGCCTCGTGCCGTTGGTCGCCAGCGCGCTGCAGAGTGAAGGCGTCGCGATCCACGGCGACGACATGGTCGCAGGGCTCATGAGCAACATCATCCCCGCGACCGATGAGGACTGGGCGACCGAGTATCTCGGCCCCGAGATCGCCATGAAGGTCGTGGACGACCTGGATGAGGCGCTGGCCCACATCCGCACCTACAGCACCGGTCACACGGAGTCGATCATCACGACCGATTCGCGCAACGCGGAGCGCTTCCTCGCTGAGGTCGATTCGGCTGTCGTCATGGCGAACGCGTCCACACGGTTCACCGACGGCGGCGAGTTCGGATTCGGCGCGGAGGTGGGGATCTCCACCCAGAAGCTGCACGCACGCGGGCCGATGGGGCTGGCGGAGCTCACCAGCACGAAGTGGCTCGCGCGCGGGTCGGGTCAGACGCGCGGCTGAGCGATAGGATGAGTGTGCCTTTACCCGCACCCGGTCACGAAACGGAGACAGGATGAACCTCGTCGCACAGATTGCGATGGCAGCCGCTGAAACGGAGCACCACGGAAACGTGGCCCTTGAGACGCTCATCTTCGGCCTCATCGCCGCAGCGCTGTTCGCCGTGCTCGGGCTCGTCACGTTCTCGTACCGCCACGTCGCGAACCGCCACTCCGCCAAGGCAGAGGCCTGGGCGCAGAAGCACGGCGCCGACGGACACGGGGCAGGGCACGGCCACTAAGGCGTATGGAGACGACGACCACGCGTGCCCCCCGGATCGGAGTGATGGGCGGGACGTTCGACCCGATCCACCACGGGCACCTGGTCGCGGCGAGCGAAGTCGCGCACTCGTTCGACCTCGATGAGGTCGTGTTCGTTCCGACGGGGCATCCGTGGCAGAAGTCGAATGTCACCCCGAGCGAGCATCGCTACCTGATGACCGTCGTCGCGACGGCATCCAACCCTCGTTTCACCGTCAGCAGGGTCGACATCGACCGTGAGGGCCCCACGTACACGATCGACACGCTCCGTGATCTGAAGGAGCAGCGCCCGGACGCCGAACTGTTCTTCATCACCGGTGCGGATGCCGTGGCGCAAATTCTCAGTTGGAGGGACCATGATGAGTTGTGGGAGTTGGCCCACTTCGTCGCGGTCTCCCGGCCAGGACATGTCCTGAGCACGGACGGACTCCCGAGCGACAACGTCAGCCAACTCGAGGTACCGGCCCTCTCGATCTCCTCGACGGCGTGCCGTGAGCGCGTCCACGATGATCAGCCGGTCTGGTATCTCGTTCCCGACGGAGTCGTTCAATACATCGCGAAGCATCATCTGTATCGGAGCAAGGCATGAGCACATCGGATCAGCAGGGCGATCGACCGCTGACCCGCAAGCAATTGCGGGAGATCCGCCTCACCGGTGCGACACCGGTGATCGGTGAACACGAAGCCGCCGCCGCGAAGCAGGCAGCCCAGACGCCGGCGGCTCCAGCGGAGGATTCTGCATCGTCCGTCGATCCCGCACCGTCCACTCCCGCCGCGTCCGCTCCGGCCTCGTCGGGCCCCACGGAATACACTCCCACTGAGGCGGCAGGCGAGGGGTCGGTAACGCCCCTCACGCGCCGGCAGGCTCGTGCGCGGGAGCGCATGCGCGCCGCGTCCGTGCCCGCCACGCCCACCGAGGACGCAGCCGACGAAAAGGCCCAGAAGGACAGCGCGCGCACGGACGAGGTCGAGGCGCCCTCGTCGGAATCTGTCGAGACCACTGACATCGTCGACGGTCTGCCGGTGTTCGCGCCGGTGCCCGCCCAGGCGGAGACGGACGTCATCGAAGACGCCCAGACTGCGTTCGAGGCCGATGTCGACTCGGAGTCCGACGAGGTCAGCTCGGTGTTCGGCGTCACGACGCACGAGGCGCAGCAGGACCTCGACGAGGACGAAGACGCCGACGCGGAGGAAGAACTCTCCGATGCCGACGCGATCGTCACAGGGGAGCGTCCGATCGTCAGCCCGGATCTCGGCACGCAGCTGCTCGACGGCCAGACGGACGTCCCCGACTTCGCCCCGTCGTTCGACGAGCTCATCACGTCCGATTCCGGCGGAACGCACCGCGCTCCGAACACTCTCATCTTCACCCACCCGGGGGAGGGGTCGCTCTCCGGTCCTGTCGCCTCGACGGGCGAGCTGCTCATCACGGGCAGCTACGAGCTCCCCAAGGGACTGGGGTCCCAGGGACACGCGCACGGCACCGCCGATGGCAAGGACATCGATGCTGTCCTCATCGACGGCGAACTGCCGCTGACGTCTTCGCCCACACCGATCGCCGCCAGCTCGGCGGTGAGCACGATCAAACCTGCCGGAGAGGTCATCCGACCCCCGGCTCCTGAGAAGGGCAACAAACTGATGCTCACCCTGGCCATCACGGCAGGCGGACTCGCACTGGCTCTCGCCGTCGCGCTGATCGTCGCCTTCACCACGAACGTCTTCGGCTGATGCAGTCACCGGAGAACGCCGAACAGATGCTGCAGATCGCGGCAGACGCCGCCGCGGCCAAGGGCGGCGAAGACCTCGTCGCGTTGAACGTGTCCGAGCCGCTTCCGCTCGTCGACATCTTCCTCATCGTCACCGGTAACAGCGAGCGGAACGTCGCTGCGATCGCCGACGAGATCGAGGACCGTCTGCATGAGGCGGGGCACAAGCGCGTCCGCCGAGAAGGCCGCACGGAGGCCCGCTGGGTCCTGCTGGACTTCGGCGACCTGATCGTGCACGTGTTCCACGGCGAGGAGCGCGTCTACTACGGGCTCGAGCGCCTGTGGAAGGACTGCCCGGTCGTTCCGATCGAGCTCACCGAGGCGGCAGAGCGCTCCTGACATGACCGTGCACCTGATCACCGGTGCCGGGTCGGGAATCGGCGCGGCGCTCACCCGGCGGCTGCATGAGCGGGGCGATGAGGTCGTGCTGCTCGCTCGCGACGCCGGCCGGGCGCGGGAACTCGCTGCGCGTCACCCGGGTGCCATGACGCTCGTCGGCGACCTGACACAGCCGGGGCGTCTGTCCTGGGCGTTCTCGAAGCAGCAGCTGCCCGAGCGTGTCGACACACTCGTCCACGTCGCGGGCATCGTCGATCTCGGTCGGGTCGCAGACCTCCCGTCCGGGATCTGGGAGCAGCAGCTCGCGGTGAACCTCATCGCGCCGGCGGAGCTCACGCGGTTGTTCCTTCCGATGCTGCGTGTCTCGCGAGGCCAGGTCCTGTTCGTCAACTCCGGTGCAGGCCTGCGTGCGAACCCCGAGTGGGGAGCGTACGCCGCGTCGAAGCACGGGCTGAAGGCTCTCGCCGACGCGCTCCGGGCAGAAGAGGCCGAACACGGCGTCCGCGTCACATCGGTCTTCCCCGGACGGACGGCCACGCCGATGCAGGAGCGCGTGCACCAGCAGGAAGGGGCGGAGTACGACCCCGCTCGCTTCATCGATCCGGAGTCCGTGGCAACGACGATCATCACCGCGCTCGACCTGCCGCGCGACGCGCAGATCACCGATCTCTCGGTGCGACCCGGCGTCTGAGGCTGCTCAGTCTGTTGACCGCGGATCAGCCGATGAGCACCAACAATCAAGCGCTGAGTCGCGTACGACGGGAGAGCATCCCTCGATCGGCGCGGGTCTGCGGTGGGATAGCAGAAAGAAGCGCGCGCGTGTATTCGTGTGCGGGGTTCGTGTAGACCTCATCGGTCGCTCCGGTTTCGACCATGTTCCCTCGATACATCACCGCCACCCGATCAGCGATGTGTCGGACGAGTGAGAGATCGTGGGCGATGAAGACTATTGTCATGCCGAGACGCTCTCTGAGGTCGCACAGCAGGTCGATGATCTGCGCTCGGATCGACACGTCCAGTGCGGACACCGGTTCGTCGCACACGAGAACGTCAGGTCGGAGGGCGAGCGCACGGGCGATCCCGATGCGCTGGCGCTGCCCCCCGGAGAACTGATGGGGGAAGCGGGTGGCCATCTCAGGCGAGAGGCCGACCAGATCGAGGAGTTCGTGCACCCGCTGTCGACGCTCCGCTGCTGTGCCTGAGCGATTCGCTGCCAAGGGCTCGGCGATGATCTGCTGCACGGTCATCCGCGGGTTCAGAGACATGTACGGGTCTTGGAAGACCATCTGCACGCCGCGTCGCAGAATCTTGCGGTCTGCCATCCGTCCGCGTGTGACATCCTGTCCTCGAAAGCTCAGGGTTCCCTCGTCCGGCGAATCCAGGCCAACGAGCATCCGCGCGAGCGTGGACTTGCCGCTGCCCGACTCGCCGACGATGGCAAGAATCTCACCGCTTCGCAGCTGTAGATCCACGCCCCCGACCGCGTCGACGCGGTGGGCGCGGCGGCCGCTTCCACTACGGAACGTGCGGCGAAGCCCCCGGCCTTCCATGATCGGGTGAGCGTCCAGATCCTCGACCGCCGCACTCACGTCCTTGGGCATCGAATGAAGGAGCTGAATCGTGTAAGGGTGCTGCGGCTCGGTGAGCACTGTGTCGGCATCGCCGGCCTCCACGATTCGCCCATACCGCATGACCGCGACTCGGTCGGCGACCTCCATGACGACCCCGAGGTCGTGAGTGATCAGTACGATCCCCATGCCGAGCCGAGCCCTGAGCGAGAGGAGAAGATCAAGGATCTGAGCCTGTACGGTGACGTCCAGAGCGGTCGTGGGCTCATCCGCGATGATGACGTCGGGTTCCAGCGCGATCGCCATCGCGATGAGGATGCGCTGGCGCTGTCCTCCTGAGAATTGATGCGGATAGTCGTGCACACGCTGGTCGGGTTGAGGGATGCCGACGAGTCCGAGCAGCTCGATGGCGCGAGAGAGCGCGCCTCGTCGGGAGGCCGCGCGATGCGCGCGGATGAGATCGGTGATCTGATCTCCGATGCTCAGTACGGGGTTCAGAGCGGACAGGGCGTCCTGCATCACCAGACTGATACGCACGCCTCGCAGGCGACGATGCTGCTCCGTCGTGAGTCCGAGCAGGTCTGTGTCTCCGAGCATCATACGAGTGGCCTCGACATCGTTTTTGTCGAGCAGTCCCATCACCGCGCGTGCCGTCATCGACTTGCCCGAGCCCGATTCGCCGAGTAGAGCGAACACCTCGCCACGCCGGACGGTCAGATCGATCTCATCGACGACGCGATTGCGTCGTCCATCGCTCGACAGCGTCACCGTCAGGCCCTGGACATCGAGGACGACGTCGCCCTGATGCGCCGAGGTGTTCTCCATAGAGGTCGTCATGACAGGCACACTACTCCTGAAATGTTTCCAGCATGAAACATTTAGGCCGAATATCTTCAGTTGGATTGACTTTTGAGCCGAAATACTCGAGATTCGAAGAAATCTCTCCCCAAGATGCTCACCGGGGACGAATATCCACTCCAACCGAAGGAGCGCTCTCGTGCTCGAACCATCCGACCGTTACACCGGATACACGGCGTATGACTACCTCGAAGCGGGTAAGGACTACCGCGAGTTCCGCTACGCGAAGCAGATCGGCCGTGTCCCGGCTTACGAAGGCCTACAGCTCACCGATGCACAGAAGGAGCGCAGCGAGCGGTTGCTCCGCGAGGAGACCGTCATCTCGCTGCACGAGCACGTGCAGGTATTCCCCGAGGACATGGGGGAACTGCGCGATCACATCCGGCAGGGCCGTGAGCCCACCGGTTACCAGGGGCTGGCGCGTTCCGGCCTCACCGCCGTCTTCGACAACGGGATGGACGGCACGTGTTGCATCTCGAGCGATGCCGGATGGAAGTACCAGGACGTGCTCTTTGATCTCGGTGTGCGCATGGCCGACCTCGCGCACCAGGACTTCGTCATCAAGGCGGAGTCGATCAAGGACATCCGCCACGCGGCGGAAACCGGGCGGGTCGCGCACATCTTCGCCCTCGAGGCGGCGACCATGATCGAGAACGAGGTCGATCGGCTCGATGTCCTGTACGGGTTCGGTGTCCGCCAGATGGGTATCGCCTATTCAGAGGCGAACATGTTGGGCGGCGGGCTGAAGGAGCGCGGCGACGGCGGCCTGACTTACTTCGGCGAGCGAGCCGTCGAGCGAATGAACAAGCTGGGCATCGCGATCGACATCTCCCACTCCGGCGATCAGACCTGTCTGGATGTCATCAAGCACTCGCGTGTTCCCGTCTTCATCACCCACGCCGGCGCGCGAGGCCTCTGGCCGACGAACCGCATGAAGACCGACGAGACGATCATCGAGTGCGCGAAGCGCGGCGGCGTCATCGGGATCGAAGCGGCGCCGCACACGACGATCTCACCGCAGCATCCGAAGCACTCGCTGGAGTCCGTCATGGACCACTTCCAGTACTGCGTCGACCTCGTGGGCCTCGAGCACGTGAGCTTCGGACCGGACACCCTCTTCGGGGACCACGTCGGTCTGCACGACGCGTTCTCGTCGAACCTGTCGCTCGGTCAGGCGCATGCCAACGTCGAGTACGAGAAGCAGCCCTACGTGGACGGCATCGAGAATCCGGCTGAGGCTTTCTACAACATCATCGGATGGCTTGTGAAGCACGACTACTCCGACGACGAGATTCGCGCCGTCGTCGGTGGGAACACCATGCGCGTACTCGAGGAGGTTTGGGTCTGATGAAGCACAGCAAGTATCTCGCGGTCGGCTCGGCAGCAGCTCTCGTCGTCGGTCTGGCCGCCTGCGCGCCGACCGCGCCGGAGCCCGGTGAGTCATCCGCGGCCGGAGGACCGAGCGATGCGACGCTCAGCATCGGCACGACGACCGACGTCGTGAACTTCAACCCGGTACTCGGCAACAGTCGCACGGACTCGTGGGTCACCAATCTGATGTACCCGCACCTACTGAGCATCAGCGACGACGGCACCAAGGAGGCGCACGTCGCCACTGACTGGGGTTACGTCGACGACACCACGGGATACTACGAGATCCGGGATGACCTGACGTGGAGCGACGGCGAGCCGTTGACCGCCGAGGACGTCGCCTGGACCCTCAACGCCGTGAAGCGTGACGAGGCACCAGGGACATTCTTCGGGCAGCTGGGCAATCTCGAGACGGCGACCGCAGTATCCGACACCCGAGTCGAGCTGACGCTCACCCAGCCTGACTCGTCGATCATCGACGAGATCGGCTTCTGGGGTGTCGTCGTGCCGAAGCATGTCTTCGAGCCGCAGGGGTCGATCGCTGACTTCGCGAACGACGGCAGCGACGGCGGCTGGGTCGGCATGGGCCCGTTCGTCATGAGCGATTTCCAGGTGGGACAGCACTACACGCTCGAGCGTGTGGAGGAGTACCCACTGGTCGACGGAGGCGTGCCTGGTCCCGCCGAGGTCGTCTACCGTGTGTACCCCGACGTCAACACCGAGATTCTGGCGCTGCAGAGTGGCGAGATCGACGTCATCGCGAACGCCCTCCCTCCTGCTCAGGTCGAGCAGCTCAGCAGTACGGACGGCATCCAGGTCATCGAAGCCGCGGGACTGGGTTATGCGCATCTGGTCTACAACATGGACAAGCCGGATCTCGCGAACGCCCTCGTGCGCCAGGCGCTCGCTCACGCGGTCGACTACGAGGCGATCCGCACCGTCGTGTTGCAGGGTCAGGCCGTCTCCACCGGGTCGAGCGCGCTGATGCCGGTGCTGGCGAAGTACTACGACGACTCGGTCACGGAGTACGAGTTCGATCCCGAATTGTCACGTTCCCTCATGGAGGAGGCAGGTTACACCGCCGACTCTGACGGGACTTTCCCGCTCTCGTTCCGTCTGATCTATTCTCTGCAGGACTCCGTCACCAGCCAGTGGGCCCAGATGGTGAAGGACAGCGCGGCCGAGGCTGGGATCACGATTGAACTGCAGGGCACCGAGCGCAACACCTATCTCTCGATGACCAACGAGGGCGACTACGACATCTACGCAGGCAACTTCGCCATCATGGATGACCCGGTGACGAACTTCGCACTGTCGTACCTACCCGGTGGCGCGATCAACTACACCCGCGTCGACGACCCGGAGCTGAACGCTCTGATCGAAGAGGGCATGGTCACATTCGATGAGGATGACAAGATCGCGATCTTGCGCGAGGCGAACAAGATCGTCCACGAGCAGGTGTACGACAACATCATGTACACGCAGAACCTGTTCTTCGCGGCCAGCGACGAATGGGCCGGTTTCATCTCGAAGCCGAGCGAGCTGCTGTCGATCGTGAACCCGCTCTCCCTTGCGAGCGCGTACCCGGTCGAATAACCCACTTAATCCTCGAGGAAGGTCGCCCGGGTGTCCCGAGCATCGTTCATTCTCCGTCGCGCAGGTCGCGGTCTGCTCACGATCTGGTTCGCCGTGACCGTGACGTTCCTTCTCCTGCGGCTCCTGCCAGGAGATCCCGCGCTCGCACTGGCGAGTCCGAACATGACCGACGACATCCGGGCGACCATCCTCCAGCAGTATGGATTGGACCAGCCCCTGCTGGTCCAGTACGCGCTCTACATGTGGCAACTGCTCCAGGGAAACCTGGGAATCTCGTTCACGCAGTCGATCCCCGTGCTCGACGTGCTGCTCCAGCGGCTGCCATGGACGCTTCTCCTCACACTCACGGCGCTCGTGCTCACCATCGTCATCGGTGTACCGCTCGGCGTCGCCGCCGCCGCTCGCAAGGGCCGGGTCATCGACAGGGCCGTGCAGGTGATCGGCGTCACCGGCCAATCACTGTTCGTGCCGAGCGTGGCGATTCTGTTGCTCTTCGTCTTCGGCCTCAACCTCGGCTGGTTTCCGATCGGAGGTGCGTACACGAACAGCACCTACGGCATCGACTGGTATGCGAGCGTCGCTCGACACCTCGTGCTCCCCGCGGTGTCGCTGATGCTGATCCAGGTCGGCTCGTACGTCCTCACCATGAGATCGACACTGATCGAGACCCTGGGCGAGGACTACATCCTCCTGGCTCGCGCCAACGGGCTCCACGGCCGGCGAATCCTCTGGAAGCACGCCCTCCGCAACGCCCTGCTGCCCACGACGACCTTGATCGGTCTGCAACTTGGCTTCCTCGTCGGCGGTGCGGTGCTCACCGAGACCGTGTTCGCCTACCCGGGCATCGGCCGAGGAATCTACGAGGCTGTCACGCAGCTCGACTTCCCGGTGCTGCAGGGGGCGTTCTTGATGCTCGCGATCACCGTCGTGGTCGCGAACACCATCACTGACATCATCTACGGCTACCTCGACCCGAGAGTGAAGACCTCATGACCGCGCCGCTTCCCTCCGCGGAGACGACCCCCCTCACCGAGCCGGCCGCGGTCGGCAGCGAGCGTGCCAGCGCCCACACGTGGCGAGCCTTCCGCCGCGACCCGCTGGGGATGGTCTCGCTCGGGCTGCTTCTCCTGCTGGTGGTCATCGCGCTCGTAGCGCCGCTCATCGCGCCGTACCCTGCGAGTTACGGTCCTGACGTGCTGCGGCCTCCGGGCGGCGACCACTGGTTCGGCACGGATGCACTCGGGCGAGATGTGTTCTCCGAAGTGATCTGGGGTACGCAGCAGAGCGTGCTGGTGGCAGTCGCGGCCTCCGTGATCGCCATCGTCTTCGGCACGATCATCGCGGTGGTCGGCGCATACTTCCGCCGTCTCGACAGCATCATCAGCGTGATCGTCGACATGACGCTGTCGCTGCCGGTACTCCCGCTCATGATCCTCGTCGCGGCACTCGTCGGACCGAGCACGACGACGATCATCCTGGTGGTGGCGGCGTTCTCCTGGCCCGAGGTCACCCGTCTCGTCCGCTCCCAGGCTCTCACTGTCGTAGGGCTGCCGTACGTGGACGCTTCGCGTCTCATGACGACGTCGCCGCTGTGGATCATCACCCGCCATCTGCTCCCGGCAGTGACGCCGGTGGTGGTGGTATCCGTGGTAGTCACCGCCTCGCGAGCGGTGCTCTCGGCGGCGGGACTCGCCTTCCTCGGGCTCGGCGATCCGACCACCTGGTCGTGGGGGCGGATCCTCTACGAGGCGCAGCAGGCAGGAGCCATGGTGAGTGCGTGGTGGCTCACACTCTTCCCCTCGATCGCCATCCTCATCCTCGTGCTCTCCGCCACTCTCCTGTCCATCGCCTACAACGATGCGCGCAACCCGCGCCATCTGTCCCGCTAGGAGCAGCACCATGACGGAATTCGACCAGCGCCTTCCTTCGGAGTTCTTCGACCGCGTGCAGGGGAGGGTGAGGGAGATGATCGATGTTGAGGGCCTCGACGCCTTCCTCACTGACGATCCCGAGGACATCGCGTATCTGACTGGTTTCTTCCATCACCCGTCCGAGCGCCCCGTCGCCGTCTGGATCGAGCCAGCAGGGCGAACAGTTCTCCTGCTGCCGGCGCTGGAGCTCGAGTATGCGCAGTCGCAGTCCGCCCGCGCCGAACTGGTGTCGTTCTTCGAGTTTCCCGGTGTGACGTCGCCGTTCGCCGCACTCGCCGACGTCGTCGGCGCAAGCGGGCGGATCGGATTCTCCTCGACGATGAAGTACAGCAGGCTCGCGTCGGCGCGAGCGGCGATGCCGCACGTCGAGTTGATCGGCTCGGACTTGCTGATGCGGGCGCGCTTTGTCAAGTTCCCCGAGGAGGTCCGCCTGCATCGTGAGGCCGCTCGCATCACGGACCTGATGCTCGAGGCCGGGGTCGCCATGGTGGCTGATGCCGTGACATCGGGTGAAGATCTTCCGACCGAGGCGGAGCTCGAGCGTCACGTGACATCCGCGGGAACGCGAACGATGTATGCCGAGCATCGCAACGTCGTGGTCGCCTCGCTTCTCGCTGGGGGCCTCGTGTACTCCGGCGCGAACTCCGCGTTTCCTCACGGACTTCCGTCCGTGAACCGCCTCCGCCCGGGGGATACATTCATGCTGTCGCTCGGCTGTGCCGTGGGCGGACGCTTCATCGAGGGCGAGCGAACGTTCGTACTGGGGGAGCCGACCGCGGACCAGCGTCGTTTTCACGACACGATCCGTGACGCCCAACGTGTGGGGAGGGAGACCATCTGTGCAGGGCTCGAATGCCGTGAGGCGAACCGCCTCTGCCTCGACGTCATTCGCGAAGCAGGACTCGGTGAGTTCATCCGTCACCGCCAGGGTCACGGGATCGGACTCGGAATGCACGAAGCTCCCTGGCTGGAGGACGGCGACGGCACGATCCTGCAGGCCGGCATGGTCGTCTCGAACGAGCCAGGCATCTATGTCCCCGGACACGCGGGCTATCGCATCAGCGACAGCATGCTGGTGACCGATGTCGGCGCCGAGGCGCTGACCACATACCCGCGCAGCCTCGACGACTGCATCATCGCGCTCTGAGCGCTTCCGAATAGAAGAGAAAGAGGACGACATGACATCTGAACCCGAAGTGTCCCCGGAATTCGCCGCGGCGACCAGTGACCACCAATGGGTGGAGATCAACGGCAATCGTCTTGCCGTGGAGGTTCTCGGCCCGGAGGACGCCCCCGTGATCATCACGCACCACGGCGCCCCGGGGCTCGGCTCTCGAGCCGAGCCGCGCGCAAGCTTCGGTCGGCTCGCGGACGAGTACCGCGTCATCGTGTTCGACGCCCGCGGCAGCGGTCAGAGCGAGGGTAACGGCACGTTCAGCCACGAGCAGTGGGCCGCTGACATCGACGGGCTGCGGGAGTGGGTCGGTGCGGAGAAGATCGTCATGGCGGGCGGTTCGTACGGCGGCTTCATGACGATGGAGTATGCGTTGCGCTATCCGGAGCGCGTCGCCGCCATCGTGCTCCGCGACACCTCGGCCGACAACTCCAACGCGCATCTCGCTCGTGAGAACGCCTTGGCGTCGGATCGAGTCTCCATCGACATGGAGAAGTTCGACCGCATCGACCTCGGGCAGGTCCGCGACGATGAGGATCTCAAGGACTGCTGGCGTGAGATCCTGCCTCTCTACGACTTCGTCTACGATCCGGAGGCGGTTGAGCGTAAGGTCGAGGCAACCCCTTATCGGTATGAGGCGCACAACTATGCGTTCTCGGTCAATCTCCCCGCTTACGACCTGAAGCCGCGGCTGCACGAGATCGGAGTTCCGACACTCATCACCGTCGGGCGCGCAGACTGGATCACGCCAGTATCGTGTAGCGAGGTGATCGCCGAGCTCATCCCGAATTCCGAGATGGTCGTTTTCGAGAAGTCCGGTCATTCTCCGCAGATCGAGGAGGCTGAGGCATGGACCGACGCCGTGCGCACCTTCCTTCACCGGGTGTACCCGCCGACCATATGAGTGACGCCAAGCAAGGGCGTGACCTCGTCGAGCTCGACCGCAGGATCGTCGTCGCCCTTCAACAGGACGGCAGAGCGAGCTGGACATCGATCGCCGAGTTTGCAGGCGCGCCTGTCTCGACAGTCACCCGGCGCGGCCAGCAGCTGCTGGCGGAAGGCACCGTCAGCGTCGGGATCGTTCCCACCCTCGGCAGTGAGGGGCACGTCGAATCGTTCTTCATTCGCATCGACTGCACGCCCGGAGCGCAGCTCCAGGTGGCAGAGGCGCTGGTCGAGTCGCGGTATGTGCGGTTCGTCACACTCGTCACGGGCAAGTTCGACATCCTGGCGGAGCTGGTCATCCCGGGGGACTCGGCGAACTACGCCCAGGTTCTGACGGGCTTGCAGGCGATTCCGGGCGTCGAGCGGTGGCGCAGCGACTTGCTCACTCATGTGTACAAGGTGAGTTTCGACTGGGGGCGTCAGCTCTACGACGCGCATGCTGACGAGCCCTCCGATCCGATCTCGTTCATGCCGCCGCCCAACACCTGCGAACCTTCGCACTTCGATGACACCGACCGGGCGATCGTCGACGTGCTGAGCGTCGACGGGCGGGCCTCCTTCCTGTCGATCGCGCGGAAGCTTGGTGTCAACGAGAGCAGTGTTCGGCGCCGATACGAACGGATGCGTGCTGCCGGGTGCCTCACGACGGTCACGATGGTGCCGTCGTCGGCGATCGGGATGAGCGCGGAGACGCTTCTGATGCTCAGGGTAGAGCCCTCACGCCTCCGCACAGTGGCGCACACGCTCGCGCAGCACGTCTCAGTACGGTTCCTCGCCGCCGCGCTCGAGGAGAACACTCTCTACTGCGAGATCATCCTGCCCAGCACGGAGTCACTCCATGACTTCATGACGGGGACAATCGCGCACCTGAAAGGCGTGCGGGGTTGGAACGCGTCGATGGAGCTGGTCTTCATGAAGCGAGGATTCATCGAGACTCCGTGGTGGAGATCGCAGGTGGGCCTGCCGCCGGCTGAATGAGAGCTGGGCCCGTGCGCGCGCGAGTCGACCGCGTCAGATGGCCGGCGGATCAGCCGATGAGCACCAGCAGGTAGACGGCGAACACCGCGAGGTGTGCTGCTCCGTGGATGGCCGTCACACGCTTCGCAGCGAACGTCGTGATCGACAGTAGGAGCGTCACACCGAGCAGGAGCAGCTCGGCCGGCGCCTCGGCGAGCAGCACCCGTTGCCCCGTGAGCGATCCGATGACGAGCACGGCCGGTACCGTCAAGCCGACGGTCGACACCAGAGCGCCGTGGCAGAGGTTGATGGTGCGCTGGACCTCACCGCCGTGCGCGGCCCGAACCGCGGTGATGGATTCCGGCAGGAACACGACGGCGGCGATGAGCACGCCGGCGAGGGCGGGGGGAGCGTTGAGCCGCTCGAGGCCGTCGTCGAGGAGCGACGCCATGTCGTGCGAGAGCAGGACGATCGGGACGACGGTGAGCAGGAGCACAACGAGACGAGTGACGATCTCCGTGCGGTGCGCGCGCACGGTGGCGAGGACGCTGACGGCGGCGTCGCGCGTCTCGGAAAGTTCGCGGTGTTCTGACTGACGGCCGACCTCGATGAAGTCGCTCGCCTGGGCGCCGGTCTGCCGGAACAGGAAGAACGCGTAGAGCCCCAGCGTCAGCACGATGACGATCACGGCTTGCCCGAGCGTGTAGGCGCCGCCCTCGCCGATCAGCGCCGGGAGCGCGAGAGCGACGGACAGCAGGACCACGAGCATCGCGAGGTACATCGAGGTGCCGGTACGGTTATGGGCCATTCCTCCGCGACGTATGCCACCGACGAGCAGCGCGATGCCGATGACGAGGTTCAGGATGATCATGGAAACCGCCATGACGGAATCGCGCGCGATCGTCTCATGACTCCCTGGACCGAGCATGACGGCTGAGATCAGGACGACCTCGATCAGCACGATCGAGAGCGTGAGGACGAGAGAGCCGTGCGGATCGCCGAGACGGCGCGCCAACGCCTCGGCCTGGACCACGACCCCGAACGCGCAGACGACGATGACGGCGACGATCATGGCGAGCGCGGCGATCAGAACGGGGGCGGGCGCGGACGGCCCGAGGACGGGACGGACGAGGAGAAGGGCGAAGAACGCGACCCATCCCAACACGATGCGGACGACATCCGTGCGTGAAAGCGTGGCACGTGGTGTGGCGGACATGACGGCGGCTCCTTGCGGGGCCGTCCCCTGGTGAGTCCTCGGCGCCGGTCGTCCTGCGCGCCGCCAGTCTATCCGACCACCTTGACTGTGTTCCGAGCACACGGTGTGGGATGATCTCGTCCCAACGGCGACGGGGCGAGAAGGAGGACGGATGCGTTCACTGGTGCCCGACTACCTCGAGGGCGTCCTCGCGGACGTGAGGCAGGATGCTTCGGGCCAGCCCGCTCAGTACATCCCTGAGCTCGCCGCGGCCGACCCCGATCGCCTCGCCGCCGTCTTCGCGACCGTGGACGGACGGGTGTACGGCGCGGGCGACTCCGACGCGGAGTTCACCATCCAGTCGATCTCGAAACCGTTCGTGTATGCCCTTGCGCTGGCCGATCGCGGCTTCGCGCCCGTCCTCGACAAGATCGGCGTGGAGCCGTCGGGGGAGGCGTTCAATCAGATCTCCCTGGAGAGGGAGACCGGGCGCCCGCTGAACCCCATGATCAACGCCGGCGCGATCACGGCGCACTCGCTGGCCGGGCTCGATGGAATGGGCGCGGCGACGCGCGTGGAGCGTGTGGTCGATGGTCTCTCGGCGTTCGCCGGACGGCGTCTGGCGGTCGATGAGAGCGTCTGCGCCTCCGAGATGGAGCACGCGCATCGCAACTTGGCCATCGCCCACATGCTCCGCAGCCACGGCATCCTCGAGGAGGACCCGCGCGACGTCGTCGACGGATACGTGCGCCAATGCGCGGTGCTCGTCAGCACCCGTGACCTCGCGATGATGGCTGCGACCCTCGCGAACGGCGGTAGGAATCCTGTGACAGGGGAGCAGGTGGTCGACGCTCGAGTCGTGCGCCAGGTTCTCAGCGTCATGGCCACCTGCGGCATGTACGACGCCGCGGGCGACTGGGCGACTCAGGTCGGGATCCCGGCGAAGAGCGGAGTGGCCGGCGGGCTGATCGGTGCGCTGCCCGGTCAGATCGGCATCGCCACGTTCTCCCCACGGCTCGACACGCACGGCAACAGCGTTCGAGGTGTGTCCCTGTTCGGTCGGTTCTCCGCGGACATGGGGTTGCACGTGATGGAGGTCCCGCCGACGGCCAGGGGAGTCGTGCGCTCCGACCGCGTAGAGGCCGACGGCCTGGCGCGCGTGCTGCGATTGCAGGGCGGCATCCGATTCGCCGGTGCCGAGAGGATCGTGCGCGCCGTCGTCGACGATCCGCCCGTCGAGCCACGGGTCGTGCTGGACCTGACGATGGTGCACTCGCTCGATGACGTCGCGCGCCGGATGCTCGTCGAGCTGGTCCGCAGGCTCCGGCTGGACGGTCACGAGGTCGAGTTGGTCGACCCCGAATCGCTGCTGGCTCGTGTAGTCATCACCCGCTCCGACGGTCGGACTTGACCATGTGCTGAGAACACAGGGTCTCCTGGACTCGTCGCGCTACGTGCGCGGAAGAGGAGGAGCGGAATACGACATGACCGACGCAAGCGACCACGCGGCCCTCACACGAAACGAGGATCCCGCCAGCGAGCGGCCGACACTGGCCGAGGACCTGTTGCTCCTGCTGTACCAGCCGTCTTCGAACGTGATCGCCGGCGAGGGCACGCTCTACTACGTGCTGGCCGGCGCGGTCCTGGCAGACCTCGCCGAGGGAGGGCATGTCCGTACCCGGGCAGGCCACACCGGCGCGATGACGGTGGAAGCCGAGACCGACAAGCCGCCGACGGATCGTCTCCTACGGGCGACCTGGGAGTACGTCGCCGATCGCCCCCGCGGAGTGCAGACCGTCCTCGCGGCCACCGGGCCGACCCTCCGCGAGCCACTCCTGGAGCGACTCATCGATCGCGGCGACCTGCGGCGCACCACGCGCAAGACCTTCGGCATGTTCCGGACCTCCGTCCTCGAGCAGGGCGACGCGGACCGCCGCCCTCGACTGCTCGCCGATGTGCGGGCGGTTCTGGTGGACGGGGCCGAGCCCACCCCGCGGCTTGCCGCTCTCACAGCGCTTCTGTATGGCAGCGGGACGCTTCCGCAGTTCGACCGTGACATCCCCTGGACTTCGGCGGTGATCGCACGTGCAGAGGAGCTGCAGAGCGGCAACTGGGGTGCAGGGGTCGCGGCGATCGCGGTGACGCGGACGGTGACGGCCACGATCGTGAACAGCGTCGTCGTGGCCGCCGGACTGTTGCCGAGGGGATGAGGTGAGGAGAGGCCGCGCAGGGCGAGATGACCGGTGCGGTCTGACCGCTTGACCTTGTTCCATGCACATGGTTTCTAATCGTCATTACGTCGATACGAACGGCGTAGACAACAGAAAAGGAACCCGAAGATGAACCCCTTGGCAGAACTCGTCCAGAACTTCCAGGACCTCGTGGCGCAGGTCCCTGAGCTCGTGAAACCGCTGATCGTCATGCTGGCCGGAGCAGTTCCGTTCGTCGAAGGCGAGCTGGCCGCTACGGTCGGAATCGTCGGCGGAATCAACCCTGTCCTGGCCGCGATCGCCGCAGCGATCGGCAACTTCGTCAGCGTCCTGCTCGTCGTCATGCTCACCTCGCGTGCGCGGACGGCTGTGGTGGACCGTCGCAATGCGTCAGCGCACGGCGCGACGATGGTCATGGAGGCCGAGCCCGCACAGCCCGAGTCGAAGGGGCGGGTGCGATTCCGCAAGTGGCTCGTGCGCTTCGGCGTCCCGGGGGCCAGCATCCTCGGGCCGCTCGCGATCCCCACGCAGATCACCTCGGCCATGCTCGTCGCCGGTGGCACCTCTCGCGCCTGGGTCCTGCTCTGGCAGGCCATCGCCATCGTGCTGTGGACGACCGTGACGACGATCTCCGTCTGGGCAGCGCTCACCTTCCTCGTCGGGGTCTGAGATGCAGTATCAGCGCCAGTACGCACCGCAACCGCATGATCTCGACCTGCCGCCGACGGTGTCCGTCGACCTGAGCGCTCTCATCGCCGGCGCCGGAACGGCACACAATGGCGCCTCGCCGGCAGAGGTCCGGCAGGAGATATGACCAGCTCCCGATGCGTTGCGCGACGCGGCCCCAGCCCACGAAGAAGTCCCGTGAGAGATCACGGGACTTCTTCGTTTCTCACCTGACGGATGCCTGCCGCCGACGGGGACGGCGCCGACTCCACGCGACTCCCGCCAGGCACAGCACACCGCCCACGACACCCCAGGGCATCGGCAACTCGGCGAGGATGACCCACGACAGGAGTACGGCCACGGCAGGCACCGCGAGCGTGACAGCGGCGGTGCCCCCGGCCGTGCCGCGTTTGAGGACCCAGGCCCACAAGAGGAAGGCCGCGGCGGAGGGGACGACGCCCAGGTAGACCACGCCGACGACCGACCACGTCGGAGCCTCGCTGGCCTCCTGCACCAACGAGGGCAGGAACGGCAGCAGCGCGATCGTGCCGATGACGGAACCCAGCCAGGTCGCCGTCAGCGCGTCGACGTCGCGGAGCGCCGCCTTCTGCGTCAGGACGCCGCTGGCGTACAGCACGGCGGCCAGCAGCGCGAGCACGAGTCCGATCGGTCGGCTGTGGGGCCCGATGCCGCCGCCGGCGATGAGGATCACTCCGATGAAGGACACGGTGATGCCGATGAGGAGCGGCGCAGGGAAACCCTCCTTGAACACGACACCGGCGACCACGGCGACCAGCAGCGGGGCGATGTTCACGATCATGGACGTCGTTCCGGCATCCAGATGCTGCGACGCGAGGTTCAACACGAATGAGTATCCGGCGAACCACAGCACACCGTAGACGATGACCAGCACCAGGGACCGCCCTCGCGGGAGCGCCGGCCGTCGCCAGATCGCGATGGCGACGAGGATCACCGAGGCGACGGTCTGCCGACCCAGGGCGAGAGCGCCGGGGGTGAGGTCGTCGCCGACCCAGCGGATCACCACGAATGCGGATGCCCAGAACAGCACCACGAGGATGGATGCAGCCGTCACGAGCCCGCGGCCCGTCGGCACTCCGATCGAGGGCGCCGGCTGGGCGGAGGAATGGGTGTCGGTCGTCACAGGATCATGCTGGCGCCGTAGAGCGTGCAGCACAAGCGAGGTTTTGTGCTCAGTGTTTAAGAGATGCTGAACTGTTCCTCGGCCGCGGCGGCGGTTCGAATGAGTTCGACAGCGCGGTGCACCGCGGGATGCGCGTGCATCGACCGTTTCGAGCGCAGCATGATTCGGCGACGCACCTGCGTTTCACTGACGGGAATCGGGACGACCGAGTGGGGGAGGAGGAACGCTCCCAGCCGCGGGACCACGGTGACGCCGACGCCGGCAGCCACGTAGTCGAAAGCCGTCGCGTAGTCGGGGGCGGCGGCGCGGAAGTGGGGCTGATAGCCCGCCGCGGTGCACGCGGACAGGACGATCTCCCTGCAGGGGCCGTGCGCGTGGTCGTTGTCGATCCAGGGCTCTCGCTCGAGCTCCGCGATGGAGACGGACGCGCGATCGGCCAGCGGGTGCGTCGACGGGACGACGGCGACGTAGCGCTCGGTGAGGAGGTCTTCGACGAGGTATCCGTCCGTGTCGCCATCGGATGCCGAGGGGTCTCGTCGCGTGCTCGTCGACTCCGCGATATAGATCTCGATGTCGGCGTCCGTCGCTCGACGTGCGGCCAACTCGACGAGGTCGACCTCGACGCGAAGGTCGCTGAACTCGTCGTTGAGGGTGGCGACGACCGATGGCATCCACGCCCTGTTGGCCGAACTGAAGCAGAGGATCTGCACGGTTCCGCTCCGGCCGGCGCGCAGATCCTCTGTGAGCATCTCGAAGTCGCGGAAGTGCTCGAGCACGCGACCCGCGCCGGTCGCGATGGCGAGCCCGGATGCCGTCGGCACCACTCCGCGACCGCGCTTCTCGAGCAGGACGAGTCCGGTCTCGCGTTGCAGCGCAGTGACCTGTTGGCTGACTGCCGAGTTCGTGTAGCCGAGGGACTTCGCCGCCGCGCTGATGGATCCGGTCTGCACGACCATGCGGAACGCGCGAAGACGTTGGAGATCGACCATCGTCAGAGAGTACAGCAGTGCTTCCGCGTCCGGTGGAGTGCGAGATGTCCGCTGCATCATCGGACACACGCCGCGATGCTTTCGGAACGAGAAAACCCCCGGCGAACCGGGGGTTTCGTGGTGGACCTGAGGGGACTCGAACCCCTGACCCCCTGCATGCCATGCAGGTGCGCTACCAGCTGCGCCACAGGCCCATCTTCGTCTCCCCGGTGATCGGGGCAACTCGAAAAGAATACAACACCGGAAGCGCTCCGCGCCAATCGAGGCGGGGCTGCCTCTGCGGCGGAGGAACAGCGCGGCGGGTATATGCGTTGTCATGTATGTGAGCATCAGCGAGAGCATCGTCATCGGGGCGGGTCAGGCGGGTCTGTCGACCTCCTTCCATCTCCGGCGGCTCGGTATCGATCACCTCGTCCTCGACGGCAACGATGCGCCCGGCGGGGCATGGCAGCATCGCTGGGATGCCCTGACGATGCACGACGTGCACGGGGTGGCGGAACTGCCGGGGGATGCGGCACCCGCGCGGGACGGACGTCGGGCGAACCTCGCGGTTCCGGCCACCTTCGCCGCCTACGAGCGCGACAACGATCTGCCCGTCATCCGGCCGGTCCATGTCGACCGCGTCGTCGATGAGGACGGCATCCTCGTGGTCCACGCGGGTGACCGTTCGTGGCGCACCCGCACCCTCGTCAACGCGACAGGAACCTGGACACAGCCGTTCATGCCGCACGTCCCCGGTATGGAGACGTTCATCGGGGAGCAGCTGCACACCGTCGACTACCCGGGACCCGAGCACTTCCTCGGAAAGCGCGTCCTCGTGGTGGGTGGAGGCGCCTCAGCTGTGCAGTTCCTCGGTGCGCTCGCCCCGATCACACAGACACTGTGGGTGACGCGCCGCGAGCCTGTCTGGCGCAGCGACGACTTCACCCCTGAGGCGGGAGCGGCCGCTGTCGCACTCGTCGAACAGCGTGTGGCGCAGGGGCTGCCGCCGCAGAGCGTCGTCGGCGTCACCGGACTCATGCTGCGACCCCAGGAGGCCGAAGCCGCACGCCTGGGTGCGTACGACGACCGTCGGCCGATGTTCCAGCGCATCGAGCCGGACGGAGTGCGTTGGGCCGATGGGACCTTCGAGCAGGTCGACGTCATCCTCTGGGCCACCGGGTTCCGACCGGCGATCGCCCATCTCGCCCCGCTGCACCTCCGCAGCCAGGCCGGAGGCATCCAGCTCGATCGCCAGGGGCGTGGCACGACCGCGGTGAAGGACCCCCGCATCCAGCTGGTCGGCTACGGCCCGTCCGCCAGCACGATCGGCGCGAACCGTGCGGGCCGCACAGCGGCCAAGGGTGCGCAGACGGCGCTGCGCGCTCTCGTCACCAGCGGTTGAGCACGTCCTCGGCGAAACCCTCGATGCCGCCGACGTCGACACGGATGCCGTCATCGCCGGCGACCCATCCGGTCCAGACCCCGAAAAGCTGATCCGTGCGCGTCGAGACGAGGAGGGCGTTCGTGCGGGAATGTTTGTTGTGGAACGGCGTGAAGGTGAGATCCGCACCGGTGCCGTGGATGTGCCACGGAGCCATCCAGTCGTCGGCGTCGTAGTCCCAGACGAACTCCTCGCCGATCTTGGTGACGCGGCCGTCGACGACCACCGCGTTCTCCGTCATGCCGGAGCCGTCCGTCCACTTCGATCCGAGCTGCAGCCCGATCGTCCTGTCCCCGACGACGCCGCTCCCGGCTGCCCAGTTCCACCAGACGCGGTAGGGCCACCGCCCTCGTCCGTGGTCGAGCACGGCCCAGCTCCCCTCGGGGATGTCGATGCTCGTGCCGTCGATCATGATGCTCCCTCGCGCGGGGCGGGCGACGTCCTTCACGGTGTACTGGAAGCGGGGCACCCCGTCGCCTTTCCGCCATGGCACGACGACGCCGAGGGACTCGTGACCGGCAGGCCGTGCTGCCGCGACGTCGAACGAGACACGCGGCGTCGTTCCGCGCAGCGTGGTCTCCTCGGCGCTGTCCTCGATGTCGATGTTCACCGTGCGCGTGCGGGCACGGACGGGGCCGTCTCCCAGCGATCCGGGCAGCGTCGCGCTGCGCCCGCCGGGGGAGAGGACGGTGCTGTCCAGTTCCTCGCCGGTGGTGCGGTCCAGAACCCACACGGAATGCAGAGAGAGGTAGTCGATGCAGGAGACCGTGAGCGCGAGGATGTGGGTGGGGGTCATGACGCACCAGTACTCCCAGCGCTTGTTCCGCCCCCAGGCCCGGCCCCCTGGGATCCCCGACGTGTCGTGCAGGGGGATGCGGGTCCAGCCGAGGGCGGCGGGGTTCAGAGCGCCTCGGCTGTCGGTCAGGGCGACGGGGCTGGTGATCTCGTGTTCGGTCATGCGTGCTCCGGTTTCGGCGCGTACGGGTGACGCGATTCTATTCGGCCGATCCGGTGCCGTCGGAACCTGTGGCGGTTAGCCTGGAGGCATGTCCCGAATCATCGTGTTCGGCGGCCACGGCCGCATCGCCCTCCAGCTCGCTCCGATCCTCGCAGGCCGCGGTGACGAGGTCACCGCAGTGATCCGGAACCCCGACCACGTCGCCGACGTCGAGCGCACCGGTGCCACGGCACGCGTCAACGACATCGAGAAGCTCGACACGGCCGCGCTCGCCGATCTCATCCGCGGGCATGACGCGGTCGTCTGGTCTGCCGGGGCGGGAGGCGGATCCCCCGAACGCACGTATGCGGTCGACCGCGACGCCGCCATCCGCACCATGGATGCCGCCGGCGCCGCCGGTGTCGCGCGTTACGTCATGGTCTCGTGGCTCGGATCGTCAGCCGATCACGGCGTCCCGGAGGGAGACTCCTTCTTCCCCTACGCGGACGCGAAGTGGGCCGCGGACGAGCACCTGCGAAGCACCGACCTCGACGGCACGATCCTCGGTCCCGGCGGACTGACCGATGACGAGCCGACCGGGCGCATCGACCTCGACGCCCCGGACCGCGGACGCGTGGCGCGCGGAGACGTCGCTGCCGTCATCGCCGCCGCTCTCGTCGAGCCGGCGACGATCGGACGCACCATCCGGTTCGGCAACGGCAGCCAGGAGTCCTCCGAGCCCATCGCCGACGCCCTCGCGCGGTGACGATCATGCGCCGGCTGCTGCTGGGGCCCGCGGCGGTCCTGGTCGCGCTGGCGCTCGGGGCAGCACCTGCGGCGGCACAACGGCAGCCCACCGCGCTGCCGGACTCCGCAGCCGGCGGTCCGGCCGCTCAGGCTGCGGGCATCGTCGAGGCGATGACCACGCAGGAGCGGGCGGCCAGCATCGTGATGGGGCACATACCGACTCAGGACGCCGCCGAGCTCACCGGATACATGCAGTCGAGCGGTATCGGCGGTTTCATCCTCATGGGCGCGAACGTGCCGGGCAGCCAGGCGGAGGTCCGCACGGTGACCTCCGCCGTGTCCGAGGGGATCGAGGTGCCCCCGCTGATCGCGATCGACCAGGAGGGCGGCGATGTGTCGCGGCTCTCCTGGGACGCGTTCCCGGCAGCCCGCACTCTGAAGGAGTCGTCGCCCGCTGAGACCGGTGCCGCCTTCGCCTCGCGTGCCGCCCTCGTCGCCGCGGCAGGGGCGAACGTCAACTTCGGCGTCGTCGCCGACACCACGCCGGACGCTTCGTCGTTCATCTTCGGGCGATCGCTCGGGGCGGACCCGGTGTTGGCGGCGGACCGGGTCGCTGCGGCGGTCACGGCGGAGGAACCGCTCGTCGCATCCACCCTGAAGCATTTCCCCGGCCACGGCGCGGCGCCCGGGGACTCCCACGAACTGATCCCGTCCACGACGGAGACGTTGGAGCGGTGGCGTGAGAGCGATGCCCTCCCGTTCATCGCGGGCATCGACGCCGGCGCATCCCTGCTGATGTTCGGCCACCTCGCCTACACCGCGGTCGATGACGCGCCGGCCTCACTGTCCGAGCGCTGGCACGAGATCGCACGCGACGAGTTGGGCTTCGAGGGAGTCATCGTCACGGATGATCTCGGCATGCTGCTCTCCACCGGGATGCCCGAGTACGCCGACCCCGTCCGCAACGCGGTGCGGGCAGTGGCCGCGGGAACCGACCTCGTGCTCATGATCGTGCACTCGACCCCCGAGACTGCCGCGCAGCTCGCCGCGGGAATCGCGACCGCCGTCGAGGATGGTGAGATCGCCGAGGAGCGGCTTCAGGACGCCGCGGAACGCGTGATGACGCTGCGGCTGGAGCTCGCGGCATCCGGCGCCGTCTGGGCACCCTGCGACGACTGCGAACCCGCGTCCTGATCCGAGCCGAACCACGCGTCGAGGATCCGCGCCCGCAGCGCGTTGCCGCGTTCGGCGAACGCGCGCTGCCTTCGAACGTACTCTGCCTTGCCCTCCGGCGTCTCGATCCGCACAGGCACGACGCCCCAGGCCGACAGGTCGTACGGTGCGGCCTCCATGTCGAGGAGGCGGATGTCGCGGGCGAGTTCGAACGTGTCGAGCAGGAGCTCACCGGGAACGAGCGGCCCCAGCTTCATCGCCCACTTGTACAGATCCATCCCCGCGTGCAGGCATCCCGGCTGTTCGAACACCGGCTGATCGTCGCGCGTCAGCGGCTGCCGGTTGCGCGGCACGGCATCCGGGGTGAAGAACCGGAACGCGTCGAAATGCGTGCAGCGCAGATCGTGCGCCTCGACGACGGCGTCCGTGCCCGATTGTCCGAGGCGCAGCGGTGCCGGATGCCGGTGCTCGTCTTCGCGATAGACCATCGCCCACTCGTGCAGCCCGAAGCAGCCGAACTGTCCGGGTCGTGCCGCCGTCCGGCGCAGCATCCGCTCGATGAGGGCGGCGAGCGGCGCCTTCTGCTGGGCGAACGCCTCGGCGTCGGGAACGACCGACTCCGGCCGTGACCCGGGGGAGTACCAGCGCCAGCCCGCACGCTCCGGTGCATCTTCGAGCTGGACACCCGCGCCGGGGTGCCAGCGGCGCAATTGCGAGGGCGAGTACGAGTAGTAGGTGAACAGGAAGTCCCAGACCGGGTGTTTCACGCCACCGGCCGCCCGGTCCCGGTGCGCGGCGGTGAGCGCGTCGGCGCGGACCTGATGGGCGTGTTCACGCGCCGCCCAGGTGTCGTGAGGAAGAGACTCGATCGGCACGGCGTCCTCAGTGCAGGATGCCGACGTCGGTGAGCTGCTCGCGGAGACCTGCGCCGTCCGAGGCGGCCACCCACGGTGCGGTGTCCTCAGAATGGTCATCGGACGACGCGCGACCACCGGCGAGCACCGCCTCGGCGGTGGAGAGCTGCCGGATGGCGACGCCGGCGACGCATTGCGGGTGCTCGTTCATGAACTCGGTATAGATCGCCTCGTCGTGCTGTCCGTCGTCGCCGATGAGGAGCCATCTGACGTGCGGGAACTCCTCGGCGAGGCGCCGGAGGTTGATCAGCTTGTGCTCGCGCCCGCTGCGGAACCAGCGGTCATGCGTCGGGCCCCAGTCCGTCAGCAGCATGGCACCGCTGGGGAAGAGATGCCGACTCATGAAGCGGCTGAGCGTCGGCGCCACGTTCCACGCACCCGTCGACAGGTAGATCATCGGGGAGCCGGGATGCTGACGCATGAGCTGTTCGAGGAGGACCGCCATGCCCGGAACGGGAAGGCGGGCGTGCTCGTCGACGACGAACGAGTTCCACGCGGCGACGAACGGGCGGGGGAGCGCGGTCACCATCACCGTGTCGTCGATGTCGGAGAGAACGCCGAAGGTGACGTCGTCGCCGACGATGAAGGCGGAGCCCTCGATGGGCTTCTGGGCCTCGACCGACATCGTGAACGTCTGCCAGCCCGGATCGAGGTCCGCCTTGATGACGGTGTCGATGACGCCGCCGCGATCCGCCGTCACCTCGTGCCGCTGACCGGCGATGACGACGTCGGCGCGAGCGAAGCCCACGGGGATCCCGACGAAACTGCGCCAGCCCCGAACCGACGCGTACTCGCCGTCGGCGTTGGGACGACGGGGCGGAACGATCAGCACTCGCCCGACGACGCGCACCCAGCCCGTGCCGCCGTATCCGGCGAAGGGCAGAACGGTCGCGGTGCGGCCCCGACGACGCGCTCTGCTCTCGCGCCAGACGTGCACGCGGTGCTCGAGGCGCGCGAACCAGTGGATCCGGGTCTTGGCGCGGTCTTCGGACATCGCCCTCAGTCTTTCACGTCCGATGACGCACCGTCGCCCTCCTGGTCTTCGACGACGCGCATGTGCCGTGCCTCCCAGTGCGAGAGGAGCTTCTTGCCCACATAGGCCAGCAGGAGGAAGAGCACGATCACGCCGACGAAGATGTATCCGGCGTAGTGGACCTGGTCGACGAGCTCCCGGAAACCGCCGGCGGCCAGGGAGGTGATGCTCACATAGGCGGCGGCCCAGATGACGCAGGCCGGTGTGGTCCAGGCGAGGAATCGGCGGTACGAGTACGTGCTCATCCCGACGGTGAGGGGAACGAGCGAGTGCAGCACGGGGAGGAACCGGGAGAGGAAGATGGCGAGACCGCCGCGCCGTTCGAGGTAGAGCTCGGCCTTCGCCCAGTTCTTCTCACCGATGCGGCGTCCGACCCAGGACCGGCGGATGCGCGGCCCGAGCCAGCGCCCGAGGCCGAAGCCGATGCTCTCTCCGATGAGCGCGCCGATCACGACGGCGACGACCATCGCGACGGTCTCCAGGGGGCCCTCGACGCCGATCGAGGCGATGATGACGACGGTGTCGCCGGGCACGAGCAGGCCGATGAGGATGCTGGTCTCCAACAGGACGGCGAGACCGGCGATCAGCGTTCGGGCGACCGGATCGACCGCCTGCACGGTATCCAGTATCCAGAGCAGGAAATCGTCCACGTCATGAGGATACGCACCCTACGCTGAGATCGTGCTCCGTGATCCGCTGCTCGCCGTTCGTCGTGTGAGCGCGACAGTCGACCTGCCCGCGCTTTTCGTCGATGTCGCAGCGTCCTGTCCGGACGTCTTCTGGCTGGATGCTGGCGCGGGGGCCGTCGAAGGGTGGAGCATCCTCGGGACGGGGGTGCCGGATGCCGCAGGCCCTGGCCACGTACGGCTCGACGAGGCTGAGACAGCGGAGGCCGGGGAGCCCCCGTTCCGAGGTGGCTGGATCGGCTGGCTCGACTACGACAGCGGTGCACGTGCGGTCGGGGCGCCGGCGGCACAAGCCGAGGGGCGACCGGCGTGGCTGCGGGTGACAGCAGCGGTCGCGGTGGACCATTCGACCGGAGCGGTGTGGCACCTCGGTGATCGCCTCCCTGAGCCTGCCGCGCACCGCGATCTCGGCGCTGAGGGTGAGGCTGACGTGCCGGTCTTGCGCACGGCATCCGCTCGCCACACCCCGGATGAGTACGCCGCGCTGATCGGACGATGCCGCGAGGCCATCCGGGCCGGAGACGCCTATCAGCTGTGTCTGACGACGCGGTTCGAGGTCCCCGGCGCTCATGACGCCGTCGCCACCTATCTGCGCCTGCGCACCGCGACGCCCGCGCACCACGGTGGTTTCGTACGGATCGACGACCGCGCCCTTCTCAGTGCGAGCCCCGAGACCTTCCTGCACGCGGCGGGCGGTCGCATCCGCACCCGACCGATCAAGGGCACCCGACCTCGAGGCGCCGACGCCGTCTCGGATGCTGCGCTCGCCGCCGAGCTCGTGGCCAGTCCGAAGGAGCGCGCCGAGAACGTCATGATCGTCGACCTCATGCGAAACGATCTGTCCCGGGTCTGCGAGCCCGGCTCCGTCCGTGTCGAAGGCCTGTGGGAGGTCGAGTCCTATCCCGCCGTGCACCAGCTGGTCAGCACGGTGAGCGGCAGGGCCGCGGCGGGCCTGACCGTCGCGCGCCTGTGGGAGGCGGCCTTCCCCGCCGGCAGCATGACGGGAGCGCCCAAGCTGTCGGCCATGACGCTCCTGCATGAGCTGGAATCCGGGCGACCCCGCGGTGTGTACAGCGGCTGCTTCGGCTTCGTCGGTGCCGATGGCGCGATGGATCTCGCGATGGTGATCCGGACGATCGTCATCGACGGGGATGGAGCCGCGATCGGTGCGGGGGGAGGGATCACGTGGGGGTCCGAGGCCGATGCGGAGGTCGACGAGGTCGCCACCAAGGCCAGGGCGCCGCTCGCGGCGCTCGGGGCGGAGCTTCCCGGAGCCTGGCGACGCGGGTGATCCGATATCCTGGAAGTTCCTGACTTTTGTGCAGTCCGCCTCCTGAGATTGGCCATTCGTTGTCTGAATTCCCCGCTTCCACCACCGAGCCCGCCGACGAGTCCACGTCGCCGCACGCCATCCAAGCCAAGTGGCAGAAGTACTGGGCCGACAACGACACGTTCCTCGCAGGAGGGGCGGACGACAACAGGCCGCGCAAGTTCGTGCTGGCGATGTTCCCGTACCCCTCGGGCGACCTGCACATGGGGCACGCCGAGAACTACCTCTACTCCGACATCGTCGCGAGGTTCTGGCGTCACCGCGGGCACAACGTCCTGAACCCGATCGGGTGGGACTCGTTCGGCCTCCCGGCCGAGAACGCGGCGATCCGCCGCGGAGCCGACCCGCGGGAGTGGACCTACCTGAACATCGATCAGCAGAAGGCCGGTTTCAAGGCGTACGGCGTCTCGTTCGACTGGACCCGTGAGCTGCACACGTCCGATCCCGAGTACTACCACTGGAACCAGTGGCTCTTCCTGCAGCTGCACGAGCGCGGACTCGCGTACCGCAAGAAGAGCCCGGTCAACTGGTGCCCCAACGACCAGACGGTCCTGGCGAACGAGCAGGTCGTCGACGGCCGTTGCGAGCGCTGCGGTGCCGAGGTCGTGAAGAAGAAGCTCACGCAGTGGTACTTCAAGATCACCGACTACGCCGACCGGCTGCTCGACGACCTGAACCAGTTGGAGGGCCGCTGGCCCCACAAGGTGCTGCAGATGCAGCGCAACTGGATCGGACGCTCGGTCGGCGCCGACGTCGACTTCCGCATCGAGGGGCGCGACGAGCCGGTGACGGTGTTCACGACTCGCCCTGACACGCTGCACGGCGCGACGTTCTTCGTCGTCGCGCCGGACTCCGACCTCGCCGCCGAGCTCGCCGCCGGCGCCCCCGGCGAGGTGCGCATGGCGTTCCAGGACTACCTGGAGAAGGTGCAGAAGACCACCGACATCGACCGGCAGTCGACCGATCGCCCGAAGACGGGTGTGTTCCTCGAGCGCTTCGCCATCAACCCCGTCAACGGTGAGCGCCTGCCGATCTGGGCCGCGGACTACGTGCTGGCCGATTACGGTCACGGCGCTGTCATGGCCGTCCCCGCCCACGACCAGCGCGACCTCGACTTCGCGCGCGCCTTCGACCTGCCCGTCAAGGTCGTCGTTGACACGACAGCCCCGGTGACCGGTGCCATGCCGGTCATCGACCTCGACGAGGACGGCGTGCCGATCGAGCCGACGGACGACCTCGACGAACAGCACCCGGCCAAGACCGGCGTCGCGTTGTCCGGCGAGGGCCGGATGATCAACTCCGGCGACCTGAACGGTCTCTCCAAGCGCAACGCCGTCGCTCGCGCGATCGAGCAGCTCACGGCTGCGGGAACAGGACGTGCAGCCAAGAACTACCGCCTTCGTGACTGGCTCATCTCCCGCCAGCGGTTCTGGGGCACACCGATCCCGATGCTGCACCACGAGGACGGGTCGGTCACTCCGGTGCCCGCCGAGCAGTTGCCGGTCAAGCTGCCGAGCGTCGAAGGACTCGACCTCTCGCCGAAGGGCTCGTCGCCGCTCGGTGCGGCCGAGTCATGGGTGCGTACGGTGGACCCCGAGACGGGTGACCCCGTGCTGCGGGATCCCGACACGATGGACACCTTCGTCGACAGCTCCTGGTACTTCCTGCGATTCCTCTCGCCGAACAGCGATCAGTTCGCCTTCGACCCGGCTGAGGCGTCCCGCTGGGCTCCGGTCGATTCGTACATCGGTGGTGTCGAGCACGCGATCCTGCACCTGCTGTACGCGCGCTTCATCACCAAGGTGCTCTTCGACATGGGCCTGATCGACTTCACCGAGCCGTTCTCCAGCCTCATCAACCAGGGCATGGTGATCCTCAACGGTGCGAAGATGTCCAAGAGCAAGGGCAACCTCGTGCTCTTCCAGGAGGAGCTCGACAAGCACGGAGCCGACGCGTTGCGCACCGGGCTCGCGTTCGCGGGGCCCGTGGAGGACGACAAGGACTGGGCCGACGTCTCCACGACGGGTGCGCAGAAGTTCCTCGCGCGCGCCCTGCGGCTGAGCCGTGAGGTGTCGAGCCCGGTCGACGTGCTGTTCAAGGACGGGGATGCGGCGCTGCGCCGCGGAACGCACAAGCTGCTGGCCGACGCCCCTGCGTTGGTCGAGCAGACGAAGTTCAACGTCCTGGTGGCGCGCCTGATGGAGCTCGTCAACCTCACGCGCAAGACGGTCGATTCAGGATCCGGCGCCGGCGACCCCGCCGTGCGCGAGGCGCTCGAGACGGTCGCCGTGATGCTCGACCTCATCGCCCCGCACACCGCGGAGGAGATGTGGGAGGCGCTCGGGCACGAGCCGTCCGTCGGACTGGTCGCGTGGCGTCAGGCCGACCCCGCGCTGCTGGTGGAGGACACCATCACCGCCGTCGCTCAGGTCAACGGCAAGGTGCGCGCGCAGTTCGAGGTGTCGGCGAAGATCTCGGCCGACGAGCTCGAGTCGCTCGCACGCTCCGACGAGCGGGTGGTGCGAGCGATCGGTGACAAGGAGATCGTGAAGGTGATCGTCCGCGCCCCGAAGCTCGTGAACTTCGCCGTCAAGGGCTGAGGCCGGGCCGCACGCGTCCCGGGTGCATTCTGCACACGAGATGCGGCGTCTCGGTTGTCCACCGGCGAGGTGACCGCTGCGACGGTCGTCGGTTGCGCGCTCTAGCGTGGCGGGGTGCCAGCGAGTGATTCCGCGCCTGAACCGGCGCGTTCGCGTCTCCGGTTGAGCATCGGCGCGGCCGTGGTGCTCGGCCTCGTCGTCCTGTCGGCGGCGGTCGGGCTCGGGATCATGCGCGGGCAGGCCGCGCCGACGCAGACCGTGCAGATCGACGCGGCCGACGAGGGCGGCGAGAGCGATGTCTCGAGCGGGGCCGCCCACGATGGCGAGGACCTGTACGTCCACGTGCTGGGGCAGGTCACGGCGCCGGGCCTGTACGTGCTCGACCCGCAGTCCAGGGTGGTCGACGCGATCGCGGCGGCCGGAGGCACGCTCGAGGACGCGGATCTCCAGGCGGTGAACCTCGCCCGCCCGCTCAGCGACGGCGAGCAACTGATCGTTCCGGTGATCGGTGCCGATCCGATCGAGACGAGCGGCGCAGGAGGGACCGGCGCCACCCCTGGCGGGGTGATCGACCTCAACAGCGCAGATCTCGCGACGCTGGAGACTCTGCCGAGGATCGGCCCCGCACTCGCGCAGCGCATCATCGACTGGCGCGAGACGAACGGACGGTTCGGCTCGGTCGATGACCTCATCGCCGTACCCGGCATCGGCGAGAAGCTGCTCGCGGGGCTGCGCGACCTGGTGCGGGTATGAGCGGTCCGAGTGGGCGTCGTGATCTGCGTCTCGTGCCTGTTGCGGCATCCGTATGGGCGACGGCGCTCGTGTGCGTCCATCTGCCTCGTCTCTCCTGGTGGGTGGTGTGCCTCGGCGTCGCCTCGGGGATCGGTGTGCTGGTTCTCGCACGTCTGCCGCGACCGGGGCTGCAGGGTCGTGGCGGCCTCGCCCTCGTCGCGGTGCTCGGGTGTGCGGCCGTGGCGCTGACCGCCGCGCTCGCTGTTCCAGAGCGGGACGCTGCGCACGACCTGGACGGGCGCGTCGCGGAGGTGATCGGCGAGATCTCGTCATCCACGAGCACTGGGCGCGACGGTCGTCTCTGGTTCGACGTCGACACGGTTCACGCCGGAACTCTGGGCGCTCCTGAGCGCGTCGCAGCGCCCGTGCGCGCGGGGGTCGACCCGGTGGATGGTCTCGACCCCGGAGCCGTCGTCCGGATCACCGGTGACGTCATGGCTACGGATCCGGGCGAGCGCGCCGCTGCGGTGGTCTTCGGGATGCGCGTCGAGATCCTCAGACCTGCAGAGGGCGTGCTCGGTGTCGCCGCGCAGGTGCGCGAGGACTTCGTCACCCGCGCCACTCGTCTGCCCGAGCCGGGGGCGGGGTTGCTCCCCGGACTCGCCGTGGGGGACACGCGGGCAGTCTCGGAGGACCTGAACGCGGCGATGCTGACCAGCGGACTCAGTCATCTCACCGCAGTCAGCGGGGCCAATTGCGCGATCGTCGTCGGCGCGGTCTTCTGGCTGACCGGGCTCTGCGGCGGTGGGCGGCGCCTGCGGATCGGGCTCGCGCTGACGGCTCTGGCGGCATTCGTCGTTCTCGTCACCCCGGAGCCGAGCGTGATCCGCGCCGCGGTGATGGCGGCCCTCGCCATGCTCAGTCTGCTCTGCGGACGTCCGAGCGCCGGCCTCGGGCTGTTGTGCCTCGCGGCGATCGGCATCCTCATCGCGGATCCGTGGCTGGCGGCGACGCCGGGGTTCGCGCTGTCCGCAGCGGCGACCGCCGCCCTGATCGTTCTCGCGCCGCCGTTGGCACGCGGAATAGCGCGCTGGATGCCGGCTCCGCTCGCCTTCGCCGTGGCGGTGCCCCTCGCCGCGCAACTGGCGTGCGGTCCGATCATCGCCCTGTTCGCCGAGCAGCAATCACTGATCGGCATCCCGGCGAACATGCTCGCGGACCCGGTTGCGCCGGTCGCCACAGTCGTCGGCCTGCTGGCCTGCCTGGCCGCCCCCGTTCCGCCGCTGGCCGACCTGTTCGCCGCGTCCGCCTGGTTGCCGTCCGCCTGGATCGCGACGACCGCGACTGTCTCCGCCGGCGTCCCCGGTGGCGCGGCGCTCGTGGTCCCCGGTCTCGGTGCCGCGGCGGTGGTCGCGGTGCTCAGCGCAGCGATCGGCATCCTGCTCGCCGGGGTGTCGCCGCTGCGTGGAGCCGCTGATCTGTGGTCGCGCCGGGCATCGACCGCGGTTGTGATCGTCGCCTGCGGCCTTCTCTCCGGGAGGGCACTGCTCGCGGGGCCACTGGTCACCGCCACGGTTCCGCAGGGCTGGTCAATCGCGGCGTGCGACGTCGGACAGGGGGACGGATTGGTCGTCCGTTCCGGAGAGCGGATCGCCCTGGTCGACACGGGGGAGGACCCCGCGCTCCTGGAGTCATGTCTCCAGGCGCTCGGGGTGCAGCGGATCGATCTGCTCGTCCTCAGCCACTTCGACGCGGATCATGTCGGGGCTGTGAGTGCTGTGGTCGGACGAGTGGGAGTGGTGGTGCACGGGCCGACCGGCTCCGAGCGCGACGTCGACGTGCTGACGGCACTCGAGGAGGCCGGCGCGACGCTTGTGCCTGGTGCCACCGGCCTGCACGGCGTGCTGGGAGATGCGAAGTGGCGAGTGCTCTGGCCGCGGGCAGGATCGGCGGCCTTCCCGCCGGGAAACGACGCCAGTGTCGTCGTGGAGTTCGACGGTGGGGGCATTCCGCGGTCGCTCTTCCTCGGCGACCTCTCGGCTGTGCCGCAACGGATGCTGGCCGGTCAGCTGCGCGGCACCTACGCGGTCGTGAAGGTCGCCCACCACGGCAGCGCCGACCAGGACCCCGCGCTGTATGCGCAGGTCCAGCCGACGGTCGCGATCTTCAGCGCCGGTGTGGGCAACGATTACGGTCATCCGCGCCACGAGACGGTCGCGCTCACCGAAGCCACCGGTGCGGCGTCACTGCGCACGGACACGCAGGGGCGCATCCTCATCGGGCTCGAGGGTGCGGCGCTCACGGTGTGGACGGAGCGGGCGGACGCCTCGGATGTCGACGACCCCGAGTAGGCTCGGATCATGCCTGCTCCGCGTTCCTCAGCCCGTGGTGGAGTGAAAGCGTCGAAGGTTCCGCAGGTCTCCTGGCGTGATCCTCGGCCCGCGCCTGTCGTCCTCGTCTCCGGCCCGGAGGAGGTCTGCGCTGAGCGCGCGATCGCCGGCATCCGGGACTATCTGCGCGCCGAGGATCCCGCGCTCGAGGTCAGCGACGTCCGCGCCGATGACTACGCTCCCGGTACGCTGCTCACCCTCACGTCGCCGTCGCTGTTCGGTGAGCCGCGCCTCGTCCGGGTCTCCGGTGTCGAGAAGTGCACGGACGCGTTCATCCAGGAAGCCGTCTCCTACCTCGAGAACCCGCAAGAGGGCGCGACCGTCATCCTGCGCCACACCAGCGCGAGCGTACGGGGCAAGAAGCTGCTCGACGCGTTGCGCGGCGGGAAGGGCGACGGCATCGAGATCGCCTGCCCGACGGTCAAGCGCGACAGCGACCGTGTCGACTTCGCAGCGGGGGAGTTCTCCTCCGCTCGTCGGCGGATCGCGCCGAACGCACTGCGCGCACTCGTCTCGGCGTTCGCCGACGATCTCACCGAGCTCGCCTCCGCCTGCCAACAGCTCATCCGCGACGTCGACGGCGACATCACCGAGGAAACAGTGACCAAGTACTACGGCGGGCGCGTCGAGGTCTCCGCGTTCGTCGTCGCCGACACGGCGATCGCCGGCCGATACGGAGACGCGCTCGTCGCGCTGCGGCACGCCCTCGACTCCGGTGCCGATCCCGTCCCCATGGTCGCGGCGTTCGCCATGAAGCTGCGGACGATGGCCAAGGTCGCCGGCCACCGTGAACCCAGTCGCAGCCTCGCGCAGCGGCTGGGCATGAAGGACTGGCAGATCGACCGTGCGCGGCGCGACCTGAGCGGCTGGAACGAGCGATCGCTCGGCCTGGCGATCCAGGCGACGGCCCGCGCGGATGCCGAGGTCAAGGGCGCCGCGCGCGACCCGATCTTCGCGCTCGAGCGGATGGTGACCGTGATCGCCACCCGCACGCCGTTCGGGGAATGACCCGCTGTCTCGACCGTAGGGTGGAGGCATGAGACTCCTGCTGATCCGACACGGCCAGACCCCCAGCAACGTCGCCGGCGCACTCGACACCGCGCGCCCGGGAGCCGGACTCACGGCACTCGGCCACGCGCAGGCCGCCGCGATCCCCGACGTGCTCGGCACGGAGCGCCTCGACGGACTGCACGCGTCCGTGCTCACACGAACCCAGCTCACTGCGCAACCGCTCGCCGCCGCCCGAGGGTTGGACATCGTCGTGCGCGAAGGTCTGGAGGAGATCTCGGCCGGGGCGTTCGAGATGCAGTCGCACGCCGAGGCGGTGCACGCGTACATCGAGTCCGGTCTGCGATGGGCAGGGGGTGACCTCCACCACAGCGTCGACGGCGGTGAGACGGGGGCGGCGTTCTTCGACCGCTTCGACGCCGCCATCGCCGAGATCGCCGACACGAACGATGCGGCCGCCGTCGTCAGTCACGGTGCGGCGATCCGGGTGTGGGCGTCGACGCGTGCCGTGAACGTCGCATCGGAGGAGGCCGTGCAGCGGCGGCTGATGAACACCGGCATGTGCGTACTCGAGGGCGACCCGGACAGCGGGTGGCTCCTCCAGCGCTGGCACGAGGAGCCCCTCGGTGGGATCGAGCTCGAGGATCGGTTCGCTCAGGACGTCACCGGCGAGCCGGAAGAAGCCGATGCCGTCATCGCGGAGGACTCCCGCCGGTAAGCCCGAGGCGCCGGGGATCCGCCTCCGCATCCGGCATCCGTCATCCGGCATCCGCATCCGGCATCCTCGCCCGTCATCCTTCCACTCTCCCACCCGCACGGATGCAGGGGCGAAGCGCGCCTGCAGGGCACGATCCCGGGGTTTCGCCCTGCAGGCGTGCCCGGGTCCTGCATCCGTGCGTCTCGCGGCCGGGGAGGGTACCGTCTCGGTCGCGTCGAAACCTTCGGTGTCCGGCATCCGTCATCCGTCATCCGCATCCGGCATCCGGCCGCTCTCCCACCCGCACGGATGCAGGGGCGAAGCACGCCTGCAGGGCGGGATCCCGGCGTGTCGCCCTGCATCCGTGCCCAGGCCCTGCATCCGTGCGCTCCGCAGATGGCACGGACTGCGGATGGCGCGGACCGACAGATGGGGACGGACGAGCAGAACGGGCGGGATAGTCCGGATGCCGATCCGAGAGCGGCCCGGAAACGCCGAAGGCCCGCCACCCGTGAGACGGGGGCGGACCTTCGATCAGATGCGGCTCAGAGAGCGGCGACCTGCTTGGCGATGGCCGACTTGCGGTTCGCTGCCTGGTTCTCGTGGATGACGCCCTTGCTGACGGCCTTGTCGAGCTTCTTCGAGGTGACCTTCAGCGACGCCTCGGCGGCGGCCTTGTCACCCTTGGCGACGGCTTCGCGGGTGCTGCGGACGAGCGTCTTGAGCTCGGACTTGACAGCCTTGTTGCGGAGGCGAGCCTTCTCGTTGGTCTTGTTGCGCTTGATCTGCGACTTGATGTTTGCCACGCGTGGAAACTTTCGTTCAGGGATGGATGGGATGTGTCGTAGGCAGGAAGAGGGCTGCCATCCGACGGTCGTGAGGGAAGAACCCACACGCAAGCCAAGAATCGAGTCTACCAGGTCCGCGCACGTCATGTTGCGCGCCGCTCGCGCCGAGCGGGACGGATGCGGCATGCTGGGCCTACCCGAGCGAAGGAGCTCAGAATGACGGATGCTTCGACCCTACTCCGCGTGCCACCGGGGCTGAGGTGGTCCGCCGCGACCGCCGCATTCCAGATCGAAGGGGCACGGGCGGCCGATGGCCGAGGTCGATCGATCTGGGACGACTTCGTCGATGCGCCCGGTCGGGTGAGAGACGGTTCGAACGCCGAGCCGGGACCGGACAGCTATCACCGGAGCGCAGAAGACATCGCGCTGCTTCGAGACCTCGGGGTCGACCGCTACCGGTTCTCGATCTCCTGGGTGCGTGTGCAGCCCGAGGGGAGGGGCGCGGCATCAGCCGCCGGGCTGGCGTACTACGACCGCCTCGTCGATGACCTGCTCGACGCCGGGATCACGCCCTTCCCGACGCTCTATCACTGGGATCTCCCGGTCGGGCTGGAGGCCGATGGGGGATGGCTCGCCCGCGACACGGCCACACGGTTCGGCGAGTATGTCGCCCTCGTGGCGGACGGCATCGGCGATCGGGTCGCGCACTGGTACACGATCAACGAGCCCGTGTCGACGACTTTGCAGGGATACGGGATCGGCGAGCTGGCGCCGGGACGCCAGCTGCTGTTCGACGCGCTGCCCACCGTGCACCATCAGCTGCTCGCGCACGGGCACGCCGTGGCGGCGCTGCGGGCGCAGGGTGCAGCGGCGGTCGGCATCGTCAACAACCACACCCTGGTGCGGCCGGCATCCGATTCGGAAGCCGACCGCACGGCGGCGGGGTTGTACGACCTCCTCCACAACAGGATGTTCGCCGACCCCGTTCTGACGGGGGAGTATCCCGACCTGTCCGCGTTCGGCATGGAGATGCCGGTGCGGGAAGGCGATCTCGCGCTCATCTCGGCGAGACCCGACTTCTATGGCGTGAACTTCTACAACCCGACCACGATCGCCGCGGCTCCGGTTGACGCACCGGTGCCCTTCGAGCCCGTGGCCACACCGAGAGTCGAACACACGGGCTTCGGGGAGCTGTGGCCGATCGATCCGCCATCGCTCACCGCCCTGCTCGTCGATCTGCACACCCACTACGGCGAGGCGCTGCCGCCGATCATCATCGGCGAGAACGGCGCATCCTTCCCCGAACCGGATCATGCGACAGCGGTGATTGACGACGAGCGCCGCATCGCCTACCTCGCCGCACACATCGGTGCCGTGGCCGACGCGGTCGACGCCGGGATCGACGTCGAGGAGTACACGGTGTGGAGCCTGCTCGACAACTTCGAATGGGCCGACGGGTTCACCCAGCGCTTCGGCCTCGTGCACGTCGATCAGACGACGTCCGAACGCACGCCCAAGGCCTCGTTCGACTGGTACCGGAATCTGATCGCGAGTACGAAGTGAACGCGCCGAGCACGCAGCCATCGCATCACGGCGGTCGCGTCGGTGGCCTCTGGCTCACGCTGTTCGGGCTCGCATGGCTAGCCGTGTGGACGGTGCAGCTCACCCCCGTCCAACTGCTGCTGCCGCTGCAGCTCGACACCCCTGGTGGCCCGTCGGACTGGATCACCGGTGTCATCTGGTCTGGCCTGATCCTGTCGATCGGCGGACTCGCCGGCGTGATCGCCGGCCCGCTCGCTGGCGCGTTGTCCGACCGCACCACCGCCCGCTGGGGAAGGCGGCGGCCATGGGCGCTCGGCGGGACGCTCCTCGCCGCCGGCTCCCTCGTGCTCACCGGAACGGCCTCTGGGCCGATCGCCGTCGGCGCCGCCTGGGTGGGGGTGTCGGTGGGGATCGCCGTGCTCTCGGCCGCCCTCACGGCGATGATCGCCGATCAGGTGTCCGCGCAGCGTGGCACGGCGTCCGCGCTGGTGAGCTCGGCTCAGGCGATCGGAATCGTCGTCGGTGTCGGAGCGGTCGTGCTCCTCGGACTCGGAATCGGAGCGAGTTATGTGTTCCTCGCCGTGCTCATCCTCATCATCGGAGTCGGCACGACGGCGTTGCTGCCGGACCCGCGGCCCACGAGCCTCCTGCAAGATGGGACGCCGGACCGCGCAACATGGCGGGAGCGCATGGGCGCGCTCCGCGACCGCGACTTCGGGTGGGTCCTCGCGAGCCGCCTCACCGTGAACCTCGGCAACGCGCTGGGCACGTCGCTGCTGCTGTTCTTCCTGCTGTACGGCATCGGCTCGCCCGCGGATACCGCGGAGGACGACCTGCTGCTACTCATCGTCATCTACACGGTGTTCGTCGTGACGGCATCCATCATCGCCGGATCGGTGTCCGATCGCACCGGGAGACGCCGTCCGATCGTCGTCTTCGCCGCTCTCGTCCAGGCACTGTCGGCTGTCCTGATCCTCATCTCACCGACGTTCATCGGCACGGCCGTCGCGGCCGCGGTGATGGGTGCAGGGTACGGCGCCTTCATGGCGGTGAGTCTTGCTCTTGCGACCGATCTGCTCCCGCGCCCGGAGCACCATGCGCGCGACCTCGGGGTCGTGAACGTGTCGGCGAACCTCGGTCAGCTGCTCGGGCCGCTGCTCGGTGCAGGGCTCGTCGCTCTCGTCGGCGGCTTCTGGCTGCTGTTCGCGGCGGCCGGGGTCCTGTCGACGGTCGGGGCTCTCATGACTCTCGCGGTGCGGCCGGCGCAGGCGCACCCTGTCGCAACGTCGCGATCGCCACATCGAGCAGAGCATTGAACACCCGAGGACGCATCGCGGTGACCAGATGCGAGGTCCGGGGGACGACGATCAGCTCGGAGTGCGGCGTGAGGCGACGGAAGATGCGCTCCTGCATGCGCAGCTGATCCAACTGCCCGTTGATCCACCACACCGGCATGCGCATCCGGCGCAGGTCCGCGGCGAGGTCGAGGGCCCCGAGGCTCCCCAGCGCGATGTCCTGGGCATCCAGTGCGTACCCGCCGGCGGCGAAGTCCGGGCGGGTCTCCTCGGGGATGGTCGCTGCGAGCACGCGCTCGGTGAGCCACAGACCCCGATCGGGCAGCGCATCGAAGGTGCGGGCGAGCGTGCGGTAGGTGGCCAGCCCGATCCCGCGCGGAAAAGCAGTGCACGAGGCACCGATGAACGCGGACACCGGGGGAGTGGCCGCCGACCCCGCGTAGGCCACTGAGAGCAGGCCGCCCATGGAATGGCCGACCAGGAGCACCGGGCCTCTGGATGCCGCGTCCCGCACCGCGTCGTCGATCGTCGCCGACGCGGCCTCCAGCGTGAAGTCCTCCGCCATGCGTGTGCCGTGGCCCGGCAGGTCGACGGCGACGGCGGGGATCCCGCGGTCCTCGAGATGCATGAGCTGGGAGCGCCACATCGTGCGCGACGTGCGGATGCCGTGCACGAGGACCACTTGGACTGTCACAGCATCCACCATACGGACCGCTCGCTGTGACGACGGTGCGGACACGAAGAAGCGGGGCCGCAGGAAGAACCTGCGGCCCCGCTTCTGCTGTCAGAAGTGCTTACTTCTCCCAGCCCACGTTCTCCACCGGCTGGACGCCGAAGCCGTCCAGGCCCACGTAGGGCTCGGGGGTGAGGTTCGCAAGACCGGTCTTCACGGCCGAGATGGACGGGCCGTTGTAGAGCGGAATCAGGCCCCACTCCTGGAAGATCTCCGCCTCGAGCTTCATGGCCGCAGCCGTCTGCTCTTCAGCGGTGGCCAGGGACTCGACCTCATCGTGGATGCGCTGGTCGGTCTCCTCGTTCTGGACACCCGAGAGGTTCAGTCCCATGTCCATGCAGTACAGCTGGCAGAACCAGGCCGCACCGAACGGGTCGGAGGAGGTGAAGCGCAGCGACGAGACATCCCAGTTCTTCGACGTGTAGTCGCTGGAGAAGTCGGTCGACGGGCGAACGTCGATCTGGAAGTCGATGCCGACCTCCTTCATCTGCTGCTGCAGCGCCTTGGCGAGAGCCTCCTGCGTGGGGTCATCGCTCCAGACGGGGTAGACGACCGAAAGCGTCTCGCCGTCCTTCTCGCGGATGCCGTCCTCGTTCTCGACCCAGCCGGCCTCCTCGAGGAGCGCCTTGGAGTCCTCGGGGTTGTACTCCCAGCCGGCCTCGGCCAGTGCGTTGGAGTAGCCGGGCTGGAACGGGAACAGCGTGAGCGAGCCGGCGGGCTCCTCTTCGTAGTCCAGGCCGTTCCAGGCGATCTCCTTCTGCTGGTCGATGTTGATCGCCTTGAAGAACGCCTCGCGGACCTTGACGTCCTCGAACTGCGGCTTCTCAGCGTCGACCTGGATCAGGGTGTTCGCGGTCTGGGTGGAACGGTAGATGGTGACATCTTCCATGTCCTTGACCTGCTCGAGGCGGTCCTTGGTGCTGGCGCCGACCATGTCGATCTCGTCCGCCTTGAAGGCGTTCATCGAGGCGGCAGCCTCCATGCCCTGGAAGGTGACCTTCTCGAGCAGCGGCTCGTCGCCCCACCACTCGGGGTTCGGGATGAAGGAGACGTAGTCCGAGTTCGCGTCGAACTCATCGATCGTGTACGGGCCTGCGCCCCACTCGGGGTGCGGGTTGTCGATCATCGCCGTGTTGAACGTCTCGGGGTCGGCGAGCGCGGGGTGGATGATGCCCGTGAGGAACGGCATCTCCGGCCAGGCGAACTCACCGTCGAACGTGACGATGGCCGTCTTGGCGGTGTCACCCTGCTCGACGGAGGCGATGGCCTTGTAGCCGTCGGTCGCGTTCGGGTTGAAGCCCTCGTCCGTGGAACGGTTGGCCTTCCACGTCGCGTCGATGGCCGTCCAGTCCATGTCGGTGCCGTCGTTCCAGTGCGCCTCATCCGTGAAGGTGAAGGTGATCTGGGTGTTGCCGTCGACGGTGTCGATGCTCCACTCGTCGAGGTACGCGTCGTGCTTGTACGGCGTGCCGTCGTCCTCCTGCAGGAGGATCTGCGGCATGTACCACGCGGCGACACGGGCGGTGTCAGCGGAACCGTCTCCGTTGAACGCGTTCAGCTGCTCGGGGATCTCGTTGATCGGGAAGCGGGCCTCGCCACCGACCTGAAGGTTCTCGCGCGGCTGCGGGTTGTAGTCCGCCGCCTTGGTCTCGACGGGCTCGTTGCCACCGTCACCGCTGTTGTCACCGGTGTCGGAGGCGCAGCCCGCGAGGGCGAGTGCGAGGGCTCCGCTGAACGCGATAGCCCCCATCAGCTTGTGCTGCTTCATGGTGCTCCTTTCGCCTTTCGGCGTGTCATAAGGCGAGAATAGTTCGCACGGTGGCGGAATTCTCCCGGGCAGAGTGAATCATGCCTAACTGTTATCGGACGGTGACCGTCTGTGATCAGCCCGAAACAGATCAGCGTGCGACCGGTTCCGCCTGCATCGTGGCGGGGTTGAAGATCAGGCGCTCTCGAGTGCGCTCGACGTCCGGGTCGGGCACCGGAATCGCCGACAGCAGCGCCTTCGTGTACGGATGCTGCGGGTTCTCGAAGATGTCGTCGACATCGCCGTGCTCGACGAAATCACCGAGGTACATCACGGCGACGCGGTCGGCGATGTGACGGATCACCGAGAGGTCGTGCGCCACGAACAGGTACGACAGTCCGAGCTTGACCTTCAGCTCATCGAGCAGGTTGATCACGCCGGCCTGGATCGAGACGTCGAGGGCTGAGACCGGCTCGTCGAGCACGATGATCTTCGGATTCGTCGACAGCGCGCGGGCGATGCCGATGCGCTGACGCTGACCACCGGAGAACGCGCCGGGGAAGCGGTCGACGTGCGCGGGGTTGAGGCCGACCAGGTCCATGAGTTCGCGAACGCGGCGGTCCACCTCCTCCTTGGGCGTGTCCACCGCGCGGAGAGGCTCCGCGATGACGTCCGCGACGGTCATGCGGGGGTCGAGCGCGCCCATCGGGTCCTGGAACACGATCTGGATGTCGCGACGGACGGCGCGCTCGATCTTCCGGCTGGTGATGTCGTTGACGCTCGTGCCGTTGATGATGATGTCGCCGTCGCGCTGCTTGACGAGATCCATGATCTGCAGCAGGGTCGTCGTCTTGCCAGAGCCGGACTCGCCGACGATCGCCATCGTCTCGCCCTCACGGACGTCGAAGGTGACGTTCTTGACGGCGTGGACCTCCCCGACCTTGCGCTTGAGGAAGGCGCCCTTCATCAGCGGGAACGTCTTGTTGAGGTTGCGCACGTCGAGGGTGACCGGCCGCTCCGAGCGCGGCGTGAGCGTCAGCGCGCTCTCGGGGACCTCGCGTACCGGGTAGACCGGAAGACCGCCGATCCGGCCGCCGTCCTCGATCTCGTGGGCGCGGATGCACGCGACCTTGTGCGGCGCCGAGGTGCCGGTGCGGACCTCGACGAGGTCGGGCTCCCTGGTACGGCACGCGTCGATGGCGATCGGGCAGCGATCGGCGAACGGGCAGGCGTCCGGAAGGTCGATCAACAGGGGAGGGTTGCCCTTGATCGGGACGAGCGGCTCCTTCTCCACCTTGTCGACGCGCGGGATCGCACCGAGCAGGCCGATGGAGTACGGCATCCGGGTGTGATGGAACAGCTCGCCGACGGGCGCGTGCTCGATCGGTTTGCCCGCATACATCACCATGACGTCGTCCGCCATACGAGCGACCACGCCCATGTCGTGGGTGATCATGATCGTCGCGGCGCCGGTCTCGTCCTGCGCCTTCTCGATCAGGTCGAGGATCTGCGCCTGGATCGTGACGTCGAGGGCCGTGGTCGGCTCGTCGGCGATGATGAGCTTGGGATTGTTCGCCATGGCGATCGCGATGACGACGCGCTGTCGCATACCGCCGGAGAACTCGTGCGGGAAGCCCTTCATGCGCTTCTCCGGCTCGGAGATGCCGACCAGGCGCAGCAGCTCCACGGAGCGCTCCCAGGCCTCCTGGCTCGAGAGGTTGCGGTGCACCGTCAACGCCTCGATGAGCTGGTCGCCGATGGTGAACACCGGAGTGAGCGAGGTCAGCGGATCCTGGAAGATCATGGCCATACCGTTGCCGCGGATCACGGACATCTGCTTGTCGCTCTTGCCGAGCAGTTCCTGCCCGTCGTAGATGATCGAGCCGGACACCTTGGCGTTCTCGTCGAGCAGGCCCATGATGGCCAGCGACGTGACCGACTTGCCCGAACCGGACTCGCCGACGATTCCGAGGGTCTTGCCCTCTTCGAGGTCGAACGAGACTCCGCGGACGGCATCCACTCGACCCGCCTCGGAGGCGAAGCTGACGGTGAGGTCGCGGACGGAGATGATGGCGCTCATGCGCGGCCTCCTGCTGCCGAGGTGGGATCGAGGGCGTCGCGCAGTCCGTCGGAGACGAGAGCCATCGAGATGGTGAGCAGTGTCAGCGCCGCTGCGGGGAAGTAGAACAGCCACGGCGCGCTGGTGATCGTGTTCGCGCCGGAGCCGATGAGAGAGCCGAGCGAGACATCGGGGATCTTCACGCCGAAGCCGATGAACGACAGACCGGTCTCGGTCATGACGGCGTTCACGATCCCGAGGGTGAAGTTGATCACCAGCAGCGAACCGATGTTGGGGATGAGGTGGCGGAGCACGATCTTGAACCCGCCCACGCCCATGTAGCGCGCCGCGTGCACGTACTCGCGCTCGCGGAGCGAGAGCGCTGTCGTCCACACCACGCGGGCCGGGAAGTACCAGCCGACGATGAAGACCATGATGAGCGCGATGACGATCCAGTTTCCGCCGGCGCGGTTCGACATCAGCGACAGGATGAGGAAGCTCGGGATGACCATCATGAAGTGGATGACGGTGAGGGTGACCTTCTCGGTCCAGCCGCCGAAGTAGGCGGCCGCCGTGCCGATGATGGCGGAGAGGATCGTCACGCCCACCGAGACGGTGACGGCGATCATGAGCGAGCGCTGCGTACCGAGGGCGACCTGCGCGAATGTGTCGTTGCCCGAGGCGGTCGTGCCGAACCAGTGCTCGGCCGACGGCGGCGTACCGAGGTTCAGGAAGTCGAGCTCGATGTGGTCCCAGCGTCCGATGAGGGGGCCGATGATCGAGAACAGCACGAGCAGGACGAAGATGATGATGCCGCCGACGGCGGGCTTGTTGCGCATGAACCGCCGCGTGTACAGCGCCATCTTCGACATGGGCTTGCCGTCACGGGTCTCTGCGACCACCGGCTCGACGGGGACTTCCACCGTCGGATCGATCATTTCGCTCATGGTCAGCTCACCCGCACTCTCGGATCGAGGACGACGACGGCGATGTCGGAGAGGATGGCGCCGATCGCCGTGAGGAGACCACCGAAGGCGGCGACGGCGACGACGCCGTTGATGTCGCTCTTGTTGATGGTCTCGAGGAAGTACTTGCCCATACCGTTCCAGGCGAAGATGATCTCCGTCAGGATCGCGCCGGTGAAGACGGCGGGGATGCTGAAGGCGACCTGGGTCGCCACCGGGATGAGCGAGGTGCGCAGCGCGTGCTTGCGGATGGCCTGCTGCTTGGTGAGGCCCTTCGCGCGGGCGGTGCGCACGTAGTCGGCGTTGATGTTGTCCAGCAGCAGCGAACGCTGAAGCAGGTGCGTGCCGGCGTATCCGACGATCACGAGCGCGATCGTGGGAAGCGTGAGGTGCTGGAGTTTGTCGATCAATACGGGGAAGAACCCCTCGACCCCCTTGCTGGCCGACCCGGTGACGTAGAAGATGCGGGTGCCGACGAGGTTGTTGAGGCCGATCGCCAGCAGCACGATGCCGAGCGCGGCGACGATGATGTTGATGTTGATCGTCACGATCGCCGCTGCCTGGCCGATGCGGTCGGCGAGCTTGTACTGGCGCGATGCCGTGTACACACCCAGGGCGATGCCGAGCACGGTCATGATGACGGTCGCACCGAGGACGAGCTCCGCGCTGACCCACATGCGGTAGCCGATCTGCTCGTTGACCGACCCGCCCGTCGGGCTGACGCCCCAGTCCCAGCGGAAGAGGATGGCGCTGAACCAGTTCCACCACCGCTCCCAGATCGGGACGGTGTCGCTGAGGTTGCGCGGCTCGAGGAGGTTGACGATCTGCTCTTCACTGAGCGGAGGGCGCCGACCGACGAAGTTGTTCCGCGGGTTGAGGAAGCCCCAAGCCAGGAAGAACGTGATGTTGGTCGCCACCACGATCATCAGCAGCCATCCCAGGAGACGGCGCAGGAGATACTTGATCAAGGTGTTGTCTTTCTCTTTGCAGGCGCGCTCGGGATCGGCCGACGCAACGCTGAGTCGGATGTCATTCAAACATCTCCGGCTCGTATGTGCGACCGAACTCCCCGCCGGCGTCTGGTACGGAGTCGGGTTGACCCTGGGACTCGATGTCGTCGAGCGGTACAGGGCAACCTCGGGAGACTATCACCGCTTCATGCGAATCGAGCATTACGGGCCCCGCAACGTAGACTGCTCCTGACATGTCACCACGCGCTCTCACTCCGCTTTCGCCTGCCGCGACGCCGCCCTCGCAGATCCGGAACTTCTGCATCATCGCCCACATCGATCACGGCAAGTCGACCCTTGCCGACCGCATGCTGCAGATCACCGGTGTCGTCGCGGATCGCGACATGCGGGCGCAGTACCTCGATCGCATGGACATCGAGCGCGAGCGCGGGATCACGATCAAGAGCCAGGCCGTCCGGATGCCGTGGCAGGACGACGCGCAGACGTACGCGCTGAACATGATCGACACCCCCGGTCACGTCGACTTCACCTACGAGGTGTCGCGGTCACTCGCCGCATGCGAGGGCGCGATCCTGCTCGTCGACGCCGCCCAGGGCATCGAGGCGCAGACTCTCGCGAACCTGTACCTCGCCCTCGAGAACGACCTGCACATCATTCCGGTCCTGAACAAGATCGACCTTCCGGCCGCCGACCCTGACCGCTTCGCGAAGGAGCTCGCCGACCTCATCGGCGGGAAGCCGGAGGACGTGCTCCGTGTCTCCGGTAAGACGGGTGTCGGTGTCGAGGAGCTCCTCGACCGGATCGTCCAGGACATCCCCGCTCCGGTCGGCGACGCGGATGCACCCGCGCGCGCCATGATCTTCGACTCCGTCTACGACGCGTACCGCGGCGTGGTGACCTACGTGCGCATGGTCGACGGCATGCTCACGCCGCGCGAGCGCATCCAGATGATGTCGACGCACGCCAACCACGAGCTGCTCGAGATCGGCGTCTCCAGCCCGGAGCCGATCCCTTCCAAGGGGCTCGGCGTCGGCGAGGTCGGCTACCTCATCACCGGCGTGAAGGACGTGCGCCAGTCGAAGGTCGGCGACACCGTGACGACCAGCCGCGGGGGCGCGACCGAGGCTCTGGCCGGCTACACCGACCCCAAGCCCATGGTCTTCTCGGGGATCTACCCGATCGACGGCAGCGACTACGCGGAACTGCGCGAGGCGCTCGACAAGCTGAAGCTCTCCGACGCCTCCCTCCAGTACGAGCCGGAGACCTCCGTCGCCCTCGGATTCGGATTCCGCTGCGGCTTCCTCGGTCTTCTGCATCTCGAGATCGTCACCGAGCGGCTGAGCCGTGAGTTCGGCCTCGACCTCATCACCACGGCGCCGAGCGTGATCTACCAGGTCACCACGGACACCGGCGAGACGGTGACGGTGACGAACCCCAGCGAGTATCCGGACGGGCGCGTGGCCTCGGTGGCCGAGCCGATGGTGAAGACGGCCATCCTGTTGCCGAAGGACTACGTCGGAACGGTCATGGAGCTGTGCCAGTCCCGCCGCGGTTCGCTGCTGGGCATGGAGTACTTCTCCGAGGAGCGCGTCGAACTGCGCTACATGATGCCGCTGGCCGAGATCGTCTTCGACTTCTTCGATCACCTGAAGTCGAAGACGCAGGGCTACGCGAGCCTCGACTACGAGCCCGCCGGCGAGCAGACGGCAGACCTCGTGAAGGTCGACGTGCTGCTGCAGGGCGACAAGGTCGACGCGTTCAGCGCCATCGTCCACCGTGACAAGGCCTACGCGTACGGCACGCTCATGACGGAGCGGCTGCGCAAGCTCATCCCTCGACAGAACTTCGAGGTTCCCATCCAGGCGGCCATCGGCGCACGCATCATCGCTCGCGAGACGATCAGGGCGCTGCGCAAGGACGTGCTCGCCAAGTGCTACGGCGGTGACATCAGCCGTAAGCGCAAGCTGCTGGAGAAGCAGAAGGAGGGAAAGAAGCGCATGAAGATGGTCGGTCGCGTCGAGGTCCCTCAGGAGGCGTTCATCGCCGCACTCTCCGGTGACGTCGACGGCAAGGACAAGAAGTAGCCGACGGAGTTCGACGACGGACGCTGACCGCTTCCGTGCCGTGTCGATCGGGGAAGCCGCGCTCGGCCGTCGGATTCTCAGGCACACCCGTATGGGGACGCCGTCCAGGAAGACTCACTAGGGTGGAAGACATGCGGCGCGGGACTTTCCGAGACGACACGGTCGACTATGCGGCGGTCGGGGCCACACACGCTCCTGACCTCATGCAGTATCCCCCGGAGCGCAGCATCCCCGCGGAGGATTCCTGGCGACTCGGCAGCGGCGAAGAGCGCTTCCGCACGGCGGGCGACGCACTGCTGTCATGGACGGCGCAGCGCGCGGCCGGACTCACCGTGGAAGATCTGCGTCCGGCATCCGGCCCCGCATACACGGGCGTCGCGTTCGACCCGGACGGCAACGCCGTGGCGCCGAGCAAGCGCGAGGTCGAGCAGCGCTTCGACGCCGATGGGACCCCGTTCGCCGGCCCCGGCATGACGCTGCACCTGCGCGGTCGCGTCGCGGGCATGCGTGCGGACGCCGAACTGCGTGTGATCTCCGTCACTGACGAGGTCCGGCGCGTCGGTCTCGTCCTCGGGACGGTCGGCGGTTCCGTCGTCAGTGGCGAGGAGCTGTTCGAGATCACCTGGCGTGAGGACAACGACGAGGTCTGGTTCACCGTGCGCGCGTTCGACGCTCCGAACTCGCTCGTCTATCGGCTCCTGCCCTTCCTGATCCGGCGCCGTCGTAAAGAGCTCTTCGCCCGCTACCTGCGTGCGATCTCGCCGCTCTACGCGACGCCTCTGTGATGGCGGGTCCTCTGCCGATCGGCGATCCGGCGCCAGTGGACGGCCGGCTCCCCGCAGATCTCCCCATGGATCCGTCGACGCCGTTCTCCGCCTATATGCACGTGCCGTTCTGCCGCGTACGTTGCGGATACTGTGACTTCAACACCTACACCTCCGGTGAGCTGCGCGGTGCGCGCCAGGACGAGTACGCCGACACCCTCGGTGGCGAGATCGCGCTGGCCCGTCGGGTCCTCGAGGACATCGGCGGTCTGCGCCCCATGGACACGGTGTTCTTCGGCGGCGGCACGCCGACCCTGCTCCCGCCGGGCGACCTCGCGCGGATGCTGGACGCCGCAGTGTCGGCCTTCGGAATCGTCGAGGGCGCGGAGGTCACGGTCGAGGCGAATCCCGACACCGTCACGCCTGCCGTCGCCCGGACGCTGGCGGATGCCGGTGTGACACGACTCTCCGTCGGCATGCAGTCGGCCGTCCCGCATGTGCTGGCGGCGCTGGATCGGACGCACCGCCCGGAGAACGTCCGCACCGCGGTGGATGCCGCACGCGATGCCGGACTCGACGTCAGCGTCGACCTCATCTACGGCGCTCCCGGCGAGACGCTGGCGGACTGGGAGGCGTCGCTCGAGGCTGCGATCGCACTGGATTCCGGACACATCTCGGCGTACGCCCTCATCATCGAGGACGGCACGAAGCTCGCCAGGCAGATCCGGCGCGGCGAGGTGCCGGCCCCGGACGACGACCTGCAGGCCGACATGTACGAGCTCGCCGACGAACGGCTCGCGGCCGCCGGGTTCGACTGGTACGAGGTCAGCAACTGGGCGCGCGGCGACGAGTACCGCTCGCGTCACAACCTCGCCTATTGGCGGGGGAGTGACTGGTGGGGCTTCGGCCCCGGCGCGCACAGTCATGTGGCAGGGCTCCGCTGGTGGAACGTGAAGCACCCCGCCGCGTACGCGCAGCGGCTCGCGGCATCCGAGTCCCCGGCCGCGGGGACCGAGCGGCCCGACCCCGTCGCGCATCAGCTCGAGCGCGTCCTCCTCGAGACGCGACTGTCCGACGGGCTGGCGATCGGCGATCTTCCGCTGCCGCACCGTTCACGCGTGGCGGGGCTGATCGCCGACGGCCTCGTCGACGGCGGCGCCGCGATCGCCGGGCGGATCCGCCTGACGCTGCGGGGTCGTCTCCTCGCGGATGCGGTGGTACGCGCGCTGACCGACTAGCTCAGCGAGTAGAATTGGCACTCTGAGTGTACGAGTGCCAGCAGGAGAGGAGTACAGGATGGTCACGGAACGTGGACTGCAGGTACTCCGTGCGATCGTGCAGGACTACGTCGAGACGCACGAACCCGTCGGCAGTAAGCGCATCGTCGACCGGCACTCCTTCGGCGTCTCCGCTGCGACGATCCGCAATGACATGGCGCTCCTCGAGGACGAGGAGCTCATCGCGGCGCCGCACACCTCCTCGGGTCGTGTTCCCACCGACAAGGGCTATCGCGTCTTCGTGAATCACCTCGCCCAGCTACGCCCGCTCTCCGGTGCACAGCGCAGCGCGATCGAATCGTTCCTCACCGATCCTGCCGATCTCGACGACCTGATGGCCCGCACCGTGCGCGTGCTCACCCAGCTCACCGGACAGGTCGCACTCGCCCAGTACCCCTCGTTCGCACGAGCGCACCTGACGCACATCGAACTCGTCTGTCTCGCCCCGAACCGCCTGCTCGTCGTCCTCGTGACGGATGCCGGCGGTGTGTCGCAGCGCATCGCGGTGCTCCCGGTCGATGTCGATGACGCCGATGTCGCGGTCCTGCGCGCGCGGCTTTCCGCCCTCCTCATCGGACGGACGGTACGTGGCGCGACCGATCGGGTCCAGACGATCGGGCAGGGGACGGAGAACTCCACGGTCGAGCAGGCGCTCCGGCATCTGGCCGGGATCATCGGCGAGGAGCTGGCGGAGTTCCGTCAGGAGCGCCTCGTCATGGCGGGGGCTGCGACGCTGGCCCGCCGTGAACAGGACTTCCGCGGCAGCATCCATCCGCTCCTCGAAGCCATCGAGGAACAGGTGACGCTGCTGCGCCTGATGAGCGAGATGGTCACCGACGAGCACGGCCTCGCGGCGAGCATCGGTTCGGAGAACGAGGCGTTCGGTCTCCCCGAGGCGTCGATCGTGACGAGCAACTACCTCGCCCCTGGCGGCACCGCCAGAGTCGGAGTGATGGGGCCGACCCGGATGGACTATCCGAGCAACCTCGCAGCAGCGCGGGCAGTCGCCCGCTACCTGTCGCGACTGCTCGACGAAGACGAGGCGAGCCGCTGAGCGGCTCGCGGCAGTACGCACACGCAGGAAGGTGATTGTGGCGGACCATTATGAGGTCCTCGGAGTGTCGCGAGACGCTTCGACGGATGAGATCAAGAAGGCGTACCGGAAGCTCGCGCGCCAGTTGCACCCCGACGTGAACCCGGGGGAGGACGCGGCAGAGCGGTTCAAGCTCGTCACGCACGCATACGACGTGCTCAGCGACGACGAGTCCCGTCGTCGCTACGACATGGGCGGCGGAGACGGCGCCGGAGGCGACTTCGGCGGGTTCGGAGGCTTCGGCGACATCTTCGAGACGTTCTTCGGCGCCGGCGGTGGCGGCGGTCGCTCCGGCCGCCCGCGCTCGCGCAAGGAGCGCGGTCAGGATGCGCTCGTGCGCGTCACGCTCGACCTGGGCGACGTCGTCTTCGGCGCGCACCGCGACATCGAGGTCGACACGGCGGTGCTGTGTCAGACCTGCGAGGGGTCGTGCACCCAGCCGGGTACGCAGCCGGTGACCTGCGACATCTGCGGCGGCACCGGGCACGTGCAGCGCCAGGTCCGCAGCCTCCTCGGCAACGTCGTGACCTCACAGCCGTGCGGCACGTGCCAGGGCTACGGCACGGTCATCCCGCATCCGTGCGCCACGTGCAACGGACAGGGCCGCGTGCGTTCGCGCCGCACCGTGTCGCTGGACATCCCTGCCGGTGTCGAGACCGGACTGCGACTGCAGCTGCCCGGTTCCGGCGAGGTCGGTCAGGCCGGTGGCCCCAACGGAGACCTGTACGTCGAGGTGACCGTCGAACCGCACCCCGCCTTCAGCCGCGACGGCGATGATCTGCTTGCGACGCTCGAAGTGTCCATGGCCGACGCCATCCTCGGGACGGAGACGACCATCGACGGTCTCGACGGCAAGGTGGATCTGGAGATCCGTCCCGGCGTGCAGTCCGGAGACGTCCTGACCATCAAGGGCCGCGGGATCACACCGCTGCGGGGCAACCAGCGCGGTGACCTCCGCGTCGGTGTGCAGGTCGTGACCCCCACGAAGCTCGACTCCGCGCAGCGGAAGCTCATCCAGGACTTCGCCAAGAAGCAGAAGGCGGCGGGCCCGCAGCTCGCTCAGTTCCAGCAGGGACTGTTCTCGAAGCTGCGTGATCGGTTCCGCCACTGATGGCGCTGCACTTCCTCGTCGAGGCCTGCTCGGGAGCGGCGGTCGGCGACACCGTCTCCCTCTCGGGTGCGGAGGCCAAGCACGCAGCGGTGGTCCGACGGGTGCGTGTCGGCGAGTCCGTCACTGTCGGCGACGGCAGTGGGGTGTGGCTCGAGGGCACGGTCGCGGATGTGTCCGCGTCGCGCGTGGATGTGACGATCACCGCGCAGTCCGCAGCAGCGGCGCCGAAGGTGCGGCTCGTGCTCGTCCAGGCCCTCGCGAAGGGTGACAGGGACGAGCTCGCCGTGCAGACCTCCTGCGAACTCGGCGTGGACGAGATCGTGCCATGGCAGGCTTCCCGCAGTGTGTCGCGTTGGGAGGGCGCCAAGGCGACCAAGGGCCGGGAGCGCTGGGCGACGATCGTCCGCGAGGCGGCCAAGCAGGCTCATCGTCCGTGGGTGCCCTCGGTCTCAGAGGCCTCGTCGACCGCCCAGGTGATCGCCAGGGCGGGCGGAGCGCGGATGCTGGTGCTCGACCCGACCGCGACGGCCAAGCTCTCGGATGTGGCGGTGGATGCTGAGGCCGATCACGACGTCATGCTCGTCGTGGGCCCCGAGGGCGGCATCTCCCCGGAGGAGCTGGAGAAGTTCGAGGCGGCAGGAGCGGAGCGGGTGCGCCTCGGCGACACGGTCCTTCGGACCTCCACCGCCGGCCCCGCCGCGATCTCCGTGCTCTCGGTGGCGCTCGGCCGCTGGTAGCCCTAGTCCGACGCCCCCGGCTCGTTGAGCGGGCGTTCTTCCCTCGGATGGGTCGTTGAGTGAGCGTTCTTCCTGCGGGTCGTTGAGCGAGCGGAGCGAGACGAAACGGGCTGAGCGAGGAGCGCAGCGACGAGTCGAAGCCTGAGCGGCGTTCTTCCTGCGGGTCGTTGAGCGAGCGGAGCGAGACGAAACGGGCTGAGCGAGGAGCGCAGCGACGAGTCGAAGCCTCCCCCCGGCCGATGTCCGCCGCTCCGTCTACGGTGCATCCATGGCACACGCATACATGCTCCGATGCTGTGACGGCACACTCTACGTCGGCAGCACGATCGACCTCGATCAGCGGCTCCGCCAGCATCAGGCAGGCATGGGCGCCGAGTACACCAAGCGACGTCTTCCCGTGGAGCTGTTCTGGTGTGGGGAGTTCGACGCCATCGACGAGGCTTTCGCGTGGGAGAAGCGGCTGCAGGGATGGAGCCACGCCAAGCGGGTCGCATTCGCCGAGGGCGGGCTCGACGCCGTGATCGGATGGCAGAAGCGCCAGCGGGCCGCGAAGGGGAGAGCGGCTTCGGCTCGCTGACGCTCGCTCAGCCCGTTTCGTCTCGCTGCGCTTGCTCAACGACCCGGGGGAGGCGACGGCTTCGTCTCGCTGCGCTCGCTCAGCCCGTTTCGTCTCGCTGCGCTCGCTCAACGACCCGCGGGGGGTGGGCCGCACGACGACCTGCGGGGCAGAGGCCGCTCGACGACCCGCGGCGAACCGGGCCAGGGACGATGGGCTGTTGCGCCCGTAGAATGAGTTCATGACCGAACCGTCGATCTTCACGCGCATCCTCTCGGGCGACATCCCCGGAGAGATCGTGCTCGAGACCGAGACCGTCTTCGCGATCCGCGACATCAACCCGCAGGCACCGCTGCACATGCTCGTCATCCCCAAGACGGAGCAGTTCCGCGATGTGACCGAGCTCGCCGCCGGAGACCCTCAGCTTCTCGCCGAGATGGTCGCGGTCGCCAAGCGCATCGCGGACGAGCACGCCAACGGCGAGTACCGTCTCATCTTCAACAACGGACCCAGCGCTGCGCAGTCCGTCTTCCACGTGCACGCTCATGTGCTCGGCAACCTCGAGGAGAACAAACTCGTTGGCTTCTGACGATTCCCAGTCCCCGTCTGTGACAGAGCGCGTCTACGCGGACGGCGTCGCCATGGTGCAGCTGCTCGGCCCGCAGGATCGTCTGCTGCGGATGCTCGAGAAGGAGCATCCTGCTGTCGACGTCCTCGTCCGGGGCAACGAGATCACCCTCACGGGTGCGTCCGAGGCCGTCGCGGCGGCCAAGAGCCTCGTGGACGAGCTGATCACCATCACACGCGAGGGCGCCGATCTCGCGCCGTCCGACGTGGCGACCTCCGCACGGATGCTGCGCCGCGAGGGCGGCCCGCGGCCGAGCGAGGTCCTCGGCGAAGCGATCCTGTCCACGCGCGGTCGTGTCATCCGCCCCAAGACACCGGGGCAGAAGGAGTACGTCGACGCGATCGACGAGAGCACGATCGTCTTCGGAATCGGGCCTGCCGGTACCGGCAAGACGTATCTCGCGATGGCGAAGGCCGTCCAGGCGTTGCAGCGCAAAGAGGTCGAGCGCATCATCCTCACCCGTCCCGCCGTCGAAGCGGGGGAGCGGCTCGGCTTCCTGCCCGGCACGCTGACCGACAAGATCGATCCGTATCTGCGGCCGCTCTACGACGCGCTGAACGAGATGATGGACCCCGAGATCGTTCCACGGCTGATGGCCACCGGCACGATCGAGGTCGCGCCGCTCGCCTACATGCGTGGGCGCACGCTCAACGACTCGTTCGTCGTGCTCGACGAGGCGCAGAACACCACGCCGGAGCAGATGAAGATGTTCCTCACCCGTCTGGGCTTCGGAACGAAGATGGTCGTCACCGGCGACATCACCCAGGTCGACCTCCCGCAGGGGGCCTCCGGCCTCCGGCTCGTGACGCAGGTCCTGAAGGACGTCGACGACATCCACTTCGCGCGGCTCACGAGCGAGGATGTGGTCCGGCACTCCCTCGTCGGCCGCATCGTCGACGCGTACAGCGAGTACGACGAGCAGCGCATCGCCGCGCGGCATGAGCGCGACCAGGCGCACGAGTTCGCCAACCGTGCCGATCGCCGCGCCGGAATGCGACCTGGCCCGAAAGACCGGATGCCCAAGCGAGGACACTCATCATGATCGAGATCAACAACGAGTCCGCGATCGATGTCGACGAGACGGTTCTGCAGCGCCTCACCGATTTCAATCTCGCGCAGCTGCATGTGAGTGCGGACGCCGAGGTCGCGATCGTCCTCGTCGACGAGGGCGCCATGGAGGCCCTCCACGTCCAGTGGATGGATGAGCCGGGCCCCACCGACGTGCTCAGCTTCCCCATGGACGAGCTGCGCCCCGGCACCGAGGATCATCCGACCGCACCCGGGCTCCTCGGCGACATCGTGCTCTGCCCGCAGGTGGCCGAGACGCAGGCGCAGGCAGCGGGTCACACCCTGATGGACGAGCTGATCCTGCTCACCACGCACGGACTTCTGCACCTGCTCGGCTTCGATCACGCCGAGCCCGATGAGGAGCGTGAGATGTTCGGGTTGCAGAAGGAGCTGATCGGCGGCTTCGCGCGTGCCGAACGCGGCCGATGACCGAGATCCTCCTGCTGATCGGCGCCGTTCTCCTGGTGGCGTTCGGCGGTCTCATGGCGGCGATCGACGCCGCATACGGCGTCACCTCCCGCGCCGACCTCGAAGAGATGGCGATCGAGGGGCGACAGTCGGTCGCTCTTGACCGCATCGCCGAGGACATCGACGCCCACGTCAACGCCGTCGCCTTCATCCGCGTCCTCGTCGAGGTCACCGCAGCGGTGCTCGTCACCGTTGCGTTCACGATCCTGTTCGAGAACATCTGGTGGGCGATGCTCGCCGCCGCCGTACTGATGACCGGCATCACGTTCGTCCTCGTCGGCGCCAGCCCCCGCACCGTCGGTCGCCAGCACTCCGAAGGCATGATCCGCGGCACGGCGTCGATCGTCCGCGGCATGCGCATCATCCTCGGGCCGCTCGCGCAGGGCCTGGTGCTGCTCGGCAACCGGGTCACCCCCGGGACGGTCCGCAGCTCCTTCACGAGCGAGGACCAGCTCCTCAGCATGGTCGACGAGGCCGCCTCGCACGACCTCATCGAGGAGGACGACCGGGACCTCATCCACTCGGTGTTCGACTTCACCGACCAGTTCGTGCGCGCCGTCATGGTGCCGCGCACCGAGATGGTGACGGTGGATGCCGAGGCGACCACCGAGGAGGCGATGTCGCTCTTCCTCAACCGCGGTGTCTCGCGCGTACCGGTCGTCGACGACGAGGCCGACGATGTCGTCGGCGTGCTGTACCTCAAGGACCTCGTGCAGTTCGCCTACCGCGACGACCAGGCATGGCGCGCAGCATCCATCCGTCCCATCGCACGGCCGGCGACCTTCGTGCCCGAATCCATGCGTGCGGAGACCCTGCTGCAGCAAATGAAGCGCGATGCCGTGCACGTGTGCCTCGTCATCGACGAGCACGGCGGCATCTCCGGGCTGGTGACGTTGGAGGACCTCATCGAGGAGCTCGTGGGCGAGATCTCCGATGAGTACGACCACGCCGCCGCCGAAGTCGTGGATCTCGGCGGAGGACGCTATCGCGTCAGCGCGCGGCTGTCGCTGGACGACGTCGGAGACCTGTTCGGCATCGAACTCGAGGACGAGGACGTCGATTCCATCGGCGGTCTGCTCGGCAAGGCGGTGGACCAGGTCCCGCAGCCGGGAGTGACCGCGACCATCGACGGGCTCGTGCTCACCGGTGGCGCATCGCGTGGACGAGGACGCGGCATCGCGACGGTGTTCGTCGAACGGGCAGAAGTGACAGAGGAGAATGAAGATGACTGAGATCGAACGCTCCGGATTCGCCACGTTCGTCGGGAGGCCCAACGTCGGCAAGTCCACGCTGACGAATGCGCTGGTCGGCGAGAAGATCGCCATCACGAGCGAGAAGCCGCAGACGACGAGGCGGGCGATCCGCGGCATCCTGAACCGCCCGCACGGCCAGCTCGTGATCGTCGACACCCCTGGCATCCACAAGCCGCGCACGCTGCTCGGCGAGAGACTCAACGATCTCGTCGAACAGGTCCTCGGCGACGTCGACGTCATCGGCTTCTGCGTACCGGCGACGGAGAAGGTGGGGCCCGGTGACCGGCGCATCGCCGCATCGCTCGACGGGTACGGGCGCGCCAAGAAGATCGCGATCGTGACGAAGACGGATGCCGCGGACCGCGACCAGATCACCGAGCGACTGATCGAGGTCGACGCGCTGCGTGAGGACTGGGCCGCTGTGATCCCGCTTTCCGCGCTCACAAGGGAGCAGCTCGACGTGCTCTCGGATGAGATGCTCGCACTCATGCCGGAGGGCCCGCCGCTGTACCCGGAGGGTGTCGTCACCGACGAGTCGATCGAGGACCGTATCGCCGAGATGATCCGCGAGGCCGCGCTCGAGGGCGTGCGCGACGAGCTGCCCCACTCGATCGCCGTTGTCGTCGACGACGTCACGCCGCGCGAGGACAGCGATCTCACCGACGTGCACGCATCGATCGTCGTCGAGCGGGACAGCCAGAAGGCCATCATCATCGGCCGCAAGGGGTCGCGGCTCGCCGAGGTCGGCGCACGCGCCCGAGCCGGCATCGAGGAGTTGCTCGGAACACGCGTCTTCCTCGGCCTTCATGTGAAGGTCGCCAAGGAGTGGCAGCGCGACCCGAAGAAGCTCGGTCGTCTGGGGTTCTGACATGCCGGCGCAGTGGATCGCGACGTCGTGGGGGAGCCCGGACGGCTGGGAGTTCGTCGAGCATGTGCCGGCTCGCCCCCGACGAGGCGAGATCACCGTGCGCGTGCGCGCCGCCGGGGTGAACCCGGCTGATGCCAAGCACGTCGCCGCGCCACGCCCCGGGGTGACTCTGCCCGTCCCGATCGGATACGAGATCTCCGGCGTCGTCACCGGTGTCGGTCCGGACACCCCGATCGGGTCCGGCCCTGTCGAGGTCGGCGACGAGGTGCTGGCCTTCCGCATCCAGGGCGGCTACGCCGACGAGGTGACCATCCCGGCCGAGAAGGCGTTCCACAAACCGGCCGCGCTCTCGCACCCTGAAGCGGCGAACCTGCTGCTCGCCGGAACCACGGCGGCGCAGATGCTGGCCGTGACGAATGCGGCGCCGGGGGAGACGATCCTGCTCCACGGCGCATCAGGAGCCGTCGGTGTGAGTGTCCTCCAGCAGGCCGCGCTTCGCGGCATCCGCGTCATCGGCACCGCCAGTGAGGCCCGTTTCGACGTCGTCCGGGGGTTCGGCGGGGAGCCGATCGCGTATGGTGCCGATCTCGCGGACCGCGTCCGTGCGATCGCCGGGGGACCGCTCGCCGCTGCACTGGACGCCGTCGGAACCCACGAGGCCGTCGACACGTCGCTGGCCCTCGTCTCCGACCGCAGGCGCATCGTCACGATCGCCGCTGCGGCGCGAGCGCAGGACGAGGAATTCGGCTGGATCGTCGGCTCGCAGCCGGAGAGCACCCGGTTCAGGGATGCGGCGCGCGCCGGTCTCATCGAGCTCGCCGCGCGAGGCGACCTCGTCGTACCGGTGGCCCGAACCTATCCGCTCAGGGAGGCCCAGGAGGCCCTGCGATTCCTCTCCGGCGGCCACCCGGGTGGGAAGATCGCCCTCATTCCCGAGTGAGCCCGTTCCTGGCAGTCGTCCGGTTCGATCAAAGCGCCGCGGGTCGCAGGGCCGAGCGCACGATGACCACGCCCACGCCGTAGTCGTCATCCGCCGCGCGCTGCAACGTGCCGTCATCCCACAGCACGTCGACCCATACCCTGCCGTCATCCGGGTACGAGGCGAGATACCCGGTGGAACCGAGCCGATCGGGAAGCTCGTCCTGGATGACGGTGAGCTCGGACTCAGGCGTCGATCCTGGTTCGCCGCCGGTGGGGTCCGTGCGGGCGGGCGGGTCGTACAGCGCCAGCGGCACGGGGGCGCCGGTGAGCGTCAGCGCACTGCCGTCGTACGTCCCCGTCAACGCATACTGGCCCCAGCGGACGGATCCGCTGCTCTCGGCGCCGTCCGCATCGTCCCACGCCCATCCGCGGAGGGGGAGACCCGAGCACTGCGGTGGGTACGATTCGGCGACCGGACCGAGGCAGACCTCGACCGTGCCGTCGACATCGATCACCGTTCCCTCTCCGACCACCTCGGCTTCGGGCGGCGCCGGTGCGAGGGAACCGAGACTCTGCCCGGCCGGGGCATCGGAACTGGAGGGCGGCGCACTCCCCGGCGACGCCGCGCACCCAGCCAGAGCGAGCATTCCGCCAAGCAGGGCGGCGGCGGAGATCCTGAGAACACGCAATCTGCTCATACTCCTCAGTGTCCACGGCGGATCGGATGTCTCACGCCAAGTGTGTGATCGTGTCGCTCTGCTGTTAGGATCGATGCATGTCTTTCGGCGGTCTGCTTCTTCTTAGCTGCCGCGACGAGTCCTCAAATTAGGGCCTTCCTCGTCGCGGCGCTTGTGCTGGCCCGCCATATCTGACGAGAGAAGAAGCCCATCATGAAGAACTCCCAGCGCCCCTCCGCGATGCCGATCCACAAGTACCGGCCGTTCCACGAGCAGATCACGGTCGAGCTCCCCGACCGCACCTGGCCCTCCCGTCGGATCACCGAGGCGCCCCGCTGGTGCGCGGTGGACCTGCGCGACGGCAACCAGGCCCTGATCGACCCGATGTCGCCCGAGCGCAAGCGCGTGATGTTCGAGCTGCTCGTCGGCATGGGGTACAAGGAGATCGAGGTCGGTTTCCCGTCCGCCAGCCAGACCGACTTCGACTTCGTCCGCCAGCTGATCGAGGAGAACCTCATCCCGGACGACGTCACCATCCAGGTGCTGACGCAGGCACGTGAGCACCTGATCGCGCGGACGTACGAGGCGATCGCCGGTGCGAAGCAGGCCATCGTGCACCTGTACAACTCGACCAGCATCCTGCAGCGCGACGTGGTGTTCCGCACCGACAAGCAGGGCATCATCGACATCGCGCTCGAGGGTGCGCGACTGTGCAAGCAGTACGAGAAGACGATCCCCGGCACCGAGGTCTACTACGAGTACTCGCCGGAGAGCTACACCGGCACCGAGCTCGAGTTCGCGGTCGACATCTGCAACCAGGTCATCGAGGTCTTCGAGCCCACCCCGGATCGCAAGGTCATCATCAACCTGCCGGCCACCGTCGAGATGGCCTCGCCGAACGTGTACGCCGACTCCATCGAATGGATGGGCCGTCACCTGAATCACCGCGAGAACATCATCATCTCGCTGCATCCCCACAACGACCGCGGGACCGCCGTGGCCGCCGCCGAACTCGGATACATGGCCGGGGCGGACCGCATCGAGGGATGCCTGTTCGGCAACGGAGAGCGCACCGGGAACGTCGACCTCGTCGCCCTCGGCGTCAACATGTTCACCCAGGGCATCGACCCCCAGATCGACTTCAGCGACATCGACCAGGTCAAGCGCACGGTCGAGTATTGCAACCAGCTTCCGGTCCCGGAGCGCAGCCCCTGGGCGGGCGACCTCGTCTTCACGGCGTTCAGCGGCTCGCACCAGGATGCCATCAAGAAGGGCTTCGAGGCGATGGAGGCCAAGGCAGCAGCCGAGGGCAAGACCGTCGACGAGATCGAGTGGGCCGTGCCGTACCTGCCGGTCGACCCGAAGGACCTCGGCCGTTCGTACGAGGCGGTCATCCGGGTCAACTCGCAGTCCGGCAAGGGCGGGGTGGCGTACCTGCTCAAGACCGACCACGCCATCGATCTGCCGCGCAAGCTCCAGATCGAGTTCTCCGGTGTCGTGCAGTCCAAGACGGACAGCGAGGGCGGCGAGATCACGAGCGATGAGATCTGGTCGATCTTCAACGACGAGTACCTGCCCGCCGAGGACACCGAGGCCAAGTGGGGCCGCTTCGAGCTGCTCGCGACCCAGACGCGCAGCGACATGTCCGGTGAGGTCTTCCTCGACGTCGTCATCCGCGACGGCGAGTCCGAGTTCTCGGTGACCGGACAGGGCAACGGTCCCGTCGCCGCGTTCGTCGAGGTGCTGCGCGGTCAGGGCTTCGACATCACGGTGTACGACTACGTCGAGCACGCGCTCAGCGCCGGCGGTGACGCCCAGGCGGCGTCGTACGTCGAGCTGCAGGTCGACGACCAGCGCCTGTGGGGCGTCGGCATCGACGGCGACATCTCGACGGCGAGCCTGAAGGCGATCGTTTCCGGAGTGAACCGCGCGATCCGCTCGCGCAGCGAGCAGCTCGCCGCCGTCTGAGGTCGTCCGCGGACGGTTCAGGGCTTCACGGTCGGAATGGCACCGGTCTCCGCCGCCACCTTGCGGCGGTAGAGCCGGCGCTGCTCCGGCAGTGACAGGTCGAAGATCACGGCGAGGACGCGGACCACGGCGGTGACGGCGATGCCGATCACGCTCGCGATCACCATGCCGACGCCGAGCGCGTGCAGGCCGACGATCGCCGTGCACCCCAGAAGGGCGGCGACGGCGTACAGCGAACCGACGTGCATGATCGCGACCGGAAGCCCCATGATCACGTCGCGCAGGACGCTGCCTCCGACGGCCGCGCACACGCCGATGAAGACTGCGGGGACGACGGGAAGACCCAACCCGACGGCCTTGCTGGTGCCGAAGGCACCGAACATGCCGATCACGACCGCATCGAGACCCACGATGGCGGGACCGGCCCGGTTCAGAAGACCGGCCAGGAGCATGCCGAGCAGGGCGGCGCCGGCGGCGGTGACCAGATACCAGTTGTTCTGGAGCGTCGCCGGCGGCTGTCCGAGCATGAGGTCACGGATGAGACCGCCGCCCATGCCGATGAGGATGCCGATGATCGCGACGCCGAGCAGATCGAGGCGTCGCTGCCCCTGGAACCCCGAGGCGAACATCGCCCCCTGGACCCCGCCGAGACCCACACCCAGCAGGTCTGCCCAGAACGGAATGATGAAGAGCGGTTCGGTCACGAGTCCATTCTCACCTGAGCAGAGGATAATCGAAGGGTGCCCACCTATCGAGATGAAGCGGTGATCCTGCGCACCCACAAGCTCGGTGAGGCGGATCGCATCGTCACCATGCTCTCGCGGCGCAACGGCAAGATCCGTGCGGTGGCAAAGGGCGTCCGTCGCACGTCGTCGAAGTTCGGGTCCCGGCTGGAACCGTTCATGGTCGCCGACGTGCAGCTGTACCAGGGGCGCTCGCTCGACATCGTCCAGCAGGCGGAGTCGCTGGGGGCGTACGGCAGCGAGATCGCCGCGCACTACGAGCGGTTCACCTCCGCGAGTGCGATGGTGGAGACCGCCGATCGGTTGAACGACTCCGAGGCGACGCCGGAGCAGTACCTTCTGCTCGTCGGCGGTCTGCGTGCACTCTCCCGCGGCGAGCATGCTGCGCGCAGCATCCTCGATTCCTACCTTCTGCGCGTCATGGCTCTCTCGGGGTGGGCTCCGTCGCTCAGCGACTGCGCCCGTTGCGGGGCGCCCGGCCCGCACCGCAGCTTCGTCGTGCAGCTCGGCGGTCTCGTGTGCGGTGACTGCGCACCGGCAGGAAGTCCTCGGATCGCCGATTCGACCCTCGATCTGCTGCGCTCGCTCATCCGCGGGGAGTGGGATGCCGTCGATGCGGCCCCCGGCTCGGACACCGCGGCGGCGTCCGGGCTCGTCTCGGCGTACACGCAGTTCCATCTGGAGCGCGGCATCCGCTCGCTCGCCCACATCGGATCAGACCGGGAAGGTGCGCGTTGAGCCCCAAACCGTACACGCACAAGGACGCTGTGCCCTACCGTCCACTCGACTGGACCGGCATCCACCCTCCGGAGTTCCCCAGGGTTCCCGAGCACGTCGCCATCGTCATGGACGGCAACGGCCGGTGGGCGAATCGGCAGGGGCTCACGCGGATCCAGGGGCACAAAGCAGGCGAGGAAGTCCTCCTCGACGTCGTCGCCGGCGCCATCCAGGCCGGCGTGAAGCATCTCTCCGTGTACGCGTTCTCGACGGAGAACTGGGCGCGCTCGCCCGAGGAGGTGCGCTTCCTCATGGGGTACAACCGCGACGTGCTTCATCGGCGGCGCGACCAGCTCAACGAGTGGGGCGTCAGGATCCGGTGGGCGGGGCGGAAGCCGCGTCTGTGGGGGTCGGTCATCAAGGAGCTGCAGTACGCCGAGAAGCTCACCGCCGGCAACGACGTCCTCACCCTGACGATGTGCGTGAACTACGGCGGCCGGGTCGAGATCGTCGACGCCGTGCGGTCCCTCGCCGCCGAAGTCGCCGCCGGACGTCTCAAGCCCAACGCGATCAACGAGAAGATGATCCGGCGCAACCTCTACGTGCCGGAGATGCCGGACGTGGACCTCTTCCTGCGGAGCTCGGGGGAGCAGCGCACGTCGAACTTCCTGCTGTGGCAGTCCGCATACGCCGAGATGGTGTTCCTCGACACGCTCTGGCCGGACTTCTCGCGCGAGGAGCTGTGGCGCGCGATCGAGATCTACCTGTCGCGCGACCGTCGCTTCGGTGGCGCGGTGGACGCCCCCGCACCGGCCTGAGCGACGTCCGTCCGCGACGCGTCCGTCGTACGCGTCCGCATCCGCACCAGGCGTCCTCTTTCACACCACCCGCCCTCTTCCGCACCACCCGCCCTCTTCCGCACCGCACGGATGCAGGGTCGAAGCACGGATGCAGGTCCGAACCAACCGATTCTCCCTGCAGGCGTGCGACCACCCTGCATCCGTGCGGTCGTCGCGCGTGTGCGGTAGGTCGCCCGCCGGCGCTGGGTCGCACGCCGGGACCTGCATGTCCCGGAAGCCGCGGGATCAGTTCGCCTGCAGCCAGCGCTCCGTGGCCCGCGGGTGGGGGAGCCGCACGATCGTCAGGTGCGGGAACCGCTCCTGGATCGCCGGCATTCGGGTGGACCAGTTGTTCCGCGTCCTCGACTGCCAGACGAGGATGTTCTCCTCGGGGTCTCGGGTGCGCAGGAGCTCCCAGAGGGGTTTCTCGACGTTGTCGTTGAACATCTTCGTCCGCAGGATGCTGCGCTGCAGCGTGCGCCGCACGAGACGTCCCCGCACCACGTGCCACGGATAGTCGAGCCAGATCGCGAGCTGCGCCCGCGGCGTGACGATCTCGTCGGTCCCCTTGCTGGTGTACTGCCACTCCGTGACCCACCGCTCGGTCGAGGCGAAGGCGCGCACGTCGTCGAGGAACTGCGGGCGCGGGGTCCAGTTCGGCCCGTGATGGAGGGCGTCGATCTCGTGATGCGTGAGATCCCACTTCGTCGCGAGGCGCCGGGCGAGCGTGGTCTTCCCCGATCCGGTGACTCCGGCGATGAGCACCCGCTGCGGGCGGAAGGGCAGCGGATCGGAGGCGGACAGCATTCGGAGATGCTATCAACGGAATATATCGCGGCGGTGCCGATGTTGTACCGAGGGTGAGCCAACCCATAACCATTGACATCTGGTCCGACATCGCCTGCCCGTGGTGCTACATCGGCAAGCGCAATCTCGAAGCGGGTCTCGCGGCGACCGCATCCGACGAAGACGCCCCGCAGGTCGACATCACCTTCCATTCCTTCGAACTCTCGCCTGACACGCCCGTCGACTTCGACGGTGACGAGATCGACTTCCTCGCAGGGCACAAGGGCATGCCGCGCGAACAGGTCACGCAGATGCTCGACAACGTCACCGCGGTCGCCGCGAAGGCGGGGCTCGAGTACCGGTTCGACCTGCTCAAGCACACCAACACCGTGAAGGCGCACGAGCTGCTCCACCACGCCAAGGCCGCAGGTCTTCAGCACGAGATGGAGGAGCGGCTGATGTCCGCGTACTTCACCGAGGGCAAGCACGTCGGCCGTGTTGACGACCTCGTCGAGCTCGCCGTCGAGGTGGGGCTGGATGCCGAGTCCACCCGCGCGGCGCTCGAGAGCGAGACGCATCTGCCGGCCGTCCGCCAGGATCAGGCACAGGCGCAGGCCTACGGGATCCAGGGCGTGCCGTTCTTCGTCCTCAACGGGCAGTACGGGATCTCCGGAGCTCAGCCCGCCGACACCTTCACCAACGTGCTGCGCGATCTGTGGGCGAAGCGGGACGGCGCGGGGGCGGGAGAGACCGCCGAAGCCGAAGAAGCCGCGACCGTCTGACGCGCGCCGGCTCCACCAACAGAAGTGGCACGGATCACGCCTCGCGGCGCGGTCCGTGCCACTGGTGTGTCGGGAGTCGATGCGAGGCGGACGGGTCCACCGCGCATCGAGTCGCCACCGAGCAAGGGCTCAGCGGGTCAGCGCACCCTCGATGGCCTCGATGATCTCCGGGGAGTCGGGCGTCTGCTTCGGACGGAACCGCTGAACGGAGCCGTCGGGCAGCACGAGGAACTTCTCGAAGTTCCATTCCACACGACCGGTCTTGCCACGGGCATCCGGCGTCTGGGTGAGCGTCTTGTAGAGGTCGGTGGCCGAGCGCCCGTTCACGCGCACCTTGTCGTTGATCGGGAAGCTCACGCCGTACGTCGTCGAGCAGAACTCCTGGATCTGCTCGAGTGAGCCCGGCTCCTGTCCCATGAACTGATTGCAGGGGAAGCCGACGACGCTGAACCCGCGCTCACCGTAGGTGCGCTGCAGCTGCTCGAGCTGCTCGTACTGCGGGGTCAGGCCGCACTTGGAGGCGACATTGACGACGAGGACGACATCCGCTCCGAGGTCGTCGATGGTCTTCTGAGCGCCGTTCGCATCGGTGAACGGGATCTGGCGAACGCTGGAATCGGTCATATCCACACCCTATGTCCGCGATGCGGCGCAGGGTGCGGAGAGGGTGGGAGAATGGAGAGGACATGACTATCGCTCCCGCACCCGCACGCGCACTGCGCATCGGCCCGATCGAACTCGACGTGCCGGTCGTCCTCGCCCCGATGGCCGGGATCACGAACACGGCGTTCCGTCGACTGTGTCGCGAGTACGGCGCCGGCCTCTACGTCAGTGAGATGATCACGTCGCGCGCTCTCGTGGAACGCAACGACACGACCATGCGCCTCATCCGTCATCATGAGTCCGAGACGCCGCGCTCGATCCAGCTGTACGGCGTCGACCCCGGCACCATCGCCGAGGCCGTGCGCATCATCGTCGCAGAGGACCACGCCGACCACATCGACCTGAACTTCGGATGCCCCGTCCCCAAGGTCACCCGCAAGGGCGGCGGTGCCGCGCTGCCGTGGAAGACGAAGCTCTTCGCCGACATCGTCGAGCAGGCCGTCAAGGCCGCCGGCCCGCTGCCGCTCACCGTCAAGATGCGCAAGGGCATCGACCCCGACCACCTCACGTTCCTCGATGCCGGACGCGCCGCAGAAGACGCCGGTGCGGCCGCCGTCGCTCTGCACGCCCGTACCGCCAGCGAGTTCTACTCCGGTCACGCCGACTGGAACGCGATCGGTGAGCTGAAGCAGGCCGTCACGGGCATCCCGGTGCTCGGCAACGGAGACATCTGGGCGGCCGAGGACGCCGTCCGCATGATGGCCGAGACCGACTGCGACGGCGTCGTCGTCGGCCGCGGCTGCCTCGGTCGGCCCTGGCTGTTCGGAGACCTCGCCGCCGCCTTCGGTGCGGAGGCACCGGACGTCGATGCCACACTCGGTTTCGTCGCCGACGCCTTCCGCCGTCACGCCGAGCTGCTCGTCGAGTTCTTCGACGATGAGGACCACGGATGCCGCGACATCCGCAAGCACGTCGCCTGGTACTTCAAGGGCTACCCGGTCGGGAGTGAGATCCGTACGGGTCTCGCGACCGCGCAGAGCCTCGCGCACATCGACGAGCTCCTCGGGCAGCTCGACCGTGACGCGCCGTATCCCGGCGAGGGGGCGGAGGGGCAGCGCGGCCGGTCCGGACGCCCGAAGCGTCCTGCACTGCCGGACAAGTGGCTGGAGACGCGCGACGTCGAGGCGAGCACCGGCGAGATGCTGCGCGGAGCGGAGATCGAGAACAGTGGTGGCTGACGCGTCCTGGGTCGGCGTGCCCGGGTACGAGCCGCACGACGCCGAACGCTTCGTCACACAGACTCACCGATCGGAACGCGACGACTTCGCCCGTGACCGCGCCCGGGTGCTGCACTCCGCGGCGCTGCGTCGCCTCGCGGCGAAGACGCAGGTCCTGAGCCCTGCGAGCACCGCGGACTTCGCCCGCAACCGCCTCACCCATTCGCTGGAGGTCGCGCAGGTCGGACGCGAACTGGCCGGGGCACTCGGTGTCTCGGCGGACGTCGTCGACACCGCATGCCTGAGCCACGACCTCGGTCACCCGCCGTTCGGCCACAACGGCGAGCGGGCCCTGAACGAATGGGCAGAGCCCATCGGCGGGTTCGAGGGAAACGCGCAGTCGCTGCGCATCCTCACCCGGCTCGAGGCCAAGGTCCTCGATGACGACGGTCGCTCGGTCGGACTCAACCTCACCAGGGCGAGCCTCGACGCCACGTGCAAGTACCCCTGGACGGTCGACAGCCCCGTCCCCGACCCCGGTGGCCGCCTGAAGTTCGGCGTGTACCCGGAGGATGAGGCGGTGTTCCGCTGGATGCGCGACGGCGCACCCGGGCGGCTGCGGTGCATCGAGGCCGAGATCATGGACCTCTCGGACGACATCGGCTACTCCGTGCACGACTTCGAGGACGCGATCGTCAACGGCTACCTCGACGTGGCGCAGCTGTCCGATCCCGCTGAGCACCAGGCACTGGTCAGTCGGATCCAGCAGTGGGTCGGATACGACTTCACACGGGACGAGCTGGCCGACGCGCTGTACCGTCTCACGCGGCAGTCGATGTGGCTCACCTCGTTCGATCGCTCCCGCCAGGATCTCGCGCGTCTCAAGAACCTCACCAGTGACCTCATCGGCCGTTTCGCGCGTGCAGCGGTGACGGCGACGAGAGAGACCTACGACGGCCCGTCGCTGGTCCGGTACAACGCCCACGTCGTCGTCCCCCGTGTCGTCGAGGCGGAGATCGCGGTCCTCAAGGGCATCATGGGGCAGGCCATCGTCACCATCGACGCCCGCAAGGGCGTCTACAAGGAGCAGCGCAGGGTCCTCACACGTCTCGCCGACGCGCTCTGGTCGACGGATGCGCTGTGGAACGCGGGCGCTGATGTGCTGGAGCCGGCATTCGCCGCGGACTTCCTCGCCGCAGACACCGATGCCGTGCGCGCCCGAGTGGTGGTGGACCAGATCGCCAGCCTCACGGACCAGACGGCCCTGGACTGGCACAACCGGCTTGTCGGAGACATCGATCCGGCGGAGGTCGGGATCTGGACGCCGCGCACCGCGCGTTCGACCCAGCGGACTCGCACGCAGCATCCTGTCCGTCTCACCGAAGGGGCCCGCTGATGCCTCGCATCAGACAGGCCGACGTCGACGAGGTCAAGGCGCGGACCAACATCGGCGACATCGTCGGAGAGCGCGTCGCGCTGAAGTCCGCCGGCGTCGGATCGCTCAAGGGGCTGTGCCCGTTCCACGATGAGAAGAGTCCGAGCTTCCACGTGCGACCGCAAGTGGGGTTCTACCACTGCTTCGGATGCGGCGAGTCGGGCGACGTGTACTCCTTCCTGCGTGCGATGGATCACGTCAGCTTCACCGAAGCCGTCGAGCGCCTGGCCGGACGGCTCGGTTACACCCTGCACTACGAGGACGGGGGAGCGGCACCGGAGACGAGCGGGCGCAGTCGCCTGTACGCCGCGAACACGGCAGCGGCGGAGTTCTTCCGCAGCCAGCTGCTGAGCGCGGACGCCGAGACGGGGCGGCGCTTCCTCGGTGAGCGCGGGTTCGACGCGGGAGCGGCCGCGCACTTCGGAGTGGGATTCGCGCCTCGCGGCTGGGACGGCATGCTCAAGGCTCTCACCGCCCAGGGGTTCACCCGCGACGAGTTGCTCGCCGCGGGGCTCGTCTCGCAGGGCCACCGCGGTGTATACGACCGGTTCCGCGGTCGACTTGTCTGGCCGATCCGCGACGTGACCGGTCAGACGATCGGCTTCGGCGCGCGGAAGCTGTTCGACGACGACCAGGGGCCGAAGTACCTCAACACCCCTGAGACGATCATCTACAAGAAGGCCCAGGTGCTCTACGGGCTCGACCTCGCCAAGCGTGACATCTCCCGCGGCGACCCTCGTCGGGTCGTCGTCGTCGAGGGGTACACCGACGTGATGGCCTGCCACCTCGCGGGCGTGACGACGGCGATCGCCACCTGTGGCACGGCGTTCGGGCCGGAGCACATCAAGGTGCTCCGCCGGGTGATGGGCGACGATTCCAGTTCCGGCGAGGTCGTCTTCACGTTCGACGGTGACGAGGCGGGGCAGAAGGCCGCGCTGCGCGCCTTCAGCGAGGACGACCGGTTCAACGCGCAGACGTTCGTCGCCGTGGCCCCGAACGGACTCGACCCGTGCGATCTTCGCCTGCAGCGAGGAGATGCCGCGGTGCGGGGCCTCATGGACGCCAAGGTGCCGATGTTCGAGTTCGCGATCGACCGCAAGCTGGCGGGCTTCGACCTGGCGACGGTCGAGGGGCAGGTCGGCGCGCTGCGAGCGGCGGCGCCCATCGTCGCGGAGATCCGCGACCGGCTGATCCGTCCCGGTTATGAGCGTGTGCTGGCGCGCCGCCTCGGCATGGACCCGACCGAGGTGCGCGCCGAAGTGGAGCGCGCTGCGCGCGGGGCCGCGACGACCGGTCAGAGACAGCCTGAGAAGGCCCAGGGTGCGCCGGCGCCGGAACCGGGTGGCATCCCGGCTGTCACGCTGGCGAGCCTGCCGCGCACGGCCGACGTGGCCATGGAGCGGGGCATGATCATGGGCGCGCTGCAGTACGGTCACCAGGTCGATCAGGCGATGCTGTCCCGGGCACTCGGAGCGCCGTTCCGGCATCCGGCGCTCGAGGCGATCCGCGAGACGATCGCGGCCGTCCCCGACAGGACGAGGGCCGGTTGGGCGATGGATGCCGTCAACGCCGTGCGCGAGCCGTACCGGACGCTCGCCGGTGAGCTCCTCATGAGTCCGTTCCCTGCGAAGGACGAGGCGGGGGCGGTGGCCTCCACCGCCGACCTGTGCCGCCGCATGATCGTCCGCAGCCTGGAGCGCGAGAAGCAGGAGTTGCTCGGCGCGATCCAGCGCGTCCCGGCGGACTCCGACGGCGGACGCGCCCTGCGCGTTCGCCTGCGCGACATCGACGGGGAGCGTCAGCGGTTCGCCGAGTCGTAACCCCCGCAGATTCCCGCCGCGGGGGAGGATGGGATCATGCCCCGAAAGCCCCCCTCCACTCACCTGATCGACTGCTCCGATCTCGTCATCGATCGGATCGGTCACAGTGCGCCGACGCGCGCCGTCGACGGTGTGACCTTCGCATTGCCGCCCGGGGAGCTGATCTGTGTCGCCGGTCCGACCGGATCAGGGAAATCCACGCTCGTCGCGGCCCTCGCCGGAGCGACGGACCCCTCCGTGCGCATCGCCGGAGGGCGGGCGGAGGTCTGCGGCGTCAACGTGCGCAAGCCGGGACGCCGTCATCGCGAACTCACCTACCGTACGGGGTACATCCCGCAGGGCGCCGGCGCCGATCTGCCGCCCACCCTGACCGTCAGCGACGTCATCGCCGAACCGATCCTCATCCGGGAGAAGCGGGTGAACACCAGGGCGCTGTCCATCCGTGTCGCCACGCTGCTCGACGAGATGCACCTGCCGCTGGGAACAGCGGCGAAGTTCCCGTACGAGCTCAGCGCCGGCATGCGTCAGCGCGTGGCGATCGCCCGGTCGTTCGTGCTGGAGCCCAGGGTGCTCATCGCCGATGAGCCGCTGGCGAACCTCGACCTGGAGGTGCGGCCGGTGGTGTTCGACGCGATCACCCGGCGCCGGAAGGAGGACGGGATGGGCGCGCTCCTCGTCACGAACGACGCCGCCTTCATCCGCGAACTCAACGCGGAGACCCTCATGCTGCGCGGTGGTCACGTCGTGGCGCGCGGTGTCGGCAAGGACCTTCTCTGGGTCCCGAACGCGGAGGCGGATTCCCCGGGGTGGTGAACGCGTGAGACACGCCCGACGGGCCTCGCCGATGTGACGAGCACCCGTGGGAGTTTGCTAGGATTGTGGAGTTGCCTCGGCGACGAGGCATGATCCCCTGTAGCTCAATTGGCAGAGCAGCCGGCTGTTAACCGGCAGGTTGTTGGTTCGAGTCCAACCGGGGGAGCAAAAAACCCCCAGGACTTCACGAAGTCCTGGGGGTTTCGCCGTTCCCTGTGGGATCAGCGCGCGGCGCCCTCGAGGGATTCGGTGAGTTCGACCGAGCCGGTACCGGCCTCGTCGGGTTCGTAGACGATGCACTGCACGAGGCGATCGTTCGCCTGCGTCCAGGTCTCCTCGGTGGGGGTCATCCACCAGAAGTCCAGGGTCGACTCGTAGTAGTCGGTGCCGACGAACTCCGAGAAGGCCGGGACGCACTGGGCCTCGACCTCGGCGGTGATCTCGTCCTCGCTCGGCAGCTCGTCCCCCGTGAGTTCGAACTCGTAGAAGACCTCGTCGGTGTGCGGCTCGGAGCAGGGCACGACGTCGAGATCCGTGATCTCCCCTGTGGTGTCTGCCTCCGGCATGCAGTCGCCGACCTGCAGGGAGAAGACGTCGATGTTCGAGCCCTCCGTGACGTTCCCCTCCTCGTCGCGCTGCGCGTCGTTGCTGCCACCGAGGACGTTGCATCCGCTGAGCGCGACGGTCAGGGCGACCGCGGTCCCTGCCAGCGCGAGTGTGCGCGTCGTGCGCGTGGTGATCATGATCGTGTTCTCCTCCGGTGATCGCAGCCGACTCGTGGCGTCGGCGTGCGCAATCCTATCTATCCCTCGAGATCGTCGACACCCGGCATCCAGCTCGAACTGGTGCGGCCCCACCCGCGCTTGCGGGCGATCTTCTGTGCCGTCTTCCAGTCGCCGTCCGAGAGGCGGTCGATGTAGAGGATGCCGTCGAGGTGATCGAACTCGTGCTGCATGATGCGCGCGCGCCAGCCGTCGACCTCGATGCGCACCGGTGCGCCCTCGAGGTCGATCCCGGTGACGAGGACGCGATCGGCGCGACGCAGCGGGAACCGCTCGCCGGGGAACGAGAGGCACCCTTCGGACTCTTCCTCCGGGTCAGGGGCGCCGGGCTCGGGCGGCGACATCCACAGCACCGGGTTGATGATGACACCGCGCCAGGGGCGGTCGTCGTCGTCGACGTACGCATACGTGTAGATGCGGAGCGCATGACCGACCTGCGGGGCCGCAAGGCCGACGCCGGGAGCGGCATCCATGGTCTCGAACATGTCGGCGACGAGACGGCGTATCTCGTCGTCGATCTCAGCGACCTCGGATGCGGGGGAGTGCAGGACAGGATCGCCCATGATGCGAATCGGAAGAACAGCCACGCCACAACCCTACTTGCCGTCGGCGGGCCGGTAAGGTTTCAGTGTGAGCCCCGGAGTATGGATGTCCGTCGAAGAGGTCAGCGATCAGCTGGTCGGGGCATTCCAGAACCCGGCGCTGCTGTTGGGCATCCCGCTCGCCCTCGCCGGCGCGGTGTTCATGTCCCTCGGCGCGCAGTACCAGCACCGCGGCGTGACCAAGGTCGAGCGGCTCAGCGGTGCCAAGGGCGCGTCGGGGCTGAACGGTTCGCAGATCAAGGCGCTGCTGACCCGGCCCTCCTGGCTCCTCGGCACGCTCATGCTCGGGCTGGCGATCGTCTGTCAGCTCGCGGCGCTGGCGATCGCGCCGCTCATCGTCGTGCAGCCGCTCGGCGCGATCGCGCTCGTGATCACCACACTCCTCAACGCGCACGTCTCGGGGCACACGCCGACGAAGAAGTCGATCACATCGATCGTCGCCTGCGTCGGCGGGATCTTCCTGTTCGTCTTCCTCGCGGCGATCTATGCGACGGAGAAGGAGGTGACGACGGACAAACTGTTCGTCATCCTCACGACCCTCCTCGTCGTGATCATCGTCCTCGGAGCGTGCTGGCTCATCCTCCGGCACCGCATGCGGGCGCTGTTCTACATCATCGGCGCCGGCATCCTCTACGGGTTCGTCGCCACGCTCGCGAAGGTGATCATCAAGCGCATCCAGGCGGAGAACTTCGACTGGCTGACGCTCGTCTGCGTCATCGCGCTGATCGCGGCTGCTGCGGTGGGTGCGTACTTCGTGCAGACGGCATACAGCTCAGGACCGCCCGACCTCGTCATCGCCGGGCTCACCGTCGTCGATCCCATCGTCGCGGTCGTCATCGGCATCGTCGTCCTCGGCGAGGCCGCAGCGGCCCCGTTCTGGGCACTGATCGCCTTCGTGGTCATCGGCGCCGTCGCCGTGTGGGGAGTCGTCGGGCTCGCTCGACACCACCCGCAGGTGCTCAGTGAGAGCCAGGAACTCGGCATCGCCCGAGGAAGCGACAGTGCGGCGGACGCGGAGAACACCGCGAGCGGCACGACCCCGCGGGATGATTCCGGGTCCGCTCAGTAGTTCTGATCGATGAGGTCCTCGGAGACCTCGGCCGCGGCGGCTTCATCGACGAAGAAGACCGTGCGCTTGCGGCCCTTGGCGCCGGCGACCGGCACGGTCGGGTAGCTCGCTCCGGCGAGAGCCAGCCCGAGCGCCGAGGCCTTGTCCGCCCCGGTGAGCACCAGCCACACGCGCTTGGCCGAATTGATCACGGGGCGCGTCAGCGTGATGCGCTCTGCCGGCGGCTTTGGGGCGTCTCGCACCGGAAGCGCGGCCGCATCGGTGACGGTCACCTCCACGCGGTCGGGGAACAGGGAGGCGACATGACCGTCCGTTCCGACGCCGAGGAAGCAGACCGCGAACGACGGCCATGCCTCGCCCTTGGCGCCGAAGCGCGCGAGCTCGGCCGCGTATGCCGCCGCGGCTTCGTCGAGCGTGAGGCCGCTGTCGGACGCGGCGATCTCGTGCACGTTCTCCGCCGGCACGTCGATGTGGTCCAGGAAGGCCGCTCTCGACTGTCGTGCGTTGCGCTCCGGGTCATCATGGGGCACGAAGCGCTCGTCGCCCCACCAGAAGTGCACGAGGGACCAGTCCACGTCCGCGATGCCGGGGTGCCGCGACGCCGCCTCGAGCACGGTGCCGCCCGTCGACCCGCCAGGGAGGGCGATGTGTGCGATCCTCCCATTGCGGGTACGTGCCATGACACGACTGAGGAACCGATCGGCGACGCGCTGCGCCACGGCTCCCGGGGACGGATCGATGACGACGACCTTCTCGCGGGACGGTGCTTCCATGCGTTTACGCTACCTTCTCGGGCGGACCGAGCTGCTCCCAACCGTCCGTGATGACGCGTCCGTAGAGCACATCCGGATCCAGACGACGCAGCTCTTCGGCCAGGCACTCCCGCAGGGTGCGTCGCGGAAGGACGAGATCGTGATCCGGCTGGTCGGGCTGGGTGAGCACCGCGACGCCGGGCTGCGGCCGCTCGAGGAGGATGTCGCCGCTCGCACGGGTCAACCGCACCGACTTGATGCCGTCCGACCAGTGAGCGGGGTCCTCATAGGACCAGTGGACCTGCACCTTCAGCGCGAGGCGCAGCCACGCCGCCAGCAGCGCGGTCGACGGCGAGTCCGCCGCTCCCCGCACCTCGACGGCCGTGACCGGCTCGAACGGGGGCTGGTCGAGGACCGCGGCGAGCTGCTCACGCCAGTGCGTGAGGCGCGTCCATGCGAGGTCCGTGTCGCCGGGAGCGTGGGTCTTGCCGCGCAGCGAGAGCCGATCGCGGACGTCGGGGGAGGTCGCGGCATCCGTGATGCGCCGCTGGGCGATGCGGCCGAGCGGCGAGGACGCCGGATCGGTGGGAGCCTCGTCCGGCCACCAAGCCACGACAGGGGCATCGGGGAGCAGGAGTCCGGTGATCAGGCTCTCGGCGTTGCTCGCCGCCGAGCCGTACGCCCGAAGGACGACGACCTCGCTCGCACCGGCGTCCCCGCCGATGCGGATCTGCGCGTCCAGATGATCCTCGCCGTCGCCGACGGTGAGGACGATCACCCGCATCGGGTGCTCGCGGGATGCGTCGTTGGCGGCGTCGATGGCCTCTTCGGCGACACCGTTGCGCGCAGCGATGACGAGGGTGAGCACACGCCCGAGAGCGACGGCGCCGCCCTCCTCGCGCACCTTGACCAGCTGCTTGGCGACCTGGCTGACGGTCGTGTCGGGAAGGTCGATGATCATGGGCGTCTCCAGACTCGTCCGTCACGGGCAAGGAGGGCGTCGGCGGATGCCGGCCCCCAGGAACCGGGAGCGTACTGCTCCAGCGGACCGCCCTCGGCGGCCCAGTACTGCTCGACCGGGTCGAGGATCTTCCAGCTCAGTTCCACCTCTTCGTGACGGGGGAACAGCGGCGGGTCGCCGAGGAGGACGTCGAGGATGAGACGTTCGTACGCTTCGGGGCTCGCCTCGGTGAACGCGTGCCCGTAGCCGAAGTCCATCGTCACATCGCGCACGTTGGTTCCGGTGCCTGGCACCTTGGAACCGAAACGGATCGTGACACCCTCGTCCGGCTGGACGCGGATGACGAGGGCGTTCTGACCGAGTTCGGCGGCGTTGCCGCGACCGAACAGGTGCTCAGGTGCGCGCTGGAAGACGACGGCGATCTCGGTGACTCGCCGGCCGAGGCGCTTGCCGCTGCGCAAGTAGAACGGCACACCGGCCCAACGGCGGTTCGCGATCTCGAGCTTGATCGCCGCGTAGGTCTCCGTCACGGATTCGGGGTTCATCCCGTCCTCGTCGAGGAATCCCTCCACCTGCTGACCGCCCTGCCAGCCACCGGCGTACTGTCCACGCGCCGTCGCGAGCGAGAGGTCCTCCGGCAGCTTCACGGCCGCCAGCACCTTCTCCTTCTCGGCGCGCAGGTTCTCGGCGGAGAGGCTGATCGGCTCCTCCATCGCGGTCAGCGCGAGCAGCTGGAGGAGGTGGTTCTGGATCACGTCGCGCGCAGCGCCGATCCCGTCGTAGTACCCGGCTCGTCCTCCGACGCCGATGTCCTCGGCCATGGTGATCTGCACGTGGTCGACGAAGTTCCGGTTCCAGATCGGTTCGTACAGCGCATTGGCGAACCGGAGGGCGAGGATGTTCTGGACGGTCTCCTTGCCGAGGTAGTGGTCGATGCGGAAGATCGAGTCCGCAGGGAACGCCACCTCGAGCGCCTCATTGAGCGCCCGCGCGGAGTCGAGATCATGACCGAACGGCTTCTCGATGACCACACGGCGCCACTGGTCGTCGCCGCGGTCCTCGCCGACCAGTCCCGATTCCTTCAGCTGCTTCGCGACGAGCGGGAAGGCCTTCGGTGGGATCGACAGGTAATACGCGTGGTTCCCCATCGTGCCGCGTTCGACGTCGAGCTTCTCCACGGTCTCGCGGAGCTTCACGAACGACTCGGGGTTGTCGAACTCCCCGGAGACGAAACGGATGCCCTGCAGCAGCTGCTTCCAAGTCTCCTCGCGGAACTCCGTCCGCGCGTGCTCCTTGACGGCCTCGTAGACGACCTGAGCGAAGTCCTGGTCCTCCCAGTCGCGACGCGCGAAGCCGACGAGCGCGAACCCTGGGGGCAGCAGTCCTCGGTTGGCGAGGTCGTAGACCGCGGGCATCAGCTTCTTACGGGACAGGTCGCCCGTGACCCCGAAGATCACCAGCGCACTGGGACCTGCGATGCGATTCAGACGGCGATCATCGGGGTCGCGCAACGGGTTGCGGCCGCGAGAGACGGGAACGGTCATCGGTGGGATGTACTCCTGTACTGGCGTGAGCCCGAGGGCGTCGGGCTACTTCTGAGCGGCTTCGAACAGCGCGACCACGTCGGCCGAGTCGTCCGTGATGGTGAGGGACACGACGGGACGGCCGTGCTCGGCGAGCACGCCGGCGTCCCCTGCGGCCTGCGCCTGGATCAGCTGACCGAACGTGAACGGCCGGTCGGGGATCTCGAGGTCGACCTCGGTGCGCTCCAGGATCTGCAGGTACACGCCCTGCGCCGGCCCGCCCTTGTGGTACTGACCCGTGGAGTGCAGGAAGCGCGGGCCCCAGCCGAACGTGGTCGGTCGCCCGGAGTCGGCGGCGACGAGCTCACGAAGGCCCATGAGCTGGGGGAGCTCGAGACGGTTCACATACGCCTGGATCGACACGTAGCCGTCCTCGGGCAGGCGAGCCCAGAGCGCGTCGAGGACCGCCTCGATGTTGCCGGACTCGGCGAGGGACGGGTCGGAGACGCGCACCTCGATGCCGTCCTGGACGAACGCGGGAGCCGTCGGCTCCGGGCGGGCGTCCAGCAAACCTCGGGCGGCGATCTTCGCCGACTCGACGTCAGGCTGGTCGAACGGGTTGATGCCCAGCAGGTGGCCGGCGATCGCGGTTGCGTACTCCCAGACGATGAAGTTCGCCCCGAGCGAGCCGCTGACGAGGATCTCACCCTGATGACGCTCGCTGAGGTGGAACTCGTTCGCGTCGTCGACGATGCGGACGATCTGCAGGTCGTCCGGGAGCGTCTCGAGCTCGGGGGAGACCGGCAGCAGCACGACGGGCAGGATGCCCGTGCTGTCCTTACCGGTGGACTCGGCGATCAGCTGCTCGATCCAGTCGGGCAGTCCGACGATGTGCGTGCCGTCCGTGACGAGCCCGAGCTTGTCGCGACGGGGGTTCGTGGCGGCGATCGCCGCGCCGAGGCGCAGCGCGGGGTTGTCGGCGCGGTCGACGGCGACCTGGAGGAGGGTCGCCTCTGCCTCGTCGAGCAGCTCGGCGATGTCGACGCCGGCGAGACCGGAGGGGACCAGGCCGAACGCCGTCAGCGCCGAGTAGCGTCCGCCGACATTCGGATCGGCGTTGAACACGCGGTAGCCGGTCTCGCGGGCCGACGTGTCCAGCGGCGAGCCGGGGTCGGTCACCACGACGATGCGCTCGAGGGGGTCGATGCCGATGTCGCGGAAGGCCGCCTCGAACGTGCGGCGCTGCGAGTCGGTCTCGACGGTGGATCCGGACTTCGAGGACACCACCAGCACGGTCCGCGCGAGATCGTCGTCGAGTGCGGCCAGGACCTGACCGGGGGCGGTCGAATCGAGGATCGTCAGGGGGACCCCTGCCGTCTGGGCGATGACCTCGGGGGCGAGGGAGGACCCGCCCATCCCGGCCAGCACCACGCGGTCGACGCCCTTCGCCCGGAGTTCGTCGCGCAGCGCGACGATCTCGTCGACGAGCGGGCGAGAGACGCTGACGGCCTCGACCCAACCGAGTCGCTTGGCTGCCTCCTCCTCGGCGGCAGGGCCCCACAGCGTGGGGTCGAAGGCCGTGATGCGGGAGGCGACGAGGTCGCCGACGAGGCGCGGAACCGTCTCGTCGACGGCGGCCGAGGCCGCCCCGGAAGTGTGGATGGAGAACGTCATCGCTGCGCCTCGAGACCCTCGGCGACCTGGGTGAGCAGGTCGTGCCAGGAGTCGATGAACTTCGCCACGCCCTCCTCCTCGAGCACCTCGGTGACGTCGGCGAAGTCCACGCCGACCTTCTCGAGTCCCGCGAAGACCTCGCGTGCCTCCTCGTACCCGCCGGTGATCGTGTCGCCGGTGATGACACCGTGGTCGAAGGTCGCCTCGAGGGTCTTCTCCGGCATGGTGTTCACGACGCCGTCGGCCACCAGCTCGGTGACGTAGAGGGTGTCCGGCAGGTCCGGGTCCTTGACGCCGGTGGAGGCCCACAGCGGACGCTGCAGGTTCGCGCCTGCCTCGAGCAGCGCCTTGGCGCGGTCGCCGGCGAAGGTCTTCTCGAACAGCTCGTATGCGAGGCGGGCATTCGCCAGGCCTGCCTTGCTCTTCAGCGCGAGTGCCTCGTCGGTTCCGATCTCGGTGAGGCGCTTGTCGGTCTCCGTGTCGACGCGCGAGACGAAGAAGGAGGCGACGGACTGGATCGTCGACAGATCGATCCCGGCTTCCTTCGCGGTCTCGAGTCCGGTGAGGTACGCGTCGATGACCTCGGCGTAGCGCTCCAGGCTGAAGATCAGCGTCACGTTGACGCTGATGCCGGCGCCGATCGCCTGCGCGATGGCGGGGAGGCCGGCCTTGGTCGCAGGGATCTTGACGAGCAGGTTGGGTCGGTCGATCTTGGCCCACAGCTGCTTCGCCTGCGCGACGGTGCCGTCCGTGTCGTGGGCGAGGTCAGGGGAGACCTCGATGGAGACGCGGCCGTCCACGTGGCCGGACGCCTCCCACACCGGACGGAACACGTCGAGGGCGGCGGCGACATCCTGCGTGGTGGCCGCGAACACGGCCTCCTCGGCGCTGGCGCCGGACGCGGCGAGCTCGGTCACCTGTGCGTCGTAGGAGGTGTTGTTCTTGTCGGTGATCGCGTTCGCGAAGATCGTTGGGTTCGTCGTCACGCCGGTGATGTTGCGCGATTCGATCAGCTCGGCGAGGTTGCCGGAATCGATCCGGGTCCGCGAGAGGTCGTCGAGCCAGATGCTGACTCCGGCGTCGTGGAGCTGAGAGGTGGGGGTGCTCATGCGTTCTCCTTGATGGTCTCGCGTGCCGCCTCGACGACGGCTTCGGCGGTGATGCCGAACTTCTGGAACAGGGTCTTGTAGTCGGCGGAGGCGCCGAAGTGGTCGATGGCGACCGAGCGCCCCTTGTCGCCGACGATGCCGCGCCACGTGAGCGGCGAACCGGCCTCGACCGAGACGCGTGCCGTCACGGATGCCGGGAGCACCGATTCGCGGTACTCGGCGGACTGCTCGTCGAACCACTCCAGCGACGGTGCGGACACGACGCGGGCGTTGATGCCCTCTGCCGCCAGGGTCTCGCGGGCCTGGACGGCCAGCTGGACCTCGGAGCCGGTCGCGATGAGGATCACGTCCGGCGTGCCGCCGGGTGCCTCGGCGAGCACGTAGGCGCCCCTGGTGGCGTTCTCGGCGGACGCGAGCGTGTCACCGGATGCCGCGCCGTCGCCGCGCTCGAACACCGGGATGTTCTGGCGGGTGAGGGCGATACCGGCCGGGCCGGCGTGGCGACGCAGCAGCTCCAACCAGACCACCGAGGTCTCGTTCGCGTCCGCAGGACGGACCACGGCGAAGTTCGGGATGGCGCGGAGCGTCGCGAGCTGCTCGATCGGCTGGTGCGTCGGGCCGTCCTCGCCGAGGGCGACGGAGTCGTGCGTCCAGACGAACAGGCTCGGGATGTTCATCAGGGCGGCCAGTCGCACTGCGGGGCGCATGTAGTCGCTGAAGATGAGGAACGTGCCGCCGAACGCGCGGGTCTTGCCGTGCAGCACGATGCCGTTCACGATCGCGCCCATCGCGTGCTCGCGGATGCCGAAGTGCAGCACACGGCCGTAGGGGTTGCCCGACCATTCGTGCGTCGACCACTCGGCGGGGATGAAGGACGCCGCGTCCTTGATCGTCGTCAGGTTCGACTCGGCGAGGTCGGCGGAACCGCCCCACAGCTCCGGCAGCTCCGCCGCGAGGGCGTTGATGACCTGACCGGAGGCCGCGCGAGTGGAGACGTCCTTGCCGGACTCGAAGACGGGGAGAGCGGACGCGATGTCACCGGGAAGCTCGCGGGCCTCGACGCGGTCCAGCAGCGCCTTGCGCTCCGGGTTGGCCTCTGCCCACGCGTCGAACGACTTCTGCCATTCGGCGCGCTGCTCGGCGGCACGGTCCGCGAGCGAACGGGTGTGGGCGATGATGTCGTCATCGACGACGAAGGACTGCTCCGGGTCGAATCCGAGGACCTTCTTCGTCGCGGCGAGCTCGTCGGCGCCCAGTGCGGATCCGTGGATCTTGCCGGTGTTCTGCTTGCCGGGCGAGGGCCAGCCGATGATGGTGCGCAGGATGATGAGCGACGGCTTGTCCGTCTCGCCCTTCGCTGCCTCGATCGCGGAGTACAGCTCCTCGATGTCTTCGTTGTACTCGCCGGTCTTCTTCCAGTCGACGGTCTGGACGTGCCAGCCGTACGCCTCGTAGCGCTTCGCGACGTCCTCGGTGAAGGCGACGTTGGTGTCGTCCTCGATCGAGATCTGGTTGGAGTCGTAGATGGCGATGAGGTTGCCCAGCTGCTGGTGGCCCGCGAGGGATCCCGCCTCGCTGGTGACGCCCTCCTGCAGGTCGCCGTCGCCGGCGATCACGTAGACGAAGTGGTCGAACGGGCTCGTGCCGGCCGCGGCGTCCGGATCGAACAGGCCGCGCTCGTAGCGGGCGGCGTATGCGAAGCCGACAGCGGAGGAGAGGCCCTGGCCGAGGGGACCGGTCGTGATCTCGACGCCCTTGGTGTGGCCGAACTCGGGGTGTCCGGGGGTCTTGGAGCCCCAGGTGCGCAGCGCCTTGAGGTCATCGAGCTCAAGGCCGAAGCCCCCGAGGTACAGCTGCACGTACTGCGTCAGCGACGAGTGCCCGGCAGAGAGGATGAAGCGGTCACGACCCAGCCAGTCCGCGTCGGTGGGGTCGTGGCGGAGGACGCGCTGGTAGAGCAGGTACGCGGCGGGCGCGAGGCTCATGGCGGTACCCGGGTGACCGTTGCCGACCTTCTCCACGGCATCCGCCGCAAGGATTCGCGCGGTGTCCACCGCGCGTCGATCGATCTCAGCCCACTGCAGTTCGGTCACGGTCATGCCCTTTCCAACAACTATCGAGGGCGCCCGATTCCCGTGCGCATCCGCGTCGTCACGGACAGGTGCACAGCGCCGGGCGCGCGAGTGGACTTCAGCTTAGCGTCGTGAGGCCAGGTGGAGGCACGAAATGACGTAGTGCTCCGGGCCGAGCGTGCGGTCGGCCTGCACTAGACTGTGAGGGTTGTCGGCGTGTGCGCGGAGGAGGCGATCGATATCTCGACGATGTCCGATACGACGGCGGTGACACGCCCGATCGGCCGCAAGATCAAGGCGTACGTCGCACTCACGAAGCCCCGCGTCCTCGAGCTCCTGCTCGTCTCGACAGTGCCGGTGATGTTCCTCGCCCAGGGCGGCATGCCCAACCTGTGGCTGGTGCTGGCCACCGTGATCGGCGGCTCGATGAGCGCCGGATCCGCTGCGTCGTTCAACATGTACCTGGACCGTGACATGGATGCGCACATGCATCGCACGGAGAAGCGGCCCATCGTCACCGGTGAGGTCTCGCCCCGCGCCGCTCTCATCTTCTCGTGGACGCTGGCGGTCGCATCCACCGTCTGGTTGCTCCTGACGACCAACTGGCTCACGGCCGTCCTGTCGGTTTCCGCGATCTTCTTCTACGTGGTCATCTACACGATGATCCTCAAGCGCCGCACCGAGCAGAACATCATCTGGGGCGGCATCGCCGGATGCTTCCCCGTCGTCATCGGCTGGTCGGCCGTCACCGGAGACGTCGCGTGGCCGGCGATCGTGCTGTTCGCCCTGGTGTTCCTGTGGACGCCGGCGCACTACTGGCCCCTGTCGATGAAGTACCGCGACGACTATGAGGGCGCCGATGTCCCGATGCTGGGCGTGACGCGCAACGCATCGCAGGTGGGTCTGCAGGTCATCCTCTATGCGTGGGCGACGGTCGCCTGCTCGCTGCTGCTGATCCCCGTCGCCGACATGGGCCTGGTGTACAGCGCATCCGCACTGGTCTTCGGTGGATGGTTCGTCTACGAGTCGCACCGCCTGTACAACCAGGCGGTGCGAGGCTCGAACCCGCGACCGATGCGCGTCTTCCACGCATCGATCACCTACCTGACGCTGATCTTCGTCGCCGTCGCGGTCGACCCGCTGCTGCCGTTCTGATCGTCCGGGCTCAGCTCGTCTGACGCGGACTCACCGGGCGCCGTCGTCGACGGTCGCGCGGCGGAGGGATCCTCGTGTTCGGCGGGTTCGAGGTCATCCCGATCCGAGGGAACGGGCTTGGCGCGCATCGTCACCATTGTGGTCAGCGCCAGCAGGAGGAGTACACCGATGACGCCTGCCGCCAGGAGCGCTGCTCCCGCCGTGACCCAGGCCTGGCCGACGTAGACCTCGACATTGGTCGCCGTGCCGTCCAGAAGCGTCGCCTCCATCGTCGACGCATGGCTCCACACGGTCCAGCCGCCGGCGCCGAGTGAGGCGATGGATGCGAGGAACAGGGTCCAGAACGGGATGCTGCGGGGGAGGGATGGGGTCGTCTGGTTCATGCGCGCCAGCATCCACGAGGTTCTGATGCGGGCGCGTTGCGTGCGCTATGCGCGTGCTGAACGGACGGCATCCTCTCCTGACTCGACCGGACGCTTGAGCTTCAGGACCGTGACGGTGTACGCGGCTGCCGACAGGGATGCGAGCACCATGTGGATGCCGACGAGGATCTCCGGTAGGCCTTCGCGAGCCTGCCAGATCCCGACGCCGATCTGCACGACGATCGCGATCGCGAGCACGATGAGCCATCGGCGCGGGGGGAGCCGCAGCATCCACGCCGACACCGTGAGCGTCACGACGAGGGCAGCGAGGATGTACCCGGGCCACGAGTGCACGTGGGCGAGCACGGTCGCGTCGAATCCGTCGCGGATCACATTGGCGTCGCCGGAATGCGGTCCGGATCCGGTGGTGAGCACCCCGAAGAAGATCGTCGCCGCCAGCGCGAGGCCGGTCACGTGAGACAGCACGGCGAACCAGCGCGGCACGACACTCACGCGCTGGCCGCCCTGCTGCCTCGCCCTGACGAGGTAGGCGGCGGTGACGCACACGAGGATCAACGAGGTCGCGTAGTGGAAGCCGACGATGAAGGGGTTCAGACCGGTCAGCACCGTGATCCCGCCGACGAACGCCTGGGCGACGACGCCGATGAGCACGAGCCAGGCGAGAAGACTGAGGTCCCGACGCTGCGGTGTGATCCGCAGCGAGTGCACCGCGCCGGTGATCGTCGCGAGGATCAGCCCGAGGGTGAAGAACGGGAAGGCCTCCTCGACGAAGAGCATCGCGATGGCGAAGAACGCCGCACCCGCCACGATTCCGCCCAGCGCGAACCACAGTGCGCTGACCACGGAACGACGGCCCCCGAGGGCCTTCAGAGTGAGGAGGAGCACCGCGATCGCGAGGAGCCCGACGACACCCGTCATCAGGCGGTTGCCGAACTCGATGATCCCGTGGATGCCCTGGACCTCGTAGATCGGAACGAGGGACTCTGGGGTGCACAGCGGCCAGTCCGAGCATCCGAGTCCTGAGCCGGTGAGGCGGACGGCGCCACCGGTACCGATGATGATGACCTCGGCGAGGAACGACAGCCAGGCGAGCACACGGAGCGGCCGGCCGAGGACAACCGGCGGTCGGCCCCCTGAGTCGTCTCGCGTCGGTCTGGCGCCGGGTGCGATGGTCTCGGGCATGTGTCCTCCGGTCCCTGCCTGCGCGTGCGGACGCGGCCCGCTGCCAGGGGGAACCTGTAGAATCGGAATGTAGTGATGCGCGCGCTCGACGCGTGGCGCACCACTGACAGTTTAGGCGCGAGGAACGCGTCCGTGATGAGGCCCACCAGCGGCACCGGATCCCACCGCAACCGATGGGGTTCCGTATGCCGGGGCGGATGACACCGTTGAGGCCCAGCAAGGAGAGTGTGATGTCGGATGTGCTGATCGACCGCCCGGAGCTCGACGGTCTGGGGGTGTACGAATTCGGCTGGCACGATGAGGACGCCGCAGGCGCCATCGCGAAGCGAGGCCTCTCTGAGGACGTCGTGCGCGGGATCTCGTCACTCAAGGACGAGCCGGAATGGATGCTGAAGACCCGACTCAAGGGACTCCAGCTGTTCGGCCGCAAGCCGATGCCGACCTGGGGTGCGGACCTCAGCGAGATCGACTTCGACAACATCAAGTACTTCGTGCGCTCGACGGAGAAGCAGGCGCAGTCGTGGGAGGACCTCCCCGCCGAGATCCGCGAGACCTACGAGAAGCTCGGAATCCCCGAGGCTGAGCGTCAGCGCCTCGTCGCCGGCGTCGCTGCACAGTACGAGTCCGAGGTCGTCTACCACCAGATCCGTGAGGACCTGGAGGAGCAGGGCGTGATCTTCATGGACACCGACACGGCGCTGCGCGAGCACCCGGAGTTCTTCGAGGAGTACTTCGGCACCGTCATCCCCGCCGGAGACAACAAGTTCGCGGCGCTCAACACCGCCGTGTGGTCCGGTGGGTCGTTCGTCTACGTCCCCAAGGGCGTCCACGTCGAGATCCCCCTGCAGGCGTACTTCCGCATCAACACCGAGAACATGGGGCAGTTCGAGCGCACGCTGATCATCGCCGATGAGGGCAGCTACGTGCACTACATCGAGGGCTGCACCGCCCCGATCTACAAGTCCGACTCGCTGCACTCCGCCGTCGTCGAGATCATCGTCAAGAAGAACGCGCGCGTCCGCTACACGACGATCCAGAACTGGTCGAACAACGTCTACAACCTCGTCACCAAGCGCGCGGTCGCCCACGAGGGCGCGACCATGGAGTGGGTCGACGGCAACATCGGCTCCAAGGTGACGATGAAGTACCCGTCGATCTACCTGATGGGCGAGCACGCCAAGGGCGAGACCCTCTCCGTGGCCTTCGCGGGCCCGGGCCAGCACCAGGATGCCGGCGCGAAGATGGTCCACATGGCGCCGTACACCCAGTCGTCGATCGTCTCGAAGTCGATCGCCCGTGGTGGTGGACGTGCCGGATACCGCGGAGAGGTGAGGGTGGATCCCGCCGCGCACCACTCGGCGAATTCCGTCGTCTGCGACGCGCTGCTCGTGGACACCCAGTCGCGATCCGACACCTACCCGTCGATCGACATCCGCGTCGACGACGTGCAGCTCGGACACGAGGCGACGGTGTCGAAGGTCAGTGAGGAGCAGCTCTTCTACCTGCAGTCGCGTGGTCTCGAGGAGACCGAGGCGATGGCGATGATCGTGCGCGGCTTCATCGAGCCGATCGCACGCGAGCTGCCGATGGAGTACGCGATGGAGCTCAACAAGCTCATCGAGATGGGCATGGAAGGATCGGTCGGCTGAGCATGACCACTGCATACACCGAGGTCGAGCCTGCCTTCGTGCCGGTCCAGACCCGTTCGGAGCGCCCTCGATCGTTCGAACCGGAGGACTTCGGCACCCCGAACGGCCGCGAGGTCAACTGGAAGCACACCCCTGTCGCACAGCTGACCGGTCTGTTCACGCCCGCGGGCGCGAACGACGGGGTCACGTACGACATCGAGAGCGGTGACCGGTTCATCGGCGCGCCGCTCGCAACAGGCTCGGCCCCGCGCGGAGAGTTCTTCGTCCCGGAGGACATCGTGGCGGCCGTCGCCTGGCAGGGCGCAGGCGAGGGGATGCACGTCCGCATCCCGCGCGACGAGGAGGTCGGCGAGCCCATCCTCGTCACCGTCACCGGTCAGGGCGCTGACCGTCGCGCCGATGCGCACATCGTCATCGAGGCGCTCGAGAACAGTTCCGCCACCGTGGTCCTGCGCCACCGCGGCTCTGCGCAGTACGCGCAGAACGTCGAGATCATCGCGCGCGCCGGGGCACGGCTCACCGTCATCTCCGTCCAGCGCTGGGATGACGACGCGGTCCACGCGGCTTCGCACCAGGCGCGGGTCGACAAGGACGCGTTCCTCAAGCACTTCGTCATCAGCTTCGGCGGTGGCGTCGTCCGCGTGAACCCGAACGTCGAGCTCGCCGGCGCCGGTGCAGAGGGTCGCATGTACGGCCTCTCGTACGCGGACGCCGGACAGCACCTCGAGAGCCAGGTGTACCTGCACCACAAGGGACCGCACACCACGGGAGACGTCCTCTACAAGGGTGCGCTCCAGGGGGAGAGCGCCCACAGCGTCTGGATCGGCGACGTCCTCATCGGACCCGACGCCACCGGCACCGACTCCTACGAGGCCAACCGCAACCTCGTCCTCACCGAGGGCGCGCGTGCCGACTCGATCCCCAACCTCGAGATCCAGACCGGCGACATCCAGGGCGCCGGTCACGCCAGCGCGACGGGTCGCTTCGACGACGAGCAGCTGTTCTACCTGCAGGCCCGCGGCATCTCCGAGGAGGAGGCGCGTCGCCTCGTCGTCCTCGGATTCCTCAGCGACATCGTCCAGCGACTCGGCATCCCCGAGATCGAGACCGAGCTGCTCTCCGCCATCGAGACCGAGCTGTCGGAGGTGACCGCGTGACCGCGCAGCGCGCCTGTGCTCTCAGCGAGCTCGAGCAGGACACCGCACTCCGGGTCGAGATCGACGGCGTCCCGATGGCCGTCGTCCTCGACGGCGAGGGCGAGGTGCACGCCATCGGCGACGTCTGCACGCACGGCGAGATCTCGCTGTCCGAAGGATTCGTCGAGGGCGACACCCTCGAATGCTGGGCGCATGGTTCCGCGTTCTCGCTGCGCACCGGCAAGCCGCAGAATCTCCCCGCTTTCGAGCCCGTCCCGGTCTACGTCGTCCAGATCGACGGCGACGACGTGCTCATCGATCCGACCGTCACGAAGGAAGTCTGAAATGTCTGTTCTCGAGATCCGCGACCTGCACGTAACGGTCGAGACCGAGGCCGGGGCCACCCCGATCCTCAACGGAATCAACCTCACCATGAAGACCGGTGAGACCCACGCGATCATGGGCCCGAACGGCTCGGGCAAGTCGACCCTCGCCTACACGATCGCCGGTCACCCGAAGTACACCGTCACCGGCGGCAGCATCACCTTCGACGGCGCGGACGTCCTGGAGATGTCCGTCGACGAGCGTGCGCGCGCCGGCCTGTTCCTCGCGATGCAGTACCCGGTCGAGATCCCCGGCGTCACGGTGACGAACTTCCTCCGCACGGCCAAGACCGCCCTCGACGGCGAAGCACCGTCGATCCGTTCCTGGACCAAGGACGTCAAGTCCGCCATGACGAACCTCCGCATGGACCCGAAGTTCGCTCAGCGCAACGTCAACGAAGGATTCTCCGGCGGCGAGAAGAAGCGCCACGAGATCCTCCAGCTCGAGGTGCTCAAGCCGAAGTTCGCGATCCTCGACGAGACCGATTCCGGTCTCGACGTCGACGCGCTGAAGATCGTGTCCGAGGGCGTGAACCGCGCCAAGGAGGCGACCGGTCTCGGCGTGCTGCTCATCACCCACTACACGCGCATCCTGCGGTACATCCGCCCGGACTACGTGCACGTCGTCGTGGCGGGGAAGATCGTCGAGGAGGGCGGCCCCGAGCTCGCCGACCGCCTCGAGGACGAGGGCTATGACCGGTTCCTCGACCCCGCAGCGCCCATCGAGGCGTAGGCTGAAGGCATGACCGCCACTCTTGCCCCGGAGAAGTTCGACGAGGTCACCGAAGCTCTCAAGGACGTGATGGATCCCGAGCTCGGGATCAACGTCGTCGACCTCGGACTCATCTACGACCTCGCATGGGACGACGAGAACGACGCGCTGGTGATTCACATGACGCTCACCAGCGCCGGTTGCCCGCTGACCGACGTGCTCGAGGAGCAGACGGCCCAGGCGCTGGACTCGGTCGTCGACCGATTCCGGATCAACTGGGTGTGGATGCCGCCGTGGGGTCCTGAGCGCATCACCGACGACGGTCGCGACATGATGCGCGCCCTCGGCTTCGCCATCTGACGTGACGACGCCGGTCAGGGCGCTTTCTCTCGAGAAGCTCCGCGAGCGGACGAGCGAGAAGTGGCGGGAGTACCCCGCCGACGTCCTGCCGTTGTTCGTCGCGGAGACCGACTTCCCGTTGGCTCCTGCCGTCACGCGCGCCCTGGAGCGCGCCGTGCGGGACGGGGACACCGGATACGTGGCGTCGAGGACGCCGCTGGCGGACGCCTTCGTCGGCTTCGCGCGGCGCCGTTACGGCTGGAGTCCGGATCCGACCCTGATGCGGTCGACCGCAGACGTCAGCATGGGCATCGTCGAGATCCTGCGACGAGTCACCGAACCCGGAGACCGCGTGGTCGTCACGACGCCGGTCTACCCGCCCTTCTTCGCGCTCGTCGAAGAGGCGGGAGCCGTCGTCGAACGCGTGCCGCTGCGTGACCTCGGCGATCGGTGGGAGCTCGACCTCGACGGCATCCGCGCCGCGCTCGAGGGCGGTGCGAGGGCGATTCTGCTGTGCAACCCGCACAACCCCACCGGCACGGTGCACAGCGCCGCATCGCTCACCGCGCTGGCCGAGCTGGCCGCGTCGCACGGCGCCACCGTCGTCTCGGATGAGATCCATGCGCCGCTCGCGCAGCCCGGGAGCGGCTTCACGCCCTTTCTCTCCGTCTCCGACGCCGCTCGAGAGGTCGGCTTCGCTGTCGTCAGCGCCAGTAAGGCGTTCAATCTCGCCGGCCTGAAATGCGCGCTGATGGTGGCGGCCTCCGATCGCACCGATGGGCTGCTCCGTCGGCTGCCCGTCGAGGTCGAGTGGCGCACAGGGCAGTTCGGGATGCTCGCCGCCACTGCGGCATTCTCCGAGGAGAGCGATGAGTGGCTGGACGGACTGCTCGTCTCGCTCGACGAGAACCGCCGCCTCGTCGCCGACCTCCTCGCAGCCCGGCTCCCGGACGCTCAATACCGTCTGCCCGACGCCGGGTATCTGGCCTGGATCGACCTCACCGGCCTCGGCTGGGGTGCGAACCCCGCGAAGCGGATCCTGCGCGAGGCCCGCGTCGCGCTGCACTACGGACCCGCCTTCGGCGCGGAAGGCGCGGGGCACGTCCGGCTGAACTTCGGAACGAGCGAGGAGATCATCACCGAGGCCGTGCGCCGCATCGCGGCGCTCGGTGACGCGTGAGCGGTTCCGACGCGGTCTCGATCTGGGACCGGGAACGTATCTGGGTCACACTCGGCGCCGTCGCACTGATCTTCCTCGGAGCGATCGAAGCGCTGGCGGTGACGACGGTGATGCCCGTCGTCAGTGCCGCGCTGGACGGTGCGGCGCTGTACGCGGTGGCCTTCGCCGGGACCCTGGCGACGAGCGTCATCGGCATGGTGGTGTGCGGCGCCTGGTCGGATGCCCGCGGACCGCGTGGCCCGCTGTACGTCGCGGTCGCCCTTTTCATCGCCGGTCTGCTGATCTCCGGACTGGCCGTCAGCATGGGGCAGTTCCTCGTCGGCCGCCTCGTGCAGGGCCTGGGTGCGGGCGGGCAGACCGTCGCCCTCTACGTCGTGGTCGCCCGCATCTATCCACCGCACCTGCACGGGAGGATCTTCGCGGCCTTCGCCGCGGCGTGGGTCGTGCCGGCCATGATCGGACCGTTCCTGGCCGGTGCGGTCGCGGAGTTCCTCGACTGGCGCTGGGCGTTCCTCGGAGTCGCCGTCCTCACGCTCGTCGCCTTCATCATGGTCGCCGTCCGGCTCAGGGCCCTCGACCTCGGCGGCGGCGAAGGGCGCATCGCCGGCCTCGGCCGCCGTCTCGCACTGGCGGTGGTCGTCGCATGCGGGGCGGTCGCGGTCGGACTCGCCGCCGACGCTCCACCCCTCGCGGGGTGGCCGATCGCACTGATCGCGGTGGCGGTGATCGGCGTCGCCGTGGTCCCGCTGCTGCCCAAGGGCGTCCTGCGCGCCGGACACGGACTTCCCAGCGTGATCCTCATCCGCGGACTCGTCGCCGGTGCGTTCTTCGCTGCGGAGGCGTACATCCCGTACCTGCTCATGGCCGAGTTCGGCTTCACGCCCACGTGGGCGGGGATCGCGCTCATGCTCGCCGCATTCGCGTGGGCCGGCTGCTCCGCCCTGCAGGGACGGTACGGCGAGGCGCTCGGCAATCGGAGGATCGCCCTCATCAGCCTCACGCTGCTCGGCGTCGCATTCCTCAGTGTGCTGCTCACCGCGGTCACAGCGGCCTCTCCCGTCGTCGTCATCATCGGGTGGGGGCTCGGCGGCGGAGGAATGGGACTTCTCTACCCGCGACTCACCGTGCTCACGCTCGCGTACTCCACATCGGGGAACGCGGGGTTCAACTCCTCGGCGCTCTCGATCTCCGACGCCACGGGCTCGGCGGTCTCCGTCGCCCTGGCCGGCCTCGCCGTGGCGACACTGGGCGGCGGGTCCTCCTCGTTCCCTGTCGTGTTCGCGTTCGCGATCGCTCTCGTACTGGTGTCCGTCGTGCCAGGTCTGCGACTCGGCCATGGTGCCGAGCCGGACTGACCCGCGACCGACATCGCGACCGCGTCGCCGCGTCGTGTACTCGCGAGCCGGATCGCCGCCACCATCGAGAGCACTGCGACCCCGGCGGTGAACGGCGAGGTGCCGACGGCCAACAGGAGGACGACGCCTCCTCCGCCGATGACGGTGGCCGCCGTGAGCCGTGTATGGGATGCCGTCGGCGCCGGAGGCCGCCGGGCCTCAAGACCCGCCGCGGCCCGAGCGAGCGCGACCACTCCGGCGAACACGACGGCGAGCCACAGCGGCCGGGTCGCCCACCACGCGAGCCCACCCGGCGCGGGGAGGGCGAGTCCCGTCAGCATCGCGAAGGCGGCGCTGAGACCTGCCATCGCCAACAGTACCGGCATGTGCCAGAGGTAGATCGTCATGGCGCGCGGCGTGATGAACGCGCGAAGGCGGACGCCAAGGGGACTGCGGCTCCACCGGTTCAGAGGTGCCTGCAGCAGTGAGACGAGCATGGTGTGCGCGACGCCGACCAGCAGCAGGGCGGTGGTGGGCGGGTTGATGTTCGCGATGAGATCCGGGGAGTGGATGCCCAGCACGAAGGTGCCGGCCAGAGCCGCCACGGCCGCGACGGCGAGCATCGCTCGTGCACGCCGACTCAGTGCGGTGACGGAGCCGTCGGCGAGGAAGAATCCGAGCTGCTGGAGCGTGAGCCAGACCAGCGCGAGGTTGACGAAACCGATCGCGTCCACACCGCTGAGGATGCGTGCCGCGTCCACGGCGACGGCCCCGAGGGCGAGAAGACCGATCGTCGTCCACGGCGCGCGCTCGTGAGCTGCGACCAGGGCGGGAAGCAGGACCTGGCAGATCAGGAACACGCCGAGGAACCACAGCGGCTGGCTGAAGCGGTAGCCGGCGACGCCGACGAGCTCCTCCGGAACGCCGGAGGTCAGCAGCATCGCGAGCAGGACGCCCACCGCGGCGATCGCGTAGAGCGCCGGCAGGAGCAGGCGATGGATGCGAGCGGAGACGAAGTCGGTCGCCGAGCGGCCCTGATCCGTCATCCGCAGGTACGCCGTGCGTCCGGCGAAGCCCCCGATCACGAAGAACAGCGGCATCACCTGCAGGAGCCAGCTCAGAGGGACGATCCACGCGGATCCTTCGCTGGCGTTCGCGAACACCGGGCCGGTGCTGTCGATCGTGATGCCGACCATCAGCGCGTGGATCACCACCACACCGATCACGCACAGTGCGCGGACCAGGTCGATCCCTGTGTCGCGCCCGGCTCCGGGTGGTCGTGCCGGAGCGGGTGTGCGGCGCAGATCTGCGATGGTCATCGTGTCCTCCTCGGTGGGTGTCCGAGGAGCGTATGAACGCGGCGCGCCGGGCCGCATCACCCCGTGGGGCCGTTGTGACCCCTACCGCCGTAGGGGTGGTCAGGCGGGCTGGACGAGACCGGTGTCGTACGCGAAGATCACGGCTTGCACGCGATCGCGTGCGCCGATCTTCGCGAGGACCTTGCCGACGTGCGTCTTCACGGTCTGCTCCGCGATGAACAGCGTCGCGGCGATCTCGCCGTTGGAGCGGCCTTGACCGATGAGCACGAGCACTTCGCGTTCGCGGTCCGTGAGATCGGCGAGGAGGTGTGCGGATTCGGCGGTGCGTGGCTTCTGCGTCGCGAACTGGGCGATCATCCGCCGTGTCACGCTGGGGGAGAGCAGCGCGTCACCGGCAGCGACAACGCGGACTGCATGCACGAGCTCGTCCGGCAGTGCGTCCTTCAGGAGGAAGCCGCTCGCGCCGGCCTGGAGTGCGTCATAGACGTAGTCGTCGATGTCGAAGGTCGTGAGCATGAGGATGCGCGGGATCTTCGCGGCGGGGTAGCCGGAGCCGAGGATGCGGCGGGTGGCTTCGATGCCGTCCAGTTGCGGCATCCGCACGTCCATGAGGATGACGTCCGGATCCAGGCGCGCCGACAGGGCGACGGCCTCCAGCCCGTCGGACGCCTGACCCGTCACCGTGATGCCGTCGTGAGCCCCGAGCAGCGCGGCGAAACCGGCACGGACCATCGCCTGGTCATCCGCGATGAGGACTTCGATCGTCACTGGGGTCCTTCCGAGTGCGGGGCAGGGGGGTGGCGGGGGACTCGCGCGGCCACGACCCATGAGCCGTCCGGACGCGGTCCGGCTGACACCGTACCGCCGACCAGCTCCGCGCGCTCGTTCATGCCACGAAGGCCGTGTCCGCGCGTGGCCGTGTCTGGGGCCCCGTCGTGGTCGTTGCGGACCGTGACCGCGACGTCGTCGGCGTCTGCGGTCACGGTCACCGAGATGGGCGATCCGGGCGCATGACGGACGGCGTTGCTCAGCGCCTCCTGCGTGATCCGGTAGACGGTCAGGTGCGTGGCCGCCGAGACGGTGTCACTGACCGACTGGCTCAGCGACACGCGTGCACCCGCCCGTCTGGTGGTCTCGACGAGCTCGGGGATGTCATCGATGCCGCGTTGGGGCGCGAGCTCGGCCACCTGGTCCTCGGTGCGGAGGACACCGAGGATGCGCCGCATCTCGGTGAGCGCGGATCGCGCTGTCGACGCGATGTCGTCGAACTCGCCGGCAGCCTCCTCAGTCAGGTCGGACACCCGGTATCGGGCGGTCGACGCCTGCACCTGGATCAGGGACATGCTGTGGGCGACGACATCGTGCAGTTCACGGGCGATACGGGTGCGCTCCTCGACGAGTTCGCGCTTGGCCTGCTCCTGAGCGGTGAGCGCGCGTTCGCGGCTGAGCTCGTCGCCGAGGCGCAGGCGCCCGGCGAGCAGCACCGCCAGCACATAGATCCCCGCCACGACCGACGAAGTGACGATCAGCGAATTGCCGCTGGGGATGGTGGGCAGCATCACCGCTGCCGTGAACCCGGCCAGCGTGCCGACGACGAACTGGACGAGTCCCTTCCGCCAGCCGTGCCGGAACGTGATGGCGGCGACCTGCACGGCGAAGGTGATGAGCATCGGCACCGACCACGGCCACGGGGCGTCGAGCGACGTCTCCCGGGAGACCATCAGCGGGATGAGGAGGGCCGCGACGGTGAAGAGCAGGATGGCGACCTGGGGGAACCGCACCGACAGGACGGGCGCGCCGACGGCGGCGAGTCCGAGCGCCATGGTCACGGCGACAGGGGCGCCGTAGATGGCGGCGTGGACCGGCACGAGGATCGCGTAGAGGACGACGGCGAGTCCACCGAGGACGATCAGCATCGTGGTGGTGCGGTCTCGAGCCCAGAGACGCCGTCGCGTCGACGGCTGCTTCCGCTGCCTCTTGGCTGTCATGGGAGACATCCTTCCATCTCGGGGGAGGCGGAAGCGCTGATCGCGGGGGCATCCTGCGGTGCCACCGTCTCGAGCCTTTCACGACGGCGACGACGCAGGGTCGTGATCCGGTCGATGACCACACCGAGAAGGATCGCGAAGGTGACCCCGAAGACCGCGCTGAGCAGCGGCTGGTCGGTCAGCCAGTGACCGGCGAGGATGCCGATGCCGATGCTGTACAGGGCCCAGCCGACTCCGCCGACCGCGCTGAGGGGAAGGAAACGGCGCCATGAGTAGCCCAGAGCGCCCGCGGACATGTTGACGACGACCCTCCCCACGGGGATGTAGCGGGCACCGAGGATGAGCGGCGCCCCGCTGCGTGTGAGCGTGAGCCGTGCACGATCGAAGGCCGCAGCCACCCGGGGGCGGCGCATCCAGGCGAACCGCGTCGTGCCGACGGATCGTCCGATGGTGTAGGCGATGTTGTCGCCGATCATCGCGCCGGCGGCTGCGACGGCGCCGAGCAGGACGAGGTTCGTGCCATCCGACGCCGATGCCGCCACCGCGGCGGCCGCGACCAGCACCGATTCGCTGGGGATCGGCGGGAAGAAGCCGTCGATCACGGCCGTCGCGAACATGATCAGATACAGCCACGGAGAGGTGGCGGCCTGCAGGATGAGCTCGTTGATGATGTCCACCAGGCGAACCTACGGATCGGGCATGTCCGCGCACATCACTCTCAGGTATCGACGGGGTCATACCTGAGAGGGGTCTTGGGGGCGCGCATCGACAGCCGCAGGCCGATCTATACTGGGAGGCTGGCCGTTCGGCCGCCTCCCCCTGAAGAAACGGACTTCCGCTGTGCTCGCCGTGCACGACCTCGAGATTCGCGTGGGCGCCCGCCTGCTGATGCAGGACGTGACGTTCCGCGTCGCCGATGGCGACAAGATCGGCCTCGTCGGCCGCAACGGCGCGGGGAAGACCACGCTCACGAAGGTGCTCGCCGGTGACGCGCTGCCCTCCGGGGGCAAGGTGACCAAGTCCGGCGAGCTCGGATACCTGCCGCAGGACCCGCGCTCCGGTGACCCCGAGATGCTCGCCCGCACCCGCATCCTCGACGCCCGAGGGCTCGGTACGATCCAGCTCGGCCTCGCGAAGGCGGCCGAGGACATGGCCTCGGCCGACCCCGCCGTGGCGGAGAAGGCGATGCGCAAGTTCGCGAACTTCACGGAGCGCTTCGAGGCCCTCGGCGGGTACGCGGCCGAGGCGGAGGCGGCATCCATCGCCAACAACCTCTCCCTGCCCGACCGCATCCTCGACCAGCCGCTGAAGACCCTCTCGGGTGGTCAGCGTCGCCGCATCGAGCTCGCCCGCATCCTCTTCTCGGACGCGCAGACGATGATCCTCGACGAGCCGACCAACCACCTCGATGCGGACAGTGTCGTGTGGCTGCGCGAGTTCCTCAAGGGCTACAAGGGCGGTCTGATCGTCATCAGCCACGATGTGGAACTCGTCGGGGAGACGGTCAACCGGGTGTTCTACCTGGACGCGAACCGCCAGTGCATCGACATCTACAACATGAACTGGAAGAACTACCTGCGTCAGCGGGTGGCGGATGAGGAGCGCCGCAAGAAGGAGCGCGCCAACGCCGAGAAGAAGGCCACGCAGCTGCAGATGCAGGCGGCCAGATTCGGTGCCAAGGCGTCGAAGGCGGCCGCGGCTCACCAGATGGTCGCGCGCGCCGAGAAGCTGCTCGCCGGGCTCGACGAGGTCCGCGAGGTCGATCGCGTCGCGAAGCTCCGGTTCCCGAAGCCGGCGCCGTGCGGAAAGACCCCGCTGATGGCATCCGGACTGTCGAAGTCCTACGGGTCGCTGGAGATCTTCACCGACGTCGACCTGGCGATCGACCGCGGATCGAAGGTCGTGGTGCTCGGCCTCAACGGTGCAGGCAAGACGACGCTGCTGCGCATGCTCGCCGGCGTCGATCAGCCGGACACCGGACAGCTCGAGCCGGGCCACGGCCTCAAGGTCGGGTACTACGCGCAGGAGCACGAGAACCTCGACGTCAACCGCTCGGTGCTGGAGAACATGGTCTCCGCCGCACCGCACATCACCGAGACCGAGGCCCGCAAGGTGCTCGGATCGTTCCTGTTCACCGGCGACGACGTGCTCAAGCCGGCCGGTGTGCTCTCCGGTGGCGAGAAGACGCGACTGTCGCTGGCGACTCTCGTCGTCTCCTCCGCGAACCTGCTGCTCCTTGACGAGCCGACGAACAACCTCGACCCGGCCTCCCGTGAGGAGATCCTCGGGGCCCTCGCGCACTACGAGGGCGCGGTCGTGCTCGTCTCGCACGATCCCGGGGCGGTGCAGTCGCTCAACCCCGAGCGCGTGCTCATCCTGCCCGACGGTGTCGAGGACATCTGGAGCCAGGAGTACCAGGAGCTCATCGAGCTCGCGTAGCCGCGGAGCGTCGGGCACTCGTGTGCCGGCCTGTTAGCGTCGAAGCATGGTGGATCAGCGACTGGCGCAGGCGTTCGAGGGCGTCGGCGAGGAGTACGACCGCTACCGTCCCGGGTTCCCCGAGTCGGCAGCGGAGACCATCCTCCCCGAACCCGTGGGCGCCGTCCTCGACCTCGGAGCGGGCACGGGCAAGTTCACCGAGCTGCTGATCCCTCGTGCCTCGCGCGTGGTGGCGGTCGAGCCCTCCCGCGCGATGCTGGATGTGCTCCGCGCCAAGCTCCCGCGCGTCGAAGCGCTGATCGGTGGTGCGGAGAGCATCCCCCTCCCGGATGGAGGACTGGATGCGGTGACCGTCGCGCAGGCGTTCCACTGGTTCGATCGGGACGCCGCATGCGCCGAGATCCGGCGGGTGCTCGTCCCCGGCGGCGTTCTGGGCCTGCTCTGGAACCGCTCCGACCCGTCGTGCGCCTGGGACCGCGCGTGCCATCGGGTCGCGCACCCTGCTGTGGTGACCGGTGAGGATGCCACGACGGCATCCGCCGCGCAGGGGCTCCCCGGCTTCGCCTTCCGAGGCCGTCATGAGATCCGCTGGACCGAGCGGATCACCCGCGACGACTACGTCGCCCGCTGGCTGACCGTCAGCAGCTTCCTGGCTGCGGACGAGGACACCCGCTCGGCCATGGTCGCCGAGGTCGAGAGGATCCTCGACACCGACCCGGAGACGGACGGCCGCGACGCGTTCACGCTGCCGATCATCACCGACGTCTTCGTCTACGTCGCGGACGAGGTGTCCTCATGAGGATCTGGTCGGTGCACCCGAGGTATCTCGACCGTCAGGCGCTCATCGCCTGCTGGCGGGAGACGCTTCTCGCGCAGAAGGTCCTGTGCGGCGAGACCAAGGGATACACGCGGCACCCGCAACTGCAGCGATTCCAGGCGCAGCAGGATCCGGTCGCGTCCGTCGGCGCATACCTCGAGGCCCTCGCGGGCGAGGCGGATGCCCGCGGCTATCGGTTCGACCGCACCCGGATCCGCACTCGCGACGTCGTCGTCCCGGTCATCGATGTGACCGACGGGCAGATGGCGCTGGAGTGGGCGCATCTGCGTACGAAGCTCGCCGCGCGCAGCCCCGAGGTGCTCGCCCGCTGGGCGGACGTCACGGCCCCAGCGCCCCACCCGAGCTTCCGCCTCGTCGCCGGCCCGCCGTCCTCATGGGAGCGCGCGGTCTAGCGGCTACTTGACGCCGAGGAAGCTGCGATCGGTGAGCACGATCGGACCGTCCTCGGTGATCGCCACGGTGTGCTCGGAGTGCGCGCCGCGCGATCCGTCTGCGCTGCGCAGCGTCCAGCCGTCCTCATCCGTGCGCAGCTCGTCGGTCGTGGCGAGGAACCACGGCTCGAGGGCGAGGACGAGGCCGGAGCGCAGCGGGAAGCCGCGACCCGGCTTTCCGTCGTTGGCCACGTGCGGGTCGCCGTGCATGGTGCGACCGACGCCGTGTCCGCCGAAGTCGGTGTTGATCGAGTAGCCCTCCCCGTGGGCGACGGCGGCGACCGCGGCGGAGATGTCGCCGATGCGGTTGCCGACGGTCGCGGCGGCGATCGCCGCGTCGAGGGCGCGTTCGGTCGTCTCGATGAGACGGAGGTCCTCGTCCCTCGGCGTTCCGACGACGAAGGAGACCGCCGAGTCGGCGACCCAGCCGTCGACGGCCACGGCGAAGTCGAGGGACACGAGGTCGCCGTCACGCAGCGTGTAGTCGTGGGGGAGTCCGTGCAGCACGGCGTCGTTGATCGAGGTGCAGATCACCTTGCCGAACGGACCGTTGCCGAATGAGGGTGCGTAGTCGATGTAGCACGACTCCGCTCCGACCTTGCGGATGAGGTCGTGCGCCTTGCGGTCGATCGTCAGCAGGTTGGTGCCCACCTTCGTCTCATCGCGCAGCGTCGCCAGTGTCTCGGCGACGAAACGGCCCGCCGCGCGCATCTCGTCGATCTCGGCAGGGGTGCGCAGTTCGATCATGGTGTTCCTCTCGTCTCCTCCATTCTCCCTGATGATCACCGGGCACAGCTCACAGCGAACACCCGACCGAGAACCGCTGACGGCGAATACGATCGGATCATGTGGTTGCGATCGGCTTTCTACCGCTGGCTCTTCCCGGCGGCAGTCGTGCTGCCCCTGTGGTTGCTGATCGGCTGGGTCGTGACCGGTGCAGGCGGCTGGGCGCTGCTGTGGGTGCTGTTCATCGCGGTGCCCTCTGTCTTCGTCGGCCAGATCGTGCTCACGCTGCTGCAGCGTGCGCGTCCGTCGGCGCGTGAGACGCGGATGGCCTCGTGGTGGGACGTGCTCGGGTTCGGCGTCTGGCACGTCCTCACGATCGCGATCGGTTTCTACCCGCAGACATGGTTCCCGCTGCTCCTCGCCGGCGCGATCGCGGCCGCGATCGGTCTGTTCTGGCTGCAGCTGTGGCAGCTGTGGGGGGAGGCGCGGACAGCCGGAGGCGGCATCCGATTCATGCGGACGCCGATGGTCGACGCGGAGTCCGGGCCATCGCGCGCGACGCCCGTCGTGGACGACGTGTTCGTCATCAAGGAGAAGCCCACCTCCGAGCACTGAGGCGTTTTGGTGGGATGCCGGATCCATGACAGAATGGGTCTTTGTGCCGTGACCGACTCTGCCTCAGGGGAGTCCGCGTGCGTTTCATGCGCCGTTCAGCACACACTTACGTATTCCTTCCATATTCATGCATCCGACCTGTGGCGAGTGCAGAGAGAGACGATCATGCAGATCCTGGACGCCGTCGACGCGGCTTCGCTCCGTTCCGACATTCCCGAGTTCCGTCCCGGCGACACCGTCAAGGTGCACGTCAACATCACCGAGGGCAACCGCTCCCGTATCCAGGTCTTCCAGGGCGTCGTGCTCGGACGTCAGGGCGACGGCGTGCGCGAGACCTTCACCGTCCGCAAGATCAGCTTCCAGGTGGGCGTCGAGCGTACCTTCCCCGTCCACTCCCCGGTGATCGACCACATCGAGGTCGTCACCCGCGGTGACGTGCGACGCGCGAAGCTCTACTACCTCCGCAACCTGCGCGGCAAGAAGGCGAAGATCAAGGAGAAGCGCGACAACTGATCGCGTCGTATTCACGAAGCACCCCGGGACACAGCGTCCCGGGGTGCTTTGTTCTCTTCGGAGTGTGCGAACCTTGAAGGTGCCGTCGGTGCACGGCCCGATGACCCCATGAAGGAATGCGATGACGACTGAATCCGCCCCGGACGTGCCGAGCAAGCCGAGGCGCGGATTCTGGATCTTCCTCCGCGACGTGCTCGTGATCATCGTGATCGCGGCCCTGGTGTCGTTCCTCGTCAAGACGTTCGTCGTGCGGTCGTTCTACATCCCGTCGGCGTCCATGGAGAAGACCCTTCTGGTGAACGACCGGATCCTCGTGGACGAACTCACGCCCCGATGGAGCGGTTACTCCCGTGGCGATGTCGTCGTCTTCGCCGACCCTGGTGGGTGGCTGCCCGTCACACCGAAGCAGCCGCCGCGGCCCGTGGTCCTCGAGTGGTTCGACGGGCTGCTGACCCTCATCGGACTCTCCTCCTCCGACAGCGAGGACCATCTCGTGAAGCGGTTGATCGGGCTGCCGGGCGATCACGTCGTGTGCTGCAACTCGCTCGGCCAGATCACGATCAACGGCGCGCCGGTGGACGAACTGTCGTATCTCAACCTCCCTGAGGGCGACACGCAGGCCTCGAACGACCCGTTCGACGTCACCGTGCCGGAGGAATCGATCTGGGTGCTCGGCGACAACCGCGACCGCTCGCAGGACGCCCGCGCGCACCAGGACCTTCCCAGCGGCGGATTCGTCCCCCTGGACAACGTCGTCGGCAGGGCGTTCCTCACCACGTGGCCGCTCGGCCGCATCGGCGTGATCGACAGTCACCACGAACAGTTCAACGGCGTCCCGGAACCGGAAGAATGACCGTCATCGCACCGCGACTCACCCTCGAGCGCAAGCTCCTCGCCGAGTACGACCTGATCATCTCGCTCGACGAGGTGGGCAGGGGTGCGCTGGCGGGGCCGGTGGCCGTCGGTGCAGCGGTGATGGATGCCGCCGGTGCGCGCCGGCGCGTGCCGGAGGGCCTTCGTGATTCCAAGCTCGTCACCGAGAAGCGACGGCCGGACGTCGCCGCACGCGCGGCCGCCTGGGTCCAGGCGTCGGCGGTCGGCTGGGCGACAGCGGCGGAGATCGACGAGGTCGGCATCATGCGCGCGCTCGGGCTCGCGGCATCCCGCGCGATCGACGCCGTCGTCGCCCAGGGTGCGCTGCTCGACGGGGCGCTGGTGATCCTCGACGGGAACCATGACTACGTCTCTCGCGTGCACCCCGCGCCGCTGCAGGTGCGCTCGGTCATCAAGGGCGACCGCGACTGCGCGTCCGTCTCGGCGGCATCCGTCATCGCGAAGGTCGCGCGGGACGGACACATGGGCGATCTGCACTCCGATCACCCGCCGTACCAGTGGGATCGGAACAAGGGCTACGCGAGCCCTGAGCATCGCGCGGCGATCAGGGAGGCGGGTCTGTCACCCTTCCACCGGTCGTCGTGGGCGATCGCGGACGCACCCACCCTGTTCTGAACTCATAGGATGGACTCATCATGGATGAAGAGGCATTCGACGACTACGACCGCGAACTCGAACTCGCGCTGTTCCGCGAGTATCGCGACGTCGTCGGGCAGTTCCAGTACGTCGTCGAGACCGAGCGCCGGTTCTATCTCGCCAACGAGGTGAACGTCGTCCGCCGCGACACGGAGCACGACTTCTACTTCGAGATCTCGATGGCGGATGTGTGGGTGTGGGACATCTACCGCGCCGACCGCTTCGTCAAGGCCGTCCGCGTGCTCACGTTCAAGGACGTCAACGTCGAAGAACTGCAGCGCCGCGAGTTCGAGATCCCCGAGGACCTCTCGCTCGACGGGAAGTGATCTTCCTGCACACCCGTGCGACGAGGTCGGGGAGTGCACGGATCAGGCGTTCGGGCTGACCGCCGGTAGACGCGAGCGCGCAGGCTGTCGGCATGGCAGCGAAAGACGACCTCGGCCGCGACGGTGAGGACCGGGCGGCTCAGCATCTGACCGAGCGAGGCTACCGGGTGATCGACCGAAACTGGCGGTGTTCCCAGGGCGAGATCGACATCGTCGCCGAGCATGGCGACACGCTCTGCATCGTCGAGGTGAAGACGCGCCGGAGCATCGCGTACGGACACCCGTTCGACGCGGTCGACGAGCGCAAGCGCGAGCGCCTGTGGCGGCTGGCATACGCGTGGTGCAGGGCGCACAGCGAGCAGGCGGCACGCAGGTCCCTGCGTCTCGAGGTGATCGGGGTCATCGGCGCCGACCCCGCCAGGGCGGCGATCGAGCACATGGTGGACGTGCGATGAGGACCGCGCGGACATGGGCCGTGGCTCTGACCGGTGTGGACGGTCACCTCGTGGAGATCGAGGCTGATGTGTCCAACCAGACCCCCGGTTTCAAGATCGTCGGCCTGCCGGACAAGGCGCTCGGCGAGGCCGCGCAGCGCGTGCACAACGCGGTGACCAACGCGCAGCTCGAGCTGACGCGACGTCGACTCACCGTCAACCTCTCGCCGGCCAGTCTGCCCAAGCACGGCAGCGGGTTCGATCTCGGTATCGCCATCAGCGCCGTGGCGACCGGGGGAGTGCTGGATGCCGCCTCCATCGCGCGGACCGTGCACATCGGAGAGCTGGGACTCGACGGACGGGTGCGGCCGGTGGCGGGGGTGCTTCCCGCCGTGTTCGCCGCCGCGCGGGCCGGATTCGACCGCGTCATCGTGCCGCACGCGAACGAGGCGGAGGCGCGACTGGTGCCCGGTATGGAGGTGCGGGCCGCGACCACTCTCGCGGAGGTCGCGATGTGGCACGGTGCGGACGTGGCCGTCGCCGAGGTCGAACCGGTCGACGCCGAGACACCGCCTGTGCCGTCCGCCGACCCGCCGGATCTCGCGGACGTGGTGGGCCAGGAGGAAGCGGTCGACGCCATGATCGCGGCCGCGGCCGGCGGTCACCACCTGCTGATGAGCGGCCCGCCCGGCGCGGGGAAGACCATGCTCGCCCGCCGGTTGCCCGGCATCCTCCCTCGACTGACGGACGACCAGGCCCTCGAGGTCGCCAGCGTGCGTTCGCTCTCCGGCGCGGCGGTGACCGTTCTCGACGACCTTCCGCCGCTGGAGGCACCGCATCACAGCGCATCCGTCGCGGCGCTGGTCGGCGGCGGATCGCGGACTGTGCGGCCGGGGGCCATCGTCCGCGCGCACCGGGGAATCCTCTTCCTCGATGAGGCTGCGGAGTTCTCGCGCGTCGCACTCGACGCGTTGCGGCAGCCTCTCGAGTCCGGATCCATCGAGATCGACCGCGCGGGGTTCCGGGCACGGTTCCCCGCGCGGTTCCAGCTGGTGCTCGCGACCAACCCGTGTCCCTGTGGCAACTACGGCGTCCGCGGCGCGGAGTGCATCTGCCCGCCGGTCGCGATCCGTCGCTATGCCGCGCGCCTCTCAGGGCCGCTCCGGGACCGCATCGACATCGATCTGCAGGTCGCTCGCGTGTCGGCCTCCAGAGCGACCTCGAGCCGCCGCTCAGGGGTGAGCACAGCTGATGCGGCCGCGCGCGTGTCCGCTGCGCGCACCCGAGCGGCGGAGCGGTGGGCGAAGACGCCATGGCGTCGCAACGCGGAGGTCTCCGGTGCCTGGTTGCGTCAGGGCGAACTGCGGCTGCCCCGAGGCGTCCGCGCCCCGTTGGACCGCGCACTCGAGCGCGGGCAGCTCACGCTGCGCGGCTACGACCGTGTGCTGCGGCTCGCGTGGACCATGGCGGACCTGTCCGGCGTCGACATGCCGGGGGTCGACGAGCTGGGACGAGCTCTGTTCCTGAAGAGAGGGCTGATCGCATGATCGATGAACTGCTCGGCGATGCCGAGACCATGGCCGCTGTCGATCGAGTCCGTCCTGATGCGGAGCCGGTGGAGACCCTCGCGCGGGTCGCATGGAGTGTGCTCTCCGAGCCCGGCGACGGTGTGGCCGGAGCGTTGATCTCGCAGCTGAGCGCGCACGAAGCGCTGCGGCTCGTTCTGAACGCCGACGTCTTCGCCCTCGCGGAGAAGTCGATCCAGGAGGGGCGCCGTCGATGGTTGCCGCGCGCGCACCCTCACGCGGTGCGCGATGCACTGCGTGGCGGAGCGGAAGTCGGCGCCAGGCTCCTGCTGCCGGGAGACACCGACTGGCCCGAGTCCCTCGACGATCTCGCAGCCCACGCGCCGATCGTGCTCTGGGTCCGCGGCGACCTTTCCGCCGTGACGGCCGATGCTCGCGTGTCCATCGTCGGAGCGCGTGCGGCCACCGCATATGGCGACAGTGTCGCCGCCGACCTCGCCGGTGATCTGGCGGCGACGGGGACTGTCGTGGTCTCCGGCGGGGCGTACGGCATCGACGGATCAGCACACCGCGCGGCCATCGGAGTGGATGGCAGGACCGTCGCGTTCCTCGCGGGCGGCGTGGATCGCGCGTACCCTGCCGGACACCAGCAGCTGTTCGAACGGATCATGGCGTCTGGCGCGGTCATCAGCGAGATGCCCTGCGGTGCCGCGCCGACCAAGTTCCGTTTCCTGTCGAGGAATCGGCTGATCGCGGCACTCGGTGCGGCCACCGTCGTCGTCGAGGCGGGATGGCGCAGCGGGTCGCTGAACACGGCGGGGCACGCGTCATCGCTCGGCCGTCCGCTCGGCGCGGTCCCCGGTCCTGTGACGTCGGCGGCGTCGGCCGGATGCCACCGGCTGCTGCGCGAGTACGACGCGCAGTGCGTCACGAGCGCATCGGAGGTCCGGGAACTGATGGGACTGGCTCAGGATGCCTCCTCCGGTACGCAGCCGGGTGACGACCCGGAACGGGTGCGGCTGCTCGATGCCCTGTCGACGCGCACGTCGCGTGCGCCGATCGAACTCGCCAGGGCGGCCGGGCTCTCCGACGACCGCGTGCGATCCCTGCTGGGAACCCTCTCGCTGGACGGCATCGCAGAGCGCCGAGACGACGGCTGGGTCCGAGCAGGGGAGTGAGCTCTCACCGCGACGCCGCGGCGCCCGCGTCGTCGTCCACGGCGAGGCATGAACATGTGACGGGCGACGGGCGGCATGCTTGAGACATGGACCTGGACCGCGCGGCGGACGCCTTCGCGAGGCATCTCACGCAGGTGCGTCGGTTGTCCCCTTCGACGGTGCGGGCGTACCGCGCCGACCTGCGGGACCTCGCCGACGCCGCCGGTGACCGTGCGCTGGGAGACATCGACCTCGAAGTGCTGCGGGACTGGCTCTGGCGCGCCACGCAGCGTGGGGATGCACGATCCACGCTCGCGCGGCGAGCCGCTGCGGCGCGATCGTTCTTCTCGTGGGCCAAGGACGAGGAGCTCATCGGGCTCGACCCCGCGCTCCGTCTCGTCGCACCCAAGCGCGGCCGGACGCTTCCCGCCGTCGCCTCGAAGGACGGTATGCGGGACCTCCTCGACGAGCGGGCGCGCATCGCGGCCGACGGCGATCCGGTCGCGCTGCGTGACCACGCCATCCTGGAGATGCTCTACGGCACCGGAATGCGCGTCTCGGAGCTGTGCGGCACCGACCTCGACGACCTCGATCAGGACCGCTCGACCGCGCGTGTGCTCGGAAAGGGCTCCAAGGAGCGGGTCGTCCCGTACGGGCGCCCCGCCAGGGACGCGGTCGGCGCCTATCTCACCCGCGCACGTCCTGTCCTCGCGGCTCGCGCGACCACGGCGACGCCCGCTGTCTTCCTCGGCGTCCGCGGTGGGCGACTCGGGGTCCGCGCGGTGTATTCCCTCGTCGCCGAGGCGCTCGGACCGATCATCGGCGCGGACGCGGTCGGGCCCCACGCACTGCGGCACTCAGCGGCCACGCACCTGCTCGACGGCGGGGCGGATCTGCGGGCCGTGCAGGAGATCCTCGGTCACGCGAGCCTCGGCACGACGCAGATCTACACCCACGTGTCGTCCGAACGACTCACAGCGACCTACCGACTCGCCCACCCTCGCGCATGATGCCGTCGCAACACGGGAGGAGAACCGCGCGCGGCACGTCGCCGAACAGGAGCATCGGGTTGATGTAGACCCCGTGCAGCCGTACGCCGATGTGGAGGGTGTCAGACGCCGCGTGCCCTCCGGCTGCCACCGTCCCGATCGCGTCCCCTGCACGCACAGTCGCACCGGGCGCGAGCTCCGAGCGCAGCGGCTCGAACGTCGAGACGTAACCGCCGCCGTGGTCGACGGTGATGAGCGGCCGATCGACGACGACGCCACGGAACGCGACGACCCCGTCCGCCGGGGCGCGCACCACCTCGCCCTGCGGGGCGGCCACGTCGACTCCGCGGTGGCCCGCGGCGTACTCGTGCACGGGAGCGCGATAGGGCTCGACGACGTCGCGGGCACCCGCCACCGGCCACCTCCACGATGGGACCCCGTCGGGAGAGGCGGTCGATCCTGGTGCGAGGGCGAGCACGACTCCCAGGAGGAGGACTGCGAGGGTGCGCCAGCGGGGGTACAGCGCGCGGGTGGAGGACGGCATCCGACCATGCTGCGCCGACCGTCGGCACTCGGACGGTGCGCCGCCGACAACAGGGGAGGGACACGCGCGCGCCGCCGTCTGTGAGCACGCAGTCGGGAGCCTGCGATCCTGTACACTTGAGGTCGCACCTCGATTCTCGGGGTGACTACGCGTGCCCAAAGCGACCGAACTCCCCACGGATGACGTCGTGGCATCACTCCCTCAGGTCCTGCTCGCAAGAGCAGGTGGGTGTGCGCCGGGCACCAGGCTCGTCGGTCGTCTGACCGGCGGAATCAACCTCAACAGGCGCGAAAGCGCCAGAACCAGGAGAAGACCATGGCTGTGGTCACCATTCGCCAGCTGCTCGACAGCGGCGTGCACTTCGGACACCAGACCCGTCGGTGGAACCCGAAGGTCAAGCGCTTCATCCTCACCGAGCGCAGCGGCATCCACATCATCGACCTGCAGCAGTCGCTGGGCTACATCGACAGCGCCTACGACTTCGTCAAGGAGACCGTCGCCCGTGGTGGCACGATCCTCTTCGTCGGCACCAAGAAGCAGGCGCAGGAGATCCTCGCCGAGCAGGCGACGCGCGTCGGTCAGCCGTACGTGAACCAGCGCTGGCTGGGCGGCCTCCTCACGAACTTCCAGACCATCGCCAAGCGTCTGGCTCGCATGAAGGAGCTCGAGGAGCTCGACTACGAGAACCCCGCGGCCTCCGGCTTCACCAAGAAGGAGCTGCTGCTCAAGAAGCGCGAGCTCGACAAGCTGCACAAGTCGCTCGGCGGTATCCGCAACCTCACCAAGACCCCCTCGGCTCTGTGGGTCGTCGACGCCAAGCGCGAGCACCTTGCGATCGACGAGGCCAAGAAGCTCGGCATCCCGGTGATCGGCATCCTCGACACCAACGCGGACCCGGACGACTTCCAGTACCCGATCCCCGGCAACGACGACGCGATCCGCTCCGTCTCGCTGCTGACGCGCATCATCGCCGACGCCGCCGCCGAGGGCCTGCAGCAGAAGCACAACCCCGAGTCGGGCGACGCCGAGCCGCTGGCCGAGTGGGAGGCCGAACTCCTCCAGACGCCCGCCGAGGAATCCACCAACGTGGAAGAGTCCGCTGAGACGCCCGCTGACGCGGCAGCCGACAAGGCAGACGCTGCGGAGAAGGCCGCTGAGCAGGAGACCGTCATCGACGAGTCCGCTGCTGACGCAGCCGGCGAAGCCGCGGCTGACGCCAAGTAATCCGCGTACCCACCCCTACGAAGCAAGGAGCCACCACACATGGCCAACTTCACCATCGCAGACATCAAGGCGCTGCGTGAGCAGCTCGGCACCGGAATGGTCGACACGAAGAAGGCGCTCGAGGAGGCCGAGGGAGACCGCGAGAAGGCGGTCGAGATCCTTCGACTCAAGGGCGCCAAGGGCAACGCCAAGCGCGCTGACCGCTCCACCAGCGAGGGCCTCGTCGTCTCTCGCGAGCTGGACGGCGGCGTCACGCTGATCGAGCTCGCGTGCGAGACCGACTTCGTCGCGAAGAACGACCGCTTCATCGCCCTGGCCGACAAGGTCGCCGACGCCGCAGCCGCCGCCAAGGCGAACACGGTCGAGGACGCCCTGGCCGCTTCCGCCGGCAGCCAGACCGTCGGAGAGCTGATCTCCGACGAGGCAGCCATCATCGGCGAGAAGGTCGAACTGCGTCAGGTCCGCACCGTCACCGGTGACGCCGTCGAGGTGTACATGCACCGCACGAGCAAGGACCTGCCCCCGCAGATCGGTGTCGTCGTCGCCTACACGGGTGACGACGCCGCGACCGCGCGCAGCATCGCCCAGCACATCTCGTTCGCCAACCCGTCGTACCTCAGCCGTGAGGACGTTCCGGCCGAGGCCGTCGAGAAGGAGCGCGAGATCGTCACCGAGATCTCCCGCAACGAGGGCAAGCCGGAAGCGGCACTGCCCAAGATCGTCGAGGGTCGCGTGTCCGCGTTCATCAAGCAGGTCGCCCTGCTCGAGCAGGACTACGCGAAGGACAACAAGCTCTCTGTCGCCCAGGTGGCGAAGGACGCCGGGATAACCGTGACGGACTTCGCGCGCTTCAAGGTCGGCGCGTAGCAATTCAGAAGGGGTTCGGATCCACTCGGGTCCGAACCCCTTCTTCATGCCCAGAAGGCACTATCTTGAATCCGGACGAGAGGACTCACCCATGACTGAACGCACCCGACGCCGCCGCGTCCTTCTCAAGCTCTCCGGGGAGGCATTCGGCGCAGGACAGCTCGGCGTCAACCCCGATGTCGTCAGCCAGATCGCGCGGGACATCGCCGCGGCAGTCTCGGAGGTCGAGATCGCCATCGTCGTCGGCGGAGGGAACTTCTTCCGCGGCGCGGAGCTCAGCCAGCGCGGCATGGACCGCGGGCGCGCGGACTACATGGGCATGCTCGGCACCGTGATGAACGCCCTCGCGCTGCAGGACTTCCTCGAGCAGGCCGGAGCCCCGACCCGCGTCCAGTCCGCCATCTCGATGACGCAGGTCGCCGAACCGTACATCCCGCTGCGCGCGGAGCGCCACATGGAGAAGGGACGCGTCGTCATCTTCGGCGCCGGCGCCGGCCTGCCCTACTTCTCCACCGACACGGTCGCCGCTCAGCGTGCCCTGGAGATCGGTGCGCAGGAGGTGCTCGTCGCCAAGAACGGCGTCGACGCGGTCTACACCGCCGACCCGAACAAGGACTCGTCCGCCACGCGTATCGACACGGTCACGTACCGCGACGCGCTGCAGCGCGGTCTCAAGGTCGTGGACTCGACCGCCTTCAGCCTCTGCATGGACAACAACATGGACATGCGCGTGTTCGGGATGGAGCCGGCGGGCAACGTGACGCGCGCGCTGCTGGGTGAGCCGATCGGCACACTCGTCACCGCCTGACGGTCATGACAGGGTGCCGACCCGGCACCCCGATAGAATTGCACGAACACCCGGATGATAGGAGCCACCGTGATTGCGGACGTCCTCGCAGAAACCACCACGCGCATGTCGCGCGCCGTCGATGCTGCGAAGGAGGACTTCGCCACTGTGCGCACCGGCCGGGCGAACCCGCAGATGTTCCAGAAGGTGATGGTCGACTACTACGGTTCGCCCACACCTCTCGCACAGCTCGCCTCGCTGGCCAACCCCGAGGCCCGCTCGCTGGTCATCACGCCGTACGACAAGTCGGCGCTCAAGGCGATCGAGCAGGCCATCCGCGACATGCCGAATCTCGGCGCCAATCCGACGAACGACGGCAACATCGTGCGCGTCACGATGCCTGAGCTCACAGCAGAACGCCGCAAGGAGTACGTCAAGCTCGTCCGCACGAAGGGCGAGGACGCGAAGGTGCACCTGCGCGGCATCCGTCGCAAGGCGAAGGACGAGCTCGACGCGCTCAAGAGCGAGATCGGCGAGGACGAGATCGCCCGCGGCGAGAAGGAGCTGGATGCTCTCACTCGTCAGCATGTCGACCTCATCGACGACGCGCTCAAGCGCAAAGAGACCGAGCTCCTCGAGGTCTGATCCGGATGAGCGATCCGATCGGAGACGCCGAAGGGCAGCCGTTGCGGCGGCGAGGGGCCCGCGACTCGGCGACCCCGAACGGGGCCGATCCCATCCCGGTTCCGCCTGTGGACCCGGCTGCGGTCCCGCCGCGACCGCCGCTGCCTCGGCCGGCCGCTGCGCCGGCTCCGCACCAGTCGGTGCCGGTGTCCGCTGCGGCGATGCGCGAGCAACTGCGGCAGGCCCGCGGAGATTTCGCCTCCAACGTCACTCAGGCCAGGGAGCACCTCGACCAGGCCAATGAGCGCATCAAGGCGCGCACGGGCCGTGACCTCATCCTCGCCACGCTCGTCGGTCTCGCCTTCGGTGCTGTCCTGCTGGGGTCGCTGCTTTTCTTCAAGGAGCTGTTCGTTCCGATCGCTCTGGGCATCGCGGTGCTCGGGATCTTCGAGCTGTCGCGGGCCCTGCGCGCGGCCGGCCGCCGCATCGACCTCGTCCCGCAGGTCGGCGTCGGTGTGCTGCTCGTGCTGGCCGGCTATTTCGCTCCTGCGTGGCTGAGCTGGGTCACCCTCCTGTTCGCCGTGGTCTTCGTGATCGTCTGGCGCCTCGTGGCACAGATGTTCGCCAAGGACGGCCGGACGTACGGCGACGTGCTCACGGATGCCGTGGTCGGTGGCTTCGTCCAGATCTACGTGCCGTTCCTCACGAGCCTCGCTCTCATGCTGCTCCGTCAGGAAGGCGGACAGTGGTGGGTATTGGCGTTCATCGCCGTCGCCGTGGCCTCCGACACCGGGGCGTACACGGCCGGTGTCGCGATCGGCAAGCACCCCATGGCTCCTCGCATCAGCCCCAAGAAGACCTGGGAGGGCTTCGGCGGGGCTGTCATCGCCGCCGGCGCCGCCGGCGTCTTGTTGGCGCTGTACATGCTGGAGATGCCGTGGTGGGCCGGAGTGGTGTTCGGGCTGGCCATCCTGCTGTCCGCGACCCTCGGCGATCTCGGCGAATCCATGATCAAGCGCGACATCGGGATCAAGGACATGAGCTCCTGGCTTCCAGGGCACGGCGGGCTGCTCGACCGGCTCGACAGCATCCTCCCCTCCACGGTGCCCGCGTTGAGCCTCTATTTCCTGCTATCTCCCTGGGCGGTGCTGACATGACCTCCGAAACCGTGGACGACGCGGCGCGAGACGAACAGCGCCCGTCCGCCTTCCGCATCACGATGGGGCGCGAACGCGGGTACCACCCCGCTGCCGTCGACACGTTCCTCGCCGCGGCACGGGAGAGCTTCGAGTCCGACGGGAGCCTGACGGCGTACGACGTGCGCATCGCCTCCTTCCCCCTCATCAAGAACGGTTACGCGGTCGCCGACGTCGATGCGGCGCTCGGTCGGATCGAGGACGCGTTCGCCGCACGGCAGCGGGAGCAGGTCGTCCGCAGCGGGGGCGTCGAGGCGTGGGTCGGCGACGCGCGGTCCAAGGCGCAGGAAATCCTCGATCACCTCGCACGCAGTCGCAAACACAAGTTCGCGCGCACCGGTTTCCTCACCTTCGGGTATCGGGTGGATGAGGTCGACCACGTCGCGGGCCGTATCGTGCGCTACCTGCGCGACGGCGACGACCTCTCGGCCGAACAGCTCCGTTCCGCGGCGTTCCGGATGCAGCGTGGCGGCTATCGCGAGGAGCAGGTCGATGCCCTCCTGGATGCCACGATCGACGTGATCCTGGCCGTGCGTTGAGCTCTCATGGTGAACTCAGCCGCCCCTGATTAGAATGATGCCTATTGTGACTCCCGGAACCGAGATCGAACCCGTCGGCCGTGCCACCGCTCCGGTGACGCCTGCAGGCGCGTCGATCGTCGCGTCCAGACGGAGGAGCGCTGCCCGTCGTCGTGGCGTGAGCGGAACGCTCGCGGCTCTCGGGGTGGTCGCGTTGGCTGCGGCGGTCGTCGCGCCGACCGGAATGGCTCTGGCCGAGCAGCCGGACGCCGACATCGAGACTCCCTTCTCTCTCGCCGTCGCCGACACGCAGGACCTCACCGTCACGGTGTCCGGCGCGACGATCGAGCCGGTGGCGCGCGGCAGCTTCGAGGTCTACGTGACCCCGCCGCCGGAGCCCGAGCCCGAGCCCGAGCCGGAGGTCGCCTCGGCGGAGGAGTCCGGGTCGGCGCCCTCGGGCGGCGGTGGCCCGATCTTCTACACCGGAGGCGGAGCCCCGGCCGAATGGATGGCTGCGGCAGGGATCGCGTCAGGCGACTGGGGTTACGTCGACTACATCGTCTCCAAGGAGAGCGGGTGGAACCCCAACGCCACCAACAGCTCCTCCGGCGCATGTGGACTCGTGCAGGCTCTTCCGTGCAGCAAGGTCCCGGGCAACGGTTACGACCCGGTCGACAACCTCCGCTGGGCCAACGGTTACGCCACCGGACGCTACGGCAGCTGGGGAGCGGCATACGACTTCTGGATCACCAACCACTGGTGGTAAGTCCTTCACATGCCTCGCTCGAACCGCAGGCGACGGGAAGACCCTGGCGCCGATGAGTCATTCCAGCGCCTGCTGACCGGCTGGAAGCGCAGTGAGACGCGACACGGCCGCGAATGGAACGTGCAGCCCGTCTCCGGGCAACAGGCGATCAAGGAGTACACCTGCCCCGGCTGTCACGGAGCGATCAGTCCTGGCACCGCGCACCTCGTGATCTGGCGCGCGGACGGCGTGATGGGCGATGCGGCGGATCTCGCCGCGCGGCGGCACTGGCACACGCACTGCTGGAAGGTGGCATGAACATGGAGATACGCGGACCTCTCGAACTCCCGGCGCACCGGGAGGACATCGAACTGACGACGGCGGACGGACTCACGCTGGTGGGCGAGCTCGCCGTGCCGGAGGAGGCGGAGCCGGTCGCCACCCTCGTCACCCTTCACCCGCTGCCCACCGCCGGCGGATTCATGGATTCGCACATCCTCCGCAAGTCCGCAGCTCGGCTGCCCGCCCTGGCCGACCTCGCCGTCCTGCGCTTCAACACCCGCGGGACCACATCGCCGCGCGGGACGAGCCAGGGCCAGTTCGACGGGGGAGCGGCGGAGCAGTTCGACGTCGCCGCCGCCATGGACTTCGTCAGGGAACGCGGGCTTCCGCGCCCCTGGCTGGTCGGCTGGTCGTTCGGCACCGAGCTCGCTCTGAAGTACGGCAGGGACCACGACGTCGAAGGCGTCATCCTCCTCTCGCCACCGTTGCACAGGGCGACGGACGAGGAGGTCGCCGCCTGGGCCGGGGATCACCGCCGCATGATCGCGCTCATCCCCGAGTTCGACGACTACCTCCGTCCTGATGCGGCACGGGAGAGGTTCCGTTCGGTTCCCCACCTCACACAGATCGACGTCGAGGGCGGCAAACACCTCTGGGTGGGGGAGTCGCAGACGCGGCGGGTCCTCACCGAGATCGTCGCGGCGGTCAACCCCGATGCGCTGCCGCTGCCGACCGAATGGCCTACCGCTCGTTCATCCGCGGAATGAGCACCTGCCGGTAGATGATCAGGATGCTCGCGGCGACGGGGATCGCGATGAGCGCACCGAGCAGTCCGAGCAGTGATCCTCCTGCGAGAGCGGCGACGACGACCACGGCACCCGGTACGGCCACGGCTCGGCTCATGATGCGCGGCGAGATCAGGTACGCCTCCACCTGCATGTAGATGAGGTAGTAGATCCCGGCTGCCAGTGCCGTACCCGGGGAACCGAGACCCGGGATGAGGCAGACGAGCACGATGATCGTCGAACCGGTGAGCGTCCCGACCAGGGGGATGAGCGAGAAGAAGAACGCAGTCACGGCGAGCACGGCGGCGAACGGCGCACCGATGATGTTGAGGTAGATGGCGCTGAGGATGCCGTTGATGACACCGAGCGTGACCTGTCCCATCACGTAGTAACCGACCGAGTCGGTGATCTGCTCGGAGAGGTCGATGAAGCGAGGGCGCTTGGAAGCGGGGACGAGCTGGTACACCGAGCGCTTCAGCGAAGGTGTGGAGGCGGTGAGGTAGATCGTCAGGATGAGGACGATGAATGCGCCGAACAGGCCGGTCACGATGTTGACGCTGGCGTTGATCACGCTTCCGGTGATGTCGCCGACGTTGGCGATGATCCACTCCTGGCTCTCGGCCAGCACGCGCTCGATGTCGAGGTTCGGGAACAGCCCGGTGACCCACTCCTCGACGTCGGACAGGAATGTGGGTCTGCTGATGAGTTCGAGGAGCTGTTCGATGAGCTGAGTGATCTGGGCGACGATCACGGGCAGGACGATCAGCACGATCCCGGCGAACAGCCCGAGGACGAGGATGAGGGTGATGACCACCGCCAGCCAGCGAGGCAGCCGGCGCCGTTCCAGGAAGGAGATGACCGGATCGAGGCCGAGGCTGATGAACAGCGCGGTGCCCACGTACAGCAGGACGGTCGACAGCGACTCGATGCTTCCGATCAGGAGGATCCCGAGGCCGACGCCGAGCGTCGCCACCAGCGCGGTGCGGAACGGGTTGTGGAGTTTCATCTCTCTCCTCCGGAGGGCTGATCTCAGGGTAGTCGCAGGCTCGGATGCCGAATCTACGACGTGCCGGTGATCTGCGCCCCCTCGTAGTCAACACTCAGCCAGTTTCGATAGTCTGAAACGTCGAGCGGGGACTCGGGCGAGCGTCCGAGTCGCGTAAGGAGTCATTTCGTGCGTTTCGTGTGGGCCGTCGTGGCCTTCGTCCTGGCCACGCTTCTCATCGGAGCAGGCATCGCTCAGCGAACCATCTTCATGGGCCCTTCCGTCCAGCAGATGGAGCTGAGCGTCGAAGAGCCGACACCGTTCGTGCTCGTCGACGGTGCCGTCCTGCGTGAGAACCCCGGCCAGCAGACGCTGCTCATCCGAGACGAGGGCGACATCTTCGCCGCGTACGGACGCACCGCTGACATGCAGGCATGGCTCGCCGACGCGTCGTACACCGCAATCGATCTCGACGACGAGGGTGCGCCGGTCAGCACGGTCGTCGAGCCGACGGTCGTCGCCGGCGAGGAGGACGGGGCCGACGCGGACGCGGCGGACGGATCGACGGATGCCGATGCCGAGGAGCCGGGTCGTAACCCGGAAGGCTCCGACCTGTGGTTGGACTCGTTCGTCGAGCAGGATCAGATGATCACCGACATGCAGCTTCCCGAGGGCATGAGCGTGCTCATCGCAAAGGACGGGACGGAGCCCGCTCCGTCCGACATCGTCGTGTCCTGGCCCCTGAACACTTCCACCCCGTGGGTCGGACCGCTCATCACCGCCGGCGGGGCCGTGTTGCTGTTCGGTCTGGTCATGTACGTCCTCGCCATCCGCCATCAGCGGCGCGGCCGTGGTCCGCGCCGTAAGGGCCCAGGGCCGCTGCCCGCGACGGAGCCCATCGACCTGGCGGTCGACTCAGCGACGATCCGCGAGGCTCTCCCGCCGAAGGAGGAGCAGGACCCGGCCGCAACGGAACCGGAGACGCCGGAGTCCGCTGAGGAGCCGACGGTGCAGAAACCCGAGAAGACCGAGCGCCGCGCCGCGCCGATGCGCCGCAGACTGCTCGTGCTGCCCGCACTCGGCCTGGCCGGGCTGCTCTTCGCCGGGTGTTCCAGCGACTCCTGGCCGCAGTTCGGCGAGGCGACCCCCACTCCGACGCCCACCCCCACCGTCATCACCCCGGAGAACCAGAAGCCTCCGGCAGTCACGGAGGCGCAGGCCTCTCGCATCCTGCAGGACATCTCGGCGACGCTGGAGGAGGCGGACGCCGCGATGGACATCGACCTGGCCGCGACCCGCCTCGAGGGTCTCGCTCTCGATGCCCGGAAGACCGATTACGCGTTGCGCAAGTCGCTCACCGATCGGCCGCTGCCCGCGGTGATCCCCACCGATGCGATCGAGGTCCTTCTTCCGCAGGCGACCGATGCCTGGCCGCGCACCGTGCTCGTGCTCAGCAAGAGCAAGAGCGACGACACCGCTCCGCCCGTGATCCTCACGATGACCCAGGCGGACCCGTGGTCCGACTACAAGGTGACCGACATCGCCGAGATGCAGGCCTCGACCGAGGTGCCGCAACTCGCGCCCGCGTGGCTCGGCACGAGCGTGATCACCGAGAACGCCGCAGCCTTCCTCACCCTCGCGCCTGATGAGATCGCGGCCGCGTTCGCGGACGTCGTCGATTCCGGCGAGGAGAGCGAGTACTACTCGGCGTTCGACCCGGTCACCATCGCCCTCGCCGAATCGATCATCTCCAGTCGGGATGCCGTCACCCAGGCACTCGTCGACAACGGTGCGGCGGAGACCTCGTCGGCTTCGTTCGACATCGAGCCGACCGACCAGCCTCCGGTCGCGTTGGCGACCCTGGACAGCGGCGCCATCGTGGCGGTGTCGCTGGTCGACAGCGAGTCGATCACGCCGACATCGGATGACGCCGTGATCCGGTTCGGCGACAACGCCGAGGCGAAGACGTTGACGGGCGCCGAAGAGGCATCGAAGGGCGTCGTCACCACCTACGGTCTGCAGCTGTTCTTCTCCGTGCCCAGCCAGGGGTCGACGGAGCAGATCCGCCTGCTCGCCGTGCACCAGGACATTCTGAACGTGGAAGTGATCAAATGACCGATATCTCTCCTGCCGCACTTCGCGGCGCCGTCGACCTGTCCTCCTTGCGGAACCGCCCCTCCGCGCCGTCGGATGCCGCTGCTCCGGCGGGCGCAGCAGCGGGCGCACCGTCGCAGAACGGCTTCGTCGTGGATGTGACGGACGCGACCTTCGGACAGGTGCTCGAGCTCTCCAGGACTGTCCCGGTCGTCGTCGACCTCTGGGCGGAGTGGTGCGGGCCGTGCAAGCAGCTCAGCCCCATCCTGGAGAAGGTCACGAACGAGCTCGGCGGTCGGATCCTCCTCGCGAAGGTCGACGTCGACGCGAACCCCCAGCTGGCGCAGAGCTTCCGCGCGCAGTCGATCCCGATGGTCGTCGCTCTGGTCGCCGGGCAGCCGGTGCCGATGTTCACTGGCGCCGTTCCCGAGGAGCAGGTGCGGCAGGTGTTCGATCAACTGCTGCAGGTCGCCGCGCAGAACGGCGTGACCGGAACGCTTCCCGCCGGCGAGGGGCAGGCCGCCGAGGCTGAGGAACAGCCGCAGGAGGCACCCCTGCCGCCGTTGCACGCTGCGGCGTTCGCGGCGATCGAGAAGGGCGACTACGCCGCGGCGATCGCCGCGTACGAGAAGGCCCTCGCCGAGAACCCGCGCGATGATGACGCGCGTGCCGGTCTCGGCCAGGTGCGTCTGCTCGATCGCGTGCAGGGGCTCGACCTCCAGGAGGCGCGGGCAGCCGCGGCCGCGCGGCCTCAGGACGTCGAGGCGCAGTTCGCCGTCGCCGATCTTGACATCTCCGGCGGGCACGTCGAGGACGCCTTCGGTCGTCTGCTCGACCTGTTCGCCGTTCTCCCGTCCGCGGAGCGAGTCCCGGTGCGAGAGCGGCTCGTCGAGCTGTTCGGCCTCATCGGTGCCGACGACCCGCGGGTGGCGGCTGCGCGGAATCGTCTCTCGTCGTTGCTGTTCTAGGCCGTTCCGCCGGACCGGTGCCGCAGCCACAGCGTGGCCAGCGGGGCCAGGGTGATCCGCGTCGTCGGTGACCCGCCGGCATCCGGGGTGTGGGCGGCGACCCTGCCGTAGTTGCCGATCCCCGAGCCGCCGTATTCGGAGGCGTCCGTGTTGAGGATCTCGTCCCACACGCCTGCGGCGGGTAAATCGAGTTCGAGATTGGGGCGCTCGACGCCGGCGAAGTTGCTGACGACCACGACGCGTCCGCCATGCTGATCGCGTCGTTCGAACGCGATCACGCTCGGATCCCACCGCGGTGCGCCCAGACGCCGGAAGCGGCTGCGGTCGCCGTCGCGCTCCCACAATGGCGCCGTGGAGCGGTAGACGTGGTTCATGGCGCCCACGAAGCGCTGCAACTGGGCATGGAGCGGCTGGTCCAGCAGCCACCAGTCGAGCGGCCGGCCCTCGGCCCACTCGGCGATCTGGCCGAACTCCTGCCCCATGAACAGCAGATTCTTTCCCGGGTGGCCCCACATGTACGCGAGATAGGCCCGGACGTTCGCGAGCTTGTGGGCGTGATCTCCCGGCATCTTGGACACGAGGCTGCCCTTGCCGTGCACGACCTCGTCATGGCTGATGGGCAGCAGGTAGTTCTCGCCGAATGCGTACACGAACGAGAACGTCATCTCGCCCTCGTGGTGGGCACGGTGCAGCGGGTCCCGCGAGATGTACTGGAGAGAGTCGTTCATCCAGCCCATGTTCCATTTGAACCCGAAGCCGAGACCGGCCTGATCCGTGCGGGCGGTGACGCCGGGGAAGCTCGTGGACTCCTCGGCGATCATCACGATGCCGGGGTGTGAGCGGTAGGCGGCGGCGTTGACCTCCTGGAGGAACCGGATCGCTTCGAGGTTCTCCCGCCCGCCGTGGACGTTCGGCTCCCACTCGCCCTCACGGCGCGAGTAGTCGAGATAGAGCATCGAGGCGACGGCGTCGACGCGCAACCCGTCCACATGGAACTCCTCGAACCAGTAGAGAGCGTTCGCGACGAGGAAGCCGCGCACCTCCGGCCGACCGTAGTCGAAGATGAGGGTGCCCCAGTCCTGGTGCTCGCCCCGCCGCGGATCCGGATGCTCGTAGAGCGGACGGCCGTCGAAGCGGGCGAGGGCGAACTCGTCCTTCGGGAAGTGGCCGGGCACCCAGTCGAGGATCACGCCGATGCCGGCCTGATGCAGTCGGTCGATGAGGTGGCGCAGGTCGTCGGGGGTGCCGAAACGCGCGGTCGGTGCGTAATAGCCGGTCACCTGATAGCCCCATGAGCCGCCGAACGGGTGCTCGGCGAGCGGCATGAACTCGACGTGCGTGAAGCCTGTCTCGGTGACGTGCGCGATGAGGGGATCGGCGATCTCGCGGTAGCCGAGACCGCCGCGCCACGAGCCGAGGTGCACCTCGTACACGCTCATCGGCTGCGCCACCGCATGTGTGGCGGCGCGACGGGTCATCCACGCGCCGTCCTTCCAGCTGTACGCGGAGAACGGGACGACCGATGCGGTCTCCGGAGGAACCTGAGTCCGCTGGGCCATGGGATCCGCCTTGAGGATCCATGCGCCGTCCGGCGTGAGGATCTGGAACTTGTACAGCGTTCCCGGAGTCACCCCGGGGATGAACAGCTCCCAGACGCCGCTCGATCCCATCGAGCGCATGCTGTGACCTTCACTGTTCCAGCCGTTGTGATCCCCGACGACCCGCACGGCCCTCGCATTCGGCGCCCAGACCGCGAACGAGACGCCCACCTCGCCGTCCAGAAGATGGACGTGGGCGCCGAGAACCTCCCACAGTCTCTCGTGCCGACCCTCGGCGATGAGGTGGAGGTCGAGCTCGCCCACTGTCGGCAGGTGCCGGTAGGGATCGCCGGACACGCGTTCGTTCGAGCCGTCGTAGACCGTCGCGAGGCGGTAGGGCACCGGTTCCCCGAGGTGCGTTCCCTCCCATATGCCGTCCGCCGCATGAATCAGCTCGACCCGTGTCCCGTTCTTGAGGACGGCTGTGACGCTCTCCGCGAGGGGTCGGCGGGCCCTGATCGTCGTGGCGGTGCGACCGGCGGCATCCGTGGACGGGTGGGGGCCGAGGACGTCGTGCGGGGCGTGGTGCTCTCCTGCCGCGACGGCCGCCCACATCGCAGTTTCCGCGCCGTCGCGTTCCCCGGTCATGCGCGTGACCTCACGTGCAGGATGTGGACCGGTTCGGAGAAGGCGTCAAGGCGCACGTAGTCGTGATCGGTCCACGTCCAGACGGCGCCGGAGATGAGATCCTCGACCTCGAACGCGTCGCCGGGTTCGACGCCCCAGACCCGCGTGTCGAGGTGCACCGTGGTCTCGCGGACGGAGTGCGGGTCGACATTGGCCACGACGATGACGGTGTCGGATGCACCGGTGTCCGTGAATGCGCCGTCGAGGTGCTTGGAGTAGACCAGGATGCCGTCGTCATCGCTCCAGTGCACGGCGAGGTTCCGCAGCTGACGCAGCGCCGGATGTGCGCGGCGGATCTCGTTCAGTCGGCGCAGGTACGGAGCGAGGGAATCGCCCGCGGCCTCGGCCCCGGCGAAGTCGCGGATCTTGTACTCGTACTTCTCGTTGTCGATGTTCTCCTCCGACCCTGGGCGCGCGACGTTCTCGAACAGTTCGTAGCCCGCATAGACGCCGTAGGTCGGGGCCGCCGTGGCGGCGATCGCGGCGCGGATCTTGTACGCGGCCCTGCCACCGAACTGCAGGTACTCGGTGAGGATGTCGGGAGTGTTGACGAAGAGGTTCGGACGGAGGTAGTCCGCCGTCTCGGTCGCGAGTGCGGAGAGGAACTCCTCGAGCTCGCGTTTGGTGTTGCGCCAGGTGAAGTAGGTGTAGCTCTGCTGGAAGCCGACGGCGGCGAGGGCGCGGAGGGGAGCTGGGCGCGTGAACGCCTCGGCGAGGAAGACCGCGTCCGGCTCCGCCGCCGTCACCTCGGCGATCAACCACTCCCAGAACTGCAACGGCTTGGTGTGCGGGTTGTCGACACGGAAGATCTTGACGCCCTGCGCGATCCAGTGCATGACGATCCGGAGGATCTCGGCGCGCAGGCCCTCAGGGTCGCGATCGAAGTTCAGCGGGTAGATGTCCTGATACTTTTTCGGCGGATTCTCCGCATAGGCGATCGCGCCGTCCGGAAGCGCAGTGAACCATTCGGGATGCTCAGCGACCCACGGGTGGTCCGGGGACGCCTGCAGAGCGAGGTCGATCGCGACCTCGATCCCGATCTTGCGCGCCTCCCGCACGAAGAAGCGGAAGTCAGCGAGTGCGCCGAGGTCGGGGTGCACGGCGTCGTGACCGCCCTCGGCGGCGCCGATGGCCCACGGGGAACCGGGGTCGGCGGGGCCGGCATCGAGGGTGTTGTTCGGGCCCTTGCGGTGGGTGCGCCCGATCGGATGGATCGGGGGCAGGTAGAGCACGTCGAATCCCATGTCCGCCACGCGCGGCAGACTCTTCGCCGCGGTGCGGAAGGTCCCGCTCCTGAGCGTGCCGTCCTTGAGTCGCCGTGCCCCCTCCGACCGTGGGAAGAACTCGTACCAGGCGCCGACCGCGGCCGTCGTGCGCTCCACCACGATCGCGTATGAGGCCGTCTGCGAGGACAGCGACATGATCGGCCGTCGAACGAAGATCTCCGCGAGCGCGGGATCGACCGCGATCTCGGCGGTCGTCGCCGCATCGGCATCCTGCAAGCGAGTGGCGGCGTGAACGAGCGCGGTGCGCTCCGCGCGCGGACGGGACGTGTCCTCGGCGGCACGTGTGAACAGTTCGCGCCCGAGCGCCGCCGAGAGTTCGATGTCGACTCCGGCGGCGGTCTTCACCGTCGCGGCGTGCGCCCAGGTCGCGTGGTCGTCGGCGAACGCCTCGAACCGGTAGTGCCATGTGCCCAGTGCATCCAGTGCGATCTCGGCCGTCCATCGATCGGTGCCGTCGGCGAGCGGCGCGAGGCGATGCAGCGAGACCGTGCCGTCAGGCGCCGTCAGGCGCACATGCACTCCGATGCGGTCGTGCCCTTCCCGGAAGGCGACGACGGTGAACGGGACGACCTCGCCGACGAACCCCTTCGGAGCGAACCCGTCAGGGGCGATGGGGCGCGGTTCGGCGAGAGGGATGCGGCCCGTGCGCGTGTCAGAGGCAGCCGTGTCGGGCCCCGATCGCAGCGGGATCTCCGATCGGCTGCGGAACGGGGCGGGGTGAGTGCCGGAACGAGCTGCCACATCCCTGAATGTACCGCTCCGCGGTGCTCGGGAGAACCGGTCGTCGGAGGCCGACGACATTCGACCCGGAACAGCCGCATGGAGGTGCCGGGTACGGGGATGACGTCGCCCGGAGCGAACTCCTCCTGCTCGCCCGATGGCCGTTCATCCGCACTCGACCACAGCGACACGAAGCGGGTGGCGCCATCGATCGAGGTCGGCAGTGTGACGTCGACGGGGGACTCGGTGCCGTGCACGATCAACAGGATGCGGTTCAGACGCTCATCGACGGGGGTCGAGACCGCCGAGTACTGCAACGTCCTGTTGCCAGGGTCGGTCCACTGCGACTCCTCCATCATCTCGCCGTACTGGTTGTACCAGTCCATGACCGATGCGTGCGGAGTGTGCACGTCGCGCCGTGCGTACCGCTTGGGTCGCAGAGCTGCGTTCTCCCTGCGGAGTCGAGTGAGGGTGGAGACATGGGCGCGCAGGTCCTCCTGCCACGGCTCGTGCTCCCAGTCCACCCATGTGAGCGCGGAATCCTGCGCGTAGGCGTTGTTGTTGCCGCCCTGGGTGCGGCCGGTCTCGTCTCCTGCCGTGAGCATGGGGATCCCGGCGGACAGGAGCAGGGTGCCGAGCAGGTTGCGCATCGCCTTGCGGCGTGCGGCGTTGACCCCCTGGTCGGAGGTCGGACCCTCGACACCGTGGTTGAAGGAGCGGTTGGTGTCCGCTCCGTCCCTGTTGTCCTCGCCGTTGGCCTCATTGTGCTTGACGTCGTACGTGACGAGGTCGTGCAGCGTGAAACCGTCGTGCGCGGTGACGAAGTTGATGCTGGCGAGGGGACCTCGTTCCTTGCTGTACGTGTTCGACGAGCCGGCGAGCCTCGTGGCGAAGCCGCCGATGCCCACCGGCGCCGACGCGCGACGGGCGTAGTCGATGTCGCTGAGCCAGAAGTTGCGGACCCGGTCGCGGTAGCGATCGTTCCACTCGAGCCATCCGTCGGGGAAATTGCCGGTCTGCCAGCCTCCCAACCCGACATCCCACGGTTCCGCGATGAGCTTCACGCCCTGAAGCGCCGGGTCATCGCGGATCGCCGTGAGCAGCGGGTGATCCCGCGTGAACTCGTGTCCGGCATCTCGCCCGAGGGCTGCGGCGAGATCGAAGCGGAAGCCGTCGATCTGCATGTCGTTGGCCCAATAGCGCAGCGAGTCGAGCACGAGCCGCGCGGCAGCGTCGGTCGCGGTGTTCAGGGTGTTGCCGACCCCCGTGGTGTCGATGTAGGCGCCGGAGGAGTCCTGCCGGTAGTAGCTGGCGTTGTCGATGCCCCGGAAGCTGGAGCGCGGTCCGCCCAGGCCCTCCTCCGACGTGTGGTTGTAGACGACGTCGAGGACGACCTCCAGGCCGGCCTCGTGCAGCAGCTTGACCATGCCCTTGAATTCCGTGAGGACGGCCTCAGGGCCCTGCTTGCGGGACTCGTCCGAGGCATACGCCGCATGCGGGGTGAAGAAGTTCAGGGTGTTGTAGCCCCAGTAGTTCGCCAGGCCCCGCTCGAGAAGCCGCGGCTCGGAGACGAACGCATGGATCGGGAGCAGCTCGATCGTCGTCACACCGATCTCTCGGAGGTACTCGATCATGGCCGGGTGCGCGAGGCCGGCGTACGTGCCGTGCAGCGCAGGAGGGACATCAGGGTGACGTTTGGTGATGCCCTTGAGGTGCGCCTCGTAGATGACCGTCCGATCGAGCGGAACCGCCGGCTTGGTCACACCGCCCCAGTCGAAGCCGTCCTCGATGACGACCGCCCGCCACTCGGCATAGCCGTCGCCTTCGGCGAGGCCGCGCGCGTACGGGTCGAGCAGGAGCGTCTCTGGATTGAAGGTGTTCCCGGGGCCGTGCGGTCCGCCGACCCGGAGGGCGTACCGCGTGCCCGGCTGCAGGAGGGGGGTCGTCACCTCCCACACGCCACCTGGGCGGCGCTCCAGCTCCACCTGATCGGTCACCCAGTCCAGGTCCGTCTCGTCGAAGGTGACGAGTTCGACCGACGACGCGTTCTTGGACCACACACGCAGTGTCGCCACACCGTCGTGAAGTCGGACTCCGAGGTCGTCGAGAACGGCGCCGCCTGGCGCGGAGAAGTCGGGCATGTGTACAGCGTAGAGCGCAGAAGTGAGGGAGAGTGGATGCATGCGGTTCTATCTCGACCATGCGGCCACGACCCCGTTGCGCCCCGAGGCGCGCGAGGCATGGTTGGCGGCCTCGGACGTCGTCGGGAACGCGTCGTCGACGCATGGTGCCGGCCAGGATGCTCGACGGCTGCTCGAGGACGCGCGTGAGAGCATCGCCGCCGTCCTCGGCTGCGATCCGATCGAGGTCGTGCTGACGTCGGGAGGTACGGAATCGATCAACACCGCCCTCGTCGGGCTGTGGCGATCGCGGCCGGAAGGCACCGACGCCGTCGTCCTGCCCGATGGAGAGCATCACGCGACGATGGACACGGCTGCCGCGCTCGCCGCGGACGGGGCGCGGATCCGGGCGGTGCCGATCTCCACGACGGGCGGGATCGTCCTTGATGAGTTCCGCGCCGCACTCGGCGGAGCGGCGCTGGCGACGGCGATCGTCGCGAACAACGAGGTCGGAACGATCAACGACGTCGCGGCGATCGCCGCAGCCTCCGCCGGCGCCGAGGTTCCGCTGCACCTGGATGCTGTCGCCGCGCTCGGCCATGTGCCGCTGTCGTTCCGTGATCTGCGTGCGGATGCCGGAGGGGGAGTGGGACTGGTCGCTCTGAGCGTCGCCGGGCACAAGATCGGCGCGCCGGTCGGAGTGGGTGCGCTGGTCGTCGCCCGAACGGCACGGATGGCGCCGCTCCTGCATGGCGGCGCGCAGCAGCGTGGCCTGCGTGCGGGAACCCAGGATGTGCCGGGCGCTGCGGCGTTCGCCGCCGCTCTCGTCGCGGCCGAGGCGGAGCGGAAGACCGAGGCTGCGCGGCTGCGTGCGCTCCGCGATCGCCTCATCGACGGCGTCCGCGCGGAGGTGCCCGCCGCACGCCTGCTCGGAGACCCCGTCGACCGGCTGCCGGGCAACGCGCATCTGTTGTTCCCGGGTGCGGTGGGGGAGAGCCTGCTGTTCCTCCTCGATGTGGCCGGTGTCGCGGCATCCACCGGGTCGGCCTGCCAGGCCGGCGTCGCCGAACCGTCGCACGTCGTCATGGCGATGGGTGGCAGCGAACAGGACGCGCGCAGCGTGCTGCGGTTCACGCTGGGGCGCACGTCCACCGATGCCGATGTCGACGCCGTGCTCGGTGCGATCGCGGATGCGTACTCGCGCGCGTCCGGATCCCGCTCAGGCTCGCGCTCGTAGACTGGTCCCATGCGGATTCTGGCAGCGATGAGCGGCGGCGTGGACTCCGCCGTGGCGGCAGCACGGGCCGTCGAGGCGGGTCACGACGTGACCGGCGTGCACCTGGCGCTGTCGCGTGCCGGCGGCACCCTGCGCACCGGCAGCCGCGGCTGCTGCACGATCGAGGACGCGATGGACGCCAGACGCGCTGCCGACATGCTCGGCATCCCGTTCTACGTCTGGGACTTCTCGGAGCGCTTCCGCGACGACGTGATCGACGACTTCATCAGCGAGTACCAGGCCGGTCGCACACCGAATCCCTGCATGCGCTGCAACGAGAAGATCAAGTTCGCCGCACTTCTCGAACGTGCGCTCGAGCTCGGTTTCGACGCGGTGTGCACCGGCCACTACGCCACTCTGGTCTCCACGAGCGACGGGCTGGAGCTGCACCGCGCGTCCGACAACGCGAAGGATCAGTCCTACGTGCTGGGCGTGCTCACGGCCGAGCAGCTCGCGCACACGTACTTCCCGCTCGGAGAGACGCCGTCCAAGGCCCTCGTCCGTGCGGAGGCCGCCGAACGCGGACTCAGCGTCGCCCAGAAGCCGGACAGCCACGACATCTGCTTCATCCCCGACGGCGACACCCGCGGGTGGCTGGCTGAGAAGGTCGGTGCAGAACAGGGCGAGATCCTGGACCGGAACGGCGACGTCGTCGGGTCCCATGACGGCGCGCACGCGTTCACCGTCGGTCAGCGCCGAGGTCTTCGCCTCGGCGTCCCCGCGCCGGACGGCAAGCCGCGCTTCGTCCTCGAGGTGCGCCCGGTGACCAACACGGTGGTCGTCGGTCCGAAGGAGGCTCTCGCGATCGGCGAGATCTCCGGAGCGCGCCACTCGTGGGCGGGGGCAGCGCCGGTGTCGCCCGAGTTCGACTGCGACGTGCAGATCCGGGCGCACTCCGAACCCGTGCCTGCTCGTGCCACCGTCGCGGAGGACGGCGTCACCGTCGTCCCCGACGTGCCGCTCGACGGGGTCGCACCGGGCCAGACCGCCGTGCTCTACGTCGGTACCCGTGTGCTCGGCCAGTTCACGATCGACCGCACGGTCTCCGCTGTGCCGGTGGACGCCTGAGCGAGGCTCTCTCGGATGTCGGTGGGCGCTCGTAGACTGACGGGGTGCCGGAGAACATCTCACTCGAAGAAGCCCGCGTCGAGGCAGAAGAGCTGACCACACGCATCCTCGAGGCGAAGGATGCCTATTACGGCCGCGACACCTCGCTCGTCGATGACGCGACCTACGACGGGTGGATGCGCCGTCTCGAAGAGCTCGAGCGACTGCACCCCGAGCTTCAGGGCCAGGACTCACCGACGCAGATGGTCGGCGCGGCTGAGCAGACGGGGCTCGCCACGATCGAGCACGCCGAGCGGATGCTCAGCCTCGACAACGTGTTCTCCATCGATGAGCTGCGCGAATGGGCCGCCAAGGTGCGCGCCGCATCCGGCCGCGACATCGCCTGGCTGACCGAACTGAAGATTGACGGCCTCGCGATCAACCTGCGCTACGAGAACGGCGTGCTCACCTCGGCTGCGACCCGTGGAGACGGACGGGTGGGCGAGATCGTGACAGAGAACGCGTTGCGCCTCGCCGACATCCCCGAGCGGCTCAGCGGCGAGGGGCACCCCGCGATCGTCGAGGTGCGGGGCGAGGTGTTCATCCCCGTCGCGGCGTTCGAGCGTCTCAACGCCGCGCAGGCGGAGTTCCGCGATCGTGCCTACGAGGACGCCCGCGCCCGCTGGGAGGCCAGACGCGGCGCGAAGCGGCCGTTCGAGGAGGACAAGGCGCGTTCTGCCGCGGCGCGGCGGTTCCCCGCATTCGCCAACCCTCGCAACGCCGCCAGCGGTGGCCTTCGCCAGCAGATCGACAAGAAGGACGGTCTCGAACTCGAGGCGGGCCTGCTGCGGATCGAATCGCTCTCGCTCTACGTGCACGGTGTCGGAGCATGGCCGAACCCGCCCGTCGGTGCGCAGAGCGAGGTGTACGAGCTCCTGGCGTCCTGGGGGCTGCCGGTCAGCCCGCACTCCAAGGTGTGCGGCACGATCGACGAGGTCATCGGGTTCGTCGAGTACTTCGGCGAGCACCGGCACGACATCGAGCACGAGCTGGACGGCATCGTCGTCAAGGTCGACGAGCTCGCCCTGCACGACGAGCTCGGCATGACCAGCCGCGCGCCGCGGTGGGCCATCGCCTACAAGTACCCGCCAGAGGAGGTGCAGACGAAGCTCCTCGACATCGTCGTCTCGGTGGGGCGGACGGGGCGTGCGACACCGTTCGCGGTGATGGAGCCGGCGCATGTGGCCGGCTCGGTCGTGCGGCAGGCGACGCTGCACAACAAGGACGTCGTCAAGGCCAAGGGCGTTCTCATCGGTGACACGGTCGTGCTGCGGAAAGCCGGCGATGTGATCCCCGAGGTGCTCGGCCCCGTGGTCGAACGGCGTGACGGCACGGAGCGCGAGTTCGTCATGCCGGAGAACTGCCCGGAGTGCGGTACGCCGTTGCGCGCGATGAAGGAGGGCGACATCGACCTGCGATGCCCGAACGCGCGATCGTGCCCGGCTCAGGTGCGCGGCCGCGTCGAGCACATCGGGTCGCGCGGCGCTCTCGACATCGAGGCGCTGGGCGAGGTCACCGCCGCCGCACTCACGCAGCCGAGCGTTCCGGAGCAACCGCCGCTCGACACCGAAGCAGGGCTGTTCACCCTCACGCTCGAGCAGATCGTGCCGATCGAGGTCGTCGTCCGGGATGCCGAGACGGGCCTGCCCAAGGAGAACGACGACGGCGTGGTCAAGACGCGCTCTCCGTTCCGGCGCAACGCGACGGCGGCAGAGAAGAAGCAGGGCCTCGCCGCCATGCAGCCCTCGTCGCAGGCCACCAAGTTGCTCGCCGAGCTCGAGAAGGCGAAGACGAAGGAGCTGTGGCGGCTCCTCGTCGCGCTGAACATCCGTCACGTCGGTCCGGTGGCCGCCCGCGCCCTCGCGCAGTGGTTCGGCTCGCTCGAGGCGATCCGCAACGCCTCGCGTGATGAGCTCGCCGCCGTGGAAGGCGTCGGCGGCATCATCGCGGACTCGCTGAAGGACTGGTTCGAGGTCGACTGGCACATCGACATCGTCGAGCAGTGGGCTGCCGCTGGTGTGCAGTGGTCGACGCCGGGGCACCCTGGGCCCGGTGCCGCATCGGCCGAAGGCGGCGTGCTCGACGGCCTCACGGTCGTCGCGACCGGCTCACTCGAGGGCTACACGCGTGAGGGCGCGCAGGAAGCCATCATCAAGGCCGGAGGCAAGGCAGCCTCGAGCGTGTCGAAGAAGACCGACTTCGTGGCCGCAGGGCCGGGCGCGGGCTCCAAGCTCGGCAAGGCCGAGGAGCTCGGCATCCGTATCCTGGATGCCGCGCAGTTCCACATCCTCGTCACGCAGGGGCCCGCCGCCCTCGACGGTGACAGAGAGGTCTGAGACCCGCGACGACACGGAGGCTGAGACGCGACCCGCCGCGTCAGGCGGTGCTGCGGATCTCGAATCCCGCCGGAGCGATCGGATCGGCGGCGGTGACGATGACCTCGTCGACCCGCGCTGATGCCGGCCCCGCCCTCATCGCGTCGATCACCGACTCCACAGCGGCGATCGTGCCGTGGAGCTCAGCCTCGACGTCGCCGTCGCGAAGGTTGCGCGCCCATCCCGTGACGGCGTGCGCGTTCGCGGACTCCCGCACGAACCAGCGGAACCCGACCCCCTGCACGCGTCCGCGCACGATCACCCGCACCGATCTCATGCCACCAGGATGACATGAGGCCGGTGCGGCGACACGTGCGTCAGTTGCGATGGCGGGGCTTGCGGTCGCGACGCTCACCGTCGCGGCGACCAGGCGCCCCGCGGTCGGCCTTGATCTCGATGAGACGGCCGGAGATACGGGTGTCGCGGAGCTTGTCCAGCACCGAGGCATCCATGTTCGCCGGCAGCTCCACGATCGAGAAGTCCGGCTTGATGTTGATCGCACCGAAGTCGTCGCGGCCGAGGCCGCCCTCGTTGGCCAGGGCTCCGACGATCTGGCGCGGCTCCACGCGGTGCCGGCGACCGATCTCGATGCGGTACGGCGTGTAGTCGCCACGGCTGCGACGCTCACGCGGCTCGCGCGCCGGACGGGCCCGGTCGTCGCGTCGCGGACGGTTGTCCCGTTCCACGGCGGCGGTGAGGGCATCGTTGGCGGGGTCGAGCAGCAGAGGCGTCTCGCCCTGCGCGACCACGGCGAGCGCGGCGGCGACATCTGCCTCGGGGACGTCGTGGTTGCGCACGTAATGGCCGATGATGTCGCGGAACTTCTCGATCCGCTCGCTCTCGCCGAGAGCTGCCGTGATGGCGTCGTCGAAGCGCGCGAGGCGGGTCGTGTTGACGTCCTCCATGGTCGGCAGCTGCATCTGCGTCGGCTGCTGACGCGTGGCCTTCTCGATGTGCCCGAGCAGGTAGCGCTCACGGGGCGTGATGAAGCTGATCGCGTCTCCGGTGCGGCCGGCGCGGCCGGTGCGACCGATGCGGTGCACGTACGACTCCGTGTCGGTGGGGATGTCGAAGTTCACGACGTGGCTGATGCGCTCCACATCCAGGCCGCGGGCGGCCACGTCGGTCGCGACGAGGATGTCGAGCTTGCCGTCCTTGAGCTGGTTGACGCTGCGTTCACGCTGCACCTGCGGCACGTCGCCGTTGATCGCTGCAGCCGAGTACCCACGGGCACGGAGCTTCTCGGCGAGAGTCTCGGTCTCGTTCTTCGTGCGGACGAAGATGATCATGCCGTCGAAGTTCTCGACCTCGAGGATGCGGGTGAGCGCATCGACCTTCTGCTGGTACGAGACGACGAGGTACCGCTGCGTGATGTTCGTGTTGGTCGCGGTCTTCGACTTGACCGTGATCTCCTCGGCATCGCGCAGATACTTCTGCGCGAGACGGCGGATCTGCGCGGGCATGGTCGCGGAGAACAGAGCGACCTGCTTCTCCTCCGGGGTCTGGGCGAGGATCTGCTCGACGTCCTCGGCGAAGCCCATCTTCAGCATCTCGTCCGCCTCGTCCAGGACGAGGTACTTCAGCTCGGAGAGGTCGAGGGTGCCCTTGGCGAGGTGGTCCATGATGCGACCGGGGGTGCCGACGACGACATGGACGCCGCGCCGCAGCGCCGACAGCTGCACACCGTAGCCCTGCCCGCCGTAGACGGGGAGGACGTGGACGCCCTTCATCTTGCTCGCATACGACTCGAAGGCCTCGCAGACCTGGAGTGCGAGCTCGCGAGTGGGGGCGAGGACAAGGGCCTGAGGGGTCTTCTGTGCGGTGTCGAGGCGCTCGAGGACGGGAAGGGCGAATGCCGCCGTCTTGCCGGTACCGGTCTGGGCCATGCCGACGACGTCGCGTCCGCCGAGGAGGGTGGGGATCGTCGCCGCCTGAATCGGGGACGGGGTCTCGTAACCGAGGTCGCGGATCGCCTTCAGGACGGGGCCGGTGATACCGAGCTCCTCGAATCCGGGGATGGCGGGGGAGTCGTCGGCGGTCTCGTTCAGGGGTGCATCTTCAGGGGTCACTGACTAAAGGTAGCGCCCGTGACGTCCTGTTGTCTGGGAGAACGCGCTCTCAGCGGGAGCCGATGGCGGCGATGAGGTTCTCCTTGACCTGGCGGCGCAGGACCTTCCCGATCATCGACTTCGGCAGTTCGTCGACGACGAACAGACGTCGGGGCACCTTGTACGGCGTGAGGATGGTCCTGGCGAAGTCGCGGATCGCTTCCTCGTCGAGGTCGGCTCCTGGGCTGAGGACGACGGCCGCGGCGACCTCTTCGCCGGAGTGCTCGCTGGGCAGCCCCACCACCGCGACATCGTCGACGGACGGGTGCTGACGCAGGGCGCTCTCGACCTCGGTGGGGGAGACGTTGAACCCGCCCGTGATGATGAGTTCCTTGATCCGGTCGACGATGCGGACGAACCCGGCGTCGTCGATCGTGACAACGTCGCCGGTGCGGTACCACCCGTCGACGAACGCCTCCTGGGTCGCCTCCGGCTTCCCGTAGTACCCGGAGAACACCTGGGGGCCGCGGACGACGAGTTCGCCCGGTGCCCCGGGGGCGACGTCCTTTGTCGGGTCATCGGGATCGACCACGCGGCACTCGGTGCCGGGCAGGGGAAGTCCGACGGTACCGGCGACGCGGTGCTCGGCGACCGGGTTCGCCATGAGGACGGGGGAACACTCGCTCAGGCCGTACCCCTCCACGAGGTAGCCGCCGGTCGCCTCCTCGAACGGCACCACGAGCTCGTGCGGCAGCGCCATCGCGCCCGAGATCGCGATCCCGGTGCCCTTGAGAGAGACGCCGGCCGCCTCGGCGGCGCTCAGCATCCGCTCGGCGATCGGCGGCACGAGAGGGAGGAACGTCGGCGGGTGCTTCTTCACGACCGCGAGCACCAGCTCGGGGTCGAACTTGGGGAACAGCACCAGACGCGCGCCCATGGACATGGCGAACGTGAGACAGAGCGTGAGCCCGTATGCGTGGAACATCGGCAGCACCGCGTAGACGACGCATCCCTCGCCGCGCTGGATGGTGGGAACCCACGCCTGGGCCTGCGCGGCGTTCGAGAGCAGGTTGCGGTGGCTCAGCGAGGCGCCCTTGGGAGTGCCGGTGGTGCCGGAGGTGTACTGGATGATCGCGAGATCGTCCGTCCGCGGCATCGGATGCGACGGGGCGAGGGGCTTGGAGGCCACGATGCGTTCCCAGGAGATGGCCCCGCGCACCTTCTCGGTGAGTGCGGCTCTGGACGTGCGCGCCTTCGCGACGGGCAGCAGAAGTGCCGCCCGTGTGACGGCGGGCATCGCCTTGGTGATGTCGACGGAGATCAGAGAGGACACCGCGAGATCGCGGGGGAGCTCCTGCATGGTGTTCACGACCTTGCTCCACACGATCGCGTGCTTCGCGCCGTGGTCCTCGAACTGCTTGCGCAGCTCGCGCGCCGTGTACAGCGGGTTGTGTTCGACCACGACCGCACCGAGGCGCAGGATCGCGTAGAAGGCGATGATGTGCTGCGGGCAGTTCGGCAGCACGATCGCGACGGGGTCTCCTGCCCGAACGCCGAGCGCGTGCAGGCCCGCGGCCGCCCGGTCGATGGCAGCCTGCATCTGCGCGTAGGTGGTGACGCGACCGAAGAACTCCAGGGCCGGGGCGTCCGGGAAATCCCTCGCGGATGCCGCGACGATGTCGATGAGCGAGCCGGTCACCGGCGGCAGATCGGCCGGCACTCCCTCGGCGTAGCTGGCGATCCAGGGACGAGGGGGCTCGTACGTCGTCATCCCTCCAGCCTATTGCGACACGGCGGGGTGCTGCGCGGAGTGCCAACTAGACTGGAGTGGTGTCTGAAATCACCCCTGATCTTGTGCGCCATCTCGGCGTGCTCGCACGCATCCAGCTGAACGACGACGAGGTGACGCGGCTCACGGGCCAGCTCGACGCCATCGTCGACAACATCGCGAAGGTCTCGCAGGTCGCGACGCCCGAGGTGCGCGCGACGAGCCACCCCATCCCGCTCGCGAACGTGTTCCGCCCCGACGAGGTCGGCGAGACGCTCACGCACGAGCAGGTCCTGCAGAACGCCCCGGACGCCGCCGACGGGCGATTCCGCGTGACGGCGATCCTTGGGGAGGAGCAATGAGCGACATCATCCGCATGACCGCCGCCGAGCTCGCAGCGAAGCTCGGCTCGGGCGAGATCTCCAGCCGCGAGGCCACGCAGGCCCACCTCGATCGCATCGCCGCGGTCGACGGGGACGTGCACGCGTTCCTCCACGTCAACGAGGGGGCCATCGCCGCCGCTGACGCCGTCGACACTGCGCGAGCGGCCGGTGAGTCGCTGCATCCGCTCGCCGGCGTCCCGCTGGCGATCAAGGATGTCCTCGTCACCACCGACCAGCCGACCACGAGCGGTTCGAAGATCCTCGAGGGCTACCTGTCGCCGTATGACGCGACCGTCGTGGCGCGCTCGCGCGCCGCAGGTCTCGTGCCGCTGGGCAAGACGAACATGGACGAGTTCGCGATGGGCTCCTCGACGGAGCACTCCGCCTACGGTCCGACGCGCAACCCCTGGGACCTCGACCGTGTTCCCGGCGGCTCGGGTGGCGGTTCTGCAGCGGCCGTCGCCGCATTCGAGGCGCCGCTCGCGCTCGGCTCCGACACCGGCGGATCCATCCGCCAGCCGGCGCACGTCACCGGCACGGTGGGTGTGAAGCCGACGTACGGCGGCGTCAGCCGCTACGGGGCCATCGCCCTCGCGTCCAGCCTCGACCAGGTCGGCCCTGTCACTCGCACCGTGCTCGACTCCGGTCTGCTCCACGACGTCATCGCCGGCCACGACCCGCACGACTCGACGTCGCTCACCGACGCGTGGCCCTCCTTCGCGGATGCGGCGCGCGATGGCGCACGCGGCGATGTGCTCAAGGGACTCAAGGTCGGCATCATCAAGGAGCTCCCGGACTCCGGCTTCCAGCCGGGCGTGGCGGCCTCGTTCCGCGCGTCGCTGGATCTGCTCGAGGCGAACGGCGCCGAGATCGTCGAGATCTCCACGCCGCACTTCGAGTACGGGGTCGCCGCCTACTACCTGATCCTTCCCGCCGAGGCATCCAGCAACCTCGCCAAGTTCGACTCGGTGCGATTCGGCCTGCGGGTGACGCCGGAGGGCGGTGCGACCGTCGAGGACGTCATGTCCGCCACGCGCGACGCCGGTTTCGGCGACGAGGTCAAGCGCCGCATCATCCTCGGGACCTATGCGCTCTCCGCGGGATACTACGACGCGTACTACGGCAGCGCCCAGAAGGTGCGGACGCTCATCCAGCAGGACTTCGACAGCGCCTTCGCGCAGGTCGACGTGATCGCCACGCCATCGGCGCCGACGACCGCGTTCAAGATCGGCGAGAAGATCGACGACCCGCTGCAGATGTATCTCAACGACGTCACCACGATCCCGGCGAACCTCGCCGGTGTCCCGGGGATCTCGATCCCGTCCGGCCTGTCCGACGATGACGGTCTGCCCGTCGGCATCCAGTTCCTCGCCCCGGCGCGTGAGGACGCCCGTCTGTACAGGGTCGGTGCCGCGCTCGAGACCGCACTGGTCGACTCGTGGGGAGCCCCGCTGCTCACCCGCGCACCCCAGCTCTCAGGAGGGAACCGCTGATGGCCGCGGCAAAGCTGATGGACTATGACAAGGCCCTCGAGATGTTCGAGCCGGTGCTCGGCTTCGAGGTGCACGTCGAGCTCAACACGAACACCAAGATGTTCTCGGCGGCCCCGAACCCGGCCAATGAGAAGTATCACGCCGCGGCGCCGAACACCCTCATCGCTCCGGTGGACCTCGGTCTCCCAGGCGCGATGCCCGTCGTCAATGAGACCGCGATCCGGTCGTCGATCAGCCTCGGCCTCGCGCTGAACTGCTCGATCGCCGAGTCGAGCCGGTTCGCTCGGAAGAACTACTTCTACCCCGACCTCGGCAAGAACTACCAGATCTCCCAGTACGACGAGCCCATCGCCTACGAGGGCTCCGTCGAGGTCGAGCTCGAGGACGGCACGCTCGTCACTGTGCCGATCGAGCGCGCGCACATGGAGGAGGACGCCGGAAAGCTCACCCACATGGGTGGCGCGACAGGCCGCATCCAGGGGGCGGAGTACTCGCTGGTGGACTACAACCGCGCCGGTGTCCCGCTCGTGGAGATCGTCACCAAGACGATCTTCGGCGCGGAGCACCGGGCTCCTGAGGTCGCCAAGGCCTACGTGTCGACGATTCGCGACATCGTGCGCAGCCTCGGCATCTCCGAGGCGCGGCTGGAGCGCGGCAACCTCCGCTGCGACGCGAACGTGTCGTTGCGCCCGCGCGTCGCCGAGGGCGAGGAGCCCGCGCCGCTCGGAACGCGCACCGAGACGAAGAACGTCAACTCCATGCGCTCCGTGGAGCGCGCCGTGCGGTACGAGATCCAGCGTCAGGCGCAGATCCTCGCCGACGGCGGCACCATCACGCAGGAGACGCGGCACTGGCATGAGGACACCGGCACGACCTCGCCGGGTCGGCCGAAGTCCGACGCCGACGACTACCGCTACTTCCCCGAGCCGGACCTGCTGCCCGTGCAGCCCGACCCCGCCCTCATCGAGGAACTGCGTGCGGCCCTCCCGGAGCAGCCGGTCACCCGACGACGTCGTTTGAAGGCGGAGTGGGGCTTCACCGACCTCGAGTTCCAGGACGTGCGCAACGGCAACCTGATCGACGAGGTCGAAGCGACCATCGCCGCAGGTACCACCCCGGCTGCGGCGCGCAAGTGGTGGACGGGAGAGATCTCCCGCCTCGCCAACGCACAGGAGAAAGACGCCTCGGCGCTCATCACGCCCGAGAACGTCGCCGCGCTGCAGAAGCTCGTCGACGAGGGCACCCTCACCGACAAGCTCGCTCGTCAGGTCCTCGAGGGCGTCATCGCCGGCGAAGGAACGCCGCAGGAGGTCGTGGACGGCCGTGGACTCGCCGTCGTCTCCGATGACGGCGCGCTCGTCGCCGCGATCGACGAGGCTCTGGCCGCGCAGCCGGACGTGATGGCGAAGATCAAGGACGGCAAGGTGCAGGCTGCCGGTGCGATCATCGGTGCGGTCATGAAGGCGATGAAGGGTCAGGCGGATGCCGCGCGCGTGCGCGAACTGATCCTCGAGCGCGCAGCGCAGTAGTACATTCTCCGCCCTGTCGGGCGGAACTCTCTCGGACGGGAGGGGCGGATCAGGCATCCGCTCCTCCCGTCGCTGCGTCGTCCGCCGATACGTGCGGCCGATGTCGGCGGCCTGCGGGAGAATGGATGCATGGGGCGCGGCGATGGACGAGGCCGCATCGTCTCACCGGACGGTGCGGACGACACCGGCACCCGGATCCTGCACGTGGACATGGACGCGTTCTACGCGGCTGTCGAGATCCTCGACGATCCGTCGCTCGCCGGACTGCCCCTCATCATCGGCGCGCCGGACGGCCGCTCCGTCGTCTCCAGTGCGTCGTATGAGGCGCGCAGGTACGGAGTGCGGGCGGCCATGCCCGTCGGGCAGGCGATGCGTCTGTGCCCGACGGCGAGAATCGTCACGCCCCACTTCGACCGCTACCAGGCGGTCTCCAGACAGGTCATGGCGGTCTTCGAATCCATCACCCCGCTGGTCGAGCCGCTCTCGGTGGACGAGGCGTTCCTCGACGTCCAAGGGGTCAGGCGGCTGTGGGGCAGTCCAGGTCGTATCGCTCGTCTCGTGCGCGAGCGGGTTCACGCCGAGGTGGGGATCACCTGCAGCGTGGGGGTCGCGGCGACCAAGCACGTCGCGAAGATGGCGTCGACGCTCTCCAAGCCGGACGGGCTGCTCATCGTCGCCGCAGCCGACACCGTCGACTTCCTCTCGCCTCGGTCTGTGCGGGCCATGTGGGGTGTCGGACCCAAGGCATCCGACGCTCTGGAGGCCAGGGGGATCCGCACGATCGGAGACATCAGGGAGTCGCCGCAGGAGATGTTGGACCGCGCCGTGGGGCCCGCGCTCGGCGCGCGTATCGCGCAGCTCGCGCGTGGAGAAGATCCGCGTGCGGTCGAGACCGAGCGCGTGGAGAAGAGCGTGGGCCACGAGGAGACGTTCGAGGTGGACGTCACCGATCGGGAGTTCGTCCGAGCCGAGCTGCTCCGTCTCGCGGACCGCGTGGCGGCGAGGCTTCGTCGTGCGGACTGGGAGTGCGCGACGGTGGCCATCAAGATCCGATTCGACGACTTCACCACGCTCACCAGGTCGCAGACGCTTCCGGAACCGACGTCCGTCGGACAGCGGATCGGCGAGGCCGCGCAGACGCTCTATGAGTCGATCGACCGCCGCGATCCTGTGCGGTTGGTCGGTGTGCGCGCGGAGAAGCTGCGACCGGCCGGCAGTGCCGCGTTCGCCCTGTGGGACGACGACGAGCACTGGCGCAAGGTCGAGGGAGCACTCGACGACGCGCGGGCGAGGTTCGGCAACGCGACCATCACCCGCGCCCGCCACGTCGGGCGCGGCGACGGGCGCGGCGCAGCGCGGCATCCGAAGGATCACGGGGTCGATTGATCTCCCGGCTGCGGCCTTCGTCCAGTAGCGTTGGACCATGCCGAACATCGCACTGGACCTCGGAAAGCAAGTCACCTCCTTCGGCGTGAGGAGCGCCTACGGTGAGCCTCAGGACGTCGATGGGGTCAGCATCACGCCGGTGGCGCTGACCTGGGCCGGCTTTGGCGGTGGCGCCGACGAGAACGACAACGGTGGTGGCGGCGGCGGAGGCGTGTCCATTCCGATCGGCGTATACATCCGTCGCGAAGAAGGAGTGCGCTTCGAGCCGAACATCGTCTCGTTGCTCGCCGTCGGCATCCCGTTCGTCTGGGTCGCCGGGCGCGCGCTTGCACGTGTGATCCGTGCCCTCAAGAAGTAACGACCCGGTCCGACAGGCGCTGCAGGCCGGTGCCGTGCGCGTCGTCGACGCGATCGTGGCAGTGGAGGCCTCGAACCCGGTCGTCGTGATCGACGGCCGTGCGGGAGCGGGGAAGACCACACTGTCGCGCATGGTCGCCGCAGCATGGCCGCTGGCCGGACGCCCACAACTCATCGCTCTGGACTCGCTCTACCCGGGCTGGGACGGGCTCGACGCGGGCGTCGAGAGCGCGCTTCACGACGTGCTGCGACCGCACGCCCGCGGACTGTTGAGTACCTGGCGGCGGTGGGACTGGGAGCTCGAGGGCCCGGCGGAGGCACACGCCGTCTCGCCCGCTCTCGGAGTGATCCTCGAGGGGTGCGGCGCCCTGAATCCGGCGTCCGCGCGTCTGGCGGACGTGCGGGTCTGGGCCGATGCCCCCACGGAGTCTCGGAAGCGTCGCGCGCTCGATCGCGACGGCGACGGATTCCGACCGTATTGGGATCGCTGGGCCGCCCAGGAGGAACATCACATCCGGCGTCACGCGCCCGCGGAGTTGGCGGACGTGGTCATCCGGATCCCGTGATCATGCAGGACCTGGGTCCTCGTCCATCGCATCCGCGATGGCGATGAGCCCGTCGAGTCGATATGCGAGCCAGTCGTACACCCCGAAGCGGACGTCTGCGGCGTCATGCTCGTCATCGTCGGTGATCCCGAGTCGCGTCGCGATCACCAGTCGGAGGGCGGTGAGGGTGCGCAGCCATGCATCCATGTCGTGCTGAGGGATGCTGACGCTCACCTGATCCGCCTCCGGCGGGCCGGGTACGGCCTCATCTGCGAGCGGCAGAAGCGCACGCCGGACCACCGCGGCATCGGCGGTGCGGCGGTCCAGGAGGTCGTCGCGGGTCGCGGATGAGAACTCGAGCGTGGCCTCGACGTCGTCCGGGTAGGGCGACGGCACGAGCCGTTCGACCGCGGGGTCGATGCTCTGGTCGGCGTCCTCGATGACGGTCATGAGATCGTCGACGAGGCCGAGCAGGTGCTCGATCTCGATGCGTGCCAGACGATAGATCACGCTGCGTTCGGTCACACCGGTGCCTTGCGAACGGTCGCCCACAGACCGTAGTCGTGCATCGCCTGCGCATGGACCTCCATGGTCTCGCGCGGCCCGGTGGCGACGATCGCGTGACCGTCGTGGTGGACGGCCAGCATGAGGGTCGTCGCATGCTCGAGTGAGTACCCGAAGTACGTCCGGAAGACTCGGACGACATAGCTCATCAGATTCACGGGGTCGTTCCAGACGACGACCTGCCACGGCTCGAGCGGGGCGGCCTGAAGGTCGACGGCCTCGTCGAGGCCCGGCGCGGACATCGGTGTGCTCATGCCCAGCCCATCTCGTGCAGTTGTTCGTCTTCGATTCCGAAGTAGTGTGCGATCTCGTGGACGAGAGTCGTGTGCACCTCGTCCCTGAGCTCGGCCTCATCGGTGGCATGGGCGAGATGCGGCTCCCGGTAGACGATGATGCGGTCGGGAAGCTCGCCCATCCCGTAGTGACCGCGCTCCGTCAGCGCGAGCCCGTCGTAGAGGCCGAGCAGATCGAGACTGCCGTCTTCAGGGCGATCCTCGACGACGAACACGACATTGTCGAGTCCGTCGACCATTTCGTCGGGCAGCCGGTCGAGCTCGTCCACGACGAGTTGCTCGAAGGTCGCAGCATCCATCTCCATCGTCGACAAGCCTACGCGGGCGAACACGTCAGCGGATGAAGAGGAGCAGGCCCGCCACCAGGAGGAAGAGGGAACCGAAGAGGACGTTGAGCACTCGCACGCCACGTCGCGTTCGCGTGAGCGCACGGAAGGGACGCGCGGCGGTGGCGAAGAAGCCCCACATCACGATCACGTCGACGATGACGACCGTGCCGATGAGGATCACGTACTGGGGAAGGGCCGGCTCGTCGAGCCGGATGAACTGCGGCACGAAGGCGAGGAAGAAGACGATCGCCTTCGGGTTGAGCACGTTCACCCAGAACCCGCGCCTGATCATCGACAGCCGTCCTTCCCGCGAGGGTGCGGTGCCGTCGGATGCGGCCGGCTCGGGAACGTGCGCGAGGATCATGCGGATACCGAGGAAGACGAGATACGCCGCGCCGGTGTACCGGATGATGTCGAACAGCACGGGGGAGCGGGACACGAGAAGTCCGACTCCGGCGGCGATGATGACGACGTGGACGATGAGCGCGAGCTGCTGCCCGATCACGCCCCACACGGAGCGGCGCCAGCCGTGCGCGAGGGCGTTGGACATGGTGTTGATGGCGCCGGCGCCCGGTGTGAAGCTGATGACAAGGGATGCTGCGAGCAGTGAGAACCAGACAGTCAGCGACACCAGTCGATTCTAGATCGTGGGCCGGGGGCGACCTGGACGGCGACGGGTATGACGAAGGCCCGGACCGATGGGTCCGGGCCTTCGTGAGTGGGGTGGCTGACGGGGCTTGAACCCGCGACCCCCGCGACCACAACGCGGTGCTCTACCAACTGAGCTACAGCCACCATGTGCCGGTCGGAACAGGCAACCAGACGATTCTATTACACATCCGAGGTGAACGATGACACGGTGCGCTCGGCGATCGCGCGTGCCTCATCGCTGGTCGGTCCCGGCTCCGCGACGAAGACCGCTTCGCGGTAATACTGCATCTCGCGGATGGACTCCAGGATGTCGGCGAGGGCACGGTGGCCGCCGTCCTTCGCGGGCGCCTGGAAGAACACCCTCGGGTACCAGCGCCGCGAGAGCTCCTTGACGCTGGAGACATCGACGTTGCGATAGTGCAGCCACTGGTCGATCTGGGGCATGTACTTCGCGAGGAACATCCGGTCGGTGCCGATCGTGTTCCCCGCCAGCGGTGCCTTGCGCTCGACCGGGACGAAGCGCTTGATGTACGCCAGGGTCTGTTCCTCGGCATCGGCGAGCGACACGCCGCTCGGGATCTCCTCGATCAGGCCGGAGGTGGTGTGCATGTTCGTGACGAACTCGCCCATGTTGGCCAGGGCCGCGTCGCTGGGGTTGATCACGATCTGGAAACCGGGGTCGACCGGTCGCAGTTCGAAATCCGTCACCACCACGGCGATCTCGACGAGCTCATCGACGGAGAGGTCGAGCCCCGTCATCTCGCAGTCGATCCAGACGAGGCGGTCGTTCTCGGAGGCAGATACCATCCTCATATTCTAGTGAGGGCACGGACATCAGCCCTGCTACCGTAGATGTGCTCGCCTCCGTAGCTCAGTGGAAGAGCATCGGTCTTCTAAGCCGTTGGTCGCAGGTTCGAACCCTGCCGGGGGCGCTTCATCCGTTGCGCAACGCCTGCACCGCGTCGTCGGCGTGCCAGAAGGAGCCGACGAGCCGGAACGCACCGGATGGCAGGTGAAGGCGCTCTGCGTGGTAGCGCAGCCCCTGCGGTTCGGCGCCGACACGCAGATGGCCGAGGATGCGCCCTGATGCGTCCTGCACACGCCAGAGGTGATCGGAGGCGCGCACCAGACGTTCGCGCTTCGACGTCAGTCGGGGTGGCGTGAAGATATCGGTGGCAGTGGTGCGGAGAGTCGTGGATGTCATCGCTTTGCTCCTTTCGGTTCGAACATACGACCGACCACGGACATTTCGGCGTGCTCGGGCAGCCCACTCATCGCTCACCGGGGTGGGCTGCACGATGGTTGTCCACATGACTCGCGATCGAGCGTCCTCCGCCGCGGAGAGACGCGGCACCCTGGGCTGAGCCGGGCACGCCCCGGGACCACCGAGGAGACCGATATGAACGACACCGTGACGATCCTGGGCCGCGTGGGCGGCGACCCGAACCGCAGCGAGACGACCACCGGCGTTCCGGTGGTGAACTTCCGCGTCGCCAGCCCCCAGCGCCGGTTCGATCAGAAGACCCAGACGTGGATCGAGACCGGTACGAACTGGTACAACGTCTCCGCGTTCCGGCAGCTCGCAGAGCACGCGAAATCCTCACTGCACTCCGGTGACGGTGTGATCGTCACGGGCCGCCTGAAGCTCCGCGAGTGGGAGAGCGGGGGCAGGAAGGGGCTGAGCGCCGACATCGATGCGGACGCGATCGGTCACGACCTCCGGTGGGGTGCGAGCGCGTACGTGAAGGCGCGTAGCAGTGCTGTTCCCGCGCCGTCAGGTGCACAGCCTGCGCATTCGCCCTCTGCCGTGACCGATGACTCCGCTGTACCGGACGATCCTTTCGCGCAGGCATCCGCCGACCCGGCCGAGAGCGAGTCCGTCTTCGCCGGCGACGAATGGAAAGCCGAGGACTGACGCTGTGCGGACCCTGTGGCTCGGGCACCGGTGCGCCACCTGACCGGAGGCGACGTCGGCGAGGTGTGCACTTAGGATCGAAGCGTGCCTCGTCGACCAACCGCCCTCCGTCCGCGAATCGCCGTCGTCGCACTCCTGATGGCGATCGGGATCGGGACGGCAGCATGCGCCCCGGAGCCGGACCCGGCCCCTTCCCCCGTTGCTTCTCCGACCGCCACCCCTGAGCCGTCGCCGACGGCAGTCGGCCCCGTGTTCACCCCCGACGGCACCGCGGAGGACAACCTGCCCCTTTTCACCGCCGTCACCGCCGAGGTGTGGGCCGCATCGGGCAGTTCCTCCGGGAGGGCCTACATCGACGCGCTGGTGGCCGCCGGGTTCGACAAGGCGGACATGCAGGTCACGCAAGACCTCTCCACCGTCGGCAACGCGGCCGAGAGCATCCAGTTCTCCGTCCGCTGGGGTGACGCGGAATGCCTGATCGGGCAGGTCGGGCCATCCACCGGCGAACCGGTCACGGCAGTGATGGATCAACTCGCCGAGGGACGCTGTCTCATCGGTGACACGCGGCCGATCGACTGGTGAACTCCAGCGGGTAGGCTGGAGAGTCGATCTTCGACGCCAACAGAAGGAGCGGTTTTCGGTGGCTGAGTACATCTATTCGATGGTGCGTGCACGCAAGGCGGTGGGCGAGAAGCTCATCCTCGACGACGTGACGATGTCCTTCCTTCCCGGAGCGAAGATCGGTATGGTCGGCCCGAACGGCGCCGGCAAGTCCACGATCCTCAAGATCATGGCCGGCCTCGACCAGCCGTCCAACGGCGAGGCGAAGCTCACTCCGGGGTTCACGGTCGGCATCCTCATGCAGGAGCCGGAGCTCGATGAGTCCAAGACCGTGCTGGAGAACATCCAGGACGGCGTCGCCATCAAGGCCAAGCTCGACCGCTTCAACGAGATCTCGGCGCAGATGGCGGACCCGGACGCTGACTTCGACACGTTGCTCGCAGAGATGGGTGTGCTGCAGGAGGAGATCGACGCCGCAGACGGTTGGGACCTCGACTCCCAGCTGGAGCAGGCCATGGACGCGCTGCGCACCCCTCCGGCTGACGCGGCGATCGCACCGCTCTCCGGAGGTGAGAAGCGCCGCGTGGCGCTGGCGAAGCTCCTTCTCCAGAAGCCCGACCTTCTGCTTCTCGACGAGCCGACCAACCACCTCGACGCCGAGAGCGTGCTCTGGCTCGAGCAGCACCTGCAGGCGTACAAGGGTGCCGTCATCGCCATCACCCACGACCGGTACTTCCTCGACAACGTCGCCGAATGGATCGCGGAGGTCGACCGCGGTCGGCTCATCGGGTACGAGGGCAACTACTCCACTTACCTCGAGAAGAAGGCCGAGCGCCTCGACATCCAGGGCAAGAAGGACGCCAAACTCGCCAAGCGTCTCAAGGACGAGCTCGAGTGGGTGCGATCGAGCGCCAAGGGGCGTCAGACCAAGTCCAAGGCGCGCCTCGCACGTTATGAGGAGATGGCGGCGGAGGCCGAGCGCACCAGGAAGCTCGACTTCGAGGAGATCCAGATTCCCGCCGGGCCGCGTCTGGGCAACGTCGTGATCGAGGCCAAGAAGCTCAAGAAGGGCTTCGGCGACCGCGTCCTCATCGACGGACTGAGCTTCAGCCTGCCGCCCAACGGCATCGTCGGCATCATCGGTGCCAACGGTGTGGGAAAGACGACGCTGTTCAAGACGATCGTCGGCCTCGAGCCCCTCGACGGCGGCGACCTGAAGATCGGCGAGACGGTCAAGATCAGCTACGTCGACCAGTCCCGCGCGAACATCGACCCCGACAAGAACCTGTGGGAGGTCGTCTCCGACGGTCTCGACTTCATCACCGTCGGGAAGACCGAGATCCCGTCGCGGGCGTACGTGTCCAAGTTCGGCTTCAAGGGACCGGACCAGCAGAAGAAGGCCGGCGTGCTCTCCGGTGGTGAGCGCAACCGCCTGAACCTCGCTCTGACGCTCAAGGAGGGCGGCAACCTGCTGCTCCTCGACGAGCCGACCAACGACCTCGACATCGAGACCCTGAGCTCTCTCGAGAACGCTCTGCTCGAGTTCCCCGGCTGCGCCGTGGTCATCACGCACGACCGGTGGTTCCTCGACCGCATCGCCACCCACATCCTCGCCTACGAGGGCACGGACGAGAACCCCGCGCAGTGGCACTGGTTCGAGGGCAACTTCGAGGCGTACGAGAAGAACAAGATCGAGCGTCTCGGCCCGGACGCCGCGAACCCGCACCGTTCGACGCACCGCAAGCTCACGCGTGACTGAGGGACGACGTCTTCATCTCCCCATCCAACTGAGGTGGGGAGATCTCGACGCGTTCAACCACGTGAACAACACGTCGATGCTGAAGCTCCTCGAGGAGGCCCGCGTGCGGGCCTTCTGGAAGGCGGACCCGGGGGAGGACGCCCCGGAGACGGCGGTGCTCGCCGCCGGGATCGACGCGGGCGTGCTCACGCTCATCGCCCGGCAGGAGATCGAGTACTTCGCGCCCGTTCCGTACCAGCGTCGACCGTTGGACGTGCAGATGTGGTTCGGCAAGCTCGGTGGGTCCAGCATCGACGTCTGCTACGAGGTGTACAACGATCCCGCGTCCGCGGAGCGCATCCTGTATGCGCGTTCGACGGCCGTCGTCGTCCTCGTCGATGCCGCGTCGGGACGTCCGACGCGCATCACCGACGAGATGCGCCAGGTGTGGTCTCCGTATCTCGGCGCGCCCGCCGAGTACACCCACCGCCGCTAGGTCAGCCGGCGTCCGGCACGCGCACCATGACCTCCTGCGTGACGCTGGCGGCCAGGATGCCGTCGCGGGTGTAGATGCGCCCGGCTGCCAGTCCCCGGCCGCCACGGGCGTTCGGGGACTCCTGGACGTACAGCAGCCACTCGTCCACTCGTGCCGGCCGGTGCCACCACATGGCGTGGTCGAGGCTCGCGACCTTCAGGCCCGGTGTCGCCCAGTGGACGCCATGGGCTCGGAGGATGGACTCCTGGATCGTCATGTCGCTGAGATAGGCCAGCGCAGCGCGGTGCAGCGTCTGATCGCCGGGCAGCGGCGCACGCATGCGCATCCAGACCGCCTGGTGCGGCACGCGCGCGCCGTCGACGGCGAGGTAGATCGGCGCTTCGACGTGGCGGGTGTCGACCGGACGGTCGGCGAGCATGCGCAGAGCGCGCGGATCCGCCCCGTCGACGAGCATCTCATCCGGCGCGAGGTCCTCGGGAGCAGGAACCCCCTCCGGCATGGGGGCGGCATGCTCGAGACCCGGCGCCTCGTCCTGGAACGACGCGATCATCGAGAAGATCGGAACGCCGTTCTGATACGCCTGGGCGCGGCGCGTCGAGAAGGATCGTCCGTCATGGATGCGGTCGACCGAGATGGTCACGCCCTGCGTGGAGTCGCCGGGGCGCAGGAAATAGCCGTGCATGGAATGCGCGGCGCGATCGGACGACAGCGTCCGCTCCGCGGCCAGCAATGACTGTCCGAGCACCTGACCGCCGTAGATCCGCCCGGTGGGCATGGGATGCGAACGACCCGTGAAGATGTCCTCCGTCGTCCGTGCACTGCTCTCATCGAGATCGAGCACGTCGAGCAGGTTGTCGACGGACGCCTGAGCCCGTTCCTCTGCGCTCATGGCGCTCCTCCCCGCGACCGCACGTCGCGTCCTTGGTAGTTTAGAACGCGTGCAGCCTCGACTCGTCCTCGCCGATTCCGACACGGCGAGCGACGTCCTGACGTTCCTCGGCCGCGCCAACCTCGTCTCCGACGACGGGATCCGTCTGCAGGCCGCAGGCGGGGTGCTCGCCATGACTGCCGCCGCTCTCGCACCGCAGGGACTGTTCGACCAGTCCCCGACGGTGCTCGCGATGCGGATCGTGCACGCCGACCCGGAGCTGGAGTGCGACATCGTCGTCGACGAGCTCACCCGAGACGACGACGAGCGGATGCTGCGTCTGCCGGAGACGGGCAGATCTCCTGCGTGGGCGGGCATCGCCCCGCCGAGGGGTGGCTGGGCGTCGATGGGCGCGCTGGATGCCGCCACCATCGCGCAGCGTGCGCAGTGGGGCATCTCAGCTGTCGCGCGGGGCACTCCGCCCGGTGCGGGCGAGGACGCGGTCCGCACGCTGCGCGCGTCGATCTGGGGAGAGCCCGACGACGAGCTGCAGGAGCTCCCACGCGGCGTGGCGTTCGCCGCACATGCGTTCGGATTCATCTCGGGCGAGGAGTCCGTGTCGGTGACGGCATCCGGTCGATGGACACGACTGGCCTTCCGACGCGGGCACGTGCTCACGCGCGGACCGGCGGTGAGCGGCCTCACCGCTGTGCGCTCCACCGGCCGAACGCAGGATTCGTCGCCGGCCGTCTGACCCTGCCTCAGCGCGCCGCGGCGCGTCCTGCCTGTCGACCGGAGAACAGGCATCCGCCGAGGAAGGTTCCCTCGAGCGCACGGTAACCGTGCACTCCACCGCCCCCGAACCCGCTCGCCTCGCCGGCCGCATACAGCCCGGGGATCGCTTCGCCGTCCGCCCCGAGTGCTCGGCCGTCGAGGTCCGTCTCGATGCCGCCGAGGGACTTGCGGGTGAGCACGTGCAACTGCACGGCGATGAGCGGACCGGCCGCCGGATCCTGCAGTCGGTGCGGGGCCGCCGTCCGGATCAGCCTGTCGCCGCGGTAGGCGCGCATCGAGCGCAGCATCCCCACCTGGGCATCCTTCGAGAAGTCGTTGTCCATCTCGAGGTCGCGGGCGACGATCTCTCGGCGGACCCGCTCGGGATCCAGATACTCACCGCCCGGGTGTGCCGTCATCTGCGCGATGAGCGATTCGAGGTCGTCCTCGACGATGAAGTCCGCTCCCTCGTCGAGGAAGGACTGCACGGGCCCCGTCGGCCCCTTCGCGAGACGGGAGGCGAGCAGGAGCCGGACGTCCTTGCCGGTGAGATCGGGGTTCTGCTCGCTGCCGGACAGCGCGAACTCCTTCTCGACGATCTGGCGGGACGTGACGAACCAGGAATGGTCGTGCCCGGTCGTCCGCAGATACCGCAGCGTCCCGAGTGTGTCGAATCCGGGGAACAGGGGGACCGGCAGGCGCTTTCCGGTGGCGTCGAGCCAGAGGGACGACGGGCCTGGGAGGATCCGGATGCCGTGCATCGGCCAGACGGGATCCCAGTTCTGAATGCCCTCGACGTAGTGCCACATCCGGTCACCGTTGATGAGTCGCGCGCCGGCCCGCCGGGAGACGTCCTGCATCGAGCCGTCGACGTATGCCGGAACTCCGGAGAGCATGTGCGCCGGCGGCGTGCCGAGCCGATCCGGCCAGGCAGCGCGCACGAGATCGTGATTGCCGCCGATGCCACCGGACGACACGATCGTCGCACCCGCGCGGATCTCGAAGTCGCCGACGACCTCGCGCGAACTCGGTCGGCCGCGATCCGCGTCGCTGTGCGCGAGGACATCGCCGGTGGCTCCGGTGACGACCCCGTCGGTGACGACCAGATTCGTGACGCGGTGCCGGGGGAGGACGGTCAGGGTGCCGGCATCCTCAGCGGCGCGCACCGCCGCTTCGAATGGGGCGACGACCCCCGGGCCGGTACCCCACGTGATGTGGAACCGCGGGACGGAGTTCCCCGGGCCGAGTGCGCCGTACCCGCCGCGCTCCGCCCACCCGACGACGGGGAAGAATCCGACGCCCCGCTTACGCAGCCATGCGCGCTTCTCTCCTGCGGCGAACTGCAGGTACGCCGTCGCCCACGCACGCGGCCATCGGTCCTCCTCGCGATCGAAGTCCGCGTTTCCGAACCAATCCTGCGTCGCCAGTTCCAGGGAGTCCTTGACACCCATCCTGCGCTGCTCCGGGGAGTCGACGAAGAACAGTCCTCCGAAGGACCACCACGCCTGGCCGCCGAGATTGCTTCGCGGCTCCTGGTCCACGAGGACCACCGAGCGACCGGCCGCCGACGCCTCGGCGGCGGCGACGAGTCCGGCCAGCCCCCATCCGATCACGAGTACGTCCGCGGACAGGGGCCTGGTCGTCATGTGTTCTCCGTCGAATCCTGACTGTTGCTGCGCGTTGCCAGCGTCTGCCGCGCACCGGGCGATGCGGCAGGCGAGGGCAGCGTATTCACCATGGCATATGCGGCGCGTTCGAGATAGTCCCACAGAGTCGCGTCGTGCAGCGGCGACAGCTCTGCCTCGTCCAGCGCCGTGCGCATACAGCGCAGCCACCGGTCCCTGGCGTCAGGATCGACCGCGAACGGCATGTGGCGCATGCGAAGGCGCGGATGGCCCCGCTGCTCGCCGTACGTCGTCGGGCCGCCCCAGTACTGCTCGAGGAACATGGAGAGGCGGTCGGCCGCTGGTCCGAGGTTCTCTTCCGGGTACATCGGCTTCAGTACAGGGTCGGCGGCGACCTCTCGATAGAACACGCGCACGATGGTGTCGAAGGTCGTGTGGCCGCCGACCTCGTCGTAGAACGTCATGATGTCTCCTCCGGGTTCCCCGGCTTCTGCGGAGGATTCTTCTTTCGCCAGATACCGCGTGCGACGTGGGGCACGCCGGTGACGGCGTTCGGCCGCGTGGTGGGCGGGTGCGCGCCGCGCACGCGCCGTGCACCTTCGATGCCGTCCGGGATCACGGACTGCAGAGAGGGGACAGTGAGGTCGAGGGACTCGACGGCGGACTTCAGCCGCATCCGCAGTTCGCGCGCCACGTCATCCATCGCCGTCGCTCTGGTCTTCATCACCACCCGGATCACGAGGGCCTCCCCGGTCATCGACTCCAGCCCCCAGACCTCTGGCCGTTCGATGATCCTGGTGCGCCACTTCGGGTCCTTCGACAGCGCGAGCGCCGATTCCAGCAGAGCGGCCTCGACCTTCGGGACGTCCGCGTCCGCAGGCACGCCGATGTCGATGATCGCGCGCGCCCAGCCCTGCGACATGTTCCCGATCCGGGTGACCTCGCCGTTGCGCACGTACCACAGCGTGCCGTTGACGTCGCGGACATGCGTGATGCGCACCGCGACGTATTCGACGACTCCGGTGGCCAGGCCCATGTCGACCATGTCCCCGATGCCGATCTGATCCTCTGCGGCGATGAACAGCCCGTTGAGGACGTCTTTGACGATGTTCTGCGCGCCGAAACCGAGACCTGCACCGATCGCGGCGGTGAGGAGGGTGAGAGAACCAACGAGGTCGGGGACGAGGACGTTGGCGATGAGGACGAGGGCCACCACGCCCACCGAGACATTGACGATGTTCTGCAGGATCGTCCCGAGTGTCCGCGTGCGCTGGACGAGGCGCATGTCCGCGAGCGGGGAGCGCTCCAGCGCCTGCGTGTCATCGACGTTGGCCTTCGTCTTGGCCCGATCGACGATGCGCCGGACGACTCGACGGATGATGAGCCGGAGGACGAGAGCGGCGACGACGCAGCCGACGAGGATCAGCAGGACGTGCAGCATGTTCCAGCCCGCCTGGACCAGCCACTTCAGGACGACGCCCCAGAGCTCGGCCAACCCGTCGAGGGTCGGCGCCGGCTGGTCTTCGAGAGTGGCTTCGGGCACGCTCCGATTCTAGTGATCGGTCCCCGGTCGCGGCTGAGCGCGCACCGAGGACCGATCCACGAGACTCAGTCCTCTTCCGGCCCCTCGGCGTCGCGCGCCTGGGCGGCGAGCGCCCGCTCGACATCGGCGAGACCCTCGCTCACGAGGCGGCGCAGCGCCGGAGCCGCCTCCGCGTTCGCCGAGAGCCACGCCCTCGTCGCGTCGCGCAGGGCCGTGTCGGCCAGAGCGGTCGGGAACAGCCCGACGATGAGGTAGTTGGCGATCTGGTAGGTGCGCGATTCCCAGACGGGGATGAGCATGTCGAAGTAGCGCTGCACGTACTCGCCGAGGACGCCCGTGCTATTCGGATGCACGAACCCGAGGGCGGCGGAGCGCACGATGGTGTTCGGCAGGCTGTCGTCCTCCACCAGCGACGCCCATGCCGCGTCCTTGTCCGCGGACGTCGGAAGCGCCGCGCGGGCCTGCGCGGCGAACTCCGCACCCTTGGAGGTGTTGTCGGAGGCGAGGGCCGCGTCGATGGAGGCGGCGTCGGTCGCGCCGATGGAGGCGAGCCCGACCAGGAGCTGCCAGGACAGATCGGTGTCGATCTCCAACCCGGCGAGGGTCTCCTCGCCGGAGCGCAGACGGCCGACGATGCCCGCGTGCTCGCCGTTGACGAGCGAGGCGGCGAAGGCCGTGACGAACTGCAGCTGGCTGTCGCTGCCGGGCGCTGCGCCCTGCGCGAGTTCCCACAGGCCGTCCGCGACCTTGAGTCGCGCGGCGTCGCGGTCGGCCGGGGCGACGTACAGGGTCGCGGCGGTCCGCAGCTGAGCGAGGGTCGTGCGCACCGTGGTCGACTCGGTCTCCGTGGCGATGTTGCCGAGGACGAGGTCGATGTAGTCGGATGCCGCGCTCTCCGCGTCGCGCGTCTGATCCCACGCCGCCCCCCAGATCAGCGAGCGGGCCAGCGGGTCCGCGACGTCCGAGAGGTGCGCGATCGCGGTCTCGAGAGACCGCTCGTCGAGGCGGATCTTCGCGTAGGCGAGGTCGTTGTCGTTGAGGAGGACGAGGTCGGGGCGCTTCAGCCCCTTGAGCTCGGGGACCTCGGTGCGGTCACCGTCGACGTCGATCTCGACGTAGTGCGTGCGCGTGAGTGCGCCGTCGGCGAGGTTGTAGAAGCCGATCCCCAGGCGGTGAGGGCGGATGGTGGGGTAGTCCGCCGGGGCGGTCTGCGTGACCGCGAACCGGGAGATCGCGCCGTCGAGGTCCTCATCGATGACGGGCGAGAGCGTGTTGACACCCGAGGTCTCCAGCCACTTCTTCGACCAGACGCTGAGGTCGCGCCCGCTCGTCGCCTCGAGCTCGGTGAGCAGATCGCTGAGTTCGGTGTTGCCCCAGGCGTGCTTCTGGAAGTACTGGCCGACACCGGCGAAGAACGCATCGATCCCGACCCATGCGGCGAGCTGCTTGAGCACCGATCCGCCCTTGGCGTAGGTGATGCCGTCGAAGTTCACCTGCACGTCTTCGAGATCGTTGATCTCGGCGGTGATCGGGTGGGTGGAGGGAAGCTGGTCCTGGCGGTACGCCCAGGTCTTCTCCATCGCGTTGAACGTCGTCCACGCTTCGGTCCACTCGGTGGCCTCGGCCGTGGCGATCGTCGACGCCCATTCGGCGAACGACTCGTTCAGCCACAGGTCGTTCCACCACTTCATGGTCACGAGGTCGCCGAACCACATGTGTGCGAGCTCGTGCAGGATCGTCACGACGCGGCGTTCCTTCACGGCGTCGGTGACCTTGCTACGGAACACGTACGTCTCCGTGAAGGTGACGGCGCCCGCGTTCTCCATGGCGCCGGCGTTGAACTCCGGGACGAACAGCTGGTCGTACTTGGCGAACGGGTACGGGACGCCGAACTTCTCCTCGTAGTAGGCGAACCCCTCACGCGTCTTGTCGAAGATGTAATCGGCGTCCAGGTGCTGCCACAGGCTCTTGCGGCCGTAGACGCCCAGCGGGATCACCCGTCCGTCTGCGCTGGTGAGCTCCGAGAACGTCGACTCGTACGGTCCGGCGATCAGCGCCGTGATGTAGGACGAGATGCGAGGGGTGGGCTCGAAGCCCCACGTCGCGGTGTCGCTGCCGTCGTGGTTGATCGGCTCGGGGGTCGGCGAGTTCGAGATGACCTTCCATGCCGCCGGTGCGGTGACGGTGAACTGGAACGTGGCCTTCAGGTCCGGCTGCTCGAACACGGCGAACACGCGGCGGGAGTCGGGGACCTCGAACTGGGAGTAGAGATACACCTCGTCGTCGACCGGGTCGACGAAACGGTGCAGACCCTCGCCGGTGTTCGTGTAGGCGCAGTCCGCGTCGACGACGAGGACGTTCTCCTCCTGGAGATCGGCGAGGGCGATGCGCGAGTCCTCGAACACCTCTGCGGGGTCGAGCAGCTCCCCGTTGAGGGAGATCTCGCGCACCTCGCGGGCGATGAGGTCGATGAAGGTGTAGCTCCCGGGGCGCGCTCGGAAGCGGACCACGCTGCGGGAGCCGAACACTTCGGCGCCCTTCGTGAGATCGAGCGCGATCTCGTACGACTGCGTGTCGACGAGCTCGCGGCGCTCCTGCGCTTCGATACGGGTGAGATTCTCTCCAGGCACAGCGGTTCTCCCAGGGGTTCAGGGGGTATCACCTCGGGCCGACGCTGCTGGCGCCGACGGCAACCATGACAGCCTACGCCAGGACGGCGCGGATGCGTTCGCGCGACGACGTGGATCGTCCTCCACCGCCGGCTGCGCCGCTTCTAGGATGGAGCACATGCGCATCCACATCGCCACAGACCACGCGGGACTCGAGTTCTCCACCCGGCTGCAGGAGCACCTGCGCGGTGCGGGGCACGACGTCGTCGACCACGGACCGGTCGAGTACGACGCCCTGGACGACTATCCGGCCTTCTGCATCCGCGCCGCTCAGGCGGTCGTGACGGATCAGTCGACGGGCGTCGAGGCCCTCGGCGTCGTCTTCGGGGGATCAGGGAACGGCGAGCAGATCGCGGCGAACAAGGTCCAGGGCGTGCGTGCGGCGCTGGTATGGAACCTGTCGACCGCGGAGCTCGCCCGCCAGCACAACGATGCCAACGTGATCTCCATCGGTGCGCGGCAGCACACCTTCGACGAGGTCGTCTCCTTCATCGAACGTTTCATCGGGACGCCCTTCTCCGGTGACGAGCGGCACGCGCGTCGTATCGGCCAGATCGCCGATTTCGAACGGGACGGCTCCCTGCTCCCCGACCCCAGGGCCTGAGATGCCCGAGGGTCACTCCGTCCACCGCATCGCTCGCCAGTTCGATCACAACTTCGTCGGGAAGACCGTCCGGGCCTCGAGCCCGCAGGGTCGCTTCGCCGAGGGCGCCGCCGTCCTCGACGGGCGCGAGGTGGTCAGCGTCAAGGCCGTCGGCAAGCAGATGTTCCTCGAGGCGGACGGTGACGTCTGGCTGCGGGTGCACCTCGGGCTCTACGGGGCCTGGGACTTCGCCGGCGAGATCCTGCTCGACCCGACCATCGCGTCGGCGAACGGTCGGATGGGGCAGACGAACCAGCGCGGCACCGATCCGGATGCCGCGATCTTCGACGACGCAGGGGAGAACTCTCTCGCCTCCATCGGCGCGCCGCGTCGCGCCCGTGTGCACGTGCGGATGTCGGAGCAGACCAAGGGACTCGAGGACGACGGGTCGGAATGGCCGCCCCCGGTGGTCGGTCAGGTGCGACTGCGTCTGATGACCGACGTCACCGCGGCGGACCTCCGCGGTCCGACCGCGTGCGTGCTGCAGACGCCGGACGAGATGCTCGCGACCGTCGCGAAACTCGGTCCCGACCCCCTGGTGGGGGACCCGGCGGAGAACGAGGAACGCTTCGTCTCCGCCGTGCGCAGGAAGGGCACCTCGATCGCCCTTCTGCTGATGGACCAGTCGGTCGTCGCCGGAATCGGCAACGTCTACCGCGCCGAGATGCTCTACCGGGCCAGGCTCAACCCCCATACCCCTGGCAAGGCGGTGCCGGAGGAAGTCGTACGCGAGCTCTGGCGCGACTGGGCACGACTGCTGCCGATCGGCGTCGAGACCGGGCAGATGATGACCATGGACGGGCTGTCGCCGGATGCGCACAGGGCGGCGATGGCCAGCCGCGACGACCGGCACTGGGTGTACCACCGCGCCGGCTTGCCGTGCCGTGTCTGCGGCACTCAGATCGTGCTCGAGGAGGTCGGCGCGCGCAATCTGTACTGGTGTCCGAAGTGCCAGGCGTGAGTAAGGTGGTTCGGTCGTCCGTACCGTCGCAGACAGGAGCATGATGGACCTCGCCGGCTTGCAGAGCGCATTGGAGACCTTCAGCGGCTGGATCTGGGGACCGTTCTTCCTCATCCCGCTGCTGCTCGGGACGGGACTGTACCTGACGATCCGGCTCGGCGGTCTGCAGTTCGTCCGCCTCGGCTCCGCGCTGCGGCTCGGCCTGTTCACCCGCAAGGATCCCGGATCCGACGGCGACATCTCCCAGTTCCAGGCGCTGACCACGGCGCTGGCGGCGACGGTCGGCACCGGCAACATCGTCGGCGTCGCGACCGCCATCGGCATCGGCGGACCCGGCGCCCTGTTCTGGATGTGGATCACCGGACTGCTCGGCATGGCCTCCAAGTACTCGGAGGCCTTCCTCGGTGTGCGCTTCCGCACGACGGATGCCGTCGGCGAGCAGAACGGTGGTCCGCAGTACTACCTGGAGCGCGGCATCCGGGGCCCGGTCGGCAAGGTCCTCGGGCTCTCCTTCGCGATCTTCGCCGTCATCGCCTGCTTCGGCATCGGCAACATGACCCAGGGGAATTCGATCGCGACGAACCTCGAGTCGAGCTTCGCCGTCCCCACCTGGGTGACCGGAATCGTTCTGACGATCTTCGCGCTCAGCGTCCTCGTCGGCGGCATCAAATCCATCGGCCGTGTCACCGCCGGTCTTGTGCCGATCATGATCGTCTTCTACGTGCTCGGCGCGATCTACATCCTCATCGCGAACGTCGGTGCGCTCCCGGCCGCCTTCGCCCAGATCTTCACCGAGGCGTTCACCGGCACGAGCGCGGTGGGCGGGTTCGCAGGCTCCGCGATCATCATCGCGGTCCAGTTCGGTGTCGCGCGCGGCATCTTCTCGAACGAGTCGGGGATGGGATCGGCGGCGATCGCCGCCGCGGCGGCGCAGACGAGTCACCCCGTGCGTCAGGGTCTCGTGTCGATGACGCAGACCTTCATCGACACGATCATCGTCGTCTCCTGCACCGGCCTCGTCATCATCGCCACCGGCACGTGGAATCAGATCGATCCCGAGACGGGGGAGCAGCTGAATCCGGCGTTGATGACCGCTGAGGCGTTCTCGCACGGGCTGCCCGGCGACTGGGGCCACATCATCGTGACGATCGGGCTCGTGCTGTTCGCCGGGTCGACGATCCTCGGATGGTCCTATTACGGAGAGCGAAACATCGAGCGGCTCCTCGGCCGGCGGGCCGTGATCCCGTTCCGCATCGTCTTCTCGCTGGTGGTCTTCATCGGGTGCACCGTCCAGCTGGGCGTGGTGTGGGCGTTCTCCGATGCGATGAACGGACTCATGGCGCTGCCGAACCTCATCGGCCTGCTCGTGCTGTCCGGACTCGTGGCGCGCGAGACGAGACAGTACCTGAAGAACGACCCCACGCTGCGTGCCACCCGCGAGGAGGTCGACGCCTTCATGGCGGGCACCCCGGGGTGGGAGGAATGGAAGAGGGATTCTCACCCTGGCGCACAGACGCGGTGAGCCGTTCGGTCATCGACAGGGTCGGATCTAGGCTGAAGGGATGCGCCAGAACCCCTCTTTCGCGATGACCGACGTCTCCGAACTTCGGCGGGTCATCGCGGACAACCCGTGGGCCACGCTGGTGGGCAGGGACGCCGACGGGATGACCGCATCGCACTATGCGATCCTCCTCGACCCCGATCGGGACGACCTCACCGTGGTCGGCCACGTCGGCCGGCCCGATGACCTCGTCATCGGCCTGGGGCAGCCGGAGCAGGAACTGCTGCTGATCTTCCAGGGGCCGCACGGCTACATCTCACCCGGCTGGTACGGCGATCTCCCCGCTGTCCCGACCTGGAACTACATCGCGTTGCACCTGTCCGGCGTCCCGGAGATCCTGGACACCGAGGAGAACCTGCGCGTGCTCGAGCACCTCGTCGATCACTTCGAGAACAGGTTCCCCTCCCCGCGCGGCATCTGGACGGCCCCCAACGATGAGGGATTCGTACGCCGTCTGGAGGCGGGAACGGTGGGATTCCGACTCACGCCGACACGCGTGGTCGCCAAGCGGAAGTTGAGCCAGAACAAGCCGGACGACGTCGTCGAGAACGTCATCCTCGAGCTCTCCCGTGACGAGGCGCATCCTCAGCCCGCGCTCGTCGCGGAGATGCGACGAGCGCACGACGCCAGGATGGCGGCGAAGGCGGCACGGCGATGACGAACGTGGGGGAGTCGGTCGTCGCGGTCCGCGGCGCGCGGATCGTGGGGCCGGGCAGCGAGCACCTCGCCGACGGGGAGCCCGTGGACATCCACATCATCGACGGGCGGATCGTCGACATCGCGCCGGTCGGCGCGCTCCCCGTAGACGGTGCGTCGATCGATGCGGGCGGCGCTCCCGTGGTGGCCGGGCTCTGGGACAACCACGTCCACGTCGTGCAGTGGGCGCTGGCCTCCGAGCGTGAGCCCCTCGGGGACGTGGCGTCGGCCGCCGAGGCGGCGGCGCGGATGGCCTCGGTCGCTCCGCTCGCCGACGGTCGACGGGTCGGCACCGGTTTCCGGGATGCGCTGTGGGATGACGCGCCGTCCACAGAAGTGCTGGATGCAGCGACGGGTGAGACGCCGACCTATCTGATCAACGCGGACGTGCACAGCGTCTGGTTGAACTCGGCAGCGCTGCGCCGTGAGGGGTTCTCCTCACCCGACGGGATGCTGCGCGAGGAGGACGCCTTCGAGATCTCCAAGCGGCTCAACGCCGTCGATCCGGAGCACAGCGACCGGGCCGTCATGGCGTCGGGCGCAGCGGCCGCGGCGCGAGGCGTCACCGGCATCGTCGATTTCGACATGGCGTGGAACGCCGAATCCTGGAGCCGGCGGACGGCCGGCGGGTTCGACTCCCAGCGCATCGAGTTCGCCGTCTACCTCTCGGATCTCGACAGGGCGATCGCCGAGGGGCTGCGCACGGGAGAGGCGCTGCCCGGCAGCGGCGGGCTCGTGCGCATGGGGCCGCTCAAGGTGATCACCGACGGCTCCCTGGGTACACGCACCGCCGCGTGCTCGCATCCGTATCCGGGCGACGGCACGGACTTCGGCGTCATGAACGTCTCGCCGGACCACCTCATCGAGCTGCTCACGACGGCGGCGGGTGCGGGCCTGGGCGTCGCGGTGCACGCGATCGGGGACCGCGCGGTCTCCTCGGCGCTGGATGCCGTCACCGCCACCGGTGTCTCGGGCACGATCGAACACGCCCAGCTCGTGCGCCACGCCGACATCGCGCGGATCGCGAGGCTCGGGCTCATCGCGAGCGTGCAGCCGCAGCACGCCGTGGACGATCGGGATCTGGTCGACGAGTACTGGGGACACCAGACCGCGCTCGGATATCCGATGGCCTCACTCCTGCGCGCCGGCGTCGAGCTGCGACTGGGCTCGGACGCCCCTGTCGCTGCGCTGGATCCCTGGCAGGCCGTCTCCGCCGCGGTGCACCGTACCGCGGACGATCGCGAGCCCTGGCATCCGGAAGAGCGGCTGGCACTGGCGGAGGCACTGGCCGCCAGCGCGCGCAGCAGCGTGCGCCCCGGCCAGCCTGCCGATCTGGTCGTCTGCGCGACAGACCCGCGCACCGCGTCGGCCGGGACTCTGCGCCGAATGCCGGTGTCGGCGACCGTCCTCGCCGGACGCGTCACGCACCTGGCCTGACGGACCCCGCCACGGCGGGCGCAGTGGCACGACTTCTGCGACGCACCAGGTACCGTCGTATGGTGACATCCGCCCCGCAGACTCCTCCGCTCTCTCGCGCGCGGCTCCGCCGCGACCGATCCCCGGAGCACGCCACAGCCAATCGGTTCATCCCGCACGTCCAGGGATTGCGTGCGATCGCCGTCCTCTTCGTCGTGCTGTACCACTTCTGGCCAGGACGGCTGAGCGGCGGGTACGTCGGTGTCGACGTCTTCTTCGTCATCTCCGGGTTCCTCATCACGGCGCACCTGGCACGCGAGCTCACCGCCACCGGCGGGGTCGACCTCGGCCAGTTCTGGGCGCGCCGCGCGCGCCGACTGCTCCCGGCATCCCTGCTCGTGCTCCTGTTCTGCGCGATCGTCACTGCGGTGCCGCTGCTCACACCGACCTCGGCGATGCCGGCCGAGGTCCGCGAGATCCTCGCGGCGACCTTCTACGTCGAGAACTGGTATCTCGCGTTCAGCTCAGCGGACTATCTGGCGCTCTCCGGCGAGCCCACGACCGTGCAGCACTACTGGTCACTGAGCTTGGAGGAGCAGTTCTACGTCATCTGGCCGTTGCTGCTGCTCCTGGCGGCGTGGGTCGCGGTGAAGTGGCTCCGCGGCGATCGGCTGCGTGCCGCGGCGATCGCCATCGGGGTCGTCTCGGTGGCATCCTTCGTCTTCTGTGTCGTCTACACGATCACGGATCCCGCCCCGGCGTACTTCGTGACCTTCACGCGGATGTGGCAGTTCGGCGTCGGTGCCCTCATCGCTCTCGTCCCGCGCCTGCGCACGAACAATGCGGCGCTCAGCTTCGTCCTCGGCTGGGCGGGCATCATCGCGCTGCTGTACACGGCGTTCACGTTCGACGGACAGACCGTGTTCCCCGGGTACATGGCCCTGATCCCGACGTTGGGGGCTGCGGCGATCATCGCGGCATCCAACACGGACCGGTGGTGGTACCCGACCCGGTTGCTGTCGATCCCGCCCATGCGCTTCACCGGTGACATCTCGTACAGCCTGTACCTGTGGCACTGGCCGCTCATCGTCATCGCCCCCTCTGTGCCGTTCTGGGGGCTGACCATCTATCACCGTGTCGCACTGCTGGGCATCTGCTTCGTCCTCGCCTGGTTGACCAAGCGGTTCGTGGAGGATCCGGTCCGTTCGTGGAAGCCGCTGACCTCCCGTCGCCCACGCGTCACGCTCTGGGCGTCGCTCGGGGCGATGGTGCTCGTCGGCGCGGTCGCGGCCGGCGGCTGGGCGGCGAACATCTCGTCGTACCAGCAGGGAGTCCAGGCGATCGAGGACGCGCGGGAGAACCCGCCGGAGTGCTTCGGCGCCGCGAGCGTCCTCGAGGAGGGGTGCGCGGATGCCGCTCCGGACACGATCCTTCCTGCACCGGGCTTCGCAGGCGCGGACAGCCCTGACCAGGGGGAGTGCTTCATCCAGTTGAACGATTCGCGGCCGGTGGCCTGCGAGTTCGGCTCCGACGCGCCGGATGCTCCTCGTGTGGCGCTCGTGGGTGACAGCCACGCCTATCAGTACCTGGCGACCTTCGCCGCCATCGCCGAGCGCGAGGGATGGCACCTCACGACGTACTTCAAGGGTGCGTGCCCGTGGAATGCCACACCGCTGGCCACGCCCGGTTCGTTCGGAGCCGCCTGCTCCGACTGGCGCGACGCCGTCGGGCAGAAGCTCGTGGACAGCGACTTCGACGTGGTGTTCACCTCGGCCATCTCGAACACCCCGTACGCGTCCGCCGGATACGACTCCAGCTACGACGCCGCGGTCGCCGGATATCAGGCGGCGTGGGCCACCATGACCGATCGCGGCATCCCGGTCGTGACCGTCGTCGACAACCCCGTGTGGGAGACCGACCCCAACAAGTGCCTGCGGACGCGCGACGCCGCCGAATGCACCGGCGCCCGGTCCGAGGTCCTCGTCGAGAACGATCCACTGCGTGCGGCGGCGGAAGGCGCGGACGGCGTGACGCTGCTCGACTTCACCGACGTGTACTGCGACGCGGACACCTGTTATCCGGTGGTCGGCGGGGCCAACGTCTACCGGGACCAGGATCACCTGACGGTCACCTTCGCCGACAGTCTCGCGCCGCAGTTCACCGCCGCGCTGCGAGAGGCGATGGAGTCCTCGGGCGACTAGGGCTTCGACGGCACGTATACGACAAGAGGCGCCGGATCACTCCGGCGCCTCTTGTCGTATACGGTCGTTACGCGGCGATGTGAGCCACGAGGAACCAGCGGTCCTTCTCGAGGCCGCGCATGATCTCGATCGCGACGTCCTGGCTGGTCAGGTCGACCTCATCGAGACCGTCGATCGCGGCCTTCGTGTCGACGAGGATCGCGTCGATGTCGGCGATGACGTTGCGGATGAGGTCATCGGACTGGGCGAACCCGGCCGGAACCTCGGAGCCGGCACCCTTGGTGGCGACCGCGGCGACGCGTGCGTCGATCGGAAGGCCGAGGGCCACGATGCGCTCCGCGGCGGTGTCGGCGAAGTCGCCCGCGTGGGCGACGATCGTGTCGAAGAGTTCGTGGACGCCGACGAAGTTGGCGCCGCGGACGTGCCAGTGCGCCTGCTTCGCGTTGATCGTCAGCGCCTGGAGCCCGAGGACGACGGGGGAGAGGAACTGCGCCGCGGCGGCGGCGACGGTCGGGTCGCTAGCGGTGGTGGAAACGGTCTGCGCCTTGCTCATTTTCTTCCTCCAGAACGGCTGAATCGAAGCCTGATGGATACAACGCTACTCAGCCCCGGGCATTCCGCAAGGAAGCTGAGGCTGGGCTTATCGGTCGCTCCTTCCGCGAAATCACGCGGAAGTCAGGGTAGTCTCACCTCATGAGCATCTCGACCTCGGCATCGGTTCTCGCCCTCTCCGATCGGGTTCCGGACATCGCTGAGAGCGCCTTCGTCGCGGACGGCGCTCGCATCGTCGGTGAGGTCTCGCTCGACGAGGGAGCGAGTGTCTGGTACAACGCCGTCCTCCGCGGCGACTCGGCCGCAATCGTCGTCGGGCCGGGGAGCAACGTCCAGGACAACGTCTCGGTCCACGTCGACAGCGGCCATGGCGTGACGATCGGCGCGAACGTGTCCATCGGGCACAATGCCGTCGTCCACGGGTGCGCGATCGGCGACGGATCGCTGATCGGAATGGGGGCCGTGGTGCTCAGCGGCGCAGTGATCGGCCGTGGATGCCTCATCGCGGGCGGCGCGGTCGTGCTCGGAGGCACCGAGGTCCCCGACGGGTCGCTCGTCGCCGGGGTGCCCGCGAAGGTGCGACGGGAGTTGTCGGACGCCGAGCGCGCCGACCTCATCCGCAACGCGGAGACCTACCATGATCACCTCCGGACGCATGAGCAGGCCGCACCGCTCGGATAGAGTGGAACCGTCAGGGGGCGGTGGCCAAGTTGGTTAAGGCAGCGGGCTCATAACCCGACGATTCGTGGGTTCAAGTCCCACCCGCCCTACAGTCGAGACGGCTCCCGATCACGGAGTCGGGGACCCGCCGTTGACGTTGAGTGTCTCCCCGCTGACGTAGCTGGACTCGGCGGATGCGAGGAAGACGTAGACCGGTCCGAGCTCTGCCGGCTGCCCCATGCGGCCGAGCGGTGTCTGTTCGCCGAACTCGGCGATCTTCTCCTGCGGCTGACCGTCGCTCACCTGCAACGGCGTCCAGATGGGGCCCGGCGCCACGGCGTTGACCCTGATTCCCTTCGGGGCGACCTGTTGGGCGAGCGCCTTCGTGAAGGTGTTGATCGCGGCCTTGGTGGTGGCATAGTCGACGAGGATCTCTGACGGCGTGTACGCCTGATGGGAGGTGGTGTTGATGATCGTCGAGCCCGGCCGCATGTGCGGCAGCGCGGCCTTGGTGAGCCAGAACATCGCGTAGACGTTCGTCTTCATGGTGTCGTCGAACTGCTCGTCGCTCAGCGTGGTGAGGTCTTCGTTGTAGATCTGCTTGCCCGCGTTGTTCACGAGGATGTCGATCCCGCCCATGGCATCGACGGCCGAGGCGACGAGCTGGCGGCAGTATCCGGAGTCGCGGAGATCACCGGGAACGGTGATCGCCTGACGGCCCTCGTCCCGGATGATCGCGGCGATACGCGCGGCGTCGGGTTCCTCGGAGGGCAGGTAGGAGAGCACGACATCCGCGCCCTCACGCGCGAAGGCGATCGCGGCAGCCGCGCCGATCCCCGAGTCGGCGCCCGTGACGAGCGCTTTGCGGCCGGTGAGCCGTCCCGTCCCTCGGTAGGAGGTCTCCCCGAGGTCCGCCTTCGGTTCGAGTCGCGCGTCGAGCCCCGGTTCCGGCTGATGCTGGGCCTGCGGCTTCTTGTCGCGGTAGAGCTCGGTCGGGTCGCTGAACGTGTACTGGTCGTCTGACATGGGATTCTCCTTCTCGATCAGGTATCAGGTCGGTCGTCGCGCCGCACGTCGTCGATCGTGAGGGCGGCGTTGATGAGGGCGAGGTGGCTCAACGCCTGCGGCATGTTCCCCCAGAACGCGCCGTCCTCGGCGTCGATCATCTCGGCGAGCAGGCCGACGTCGTTCGTCGCCTCCATCAGGGCGTCCATGAGCTCGATCGCCTCGTCGATACGCCCGACGCACGCGAGGGCGGTGACCCGCCAGAAGCCGCACGCGGCGAACGTGAGCTCCTCGTCCCTGGCGCCGGTGTACCGATAGAGGTGCGGACCCACGGCCAGATCGGCTGCGAGCGCGTCGATCGTCGAAGACATGCGGGCACCTCGGTCGAACCCGCTCGTCGCGTGCAGCAGGACGGAGGCGTCCAGCGCATCCGATCCCGGGTACATCGTGTACGCCCCGGCGTCGTCCGACCAGCAGTTCTCCTCGATCCAGCTCTTCAGTCGAGCGCGCTCCGCCCGCCAGCGCTCCGGGCTCCCGGCGATCTGTCCCGCCTCAGCGAGGTGGATCGCGTCGCCGAGGGCCTGCCAGCAGCCCATCTTCGATGAGGTGTAGTGCCGAAGCTCCGCGAGCTCCCACATCCCGGCGTCCTCGGAGCGCCACAGGTCGCACGTCCGGTCGGCGACCTCCGCCAGCATGCGACGGGTCTCGATGTCCAGCACATTGCCCGCGTCGACATAGGTGCGACAGATGCCGATGAGATCGCCGTAGATGCCCAACTGCAGCTGACCCTGTGCGGGGTTTCCTGTCACCACCGGCCCGATGCCGCGCCATCCGGGGGCGTCGTGTTCCCGGATGCTCGCCGGCGCACCGCCGTCGAGTCCGTAGAAGATGTGCAACTCGGGGCCGTGTTCGCGGATCGTGCGCAAGAGCCACGAGATCGCCGCGTGCGTCTCCTCGCGCAGCCCGAAGTGCACGAGGGCGTAGGCGGTGTATGCGAGGTCGCGGACCCAGGCGAAACGGTAGTCCCAGTTCTTTCCTCCCTGCGGCGATTCGGGGAGGGAGGTCGTCGCAGCTGCCGCGATCGCTCCGGTCGGGCTGTACACGAGCAGTTTCAAGGCGAGCGCGCTGCGCTGGACCTGCTCCTGCCACGGTCCGTCGAACGAGAACTCCTTCGACCATCGCCGCCAGTTCGCGATGGTCCGATCGATGCCTTCGTCGACCTTCGCGGGATCCGGCAGGTGCACCGGCTCCCGATGGGTCCCCACGACGACGAGCACGTGTCGTGAACCGGAGCTCGTGGTGATCGTCCCGGTCAGCTCGGGGAGGGCCTCGGCGTCGTGCGCGGGCGAGTCGGCGGCGTGGCCTGAGCCGACGACGGCGATCGTGGCATCGCCCACTCGGATCACCGGTCCCTTCTGGGTGTCCTCGATCCATGGGGACGCCGTTCCCAGCATCGTGCCTGGCGCGACCCGCCATGCGAACTCGACGGTTCCCGACCGCCCCTCGACGCGGCGCGCCAGCTCAGCCCACGGCAGACGGCCCGCGACCCCGGTCACCAGCGCGTCCGTGACGGTCGCTCGGCCGCGGTCTGTGGTGAACGTCGTGCGCAGGACGTTGGTCCCTTTGACGTACTGGCGCCGCACCGTGTAAACGTCCACCGGCTCGAGCTCGATGGTGCCTCCGGCGCGGCCATCGAGGAGGCCGGCGAAAGCAGGCAGCGCGCCCAGATCCGGGACCGGCATCCAGTCGATCTGGCCCCGCATGCCGATGAGCGCGACCGTCCGGCCGTCGCCGATCGCCGCGTATGTCTTCAGCCCATCAGCGGCGGCGTGCGTCGGATCCATCTGTCCGAACATACGCATCGTGCACGGCGGGAAGGAGGGGGTTGCGTCCGCAGCCCGCCGCGCATATGCATCACAGCGGGCGGGCGGTGACCGCCTCGTTCCCGAGGTCCTTGCGCGCGGTGCGCAGGCACTTCGTGCACAGCAGCTCCACCGTGCGAGGGTGGTTCTCCCCGCACATGCAGTCGATGGAGACGCGCCACTTCGCTCGACGGCCGCACGGCGCGTACGCCTCCTCGTCTCCGTGGTCGCACTCGCATTCGAGAGGGGAATCGTCTTCGAAGCCGAGGGCGATCTCCTCGAATGTGAGATCCACTGGTGCGTCCTGTCGCATCACATCACGTTCCCGATGTAGGAGTACTTCACGAACACCTCTGCGGCGATGCCGGACTCCTCGAGGACTCCCTGCAGGGCGTTCATCATGTAATTGGAATCCCACCCCATGTAGAGGAAGTTCTCGTCATCGAGCGCATCCCACTGGCCCTTCCAGGCCATCCCGGTGTAGATGGGGCCGCCGTGCGCCGCGCTGAAGGCGAGCGCCGAGGGCCGGTCATCGGTCCACGCACGGCGGAAGACGCGGTTGAACAGCGCCTTCACGTCCTTGACCTCCCAGTGCTCGCCGCGGTACTCGACGTAGTCGAACTCGCGGTCCCACCCCGCGGGCCATCCGCGCCTCCGCACGGCGTCCAGGACCGGGGTCAGACCATCGTCGTCGATCTCCGGCAACGCAGGGCGCGCCCAGATCCGAAGCAGGGACGTCGAGAGGCGGCGTGAGCGCCGGGCGATGGCGGCCGTGCCCCAGGAGTCCAGTTCTGCGAGGGCTCTGGTCTCCTCGACGCCGCTGCGCGCGTACGCGTCCTGCTGCTTGTCGGGGAAGGACGCGCCGAACACACGCTCGGTGAGAGGTGACTCGAGGAGTGTGAGGTTTCCGAGGGTCGGGGCGAGAGCGCGGTGGCTGTTCTGCTCATCCTCCGAGTACTCGCTCCACGTGCGCGAGCCGTCCCCGCTCCACGATTCTCCCGGCATGAGCGGAACGACGTGCTCGATGTCGTAGGCGGCCGGGTCGGCGACGCCTTCGAGACGCCCCAGCACATAGGCGGCGTGGGGCAGCTCGACGTACTTGAGCACCGCGCTCACCCGCTCGTCGGACGGCGTGATGCGAGCGAACGCACGCATGAGCGCATCCCGTCCCTCGGCGCGTGCGCGGCACAGGCGGGCGATCAGCCGCTCCGGCGGGAGCCCGACCAGCGCACGGCGCAGATACAGCGCCTGTGTCCACTCCAGTGTCTCGATCAGCTCCTCGCGTCCGATGAGCCCGCGCGCGTGATCGCTGTAGACGCTCATCGCCAGGGGGAACGCCGCGCGCCCGAACGTGCCGATGTACTGCAGGTGCTGCCGGATCTCGGCATCCGGTTCGCGCATCGGATCGAGCAGGATGCCGTAGATCTCGGCGAAGTGACGCCAGACCTCCGCGTCGGCCTGGAGATGGGCGACGTCCACTCTCGGGAACGAACGGCGGAAGGCGGCGTACACGCCATGCTCGCCGTCGGCGCTCACTTCGCGGCCCGTGGTCATCACCAGGTAGTGCCGCCAGAAGGCGCCGATCATCTCGCCGGTGTGCTGCTCGATGGGCAGCCAGAAACGCGCCTCCACGTCGAGCTGCTCCGCATGGGTGAGGCCCATGAGGATGTAGTTGTGGATGAGCTCATGATCGCGGAGGGGCTCTCCGGTCGAGTTCAGGCTCTCGAAGATCTGCTGGGCTCCGGCCTGAGGGCCGAGCGTGATGGACACGTGCTCGAGTCGCTGCAGCCCGCGCCAGATCCGTGGGGCCTCGTCGGCGTGGATCTGGCTCCGGAAGAAGGCGTAGTTGTCGTCGAAGCGAGACTCGCGGTCGAGGTCGTCGCGTCGGTCGAGGACGACGGACTCGTAGAGGTCGGCCCAGGCGTCATGCGGTCGGAGCTTGGTGCGGGTCGGATCATCCGCGCGCACCAGAACGCGCTCGAGCTCGGCCGCCATGGCCGGGTCGGACTCGCGCACGGCATGGTGCAGTGCCGCAACCAGGAGCATGATCGTCGTGATCCGCTGCTGCCCGTCGATGAGGATGAGATCCCTCTCCGAGGAATCCTGGGCGGAGAGGATGGAACCGATGAAGTGGCGCTGCGCCGCGTCATCCCCTGCGACATTCCGCACGTCGGACAGGAGACGCTCGCACCCGCCGATGTCCCACCGGTACTGCCGCTGGTAGACGGGGACGACGATCGTGGTGCCAGGGGACGACAGCCACTCGATGGTGCCTACGGCCTTCGCTTCGACGTTCGTGGCGGTTGCCATGGTGTTCGCTTCTGCTCCTCACATCGGCGGCACCCCTCGCTCCGCCGTGTTCGAGTCTAGTCCGGGCGATTTCTCACGGCCGCGTCCAGGGGGCGGCGTGCCGCCCGCTGTTAGGCTTGCCTTATCAGGGCCTGTTAAAACGTGCTGGCCCCCGATGAAAGGACATGACTCAGATCATGGGATACATCAAGTCCGCAGCACTCGAGGAAAAGGGCTTCGTCGTCCTCGACAGCTACAACCAGGAGCTCGACCCCAAGGAATGGCTCGACCTCGAGTACAACGACTGGAAGTCCTCCGGTGACACGCGGTTCGCGCCGCTCGCGAGCGCCAAGGGCGAGATCGAGTGCAACGGCTTCTGGAACCACAAGCCGCCGCGCACGGACAAGGACGGGGTCTGGATCCCGTCGCAGACGGAGAAGGCGCCCAACCTGACCCGCCGTGCACAGGAGCCCGGCGCCAACGTCGGTCGCTGCCGCGTCATCGAGCTGCAGCCGACCCCTTACGGTGAGTGCCTGTACAACCTGCACCAGGATGACAACAACCGACTGAACCCCGACGGCACCGGCTGGGTGGTGCGCGGATTCTTCAACCTCACCGACGACAAGGACAGCTACTTCGTCCTGCGCGAGAACCGCACCGACCCGAGCATCGAGTACCGCATCGCGCTGCCCGCCGGCGCGCAGCTGATCGTCGACACGCAGCGTCTGTGGCACGCGGCCACCCACAACGGCACCGAGCCGCGGTACTGCCTGATCACCTCGTGGACCTCCGGACCCGAGCTGGACGCCTACATCGAGAAGTACCACGGCACCGATGACGTTCCCAACGTCGAGGTTCCGCAGGAGGTCCTCGAGGCGGGCTACGCCGAGCAGGCGCGCAAGGATGCGGCCCGCGCCGCGTACTACGCAGCCAAGGGTCAGCAGGTCAAGCAGGCCATGAGCGAGGCCTGAGCCGACACGGAAGCGCCCCGGCTCCGGCCGGGCGCTTCTTCGTCGAATCACACGCTTGTGATTTCCCTCCCCGTGGGCGATAATCGCCCTATAACCGCATAAAGACGCCACTCTCGTGGACCAGGTCGTAGGGGAAGACGCACCTGATGAAACGGAGAGATCATGGCGACGGCTTACGCACGCGGAGTGGTGTACATCCACTCCGCACCTCGCGCGCTCTGCCCGCACCTCGAATGGGCGGTGGGACGCGCCATCGGTCGTGCGGTGAACTTCGACTGGGCTGATCAGCCCGTGCTCGAAGGTGCCCGCCGTGCCGAGTTCTACTGGGACGGTCCGGTCGGCACCGGTGCTGCTCTCGCGACCGCGATCCGCGGCTGGGAGCATCTGCGTTTCGAAGTGACAGAGGACCCGACACCGCGCAGCGACGGCGGACGGTGGCTCCACACTCCCGACCTCGGCATCCACTACGCTCAGACCGACGCAGCGGGGAACATCGTGATCGGCGAGGACCGGATCCGCTACGCCATGGAGATCGCTGCAGGCAGCGCGATCGAGCTTCAGCGCGAGCTCGATGTCGCGCTCGGCTCCGCCTGGGATGAGGAGCTCGAACCGTTCCGTCACGCCAGCGACGACACCAGCGTCGTGTGGCTCCACAAGGTGGGCTGACGCGAAGACCCGGGGCGTAGGGAGGCGTCAGTATCGGAAGCCGGTGACTCTCCCGGAGACTGAGAACACGAATCCTCGCCCCGTACGACGAAGGCCTCGCCTCGGAGGAATCCGGGGAGAGGCTTTCGTCATGAGCGGGCGCGTGCTGCGAACGGTTGATCAGCCGTCGTAGTCGGCGAAAGCGGCGACGGCGTTGTGCCCGCCGAACCCGAACGAGTTGCTGATCGCCAGCTGGGGGCCATCTCCCAGAGGCTGCGCCTCTCCGGAGACGCGCAGCGGGATCTCGGGGTCCTGCGTGTTGATGTTGATCGTCGGGGGAGCGACGCGGTCGCGGATCGCGAGGACGGTGAAGATCGCCTCGAGTGCGCCGGTACCGCCGAGGAGGTGGCCGGTCGATGCCTTCGTGGCCGACACGGGGATCTCGTGGACGCGGTCCCCGATGACATCCTTCAGCGCGGCGTACTCGTTCGGGTCGCCCACCGGGGTCGACGTGGCGTGGGCGTTGACGTGCGTGATGTCGTCGGGGGTGCGACCGGCGGTGTCCAGGGCCATTCGCACCGCTCGTGCGGCCCCCTCAGGAGCGTTGGCGGTGATGTGGTAGGCGTCGGCGGTGACGCCGCCACCCACGAGCTCAGCGTAGATCTTCGCGCCGCGCGCCTTCGCGTGCTCCTCGGTCTCGAGGATGAGCACGGCCGCGCCCTCACCCATGACGAAGCCGTCACGGTCGGCGGAGTACGGACGCGACGCGGTGGCAGGATCGTCGTTGCGCCGGGAGAGCGCCTGCATCGATGCGAACGAGGCGATGGTGATCGGGTGGATCGCCGATTCGGTGCCTCCTGCGATGACGACGTCGGCGAGCCCGGCCTGCAGGTGCTCGTACGCGTTGACGAGTGATTCGGTGCTCGACGCGCACGCGGAGGCGACGGTGCGGGCGAACGCGCGCGCCGTGAAGTGGAGGGAGATGTTGCCGGCCGCCGAGTTCGGCATGAGCATCGGCACGGTCATGGGCATGACGCGCCGGGGGCCCTTCTCTCGCAGCGTGTCCCAGGCGTCCAGCAGCGTCCAGACGCCGCCGATGCCGGTGGCGAAGTCCACACCGAGCCGGTCGGGGTCGACATCGGGCTCTCCGGCATCCGCCCAGGCCTCCATCGCCGCGATGAGGGCGAACTGCGACGACGGGTCGAGGCGCTTCGCGACCGGACGGGCGAGGACCTCCTCGGGACGCACCATCGCTTCTGCGGCGAAGGTGACGGGGAGCTCCAGTTCGGAGACCCACTCGTGCTCGAGGGAACGTCCTCCGGACATGCCTGCCAGCAGGTTGGCCCAGTTCTCAGGGGCTGTGCCGCCGATGGCGGAGGTGGCGCCGATACCGGTGACGACGATGCGCTTGGTCATTGCGTGTGGTTCCTTGTCGGGAGGGACGGGAGCTCGAGTCGATCTCGATGCGGGTCATGCAGAGATGCCACGCCCCGCGGTCCGCGGGCGTGGCATCCCAAGGGTGTTTACGCCTGGCCTGCGACGATGAAGTTGACCGCGTCAGCGACCGTCTTCAGGTTCTTGACCTCGTCGTCGGGGATGGTGACGCCGAACTTCTCCTCGGCGTTGACGACGATGGTCATCATCGAGATCGAGTCGATGTCGAGGTCGTCCGTGAAGGACTTCTCGAGCGCGACTTCGGAGCTGTCGATGCCGGTCTCGTCGGTGATGAGCTCGGCGAGGCCGGCGAGGACCTCATCCTTGGTGAAAGCCATGTGGTTTTCCTCTTTCTTGCGGGTTGTGTTCGGAACCGTTGCCCAGTCTAGGGAACGGCATGCGGGGTTCAGGGGAGGACGACGACCTGCGCGGCGAAGACGAGGCCGGCGCCGAAGCCGATCTGCAGGGCGAGTCCACCGGACAGCTCGGGGTGCTCGGTCATGAGACGGTGGCTGGCGAGCGGGATCGACGCGGCTGAGGTGTTGCCCGTGGTCTCGATGTCGCGCGCGATCACGGTGGAATCGGGCAGCTTCAGCTGCTTGGCGAACTCATCGATGATGCGCATGTTCGCCTGGTGCGGGATGAAGGCGGCCAGATCGGATGCCTCGACACCGGCGACCTCGAGGGCTTCGCGGGCGACCTTGGCCATTTCCCACACCGCCCAGCGGAAGACCGTCGGGCCTTCCTGACGCAGCGTGGGCCACGGCACCTCGCCGTCGCGGAACTGGGTGAGCGTGCCGTTCATGGCGACGACCTCGGACTTCGAGCCGTCCGAGCCCCACACCGCGGGGGCGATGCCGGGCGTCTCGCTCGGTCCGATCAGCGCGGCGCCGGCGCCGTCGCCGAGGAGGAAGGAGATGCTGCGGTCGGTCGGGTCCACGACGTCGGAGAGCTTCTCCGCGCCGATCACCAGCGCGTAGCGTGCAGCGCCCGCGCGGATGAGGGCGTCGGCCTGTGCGATCGCGTACGCGTATCCCGCGCAGGCGGCGTTCATGTCGTAGGCTGCGGCCGGGTTGGCGCCGACGCGGTCGGCGACGATCGCAGAGACGGAGGGCGACTGGCGCGGGTTGCTGATGGTCGCCACGATGACGAGATCGACGTCGGATGCCGCGACGCCCGATTTCTCGATCGCCTCCGCGCCTGCGGCGGAGGCGAGGTCGATCGCGTCGGTGCCCTTGTCGGCGCGCACGCGCGTGACGATGCCGGTCCGCTGACGGATCCACTCGTCGCTGGAGTCGATGGGGCCGACCAGATCGTCGTTGGGCACCGCGTTCTCGCCGCGCGCGGCACCGTACGAGAGGATGCGGGTGTACTGCGGCCCGGTGGCCTGCTTGAGCGTGGCGGTCACTTCGTCTCGTTCCTCTCGCTGGCGGCTGCGTGCAGCAGGTCAGCCGCTGCGTCGAGATCATCGGGGGTCTTCACGGCGACGACGGGGGTGCCGCGCAGACCGCGCTTGGCGAGTCCGGTGAGCGCTCCTGCGGGGGCCAGTTCGATCATGCCGGTGATGCCGGCCTCGGCGAAGGACGCCATGCACAGATCCCAGCGCACCGGAGAGGACACCTGGCCGGTGATGAGCTCGAGCGCCTGCGCGCCGGTGGTGACGACGGAACCGTCCCGGTTCGTCCACAGCGTCATGGCGGGGTCGTTCGGCGCGGCCTCGGCGACGGCGGCGCGGAGGGCGTCGACGGCCGACGACATGTAGGACGTGTGGAACGCGCCGGCGACCTGCAACGGGATCACCCTCGTTCCCTTCGCCGGCGCCTCGGCAAGAGCCGACAGAGCGGTGAGCGCACCTGCGGCGACGATCTGGCCACCGCCGTTGTAGTTCGCCGGGGTCAGTTCGAGCTCCGCGAGACGGGCGAGGACGGCATCCTCATCACCGCCGAGCACAGCGCTCATGCCGGTGGGCGCCTGCGCTGCGGCGTCCGCCATGGCACGTCCGCGGACGCCGACGAGACGCATGGCCTCCTCGGCGGACACGACCCCCGCGCCCACGATCGCGGCCAACTCGCCGACGGAGTGACCGGCGACGCCGTCCCCGTCGCGCCCGGCGCGGGCACGCAGGGCCTGTGCGGCGATGAGGGAGGCGGCGACGATCAGAGGCTGAGCGATGCGCGTGTCGCGGATCGTGTCGGCGTCCGACGTCGTGCCGTGCTCGATCAGATCGACCTCGGCGGCTTCCGAGAACAGGGCGAGGCTGTCGGCCACGCCGTCGAGCTCGAGCCAAGGGGCGAGGAAACCAGGAGTCTGGGAGCCCTGTCCGGGGCAGGCGACGACAATCACCTCCCCAGTCTGCCAACGATCATGAGGATGTGGTGGACGTACCCTCACAAGATTCCGGAGATCGTTTGTGCGTGGCGTACAGAAGGGTGGTCAGCGCGTGCGACGAGCGGACGGCCGCCGGCGCACGCTCTCCGCCGTCCCGATGGAACCGAGGATGAGCGCGGTCTGCAGGATCAGCGCCTCGCGCGGCCCGGTCGCATCCCACCCGATGACCTCGCTGACGCGCTTGAGGCGGTAGCGCACGGTGTTGGGGTGCACGAAGAGTTCCCGGGCCGTCGCCTCAAGGGAGCGGCCGTTGTCGAGATAGCTCCACAGGGTCGTCACCAGGTCCGTCGAGTGGGCCTGCAGAGGGCGATAGATCCGGTCGATGAGGGTCTGCTTCGCCAGCGGATCGCCGGCCAGCGCACGCTCGGGGAGGAGGTCGTCCGCTTCGACGGGCCGGGGAGCCGTGCGCCAGGCGCGCGCCACGGCGAAACCGGCGAGGGCCGCGCGTGCGCTCTGGCCGGCGTCGACCAGGGCAGTGACCGGCGGGCCGAGAACGACGTAGCCGGGGCCGAACGACGGCTCGAGGCGGGCGGCGATCTCTTCGAAGGCGAGTTCTTCCTGCTCCTCATCCTTCCCGGCGACCCGTGCGCGTCCGAGGACGAGGACGAGACGCGACCCCTGAACGCCGATGAGCACGTCGACGGCGAGCTTGCGGGCCGTGCGCCGCACGTGGTCGACGTCGAACTGCGGCGGTGTGGTGCCGACCAGAACGCACACCTCGCCATGGCCGTGCCAACCGAGGGCCGCGATTCGGCTCGGCAGCTCCTCGTCGGCTTCGCCGGTGAGGATCGAGTCCACTACGAGCGCCTCAAGACGCGCGTCCCAGAGTCCACGAGCCTCCGCGGCGCGTGCGTACACATCCGCGGCCGCGAAGGCGACGTCGCGGGAGTACAGCAGGATCGCTTCGCGGAGCATCTCGCCCTTACCTGCGATGCGCTCCTCGGTGATCTCGACCGTGACGCGGATCAACTGCAACGTCTGAGTGAGGCTGACGCTGCGCAGCAGCTCTCGCGGAGCCGCCGCGAAGATATCCGCCGCGATCCACGGGGTGGACGTCGGATCGTCGAACCACTGGATGAACGACGTGATGCCGGCCTGTGCCACCAGCCCGACCGCAGAGCGGCGGGCCGGTGGCATGTCGGCGTACCAGGGCAGCGTCTCCTCGAGCCGTTGGATCGTCGCGGTCGCGAGATCACCAGAGATGCGGCGCAGCCAGGCGAGCGTCGCGGCCTTGTCCATCGACGCGGGAGACGAGGCGGTCACATGCAGCTCAGCTCTCGCCGCCGGCGTTTCCGCTCGTGCCGGCGTTGACGTTGTGCAGGTCGTACTTCGCGATGGCCTCCGCCACCACGGAGCGCTCGACCGCGCCCTTGTCGGCCAGCGCCTGCAGCGCGCGAACGACCATGGACGGTCCGTCGATCTTGAAGAAACGGCGAGCCGCAGCACGCGTGTCCGCGAACCCGAAGCCGTCGGCGCCGAGCGTGTAGTAGTCGCCCGGGACCCACTGACGGATCTGGTCCTGGACCGCGTGCATGTAGTCGCTCGTCGCGATGAACGGCCCTTCGGCCGACTGCAGCTTCTGCGTGAGGTACGCGACCTGCGGCTCTTCCTCGGGGTGCAGGAAGTTGTGCTCGTCGGCGGCGAGGCCGTCGCGGCGCAGCTCGTTCCAGCTCGTCACGGACCAGACATCGGCGGAGACGCCCCAGTCCTTCGACAGCAGCTCCTGGGCCTCGACGGCCCACGGCACGCCGACGCCGGAAGCGAGCAGCTGGACGCGCGGGCCCTCGCCGGTGCCCTCGGAGACGCGGTGGATGCCCTTGAGGATGCCCTCGACGTCGACGTTCTCCGGCTCGGCGGGCTGCTTGAAGGGCTCGTTGTAGACCGTGAGGTAGTACATGACGTCGGGATCCGGGTGGTTGCCGCCGTACATGCGCTCGATACCGGCCTGCACGATGTGGGCGACCTCGTAGCCGTAGGCCGGGTCGTAGCTGACCGTCGCCGGGTTGGTCGACGCGAGCAGCGGCGAGTGGCCGTCAGCGTGCTGCGTTCCCTCGCCGGTCAACGTCGTGCGTCCCGCCGTCGCGCCGATCACGAATCCGCGGGCCATCTGGTCCGCGGCCGCCCAGAAGGCGTCGCCGGTGCGCTGGTAGCCGAACATCGAGTAGAAGATGTAGATCGGGATCAGCGGCTCGCCGTGCGTCGAGTACGCCGTGCCCGTCGCGGTGAACGCCGCGGTGGCTCCGGCTTCGTTGATGCCGACGTGCATGATCTGACCCTGCGGGCTCTCCTTGTACGCAAGGAGCAGCTCGCGGTCGACGGCGGTGTAGTTCTGACCGTTGGGGTTGTAGATCTTCGCGGACGGGAAGTACGAATCCATGCCGAACGTGCGGGCCTCATCGGGGATGATCGGCACGATCCGCTCACCGAATCCCTTGACCCGCAGCAGGTCCTTGAGCATGCGGACGAACGCCATCGTCGTGGCGACCTCCTGGTTGCCCGAGCCCTTCTTGGGGAATGCGTAGTCCTTGTCCTCCGGGATGGACAGGCCGACGTGGGTGCTGCGGCGCTCCGGGAGGAAGCCTCCGAGGTCGCGGCGGCGCTCCAGCATGTACTGGATCGTCTCGTCCTGCGCACCGGGGTGGTAGTACGGCGGCTGGTAGGGGTCCTCCTCCAGCTGCGCGTCCGTGATCGGGATCTGCATGGTGTCGCGGAAGAGCTTGAGGTCCTCCAGCGTCATCTTCTTCATCTGGTGCGTGGCGTTGCGGCCCTCGAAGTGGGGGCCGAGGCCGTAGCCCTTGACCGTCTTCGCGAGGATGACCGTCGGCTGGCCCTTGTGCTCCATCGCGGCCTTGTACGCGGCGTAGACCTTGCGGTAGTCGTGGCCACCACGGCGGAGCTTCCAGATCTGGTCGTCCGTGTAGTCCTTGACCAGGGCGGCGGTGCGCTCGTCGCGACCGAAGAAGTGCTCGCGGACGAATGCGCCACTCTCAGCCTTGTACGTCTGGTAGTCGCCGTCCGGGGTGACGTTCATGAGGTTCAGCAGCGCGCCGTCGGTGTCGCGGGCGAGCAGCTCGTCCCACTCGCGGCCCCAGACGACCTTGATGACGTTCCAGCCGGCGCCGCGGAAGTAGGACTCCAGCTCCTGGATGACCTTTCCGTTGCCTCGGACGGGTCCGTCCAGTCGCTGGAGGTTGCAGTTGATGACGAAGGTGAGGTTGTCGAGCCCCTCGTTCGCTGCCACCTGAAGCTGACCGCGCGACTCGACCTCGTCCATCTCGCCGTCGCCCAGGTACGCCCAGACGTGCGAGTCGGCGACGTCCTTGATGCCGCGGTTCGCGAGGTACTTGTTCGTCATCGCCTGGTAGATGGCGTTGATGGGGCCGAGACCCATCGAGACGGTGGGGAACTGCCAGAAGTCCCGCATCATGCGCGGGTGCGGGTAGGAGGGGATGCCGTTGGGGGCACCGGACTTCTCCTGCCGGAACGCGTCGAGCTGAGCCTCGGAGAGGCGCCCCTCGAGGAATGCGCGGGCGTACATGCCGGGGGAGGCGTGGCCCTGGTAGAAGATCTGGTCGCCGCCGGACGGGTGGTCCTGACCGCGGAAGAAGTGGTTGTGGCCCACCTCGTAGAGCGACGCGGCGGACGCGTACGTCGAGATGTGACCGCCGACCCCGATGCCGGGCCGCTGCGCGCGGTGCACGGTGATCGCGGCGTTCCACCGGATCCAGTGGCGGTAGCGGCGCTCGAGCTCCTCGTCACCGGGGAACTCGGGCTCGTTCTCCGAGGCGATCGTGTTGATGTAGTCGGTGGTCGGCACCATCGGCACGTTGAGGTGCAGCTCTTTCGAGCGCTTGAGCATGCTGAGCATGATCTCGCGCCCGCGTCCTGGGCCCTTCGTGTCGACGAGCTCGTCGAGCGACTGCTGCCATTCGCCGGTCTCATCCGGGTCGCTGTCGAGCGGGCCCTGGGAGTACGGATCCTGATCGTGGACGGTCACGTGGAGCCTTTCGTCAAGCTGGCAGGTCTTGCCAAGGAAACGGGAAGCGACGCGGGGAGCCTTTGTCGGCCCGGCACAACGCGCGCCGTGTTCAGCCTAGTAGTCTTCCACGGTTACGGCGCGCATGAGACCACTGCGTAGAATGAAGGCACCAGGGCCTTTAGCTCAGCTGGTAGAGCGCCACGTTTACACCGTGGATGTCGTCGGTTCGATCCCGGCAGGGCCCACCTCGCATCTCCCGCCCCGGACCGGACCGATCGTCACTCGGTGACGCGGATGAGGACCTTGCCCACGGCGCCGTTCTCGACCGCGTCGTGCGCCTCCGCGGTCTCGTCGAGCGGATACCAGATGAGCGGCAGCCCGGCGCCCTCGCCGACCGGGAGCGCGCCGTCCCGCAGGGCGGCGGTGATGTCCTCGGCCGCCGCGGTCAGGGCATCCTGCCCGACGGTGTAGAGGAGAACACCCTGCCATCTGGCGTTCTTCGCGAAGCTCGCCATGACCGGCAGAGAGAATGTCTCGCCCTTGTCTGTCGCGTAGTAGGCGACGACGCCGTGGTTCGCGAGGACGCGCACATCCAGTCCGGCGTTCGTCGCGGGCGACACCTCCACGATGTGATCGACGCCGTCGGGGGCCGTCTCGAGGATGCGGTCGGCGAGCTTCTCGTCCGGGTAGTGGAACACGTGGTGGGCCCCGGCGCGGCGGGCGAGGCGTTCCTTCGCATCGCTGCTGACGGTGGTGATCACCACGGCTCCCGCCCATGCGGCGAGTTGGATCGCGGCGTGTCCGACCGCGCCGGCACCGCCCTGCACGAGGACGGTGCGCCCGGCGAGACTGCCGGGGGAGAGGCGTGCCGGTCCGAACTCGTGCACGGTGAGCGCCCTGTGCGCGGTCGTCGCCGGCACGCCGAGGCTGGCTCCGACGTCGAAACCGACGCCCTCGGGCAGCCGGACGACCCGCGCGGCCGGGAGGACGGTCGACTCCTGGGCGGTGCCGGTGGGGCGCTCATGCGCGGCGAGGTACACCCACACGCGATCGCCCACGTCCAGCCCGTCGACGGCGTCGCCCACGGCCTCGACGACACCGGCGCCGTCCTGGTTGGGCACCACGTCGGGGAACGGCATCGGCCAGTCCTCCCTCGCGCGCGCCTTCCAGTCGGTCGGATTCACTCCCGAGACATGGATGCGAACGCGCACCTCGCCCCGACCGGGTGCCGCCGGCTCGCGGTCGACGATCTCGAGGACGTCGGAGCTTCCCTTGCGCGTGTACGTGACTGCTCTCATGCAGGGTGCAAGCCCGACGGGCTGTGCGGTATTCCGCCGCGTGTGCGACCCGGAGTCAGTCCGCGACAGTACGTGCCTGCGGACCCGGCGCCGTGGTGGCACTGCGACGGCCGAGGGGAATGGTCGTCAACAGGCCGATTACGAGCGCGGCGATGCCGACCCACGCCGCGACGGAGACGCCCTGCGTGAGCGCCTCACGGGCGGCATCGGCGATGAACGCCGTCGACGGGTCCGCGGCCAGCTTCGCGATGAGCCCACCGGCGGAGTCGGAGACCCCGGCGACGAGTTTCCCGATACTCGGATCGGCGGCGATCTGGTCGGCGAGCCGGGCCTCTGTCCCCATGCGGAGTGTGGTGAACAGCGCGGTGCCGAGGATGGCGATGCCGAGAGCAGACCCCACCTGCCGGGCCGTGGATTGGGTGGACGATGCCTGGCCCGACCGGTCGACCGGCACGTCGACGAGGATCAACTGGGTGAGCTGGGCCGTGGCGAAACCGACGCCCATGCCGTAGAAGAACAACGGCACGCCGGTGACCCAGAGCGTCGAGTCGGAGCGGATGAGCAACGCCATCGCCGCGAGGGAGACGATCTCGAGGACGATGCCGAGCCTCACGAGCTGCACCGGCGTCATGCGCTTGGAGAGCGACGACACCGCGCCGCTGGCGAGGAACGAGCCGATCGCGAGCGGGAGGAGTGCGAGGCCGGCCTGGAAGGCGTCCATGCCGCGCGCGTACTGGAACCAGAGGGGGAGCGAGAGGATCAGACCGAACTCGCCGAGCGACACCGTCAGGGCCGTCACGTTGCCGTTGCTGAACGTCGGGATGCGGAACAGGGAGACGTCGAGGAGCACCGACTTGTCGGCCTTCACGCGGGCACGCTCGCGCATGACGAGCGCGAAGAGGACGATCACTGCGCCGAGGAACAGCAGAGGGATGACGCTGAAGTCCCCGAGACGCACGGGGGCGGCTTCTGTCGCCGTCCACCAGCCGTACGCGCGTCCTTCGATGAGCGCGAAGACGAGCATTCCGAACCCGAGGACGGACGCGCCCGCACCGATCCAGTCGGTGAAACGTGCGGCGTCGCGCTGGCGGGACTCGGGGGTGGTCATCAGCAGTCCGATGATGATGGCCACGCCGAACGGCACGTTGATCCAGAATGCCCAGTGCCAGGAGAAGGCGGAGGTCAGCCATCCGCCGAGGACGGGGCCGACGGCTGCCATGGAACCGATGGTCGAACCCCATACCGCGAAGGCGATCCCACGCTCACGCCCGGTGAAGGTCGCATTCAGGAGGGCGAGCGTCGTCGGCAGGATCATCGATCCACCGACGCCCTGGACGGCGCGCGCGGCGATCAGCCATCCACCGGTCGGCGCGAACGCGCACAGGATGCTCGCGCCGACGAAGACGACGAGGCCGATGACGAGCAGTCGGCGTCGACCGATCCGGTCGCTCATGACTCCCCACACCATGAGGAGCGCGGCGAACACGAGCGTGTACACCTCCTGCACCCACTGGACCTGCGTCGTGGACAGGCCGATGGAGGAGATGATGCTCGGCATGGAGACCGAAACGATCGTGGCGTCCATGATGATGAGCGCCACGGCGAAGGAGATGGCGGCGAGACCCCACCAGCGGAGCCGGTGGAAACGGTCGGATGTCTGAGTCACGAATGGAGATCATACTCCTTTTTCCGACAGGCCGTCGGCAAAAAAGGAGAGTGCGCGAAAAGAGGGGTCAGGACTCCTCGTGTGTGCGCGGATCGCCGTCGAACATGCGGCCGTCAGGACGGCCGAGCGCCGTGATCGCTTCGACCTCGGCGGCGTCGAGGACGACCGTCGCCGCGGCGAGGTTCGCCTCCTGGTGCTCGAGGGAGGACGCCTTCGGGATGGCGACGCTCTCTCGGGCCACATGCCACGCGAGCACTGTCTGTGCCGCGGAGATGCCGTGCGCCGCTGCGACTTCCTGAATGACCGGTTCGTCGAGCATCTCCTTCGCGCGGCCGATCGGGCTCCAGGCCTCCGTGATGATCCCGTGCTCCCGGTGGTAGGCGAGCTGCTCGCTCTGCGGGAAGTAGGGGTGCACCTCGATCTGGTTGACCACAGGGCGGACGCCGGTCTCGCGCTCGATCCGCTCCAGGTGCTCCGGCAGGAAGTTCGACACGCCGATCTGACGGACGATTCCGCGCGCCTGCGCATCGACGAGGGCGGCCCACGCCTGCACGTACTCGTCCTGGCTCGGATTCGGCCAGTGGATGAGGTGGAGATCTGTGACATCGAGACCGAGACGGAACCGGCTCTCCTCGATGCTCGGGCGCGCCTTCTCGCTGGGGTGATGCCGACCGGGGAGCTTCGTCGTGACGATGACCTCGGCACGATCCGTGGCGGCGTCCGCGACGCCGCGGCCCACCGCGCCTTCGTTCTCGTAGTTGAACGCGGAATCCACCAGACGGTATCCGGCGTCGATGCCGGCGGCGATCGCGGCGGCTCCGGCGTCGCCGTTCAGGCGATATGTGCCGAGGCCGATCGCGGGCAGCGTGAAGCCGTTGTGCGCGGTGCGGACGGGAACAGAAGTCATGAGGCCTCCCTCTCAGGTCTGGTCTCAGCGTACGCGGCATGATGGTCACATGCGCTGCCCCTGCACCTCCGGTGACGTCTACGACTCATGCTGCGGACCTGTGCTCGCCGGTACGACGAAGGCCCCGACGGCAGAGCGACTGATGAGGTCGCGGTTCACGGCGTTCGCGCTGGGGGACGCGCCCTATCTCCTCACGTCGTGGCATCCGTCCACTCGGCCCGCCCGGCTGGACCTGGACCCCGACGTCCGCTGGACCAGGCTCGACATCCTCGACGTCGTCGGCGGCGGGCCGTTCGACTCCGACGGGGTCGTCGAGTTCGAGGCGTTCTTCCGGGAGGCCGGTGCGCCGGGATCCATGCGCGAGCGCAGCCGATTCGTGCGGGAGGACCGGTCGTGGACGTACCTCGACGGACGAGGCGTCTGACGAGCGTCCACTGTCGCGGGTAAGTTGGTCATGTGAACGCCAGCCCCGAGCACCAGCGCATCCTTCTCGACGTGGCCGACCTCGATCGGCGCCTGCAGCAGGCCGAGCATCGTCGGTCGACGCCCCCGCAGGGGCCCCGGATCAACGAGCTCGCCAAGGCGCGCCAGGAGCAGTTGCGTGATCTGACCGTGCTGACCGGTACGCGCGACGACATCCGCACCGAGCTCACCCGTCTCGAGTCCGATGTCCGCGTGACCGAGCAGCGTCGCACCCGTGACACCGACCGCCTCGCGGCCGCGACCAACCCGAAGGACGCACAGGCGCTCGAGCACGAGCTCGCGAGCCTGGCCCGACGGGTGAGCGATCTCGAGGACACGCAGCTGGGAGTCATGGCACGCCTCGAAGAGGCCGAGGCCGCTGTCGCCGCGCAGCAGGCGCTCATCGACACGACCACCGCCGAGGGGACCGATCTCACCGCGCAGGCGAAGGCGCAGGTCGCCGCCGCCGCCACCGAGATCGAGCAGCTCACCCGTGACCGCGAGGCGATCGCCGCAGAGATCCCGGCGGATCTGCTCGCCGAGTACACGCGTCGCGCTTCCCGGGGAATCGGAGTCGGGCTTCTTCGACGAGGTACGTGCGAGGGATGCCGGATGATGCTCTCCGGAACGCACCTGAATGAGATCCGCCGCGCGGCTGCGGACGACGTCGTCTCGTGCCCGGAGTGCGGTGCCATCCTGGTTCGCACCGACGAATCAGGACTGTGACGACGCGGCCGGCAGCCGATTCGCGGATTCTGCTGGCCGTCGCCGAGGGCGAGATCCTCGCCGTCCGTGTCGATGCGGCGGGTGTGGAGGTGCAGCGCCACGAACTCCGGCCTGCCGACCTCGCTGACTGGGTGCGACGGGTCGAGGCGGAAGAACGACCCCGCTGGATCATCCGCAGTGCGAGAACCGTGTACGCCCCGCTGCTGGCTGCGGGTGTGCATCTCACCCGGACGCACGATCTGCTCCTGTGCCATGCGATCCTCCGGGACACCGACGCCGTCGCTCGCCCGCTGGCACCGTCGGCCGATTGGATGCCCCGGGAACCGGACGTCGGGGAACCGGGGCTCTTCGCGGCTGTCGATTCGCCGCATGCGGAGTCCGTCGATGATCTGCTGGCACAGACGCAGGAGCAGTTCCGGGTCATCGCCGCAGACCGCAGGGGCCGGCTCGCTCTCCTGTGCGCCGCAGAGTCCGCGGGCGGGCTCATCGCCGAGGAGATGCGCGCCGCGGGCCTGCCGTGGGACGCCGAGGTGCACGACGGCATCCTCACCGAGGTCCTCGGGGCTCGCCCTGCGGGCGGAGGGCTTCCCGCCAAGATGGCAGCGGCGGCGGATGCGGTGAGATTCCATCTCGGTGACCCGCACCTGCACCTGGACAGTCACGTCAAGCTGCTGCGTGCCCTGCACCGGGTGGGTGTGAACGTGGAGTCGACCAGTCAGTGGGAGCTCTCCGCGATCTCGCACCCCGTCATCGCTCCGCTCCTGGCGTACAAGAAGCTTTCCCGGCTCATGAGCGCGAACGGATGGGCGTGGCTTGCGGAGTGGGTGCGGGATGGGCGCTTCCGGCCGGTCTACATCCCCGGAGGCGTGGTGACGGGGCGCTGGGCATCGGCCGGCGGGGGAGCGCTGCAGTTGCCTCGGATGCTGCGTCCGGCTGTGCGCGCCGATCCGGGATGGACGCTGGTGGTCGCCGATGTGGCGCAGCTCGAACCGCGCATGCTCGCGGCGATGTCCTCCGACACCGCCATGGCACAGGCCGCCCGGGGCCAGGACCTGTACGCCGGAGTCGTGTCCTCGGGCGCGGTGGCCACAAGGGAGGAGGCGAAGTACGCCGTCCTCGGCGCCATGTACGGCGCGACCACCGGCGACAGCGGCAGGCTGGTGCCGCGTCTGCGGAGGGTCTACCCGCGCGCCATGCATCTCGTCGACGCGGCCGCGCGCACTGGCGAAGACGGTGGTGTCGTCTCGACCTGGCTCGGACGCTCATCGCCCCGCCCCGGCCCTGACTGGGATGCGGAGCAGGCGGCGGCGTCAGGGGCGGATGCGGAGCCTGCCGCGGTGAAGCGCGCGCGGGCCAGGGCCCGCGAGCGAGGTCGCTTCACCCGCAACTTCGTCGTCCAGGGCACAGCCGCGGAGTGGGCCCTGATCTGGCTGGCGGAGATCCGCCATCGGCTGCGCATGCTTCCCGTCGCCGAGACGCCGGCGACGGCATCCGGCCCCTTCGCGCACCATGCCCATCTCGCGTTCTTCCTGCACGACGAGGTCATCCTGCACGTGCCGGCCGAACACGCGGATGCCGCGGCAGAGGCCGTCCGCGAGGCAGCCGCTGTGGCCACAGCCCGGATGTTCGGGTCGTTCCCGATCGATGTGCCACTGGACCTCCGTGTGGTGCAGAGCGCGGAGAAGTAGACTGGTCGAGCGAATGGGGCGGCTGGACGGTCGCGTTGCGGGAGACCGCACCGAGGAACGTCCGGGCTCCACAGGGCAGGACGGTGGGTAACACCCACCCGGAGCAATCCGCGAGACAGTGCCACAGAGAGCAGACCGCCCTCCGGACTCCGGTCCGGAAGGTAAGGGTGAAAGGGTGGAGTAAGAGACCACCGGGGGTCATGGTGACATGACCCGCCAGGTAAACCTCGTCCGGAGCAAGGTCAGACAGAGGATGATGACGCGGCTCGCCGAGTCCTCGGGTAGACCGCTGGAGCGGCACGGCAACGTGTCGCCGAGAGAGATGGCCGTCGAAGGGAACCCTCGAGAGAGGCCCCGGAACAGAACCCGGCGTACAGGCCGCCCCATTCGCACTCCGGGAACTAGGCCCGGCGGACCGAGAGCATCATCCACCCCTCCGGGACCTTGGCGATGAGCGCATCCATGTCCTCGGCCTCGATCTCGCGCAGCTCGTCGAAGCGCTGAAAGGTGGCCTCCATCTTCCTGGCCCCGCCCCGCGCCATCGAGACGGGCGCGTTGATCAGATCCCAGCCCTCCGGCATCTGCGTGATGACCTCGTTGCGCATGTCCGGGATGTGCTCGCCCTCCACGGAGACGGTGCGGACTTCGACAGGACGGATCAGGGCGACGAGCATGCTCACAAGCCTACGTCCGTCGACATATGGTCTCGGCGTCGCCCGCGCGATCGCTAGGCTCTGATCGAACGCACCGACACGGCTCCCAGCGCGCACGCGCAACCCGATTCGAGCCGGCACGGCGCTGTTGCCGTTCGCGGTGCCCTTCGAGAGGGGAAGACTATTCATGACGGACGTACACCCGAGTCGTACGCTCGGCGACGCGCCACGCGCGGACGACGGCTACTACGGCCCTGACAGCGTCTCGTGGCGCGTGTTCTCGGACCCCGGTTCGATGCTCGGTGCGAAGAACGCCGTGTTCCTGCAGATGCTGGAGCCGGGCATGATGACGCACTTCGAACGCGTGTCCTTGACCACGGAGGGGCCCGAGGCGATGGCGGCGCGCTTCGACCGCACCTCTGCCTATCTGCGGGATGCCGTCTTCGCCGACAAGGCGCACGCGGATGCCGCAGCAGCGCACGTCGACCGTCTGCACGAGCGTGCGACCTGGACCGATCCGGAGACCGGCGAGGTCGTCACGGCGAAGCAGCCGACCTGGCAGCGGTGGACATGGTGGACGTACATCTGGTCCGCTGTGCGCGGTTACCAGGAGTTCGGCCCCGGCCTGTCCGTCGCGGACTCCGATCGCGTCGTGGTCGAATCACGTCAGGGTGCGCAGATGCTGCACGTTCCCGGTCCGTACTTCGACACCTTCGCGGAGCTCGACGCATACATCCGCGAGGAGCTGAACTCCAAGGCGCTGACGATCTTCGCCGCGCTCGCGGGGCATTCGCTCCGGCATCCCGATGTGAAGGGCCCGATCGCGAAGTGGGCGACGCGGCGCGTGCTCAACGGCGTGCTCTCGCTGCTGCCGGAGGCCGCACTGTACTTCTACGCGCTCGAGGACCGGAGTGCGAAGGAACTCGCAAAGGGTGCACGATTCACCAAGTGGGTCGCGAAGCTCGCCCGCAAGAACCAGACCGCTGAGGATCTCATCGCTCAGGCGATCGGCGACTCGATCGCCAAGCCGTACCAGAAGGTCAGGGTCCGCAAGGGCTGACCGGACGACGAAGCGGGGCGCACGATCTCTCGTGCGCCCCGCTTCGTGTCTTCGGTCGCCTCCTGGACGACCCAGTCAATGTCAGTCGGCGGCGAGGGATGCTGCGCCGATGATGCCGGACGAGTTGCGGTGGATCGCCGGGACGATCGGCGTGTTGAGTTCCAATCGCGGGAGGAACTTCTCCGGGTGCTTGGAGACGCCTCCGCCGACGACGAACAGGTCGGGGGTGAACAGGAACTCGACGTGCGAGAAGAACACCTGAAGGCGCGCCGACCACTCCTGCCAGGAGAGCTTCTCGCGCTCCATGGCCGAGTACGCCGTCCATCGCTCGATGGATGCCTCGCCGACGGTCGTGCCGTTGTACAGCAGGTGGCCGAGCTCGGTGTTGGGGAGCAGGACGCCGTCGTACAGGAATGCGGAACCGATGCCGGTGCCGAGGGTGGCGAGGATCGTCAGACCCTCGACGTCACGCGCGGCGCCATGGCGGACCTCGGCGACGCCGGCGGCATCCGCATCGTTGACGAAGGTGATGGAGCGACCGAGGCCGTCTTCGAAGAACTTCTCGGCCTCGAAGCCGATCCACTCCTTCGACACGTTCGCGGCGGACAGCGTCTTGCCGCGCTTCACGATGGCCGGGAAGGCGACGCCAAGCGGTAGGTCGGACTCGCGCACACCGAGTGTGTCGAGCACCTCGTTGACGGCGGAGAGGACGTCCTCGGGAGACGCGCCCTTGGGGGTGTCGACCCGGATGCGGTCCGATTCCAGAGTGCCCGCCGAGAGGTCGACGATGCCTGCTTTGATACCTGTGCCGCCGATGTCGACGCCGATCGCTTTTGCCATGCGCAATAGCCTAGCCAGACCTGGGCGCGCCACTAGGATCGTGACAGAGCATTCACGAAGGGATGACGCCATGTCTCGAGGAGAAGATTCATACATGTCCAGTGGTGAGCACAAGTACTGGTACAACACCTCCTCCGGCGAGGTCGAGTACGGCCTGCTGTCGCCTGCTGTCGATCGCGTCGGACCCTTCGACACGAAGGAGGCCGCTGCGAACGCGATGGAGACCCTCCGTGCGCGCTCCGAGGCCTGGGCTGCAGAAGAGGCCATCGACGAGGACTGGCGCAAGGCCTCCGACGTGGACGGGAAGTAGCGGGGCGTATGAGCATGGACAAGCAGCGGGACTTCGTCCTGCGGACGATCGAGGAGCGCGGCGTCAAGTTCGTGCGCCTGTGGTTCACGGATGTCATCGGCACCCTGAAGTCCGTGGCGATCGCGCCGGCGGAGGTCGAAGGAGCGTTCGCCGAGGGGATCGGTTTCGACGGTTCGGCGATCGAGGGGCTCACGCGCACGCACGAGTCCGACCTGCTCGCGCAGCCCGACCCGACGACGTTCCAGATCCTCCCGTGGCGCGGTGAGATCGACCCGACGGCTCGCATGTTCTGCGACCTCACCATGCCCGACGGCGAGCCGGCGGTCGCCGACCCGCGCAACGTCCTCAAGCGCACGCTGGCCAAGGCCGCCGACGCCGGCTTCACCTTCTACACGCACCCCGAGATCGAGTTCTACCTGCTGAAGTCCTCCGTGATCGGCCCGGACGGGCCCGTCCCGGTCGACTCCGCGGGTTACTTCGACAACGTGCCAGGTGGCACGGCGCACGACTTCCGTCGTCGCTCGGTGCGGATGCTGGAGGACCTCGGCATCTCGGTCGAGTACAGCCACCACGAGGGTGGCCCGGGGCAGAACGAGATCGACCTGCGCTACGCGGACGCCCTGACCACGGCCGACAACGTCATGACCTTCCGCACGGTGGTCAAGGAAGTCGCGATCGAACAGGGCGTGTACGCCACGTTCATGCCCAAGCCCATGAGCGACCAGCCGGGCAGCGGCATGCACACGCACATGTCGTTGTTCGAGGGGGACCAGAACGCGTTCTGGGAGGAGGGGGCGAAGTACCAGCTCTCGCGCACCGGCCGCCACTTCATCGCCGGTCTCCTCAAGCACGCCAACGAGATCGCGGCCGTCACCAACCAGTTCGTCAACTCCTACAAGCGGCTCTGGGGCGGCGACGAGGCGCCCAGCTTCGTCACCTGGGGTCACGCGAACCGCTCCGCGCTCGTCCGGGTGCCGATGTACAAGCCGAACAAGAGCCAGTCCTCGCGGGTCGAGTACCGCGGCATCGACTCGGCCGCCAACCCGTACCTCGCCTACGCATTGATGCTGGCCGCCGGCCTCAAGGGCATCGAGAACGAGTACGAGCTGCCTCCGGAGGCGGAGAACAACGTCTGGTCGCTGACGGACGCGGAGCGTCGTGCGCTGGGCTACTCCTCGCTGCCGGCGAGCCTCGACCATGCGCTCGAGCTCATGCAGGACTCCGAGCTCGTCGCCGAGACGCTCGGCGAGCAGGTGTTCAACTACGTGCTCCTCAACAAGCGCAAGGAGTGGGAGGCGTACCGCGGTCAGGTCACGCCCTTCGAGTTGAAGAGCAACCTCGAACTGCTCTGAGTGATGGCGCGGTCACAGTCCGCTCTTTCGCGCTCGGCGCTGGCGCGTCTCGGGTTCACCGACCTGAGCGCCGGCGCCGAGGCGGTGGATGAGCTCTCCCTGCTGCTGGGCATCGACGGTGCGCGGCTGCTCGACGGCGCCGTCGCGGCGGACCCCGATGTGGCGGCCGAGGGGATGCTGCGCGTCGCCAGACGCGACGTCGATGCGCTTCGTCCGCTGATCGAGGACGACGACGCGCGCGAGACGGTCTGGCGTCTGTTCGGGGCGTCGACGGGGCTGGCGGACTTCTTCCAGCGGCATCCTCAGGAACTCTCGGTGCTGGCGGAGGCCGGCCCACTCGTTCCCAATGCGATGATGCTGCGCGAGCGGATGCTGGCTGCCGTCGACGCGACGGACGGCGTGGCCGCCTCCGGCGACGAGAGCGCCTGGGTGGCGCTGCGCGTCGCCTATCGTCGATCCCTGGCGGAGATCGCAGCGATCGACGTCATGACGCCCGAGCCCGCGTCCCGTATCGCGGCGATCTCCGCAGCCCTCGCCGACGCGGCAGGAGCTGCGCTCGAAGCATCCCTCGCGGTGGCACGTGCACGCGTGGCGACGAGTATCCCCGCGGAGCAGGTCGCACAGACCCAGCTGGCGATCATCGGCATGGGCAAGGCGGGCGCGCGAGAGCTCAACTACGTCAGTGACGTCGATGTCATCTTCGTCGGAGGCACCGCCGACGACAGTGTGCTCGAGGAGGCGCGCGCGATCGACATCGCGACGCGCCTCGCGCGGGAGACGATCAAGGGGATCTCCGGGATCGAGGTCGAGCCGCCCCTGTGGGAGGTCGACGCGAACCTGCGGCCCGAGGGCAAACAGGGCGCGCTGGTCCGGTCGCTGGGGTCGCATCTGGCCTACTACGACCGCTGGGCCAAGAGCTGGGAGTTCCAGGCGCTGCTCAAGGCGCGGCCGCTCGCCGGCGACGACGACCTCGGACAGGCGTACATCGAGGCCGTGCAGCCGAAGATCTGGTCGAGCGCGGCGAGGGAGGACTTCGTCGACAGCGTCCAGCGGATGCGCGAACGTGTGACCGAGCACGTGGATGCCGACGATGCCCCGTACCAGCTCAAGCTCGGCGTGGGTGGCCTGCGCGACATCGAGTTCACCGTGCAACTGCTGCAACTCGTGCACGGCCTCACCGACCCGGGTCTGCGCACGCGCGGCACGCTGGAGAGCCTGGATGCGCTCGTCGCCGGCGGCTACATCGGCCGTACCGACGCTGCCGCGTTCGCCTCCGACTACCGCACCCTCCGCCTTCTCGAGCACCGTCTGCAGCTCCGAGACCTCACCCGCACGCATCTCATGCCGAGGACGAGCGAGGAGCGGCGCATCCTGGCCCGGGCGTCGGGTCTCGCGGAGACGGGGGATGCGATCTGGAAGGTGTGGGAGCAGGTGCGCCGGGAGGTGCGCGACATCCACACGCGTCTGTTCTACCGTCCGTTGCTGAGCGCGGTCGCGGCGCTGCCGGAGGAGGAACGCACGCTGTCGACGGAGCAGGCGCGCGATCGTCTGGCCGCCATCGGGTTCCGCGATCCCGCCGGCGCGCTGCGACACATCGGTGCGCTCACCTCCGGCATCAGCCGCAAGGTCACCATCCAGCGCCACCTCATGCCCGTCATGGTGCGCTGGTTCGCGGACGGAAGCGACCCCGACTACGGACTTCTCGCATTCCGGCGCATCAGCGAGCGCCTCGGCGACACCTCGTGGTTCCTTCGGATGCTGCGCGATTCCTCCGGCGCGGCGGAGAACCTGACGATCCTGCTGTCCTCCTCGCGCTACGTCGGAGAACTGCTGGAATGGATCCCGGAGTCCGTCGCCTGGCTCGAGCGTGCCGACCGGCTGCGGCCGCGCGGCGCCGACAAGCTCGAGGAAGAGGCCAGGGCCATCCAGACCCGGCATGCGTCGGTGTCCTCGGCCCTGAAGGCCGTCCGGGCCCTGCGGCGTCGCGAGTTGCTCCGCACCGCCATGGGCGCCGTCCTCGACGTGCTCACGATCGAGGAACTGGCCGCCGCGCTGACGGCGATCACCGACACGACGATCCAGGCCGCGCTGCGCGCGGTGCGACGCGAGGTCGTCCCCGTGGAGGACGCGTCCTTCCAGTTCGCCATCATCGGCATGGGCCGGTTCGGCGGCGCGGAGCTCGGCTTCGGCTCCGACGCCGACATCCTCTACGTCTACGAGCCGGGCGACGTGGAACCGGAGCGCGCGCAGAAGCTCGCCGGCCAGCTGGTGGCCGGCCTGCGCGAGCATCTCCGCGACGCCAAGGTACCGCTGGACCTCGACGCGGATCTGCGCCCAGAGGGCCGCAGCGGGCCGCTCGTGCGGTCCCTCACCGCCTACTCGGAGTACTACCGGCGCTGGTCCCTGTCGTGGGAGGCGCAGGCGCTCCTGCGCGCCAGAGGAGTGGCCGGTGATCCTGACCTGCTGACGCGGTTCATGGCGATGGCCGACAGCATCCGTTACCCGGAAGCCGTCGACGAGAACTCCTTGCGCGAGATCAAGCGGATCAAGGCACGCATCGAGGGCGAGCGCCTGCCTCAGGGCGCTGACCCGCATCGTCACCTCAAGCTCGGCCCCGGCGGCCTCAGCGATGTGGAGTGGCTCGTCCAGCTGATCCAGCTGCAGCACGCCCATGCCGTCCCCGGTCTTCGGACGACCTCCACGCTCGACGCGCTCCAGGTCGCCGTCGACGCCGGCCTCATCGAGCGGGAGGACGCCGAGCTTCTGCGCGAGGCCTGGCTGCTGGCCAGCCGTCTGCGGTCGGCCATCACCCTTCGCACCGGACAGACGAGTGATCTGCTGCCGTGGGACCGTCGCGAGCTCGACGCGATCGGGCGCCTGCTGGGCTATCCGGAGCGATCGGCCAACGAGATCGAAGAGGATTATCTCGGCACGACACGACGTGCACGCCGCGTCTTCGAGCAGCTGTTCTACGGGTGAGCGTGCGTCGAGTTGCGCGAAGCGCCCTGCTGGCTCAGGCTGAGCACATGACGACGAAGACCGCCCTCATCTGGAACCCCTCGAAGATCGACGAGGACACGCTGCGCTCGGCGGTGGCCGAGCACATCGGCGACGACGTGCAGTGGTGGGAGACCAGCGTGGAAGACCCGGGGCGCGGCATGGCGCAGGAGGCACTCGCTGCGGGCTGCTCGACCGTGATCGCCGTCGGCGGGGACGGCACAGTGCGCGCGGTGGCCGAGGCTCTGGCCGGGACGGACGCGCTCCTCGGGATCGTGCCTCAAGGGACGGGGAACCTGCTCGCGCGCAACCTCGACGTCCCGCTCGACGACATCCCCGGCGCGCTGCGACGCATCAGCGCGGGCGAGTCGCGTCCGATCGACCTCGGCTGGGTTCTGCTCGACGAGGAGGAGCACGCGTTCGCCGTCATGGTCGGGTTTGGCATCGACGCGCAGATGCTCGTCGAGACGGACGACGACCTCAAGGACAAGGCCGGATGGCTCGCGTATGTCGAGGCGATGGGCCGGGCGGTGGCAGGGGCCGAGATGACCGCGATCACGCTCACGGTCGACGACGGCGAGCCGCAGGAGGTGAGCGCCCACACGATGCTCATCGGGAACTGCGGCATGCTCCAGGGCGGTCTGCGTCTGCTTCCCGATGCGAAGATCGACGACGGGCGCCTCGACCTGCTGATGGTGAGCGCTGACGGTGCCCTGCAGTGGATGGAGACCGTGCGATCGGTCGTCTGGGACAACGGCATCCGTCGCCTGCTCACCAAGGACGACGAGGCCGTGAGCACGGACTCGACCCAGCACCTGACGGCGGAGCGTGTCGTCGTGCGGCTGGCGCAGCCGTCCATGTTCGAGATCGACGGCGAAGAGGTCGGCGAGGTGTCGTCGTTCGAGGTGCGGGTGCAGGCAGGTGCGGTGAACGTCCTCTGACCGATCCTCAGAGCCGTCTCAGGTCGGCGGCGGGATCAGATGGTCGAGGATGAGCTCGCCAGTCGCGTTGGTCGCCTGCATGATGGCTTCGAGCCGTTTCGGGTCGATGGGCGGCACGTCGGCGTCGTCGAAGACGAACAGCAACGGGACGCACGGATGGATCCATGCGGTCATGCGGCCGTCTCCGCTGCCGTCCACGGGTTGCCAGGTCATCATGAAGCTCTCCTGGCGGCGCAGTTTGACGCCGATCACGACCTTCAGGTGAGCGAGCGTCGCGTCCTCGATGTGGATCGGCGGTGCGGTGCTGTCGTACTTGAATCTGCCCATACTGCACGCTAGCGCCCGCCGGAGAAAGCGAGAAGAGGCCACCCCGCGGTGCGGGGCGACCTCTTCTCGTCAGCGCGGAAGTGTCAGACGCCGTAGTACAGCTCGAACTCGAACGGGTGCGGACGCTGCGCGATCGGCAGGATCTCGTTCTCGATCTTGTAGGAGATCCAGGTCTCGATGAGCTCCTCGGTGAAGACACCGCCCTCGAGCAGGAAGCGGTGGTCGGCGCGCAGCGCCTCCAGCGAGTCCAGCAGGGAGTTGGGCACCTGCGGGATGTTCTTGGCCTCCTCCGGCGGGAGCTCGTAGAGGTCCTTGTCGACGGGCTCGTGCGGCTCGATGCGGTTCTTGATGCCGTCGAGGCCCGCCATCAGCTGCGCGGCGAAGGCCAGGTACGGGTTTCCGGACGCGTCGGGAGCGCGGAACTCGATGCGCTTGGCCTTCGGGTTCGAGCCGGTGATCGGGATGCGGATCGCCGCGGAGCGGTTGCCGGCGGAGTACACCAGGTTCACCGGCGCCTCGAAGCCCTTCACCAGACGGTGGTAGCTGTTGAGGGTCGGGTTCGTGAAGGCGAGCAGCGCGGGAGCGTGGGCGAGGATGCCACCGATGTACCAGCGCGCGATGTCGCTGAGCTGGCCGTAGCCGGCCTCGTCGTAGAACAGGGGCTTGCCCTCGCTCCACAGCGACTGGTGGGTGTGCATGCCGGAGCCGTTGTCACCGTAGAGCGGCTTGGGCATGAACGTCGCCGTCTTGCCCCACTGCTCTGCGGTGTTCTTGACGATGTACTTGAACTTCAGGATGTCGTCGGCCGCGTGGACCATCGTGTCGAACTTGTAGTTGATCTCGGCCTGACCGGCCGTGCCGACCTCGTGGTGCGAGCGCTCGACCTCGAGGCCCGCCTCCATGAGCTTGAGCACGATGTCGTCGCGGAGGTCCGCCTGCTTGTCGACGGGGGAGACGGGGAAGTAGCCGCCCTTGTACGGGGTCTTGTTGCCGAGGTTGCCGCCCTCTTCCTTGCGGCCGGTGTTCCAGGCTGCCTCCTCGGAGTCGACGCTGTAGAAGCTCTTGCCGGCGGTGACCTCGTAGCGGACGTCGTCGAAGACGTAGAACTCGGCCTCAGGGGCGAAGAACGCGGTGTCGGCGATGCCGGTCGACGCGAGGTACTTCTCGGCGTTCTTGGCGACCTGGCGGGGGTCCTTCGTGTAGATCTCGCCGGTGCGCGGGTTGTAGATGTCGAAGACCATGATCAGGGTCTTCTCCTCGCGGAACGGGTCGAGGTACGCCGTCGTCACGTCGGGGATGAGCTGCATGTCCGATTCGTGGATGCTGGCGAAGCCGCGGATCGACGAGCCGTCGAAGAGCTGTCCGTCCGTGAAGAAGGCTTCGTCGACAGTCGACGCGGGGATGTTGAAGTGCTGCTGCACGCCGGGCAGATCGGTGAAACGGATGTCAAGGAATTTGACATCGTTCTCCTTGATGTAGCTCAGCACCTCGGATGAATCGGTGAACATGTATCACTCCTGGATGACGCGGGTCGGGGCTTTCAGGCCTTCGTGAAGATTAGGGCGAGGGGGTTTCCCAGCCGTGTCCTCTTTGTTTCGGCCATGTTACAGAGCCTCGATAGGATGGACATGTGACAGACGCGGCGAACTCATACCCGGGAGAGCGCCTCGGCTTCCCCTCCACCGGACCGGGGAGCATCGCTCGGGTCGGGCGTCGCATCGCCGCCCTCGCGATCGACTGGGCCGCTGCCGTCGTCATCTCGATCGCGTTCTTCGAGTACGACTCGCTTGCGACTCTCAGCGTCTTCGCCGTCGTTCAGATCCTGTTCATCCCCACGCTGGGCGGCAGCCCTGGGCACCGGATCCTCGGAATGCGGGTGGTCCTGCTCAACGGTGCCTGGATCGGTATGTGGCGTCCGATCGTGAGGACACTCCTGCTCGTCCTCGTCATCCCCGCGGTCATCTGGGACCCCGATCAGCGCGGGCTCCACGACAAGAGCGTCGGCGCCGTACTCATCCGCGCCTGATCGCGCTCCTCAGACGCGTCCCCGGTTGCGGCGACGAGCCTCCTTCGGGGCGCGCCCGCCGATGAAGGACCGGGCGGGGTCGACGATGAAGCCGCGGCGCAGAGCCTCTCTTCCGATCAGCATCCGGAATCCCATCTCGTCACGATTGCTCAAGGTCACCTCGGACACGACGAGCCGATCGACCAGACGGATCGCGAGAAGGACCACGAGTCTCTCCTGGGCATGGCCGGACGAACTGCGCACCGCGCGGCGATCGTGCACGGGACACTCGACGATCGTCGCATCCGCATCCGTGTCCTGCCACGGATTGACGCGGAAACGCACCCAGTCCTCGCCCTCGCGGTCGAACTCGACGATGTCGAACGCGTGCAGCGACGAGGTGCGTGCGCCGGTGTCGATCTTGGCCTTGATCCAATCCACACCCGCGTCGGGGAGGCTCACCCATTCACGCCACCCGATAAGAGTGTTTGAATGAGATGTCTTACCCACGCGATACATCTTGGCAGGAAAAACACGTGAAGCTCGCCGTCCTCTCCCGCGCACCGCACGCGTACTCCACACAGCGTCTGCGCGCGGCAGCGCAGCAGCGCGGGCACGACGTGAAGGTGCTCAACACCCTCAAGTTCGCCATAGATCTGACCGCTGACGAGCCCGACCTCCATTTCCGAGGCAAGCCGCTGAGCGACTACGACGCGATCCTCCCGAGGATCGGCAGCTCGATCACCTATTTCGGCACCGCCGTGGTGCGTCAGTTCGAGCAGATGGACGTCTACACGCCCAACACCGCCAACGGCATCTCCAGCGCGAGGGACAAACTGCGCGCGAGCCAGATCCTGTCTCGGCACAACATCGCCATGCCCGCCACGGCGTTCGTGCGCAACCGTGCGGATGTCCGCCCGGCGATCGAGCGCGTCGGCGGTGCTCCCGTCGTCATCAAGCTGCTCGAGGGGACCCAGGGGATCGGTGTCATCCTCGCACCGCAGGTGAAGGTCGCCGAGGCGATCATCGAGACGCTGCATTCGACGAATCAGAACGTCCTCATCCAGAAGTTCATCTCCGAGAGCAGGGGACGAGACATCCGCGCGCTCGTGGTCGGCGACCGCGTCGTCGCGGCGATGCGGCGCGTCGCGGCAGGCGATGAGTTCCGGTCCAACGTCCACCGCGGCGGCAGCGTCGAAGCCGTGCAGCTCGACCCCGTGTACGAGCAGGCGGCGGTGCGATCGGCGCAGATCATGGGTCTGCGCGTCGCCGGTGTGGACATGCTCGAGGGGGATGACGGACCGCTCGTGATGGAGGTCAACTCCTCACCGGGCCTGCAGGGGATCGAAGCGGCGACGAAGCTCGACGTGGCCGGTGCCATCATCGACTACATCGCCGGGCAGGTGGCGTTCCCGGAGATCGATGTGCGTCAGCGTCTGACGGTGTCGACGGGCTACGGCGTCGCCGAGCTCAGCGTGCACAGCGCCGCGGAGCTCGTCGGCAAGACGCTGGGCGAGTCGGGGCTGTGGGAGCGCGACATCACCGTGCTGACGCTGCACCGCGGGGTGAACGTCATCCCGAACCCCCGTAAGCACGTGGTCCTCGAGGCCGACGACCGGCTCCTCTGCTTCGGGAAGCTCGACGAGATGCGGTCGATGATCCCCGAGCGCCGCCGTCGGCGGGCACGCGTGCGCAAGCTCCCCAAGCAGCCCCTGAACTGAACGGCCCCGGTCCGGGCCGTGCGGCGAGGTTGAGGCTGAGCCTGCGGTCGTGACTCAGCGCGGACGCTGAGCGCGGACCTTGGTCGGGTCGATGCCCTTCGGGATGGGCAGGGACGTCGCGGACTGCGAGACGGAGTCGACGCGTCGGATGACGGCGGCCATCGTCGTCTTGTCGATGGCCTTCGGCAGCTTCTTGATCGTCTTGGCCAGGTCGCCGATCGCGATGTCGTCCTCGCCGTGTCCGACGTAGTAGACGTTCACGGGAACACCGTGGGCGACGCGCTGCGCCTTGGTGCGCTCCTCGTTGATGAGACGGGTGAGCCGGCCGCGGGTGCCCTCACCCACGACGACGATTCCGCCGCGGCCGATCGCGCGGTAGACCGCTTCCTGGGTCTTGGGGTTGATCCCGACCGGGGTGTCCGAGGCCTGCCACTTGCGGCCGAGGCTCGTGCTGAGCACGTGTCCGGTCGCGCCGGGCATCCCGTCGATCTTCTTGTACATCGCCGAGGTCGAAAGTCGCGTCATGAGGAACATCGCGCCGAACACGCCGACCATGAGACCGGTGACGCCCCAGAGGATGAGCGACCAGATCTGCAGCGGCGGGATGAGGTAGCCGACGACGAGGCCGAGCAGGATGCCGCCGATGAGGATCGCGATCTGCGCCCACGGCAGCCACGGGTAGACCTCGCGCGTGAACCGGAAGAGGGATTTGATCTGGGAGAAGAACCCAGGACGCTTTTCGGGGTCGGGAGCACGCTTAGCCATACTCACCAGGATACCGGCATGTCCTCATGCGCGTGTTCGCGCGCGTCGCGCTCTCGTCCTCCACAGTCAGGGAAGAACAGATCTCATCCTCCTCACCCGGTGGAGCCCGCCTGCGAGTCATTCCGGTCCGGTGTGCTGGGTGCATGACGTCGACCGACACTCCCACGGCTCCCGGCGTGCTCGTTCCCGGCGCGCACCGACTCATCCGTGCCGTGGAGAGCGGCGATGGTCCGTTCACCGGTGCGCTGGTGAGTCACGGTGATGACGTGGCTGTGTGTGTGGATGCCGCGGATCTGGCGGGCTGGGGAGGGTGGAGGTACTCCGGCTGCGAACACGTGTGCGGCGTGCTGGATGTCCGTCGTCGCAGCGACGGGCACGACATGCTGCTGCCATGGTGCACGCAGCGCGTGGAGGCCTTCCTCGGTCGCCGCAGGACGGCGGACGTCCTGCTTGCGCCGGGAGAGGTCACCACTCTCGTGGCGAGCCTGCTGCGGGGCGTCGGCGAGCTCGGCGATGACGTCGCAGCGCAGGGCGACTGGTGGCTCACCGGAGACGGGCGGCCGCTCTTCGTGCACGGTGAGGACGGAGGCGCCGCGCGTGTACGGACCGCCGCCCTCATCGATCGCGTCATCCCGCATGCGGCGGATCGCGCGACGGCCAGGATCCTGACGGAGATCGGTGCCGCCCTGCGTGAACCTCGTCACCACCGCGACGACGACGCGAGGTGGGAGCACGAGCTGCTGTCGTCGGCCGCACCGCGTCCGCTGCGCACCGACGTGTTCGCGCCGGAGCGTGCAGCGAGCGTGGCGACGCGCAAGACGGTGCGCGTTCCCACCGAGGGCGTCTCCCGCCCGCGTTCGCGCAGCACTGAACGACGCGGCGTTCGAGAGGGCCTGCTCGCGGCGATGACCGTCATGCGCGAACGGGCGAGGTCTTCGCTGGAACGTTTCGCTCGGACGCGCGCGGCTGACCGCCCCACGGGCCCGATCGGGGCTGAGCGATCGGTACGGCATCCGCACCGTCGATCGCTCGTGCTCGCTGCAACGGTGGCGGCCGTCGTCCTCGGCGTCGGTCTGATGTGGCCGGAAGGCCATGCGGAGGAGGCCGCGCAGACCGTGGACGCCGGGCGGGCCGTGCGCGCCGACTCGGCGATCGTCGACGGCGATCCGTCGGAGGTCGCTCCTTCTTCGACCGTTCCGGAACCGGCGCCGTCGGACGAACCGTCGGAGTCACCGGAGCCGTCCCCGGGAGCGACGGAGGACGCGGTGTCGGCGCTGCCGCGTCTGCTCGAAGCGATCGCCGGCTGCGTGCACGATGGGTCTGAGACATGCCCCGACGCGATCGTCGCCGAGATGATCACACCGACCGACGGACTCATCATCCAGGGTGCGCAGGGAAGCGAGGTGTCCCTCGTCGACGACTACGGGGACGTCACGGTCATGAGGCTGAGCCCTCTCGACGCCGAGTTCGCGCAGCCGGAGCAGATGGTCGTGCTGGAACGCCCGGAAAGCGAATGGCTGGTGCGCGACGTGTATGACGTCGCGCACCAGCCAGGCTAGGTGACTGCTGGACTCAGATGCCCAGGTCTCCGGCGAACTCCGCGGCCTCCAGGCGCTGCTTGACCGCTCCGAGGAAGCGGGCGGCATCGGCACCGTCGATGATGCGGTGATCGTACGACAGAGCGAGGTACACGTACGAGCGGACCGCGATGGCCTCCGCGCCGTCGACCTTCACGATTCCCGGACGCTTCACGACGACGCCGGTTCCGAGGATCGCGGACTGCGGCAGGAACACCACAGGGGTGTCGAACAGCGCACCGCGCGAACCCGTGTTGGTCAGCGTGAACGTTCCACCGGCGAGCTCATCGGGCTTGAGCTTGTTGTCGCGGGCACGCGCGGCGAGGTCAGCGATCTCGTGGGCGATCTCCGCGAGGTTCTTCGACGCGGCGTCGCGCATCACCGGGGTGAGCAGGCCGCGCTCCGTGTCGACCGCGATCGAGACGTTCTCGGAGTCGGGGTAGACGATGTTCTCGCCCTCGACCGTCGAGTTGATGATCGGGAAGGCACGGAGAGCCTCGGCGGCAGCCAGGGCGAAGAACGGCAGGAACGACAGCTTGTCGCCGGTCTTCTTCTGGAAGTCGACCTTCACGCTGTCGCGGAACGTCGCGATGTTGGTCACATCGACCTCGACGACAGTGGTGAGCTGTGCGGTCTGCTGCATCGACTCGACGGCGCGCTTGGCGACGACCTTGCGCAGACGGGACATCTGCTGGGTCGTGCCGCGCAGCGGCGAGACCTCCAGCGGAGCGGCCTTGGGAGCGGCGGCCGCTGCGGGAGCGGCATCCTTCGCCTCGGCAGCCTTCAGGACGTCTTCCTTGCGGATCCGTCCTCCCACACCCGAACCGGTGACGGTCGAAAGATCGACGCCCTGCTGGGATGCGAGGCGCCGCACGAGCGGGGTCACGTAGAGCGAGCTCTTCTCGTCGCTCTCAGGGGCTGCGGCGGGAGCCTCGGCCTTGGCCGGAGCCTGCGCCTGCGCAGGTGCCTCTTCCTTCGCCGGTGCGGCGGGGGCGGCGGGTGCTTCGGTCGTGGCCTCCGGCTGCGCCGGCGCCTCTGTCTTCGCGGGGGCCTCTGCGGGCGTTGCCTCGGGCTCAGCGGGCGCGGCGGGCTCGGCGGCCGGAGCGGCACCCGAGCCGATGCGGGCGAGGACTCCGCCGACCTCGACGGTCTCGTCCTCTCCGGCCACGATCTCCTGCAGCACGCCGGCGACCGGCGAGGGGATCTCGGTGTCGACCTTGTCGGTCGAGATCTCCAGCAGCGGCTCGTCGACGGCCACGTCCTCGCCGACCTGCTTCAGCCAGCGGGTGACGGTGCCTTCGGTGACGCTCTCGCCGAGCTCCGGCAGACGCACCTCGGTGGCGTCACCGGACGCTGCGGGCGCGGACGATGCGGCGGGAGTCTCCTCAGCGGGAGCCTCCTCGGCCTGGGCGGGAGCCTGTTCGGCCGGTGCGGCCTCGGGGGCCTCTTCGGCGGCGGGCTCTGCCGCGGCGGGAGCGTCGGACTCGGGGGCAGCGGCGCTGCCGTCGCCGATACGGGCCAGGAGCGCGCCCACCTCGACGGTCTCGTCCTCGGCCACGAGGATCTCCTCGATGACGCCGCTGACCGGCGACGGGATCTCGGTGTCGACCTTGTCGGTCGAGATCTCGAGCAGGCCTTCGTCCGCCTGAACGGTGTCTCCGACCTGCTTCAGCCAGCGGGTGACCGTACCCTCGGTGACGCTCTCACCGAGAGCGGGGAGGACCACGGATGTGCTCATGACGGAGTCTCCTTCAAGAATGTGTGTGACAGTTCAAGCTTAGTGACACTGAACACCGGTTGGTGTTCAGAGGGCGTGCAGGGGTTTTCCGGCGAGGGCGAGGAACGCCTCGCCGAGTGCCTCGCTCTGGGTGGGGTGGGCGTGGATGAGCGGCGCGATGTCTTCCGGGTGCGCCTCCCATGCCACGGCGAACTGCCCCTCGGTGATCAGCTCGCCGACCCGATCGCCGAGCAGGTGCACGCCGATGACGGGCCCATCCTTCAGCCGGACGACCTTGACGACGCCGGTCGTGCCGATGATCTCGCTCTTGCCGTTGCCCGCCAGGCTGTACTCGTAGGAGACGACGGCATCGGCGCCGTGGGAGTCGACGGCCGCGGCCTCCGACACCCCGACGGAGGCGACCTCAGGGTTGCTGTAGGTGATCTTGGGGATCTGGGATTCGGGGACCGGAGCGGGGGAGAGGCCCGCGATGCGCTCTGCGACGGCGATGCCCTGCAGGAACCCGCGGTGGGCGAGCTGCAGTCCCGGCACGATGTCGCCGACGGCCCAGACATGGGGGACGCCGGTGCGCAACTCGTCGTCGACGGTCACGAACCCGCGATCGAGGGTGATCCCGGCCTCCTCGAAGCCGAGATCGGCGGTGACGGGGCCGCGCCCGACGGCGACGAGGAGATAGTCGCCCGTGAACGTCTTGCCGTCCTCGAGCGTCACCGTGACGCCGGCATCGTCCTGCGCGGCCGATTGGAAGCGCGTTCCGAGGGAGTACTGGATGCCGCGACGACGGAACGCCCGCTCCAGTCCCTTGCTGAGGGTCTCATCCTCGTTGGGGACGAGATGCGGAAGTGCCTCGATGATCGTCACTTCGGCGCCGAACGAACGCCAGACGCTGGCGAACTCCACACCGATCACGCCGCCGCCGAGCACGAGGACGCGCTCAGGGACGACGTCGAGTGCGAGAGCCTGCTCACTGGTGAGGATGCGACCGCCGATCTCGAGCCCCGGGAGGGTGCGGCTGTACGACCCTGTCGCGAGCACGACGTCGGTGCCGGCGTACACATCGTCTCCCACGGACACGGTGCGGTCCGCGTTGAGGCGACCCGTCCCCGCGACGGTGGTGATGCCCCGCGCCTTGACGAGGCCCTCGAGGCCCTTGTACTTCTTCGCGACGATGTTCTCCCGGTACGCCGTCACACCGGAAGGGTCGATCCCCTCGAACGTCGCGCCCACACCGACGTCCGCCGCATCTCGCACGTGGTCGGCGACCTCCGCCGCGTGCAGGAGGGCCTTCGTCGGGATGCAGCCGCGGTGCAGGCAGGTGCCGCCGACCTTGTCCTTCTCGATCAGGGCGACGGTCTTGCCGAGCTCCGCGGCGCGCAGCGCTGCCGCGTAGCCTCCACTGCCACCTCCGAGGACGACGACGTCGAAGGTGTGCGTGGTCATCGGGCCTCCTCGGCGCGTGCTTCGGCGAACGCGACGAGGGAACGTACCGTCGCCCCCGTGGCGCCCTTGTCGGTGAACCCGTACGGCGCGCTGCCGTTCTCGGACGAGCCGGCGATGTCCAGGTGCACCCAGGGGATGCGCGGCGAATCGTCTCCGGCGGTACGGCCGACGAATCGCTGCAGGAAGAGCCCGGCGAACATCGACCCGCCGGCACGATCACCCATGTTGGCGTTGATCATGTCAGCGATGGGGGAGTCGAGAGAGTCCTCCATGTATTCCGGAAGCGGAAGCGGCCACGCGAGCTCATCGGCGGTCTCGGCCGCGGTGAGGTACTCGGCGACGGCCTCGTCCTCGCCCATCACACCGGTGTGCCGGTGCCCGAGGGCGACGAGGATCGCGCCGGTGAGAGTTGCCACGTCGAAGATCACGTCCGGCTTCTCACGGCTGGCCGCGACGAGTCCGTCGGCGAGGACCAGGCGCCCCTCGGCATCCGTGTTGAGGACCTCGACGGTCTGACCGTCCAGCATGCGCAGAACGTCGCCGGGGCGGGTGGCGCTGCCGGAGGGCATGTTGTCGGTGATGCACATCCACGCCGTGACACGGACGGGCAGACGGAGCGCGGCGATGGCGCGCAGGGTCGCGAGAACCGTCGCCGACCCGGCCATGTCGAACTTCATGCCCACCATGGATGCCGCGGGCTTGAGTGAGAGGCCACCGGTGTCGAACGTGATGCCCTTGCCCACGAGGGCGATGTGGGAGACGGCTTCCGCCGGCGCGTAGTCGAGCCGGACGACGCGCGGCGGACGGGCCGAGCCCTGGGCGACACCGAGGACGCCGCCGAAGCCCTGGTCGGCGAGGGCCTTCTCATCGAGCACCTCGACGGAGACATCGAGGTCGGCCACGGCATCCACCGCGCTCTGGGCCAGGCCGGCGGGGCTCTGCCATTCCGCGGGAACGGACACGAGGTCCTTCACCAGCGCGAGGGCCTCGCCGAGCACGCGCGCCCGCTCGATCTGCTCATCGGACACGTGGGAGCTGTGCAGCGTCACGGACGTCGCACGGGTCTTGCCGGCCTTCGAACGGTAGCCCTCGAAGCGGTAGCCGCCGTACGCCGCACCCTCGGCGGCCGCGGCGGCGAACTCGTCGAGCGGGCCGGCGATCGCCAGCGCGACGCTGTCGAATCCGGTGAGCGATCGCAGGGCGGTTCCCGCGGCCTCGCGGACGGATGCGGCATCCGCGGCCTTGCCTGCACCGACGACCGCGAAGGGCAGGGAGGTGATCTCAGGGGCGTGCACCCGGGCGAAGGATGATGCGCCACCGGTGAATCCGATCGCCGTCAACACGTCCTTCAGGCCCGGATAGGGCTCCAGAGAATCGGGGAACGCCTCGAGTTCGGGGACGATGAGCACTGCGGCGTCGGCAGCGCTTCCGGGAAATGGTTCGGCGGTGTGCGAGAGCGCAGGAAGCGTCATGCATCCATCCTAGGCACCGGACCCCCTGGGCGCCCGAACCTTGTTCGCTGTGAGCATGACCGCGGCGCCCCCGGTGCACCGCGGGGCTCGTAGCATGGAGACATGCCCGTCTCCGGAGAGCTGTACGAACGTGTCGCGAATGCACCCGCCGTCCCGCAGGGTCTGCCGCTGGTCATCCTGCTGACAGGATTCACGGATGCCGGAAGCGCCGTCTCCGGTCTCATCGATCATCTGCGCGATGTCTCCGACCCGCAGCCGGTCGCCGTCTACGACAACGATCTGCTGTTGGACTATCGCGCACGCCGCCCTCTGTTCGTCTTCGAACAGGACCACCTCACGGAGATGCGGCCGGCGCGGCTCGAGCTGTCCATCGCGCACGATGCCCTCGGGCAGCAGTTCCTCCTCCTGTCGGGGTACGAGCCGGACTTCGCCTGGAACGCCTTCTCGCAGAGCGTCCTCGACTTCGCCGAGGAGTTCGGCGTGTCCGGTGTGACCTGGGTGCACGCCATCGCGATGCCTGTGCCGCACACCCGGCCGATCAGTACGACGGTGAGTGGCAACCGCAAGGAGATCACGGCGAGCCTCTCCGTCTGGCGGCCGCGCACGCAGGTTCCCGGTACTGCGGGGCACCTGCTCGAGTACCGGTTCGCGGAGCGCGGCGATCGCGTGGTGGGCTTCGTCCTGCTCGTGCCTCATTACCTGGCAGAGACGGAGTACCCGGAAGCGGTCATCACGGCGGCGGATCGCGTCATGGGGGCGACGGGGATCGTCCTCGGCCTCGACGAACTCCGGGCGGCGCGCGAGGAGTACCTCACCAAGGTCGACGACCAGGTGCAGGGCAATGATGAGCTCCGCCAGATGGTGCAGACGCTCGAGAACAGGTACGACGCCTATATGGCCGGCCGCGATCCTGACGACATGGATCCGTACGACGAGGGCGGTTTCGACGAGCGCGATCTGCCGAGCGCCGATGAACTCGCCGCGGAACTCGAGCGCTACCTCGCCACCCGCCCGCCGGGGGACGACGACAAGAGATCACGCTCCTGAAACGACTTCCCTGCGGATGCGACCCCTTGCGCAATCGTGTGCGATACTGGTAATCCGACCCGTTGTCAATGTCCCGTGCCCAGGCTCAGGACTTGACAAGGGTCTTACTAGTGTCCGAAATGTCCCGGGGTGGTCGCGCCGCCCCGTGAAAGGCGAAACGTGACTCCTGCCGCGACCAAGAACACCCGGACGAAGAAGACCGACCCCGACGCCGAAGCCGTCGAGGTCGAAGACACCGCTGCCGCGAAGAAGCCGGCGGCGAAGAAGCCTGCTGCCAAGAAGGCCGCCGCCAAGAAGGCGCCGGCCAAGCGCAAGAAGGCCGACGAGGACGACGTCGTCGAGGACGGCGGCGAGCCCGTGGCCGAGGAGGCCGAAGAGGAAGAGAAGAAGCCGGTGTTCACCGAGCCGCTTCCCACCGGCGCCATCGTCCTGACGACGAAGGACGAGGACGATGTCCCCGTCTACTCGACGCAGATCACCGGCGCGACGGCCGACCCCGTCAAGGATTACCTCAAGCAGATCGGTAAGGTCGCCCTGCTGAACGCGGCCGAAGAGGTCGAGCTCGCGATGCGCATCGAGGCCGGTCTGTTCGCCGAGGAGAAGCTGTCGAACATGTCGGCGGCCGAGAAGACGAGCCAGCTCGGACTCGACCTGCAGTGGGTCGCCCGTGACGGACAGCGTGCGAAGAGCCACCTGCTCGGCGCTAACCTTCGTCTGGTCGTCTCCCTCGCGAAGCGCTACACGGGCCGCGGAATGCAGTTCCTCGACCTGATCCAGGAGGGCAACCTCGGCCTGATCCGTGCGGTCGAGAAGTTCGACTACACCAAGGGCTTCAAGTTCTCGACCTACGCCACCTGGTGGATCCGGCAGGCGATCACGCGTGCCATGGCCGACCAGGCCCGTACGATCCGTATCCCCGTCCACATGGTCGAGGTCATCAACAAGCTCGCCCGCGTGCAGCGTCAGATGCTCCAGGACCTCGGGCGCGAACCCACTCCGGAAGAGCTCAGCCGCGAGCTGGACATGACGCCGGAGAAGGTCGTCGAGGTGCAGAAGTACGGCCGCGAGCCGATCTCGCTGCACACACCTCTCGGTGAGGACGGCGACAGCGAATTCGGTGACCTCATCGAGGACACCGAGGCCGTCGTCCCGGCGGACGCCGTCGGATTCACGATGCTCCAGCGTCAGCTCGAGCAGCTGCTGGACTCGCTCTCCGAGCGCGAAGCGGGAGTGATCCGCATGCGCTTCGGTCTCGGCGACGGACAGCCCAAGACGCTCGACCAGATCGGCGACACCTTCGGTGTCACGCGTGAGCGCATCCGCCAGATCGAGTCCAAGACCATGGCCAAGCTGCGCCACCCGAGCCGCTCGCAGTCGCTGCGGGACTACCTCGAGTGATGCAGGCGAACGAGGGCAAGGCGCTCGAGACGAGCGTCGACGGTCGCAACTACGCCCGTATCCCGTTGCGCACCCGTGTCGTGATGCCCGAGGACGACCTCGACGCCATCATCACCGAGTATGCGGCCGAGGCCGTGCAGCCGGGGGACCTGCTGTTCGTCACGGAGAAGATCGTGGCGATCACGCAGGGGCGTTCCTACCGACTCGACGAGATCACGCCGCGCAAGCTCGCCTTGTTCCTGTCGAAGTACGTCACGCGCACGCCGTACGGCATCGGACTCGGCATGCCCGAGACGATGGAGATGGCCCTTCGCGAATGCGGTACTCCGCGCATCCTGTTCGCGGCCGCCGTCTCGGCGGTGACGAAGGCCTTCGGACGTAAGGGCGACTTCTACCGCATCGCCGGTGACAAGGCCCGCGCGATCGACGGTCCGACCAAGCACACCATCCCTCCCTACAACGAGGCGGTCGTGCTCGGTCCGAAGAACCCGCGCCAGGTCGCCGCGCACGTCAAGGCACTCATCGGCGGTACCGCCGACGTCGCCGTCGTGGACATCAACGACCTCGGCGGGAACATCCTCGGGTCGACCCTCGACAAGGCCGGCGAGCAGCGCCTGCTGCGCATCCTCAAGGACAACCCCCTCGGCCAGGGACGCGAGTCCACGCCGATGGGCATCATCCGCACCGTCTGAGATCGCTCCGTCCGACGCGGATCGCGGACGACGGACGCGGAGGGAAAGCACCAGGTATGGGACTCGGTCGCGCCAGCGCAATGATCGCAGCGGGTACGCTCACGTCCCGCATCACGGGGTTGCTGCGCACGGTCGTGCTGATCTCCGCCGTCGGCGCGATCGGTCAGGCCGGCGACGCCTTCGCGACCGCCAACATGCTGCCCAACAGCATCTACCAGGTGATCTCGGCGGGTGTGCTCACCGGAGTCATCGTGCCGCAGGTCGTCCGCGCCACGGCACAGAAGGACAGCGGACACGCCTTCCTCGCGAAGCTGCTCACACTCGGAGCCGTTCTCGTGGGCGGCATCACCGTCGTGGCGTTCTTCTGTGCACCTCTGCTCGTCAGCCTGTACGCCTCCGCGGGGTACTCCCCGGAGCAGCACGCGCTGGCGACGCAGTTCGCCTACTGGTGCATCCCGCAGCTGTTCTTCTACGGCATGTTCGCGCTGCTGGGCGAGATCCTCAACGCCCGCCGGATCTTCGCCCCTTACGCCTGGGCGCCGATCGTCAACAACATCGTGTCGATCGCGGGTTTCCTCGTCTTCATGATGCTGTTCGGCTCGAACCTCACCGACGTCGCCGAATGGAACCCGCTCATGGTCGCCGTGCTCGCGGGGACCGCGACGCTCGGGATCGTCGGGCAGACGGTGGTGCTGGTGTTCTTCTGGCGCCGGGCGGGCATCCCGCTCCGGTTCGACTTCCGCTGGCGGGGGATGGGCCTGGGCCACATGCGTACGCTGGCCAAGTGGACGTTGCTGACCACCCTCATCGGTCAGGCCGTCGGCATCGTACAGACGCAGACGCTCTCGGTCGCATCGGGCGATCATCCGTCGGTGTTCGCATCGCAGAACGCCTGGCTCGTGTACATGGTCCCCTACTCGATGATCATCCTCGCGATCGGGACACCGTACTTCACACGGATCAGCGAGCACGCTGCAGCCAAGCGCGACGCCGAACTGCGCGGGGACATCGCGCAGTCGATCCGCGTGCTGGGATTGTTCGTCGTGATCGCCACCGCTGCCGTGGCCGCCGCCGCCGTCCCCGCGTCGCGCGTCTTCAGCAACGGGGCGCTGGAGGCGACACTGATCGCTCCGGTGCTGCTCGCGTTCCTGGTCAGTCTGCTGCCCATGGCGGTGCTCTTCATCGTGCAGCGCACGTTCTACGCGTATGGCGACGCACGAACGCCGTTCTTCTTCACCGTGGTCCAGGCCTCACTGGTCCTCGTGTTCACACTCGTGGTGGCGTTCTCGGTGCCGGTCGAATGGCGTGCGGCGTCGGTGGCCCTGGTGCAGGCGTGTGCGGGAATCGTGCAGACGGTGCTCGCCACGATCCTGCTGCGCCGGAAGATCGGACCGCTCGGGCTCGGCAGCACCTGGGCTGCCCTTGTGAGGTTCATCATCATGGCGCTCCCGGCCGGCGCCGCCGGTTACGGTGTGTACCTGCTGAGCGGGGGAGCGGACGGCTGGATGCTCCAGGACAAGCTCTGGGGTGCGCTCGGCGCCGCGGTGATCGCTGCCGTCGCGGGCGCCGTCTACCTGCTGCTGCTGTTCGTGTTCCGTGCTCCCGAGCTCAAGGTCGCGATGGACACGGTCCGCCGTCGCCGGGGTTGAGGCCGGCTTCGACTCGCCTGCGGCTCGCTCACCCCGTTTCGTCTCGCTGCGCTCGCTCAACGTCCCGCGATGTGGGCGTCCGCTCGCTCACCCCGTTTCGTCTCGCTGCGCTCGCTCAACGTCCCGCGGTGGGGGATATGCGGGGCGTTGAGCGGAGGGCGGAGCCCGCAGACGAAAGGGGCTGAGCGAGGAGCGCAGCGACGAGTCGAAGCCGTCTCCCGCGACAGAGACTCAGCGTCGGTTGTCGACGATGTCGGCGCCGATGGCGTCGCGGTAGCGGTACAGCAGGCCGGTGCGGATCCCGGACGCCGACGGCTTCATCTGGAACACGCTGGAGTTGTGGTTCGCCTCGATGAGGGCAGGGCCCTCCGGTGTGATCGCGATGTCCCAACCGACGTACGGCACCGTGGGGAGGAGCTTCGCCGCCTCGGCGATCATCGAGACGACTTCCGGGTAGAACGGCACCCGGGTGCCCGCGATCGTCGTGCCGGTGACGGGGTGCTCCCGGTAGATGTTCGACTGCTTGTCGACGCCCGGATACAGAGCGACGCCGTCGTCATCGAGCATCGTGAACATCCCGCCGGAGGCGAAGTTGTCGATCACGGCGCCGTTTCCGATGCGCAGCACGGATGCGATGACGTGCAGCTCGCCCTGCGGGTCGCGGTACGTGATCATGCGCACGGTGTTGACACTGTCCGGGTACACGGCGTTGAGATCGTCGTGCTGGGTGAGCACCTGCTCGAGAAGCGTCTGGTCCTTCTCGATGCGCTCGGCGCGCCAGGCTGCGACGTCGGAGATGTCGGCGGTGTCGAAGATCGCGATCCCCGCGCCGCCTTCACCGGCAGCCGGCTTGGCGATCACACGAGCGTGCCGACCGAGGAACGCGGCGAGCTCGTCGTCGGAGACGGCAGCGGCGTCGAGCCACTCCCGCCGCACGAGATCGGCGAAGTCGGTGAGGAAGCGGGCCTTGTCGCCGAGGATGACCTTCGAATCCGGGCCGTTGAGCGTCTTGTTCAGACGGAACGCCTTGGGATGCGTCATCCACGTGGCACGTTCGCGCGCCTTCAGGATGCGGATGTCCCACACGACGTAGTCGCGGAACCCCATCTCGTAGCGGACGGAGCACCACAGCATGTCTCCGATGATCACGGGGAGAGGTGCCTTCGAGACCCGCTTGACCTGACGGGCGAGTTCAATCAACTGCGTCGGATTCAGTCGCCGTGCCCGGTCGAAGAGATACCGAACGCGTAAGCGCTTCTGGTCCACCAGGCCAGGCTAACACGCTGCGGTCCCAGGGCCCCGACGGGCGGAGTGACTACGATGGGATGTCGGACCGTCCATCTCGAAAGGGTCGTTTTGTCTCGAGACGTCGCGCTCACAGCGCGCCTGAAATACATCCTGAAGCGACTGCGATCGTTCGACGTCGGCAGGGTGTGGTCGTTCGCCACCCAGATCGCGAAGGAGCAGGACAAGTGGGCCCCGCGCATCTTCGTCGACATGCTCGTGTGGGCCGCCTTCCACGACACGGCCTACATCGACTACTACGAGGCGGACTTCGCGCTGTTGACCAAGGCGGAGCGGAAGACGTTCATGACCTCGCTCGTCCAGCATCACGTGGCGCAGGCGCTGAATGACCGCACGGACGTGCTGCAGTTTGAGAACAAGCTCACCTTCAACAGGCGCTTCTCCGAGTACCTCGGGCGCGACTGGATCGACCTCGACGAGGTGGATGCCGACGGCTTCCGCGCGTTCGCCGAGAAGAATCCGGTGTTCATCGCCAAGACCCCGGTCGGGCGAGAGGGCAAGGGCGTCTTCCGGTACGACGCCGCAGAGGTCACGGATTGGAACGCGTTCCGCGACGAGCTCCGCGACAAGGGGCAGCGCCTCATCGAGCAGCGCATCGTCCAGCACCCGTACCTCGCCGAGTACTGCGAGGGGACGGTCAACACCACGCGCGTGGCGACCTTCTTCGACGGCGAGAAGGTCCACGTGCTGATGGCGGCCCAGAAGTTCGGCCGTGGAGCGGTGAGCGACCAGTTCACCTGGGGCGGCTTCTTCACCATGATCGACGAGAGCGGCAAGTCGTTCGGTCCCGGCCACACCGGGAAGCACAAGTCCCGCTACGAGACGCACCCCGACTCCGGACGCTCGATCGTCGACTTCGAGGTGCCGATGTGGGATCAGGTCGTCGACCTCGTCACCCGCGCGGCTCAGGAGGTCCCCACCGTGCCGTACGTGGGCTGGGACGTCGCCGTCACGCCCGACGGACCCGTGCTCATCGAGGGCAACTGGACGCCCGGCCTGTATGAGACGCGGGTCAGTGCGACCGGCATCCGTACCGGCAGCCGAGCGCGGCACCGTCCGGTGATCGAGGCCAGCAGGAAGTGACCGCGTCCGGCAGTCTTCCGCGCGCGGTGATCTCGCTGAGTGCGCTGCGCGAATCGGCACGCGTCGCGGCCGAGGCCGGAGGCGAGACCGCCGACCTGCGTGCTGACGCGTTCGGCCACGGTGTTCGGCAGACGGCTCTCGCGGTTCGCGATGCGGGCATCCGCCGCATCGTCGTGGAGGACCCGCAGCTCGCGGCCTCTCTCGCCGAAGACGGCGTCGAGGTACTGACCGATGCGGAGCCGGACATCGACAGCGCGATGCTGTACGGGCTGCCGGGCTCGGGCCGTCGCCCCGCGATGACCCTCACGGGGCGGATGCTGTCGCACAAGCCACTGCGCGCAGGCGAGTCGGTCTCCTACGGATACACCTTCACGGCAGAACACGACACCACCATCGCGCTCGTCACCGGTGGGTACGCGCAGGGCATCGTGCGCGCGTTGGGCAACCACGCGCAGGTGGCCGTCGGCGCGCAGCTGAGGCCCATCGTGGGACGGGTCGCGATGGACGTGTGCGTGATCGATCTGCAGACGACGGATGCCGCCGGCGGACTCGGCGGCGAGGTCGTGTACTTCGGCGCCGGCCCCGCCGTCGACGAGCTGCAGACGTGGACGCAGGTGACCGGCCTGCGGGCGACGGAACTCGTCGCGGTCGTCGGTGCGAAGGCGGTGCGTGAATGGACGGACTGATGACACCGGTCCTCGAGCTCTCCACCGGACGGCTCGTGCGCAACGTCGCGGCGGTGCGACGCCGCATCGCGCCGTCGGTTCTCATGCTGGCGATGAAGGACGATGCGTACGGCCACGGCGTCGAGTGGGTGCTGGACGCACTGTCCGCGGATCCGGCGCTGGACCGCTTCGGCAGCTTCGACGTCGAGACGGGGGAGCGTGTGCGCGCGCGGCGTCCGCACGCCCGTGTGTTCGCATGGGCGACGTCCACCGATGGGGAGATCGCGCGGGCGCTGGACGCCGGCCTCGAGCTCGGTATCGGAGACGAGGACTACCTGCGCCGTGTGCTCGCCGTCGCCCGGGACCGGGAGCGCACCGCTGCCGTGCACCTGAAGATCGACACGGGTCTGCACCGCAACGGCGTGCGCCCCGAGCGCTGGCCGGCGTTCGTCGCGGAGGTCGATGGCGCTCAGCGCGCCGGACTGCTCCGGGTGGTCGGGCTCTGGAGCCACCTCGCCGAAGCCAGCGATGCCGAGGACGACGCGGCAGCCGGTGTGTTCCGCCATGCACTCGAAGTGCTCCGTGCGGCAGGTATCGACCCGGCCGACACGCACCTCACGGCATCCGCGGCGTCATGGTGGCGTCCGGAGCTGCGGGCGAGCGTGTGCCGCATCGGAGCGTTCTGCTACGGCATCCGGTCAGCCGACGGCCCGGAGATCCCCGGGATCGGCCCGGTCGCGACGCTCAGCGCACCTGTGATCGACGCACGCGCGGACACCGTCGACGTCGGTATCGGGGCCCTGCACGGCTTCCCGTCGAACCTCGTCGGCGCGCCCGTCGGCACCCCAGCGGGGCCGCGAGCGATCCGCGCCATCGGTGACACCCGTATGACGGTCGACGCGTGGAGCGGCGCCTCGCGAGGCGATGCGGTCACCATCTTCGGCCCGGGTGATCACGGCGAGCCCGACGCCACGGCTCTGGCGGAGCGGATCGACACGGTCGGCGAGGAGATCGTGACAAGACTGACACCCGCGGTCAGAAGAATCGCGACCCGCTGAGTCAGCGGATCGCGATTCGGGATGTCCTGGTCGGCGTCAGACGGCGTCGACGAGACGAGCCGTCTCGTCGTGCCACGACGTGGCGATGCTGCGCAGCTTCTCTTCGTACTTGCGTCCGTGGTGTGCGCAGAACAGCAGCTCGGAGCCGTTGACCTCTGCGGCGATGTACGCCTGCGCTCCACAGGAGTCACAGCGGTCCATCGCCGTCAAGCGGTACTCGACCATGGAGGTGTCACGTTCGGTTGTAGCGTTCATCTCGGTGCCTCCTCGGGTATCGGCGTCCGTTTTCGAATGTGCTCAATACAACCACGGTCTGCTGTGAGTCATACCCGGAAGGCGGCGTGTTTCGCTCAGCGCGTACGCGCGTGCGGCCGGGCGGCACGATCGGGGAGTGTCTGCAGGCCTCGTGGCGAGGCGGCGAATAGACTTGATCCTTGTGACCGCCGAGTATTCCGCCCATCATCTCCAGGTGCTCGAAGGACTCGAAGCAGTCCGTAAACGACCAGGCATGTACATCGGGTCGAACGGTTCGCCCGGGCTCATGCACTGCCTCTGGGAGATCATCGACAACGCCGTCGACGAGGCCGTCGCCGGCAACGGCACCAGGATCGAGACCATCCTCCACCCCGATGGCAGCGTCGAGGTGCATGACCGCGGACGCGGTATCCCCGTCGACGTCGAGCCCCGCACCGGCCTGACGGGTGTCGAAGTGGTCTTCACGAAACTCCACGCCGGCGGCAAGTTCGGCGGGGGTTCGTACGCCGCATCCGGTGGCCTCCACGGCGTCGGCGCCTCCGTCGTCAACGCGCTCTCCGAGCGGCTCGACGTCGAGGTCGACCGCGGCGGCAAGACCTACGCGATGTCGTTCCACCGCGGCGAGCCGGGGATCTTCGCGGATTCCGGCGAGAAGCGACCGGATGCGAAGTTCACGCCGTTCGAGAAGAGCAGCGAGTTGCGGGTCATCGGCAAGGCTCCTCGAGGCGTCACGGGAACGCGCGTGCGCTACTGGGCCGACCGTCAGATCTTCACGAAGGATGCCGAGTTCAAGGTCGGCGAGCTCGAGATGCGCGCGCGTCAGACGGCGTTCCTCGTCCCCGGCCTCGAACTGGTGATCCGGGACGAACGCGAGGAGGAGGTCAAGGAGACCTCGTTCCACTACGAGGGTGGGATCTCGGAGTTCGTCGACTACCTCGCGGTCGATCCGCCGATCACCGACACCTGGCGGATCCAGGGGTCGGGCACGTTCAAGGAGACCGTGCCCGTCCTGCAGCCGGACGGACACATGGCCTCCACGGAGGTCGAGCGGGAGTGCCGGGTCGATCTCGCCATGCGATGGGGTACCGGGTACGACACCGTCACGCGGTCGTTCGTCAACATCATCGCGACTCCCAAGGGCGGCACGCACCAGCAGGGCTTCGAGCAGGAGTTGCTGAAGGTCCTGCGAGCGCAGGTCGAGCAGAACGCCCGCCGGCTGAAGGTCGGAAACGACAAGGTGGAGAAGGACGACGTCCTCGCCGGCCTCACCGCGGTGCTCACGGTCGAAGTGCCGGAGCCGCAGTTCGAGGGCCAGACCAAGGAGGTCCTCGGCACTCCGGCCGTCCGACAGATCGTCGCTCAGGTGCTCCGCAAGGAGCTCGGCGCCCGGTTCTCCTCCACCAAGCGCGACGACAAGAACCAGGCCAGCCAGCTCCTGGACAAGGTCGTCTCGGAGATGAAGGCGCGCGTGTCCGCCCGTGCGCACAAGGAGACCCAGCGCCGCAAGAACGCACTGGAGTCGTCGTCCCTGCCGGCGAAGCTCGTCGACTGCCGATCCAACGACGTCACCCGCAGCGAGCTGTTCATCGTCGAGGGGGACTCGGCTCTTGGTACGGCGCGCCGTGCCCGCAACAGTGAGTTCCAGGCTCTGCTGCCCATCCGGGGCAAGATCCTCAACGTCCAGCGCGCCTCCATCGGCGACATGCTGTCCAACGCCGAATGCGCGGCGATCATCCAGGTGATCGGTGCGGGTTCGGGGCGCACGTTCGACATCGACCAGGCACGCTACGGCAAGATCATCCTCATGAGCGACGCCGACGTCGACGGCGCGCACATCCGGACGCTGCTGCTCACGCTGTTCTTCCGGTACATGCGGCCGCTCATCGAAGAGGGACGCGTGTTCGCGGCCGTACCGCCGCTGCATCGCGTCATCGTCATCAATCCGGGCTCGAAGCCGAACGAGACGATCTACACGTACTCCGAGCAGGAGCTCCACACCCTGCTGGCCAAGCTGCGCAAGCAGAACAAGCGCTGGCACGAACCGATCCAGCGGTACAAAGGTCTCGGCGAGATGGACGCGGATCAGCTCGCGAACACGACGATGGACAAGTCGGGTCGTCTTCTCCGCCGCGTGCGGATGGAGGATGCCGAGGCCGCCGGTCGCGTCTTCGAGCTCCTCATGGGCAATGAGGTCGCCCCTCGCCGCGAGTTCATCGTCGAGTCGTCCGACCAGCTCTCGCGCGAGTCCATCGACGCCTGACGCCACCCGCGCCGCGGGGCCGTCCGGCGTCGCCGTGCGAGCTCGGCGGCGGTGAGGCGCAGCCTCGAGCGCGCCGGTGCGCGGATGTCAGGCGCCGAGGACGGTACCGACGGAGCCGATGACGGCGTCCAGGACCTGTCCCGAGGCATCCCGCTTGGAGACCGGTTCCGGAAGTGTCCGTGCCGAGCCGTCCGTGCCGACGGCGACCGCGACCTGCGGACCGACCCACGCCAGACGCAGCCGGTCCTCGCCCTTGAGGAACGAGTGGGCCCGGACACCGCCGGTCGCCCGTCCCTTGGAGGGGAACTCCGTGAACATCGATGCCTTCGCGCGGCCGGCATCCGTACCAGCGATGGTGCCATCCGCTCCGGACACGGTGACCACGATCGCGTCCTCCGGTGCGGTGACCACGGCGAAGGCGACGACCTCGGCCTTCGTGGAGACCTTCACGCCGGCCATACCGCCTGCCGGACCACCCTGCGGGCGGACGGCGGATGCCGGGTAGTGCAGCAACTGGGCGTCAGAGGTGACGAAGACGAGCTCGGCGTCGTCCGGAGCACTTGCCGCGCCGACGACGGCGTCGCCGGCCTTCAGGCCGATGACCTCGGTCTCCGGACGCACGGGCAACGCCGACGGGACGACGCGCTTGACGACGCCGCCACGGGTGCCCAGCGCGAGTGGCGTGTCGTCGTCGAAGCGGATCAGGGCGACGACGCGTTCGCTCTTGTCGAGCAGCCCGATGTAATCGCGCAGAGCCACACCGGCGGAGAGGTGGACGGAGGATGACGGCACCGATGGAAGATCCACCGGGGAGAACCGAAGGACACGGCCCGCCGTGGTCACCGCGCCGATCTCGCTGCGCGTGGTGGTGGTCAGCGATGCCAGGACGGCATCGTGCTTGCTGCGTCGTGGTGCGCGCTGCAGCAGCTGTCCGTCAGCGAGGTCGACTCGGACCGCCTTCCCGGTCGTGGAGAGCACGACGACCGTGGGGCTGTCGGCGATCTGGAGGTCCACCGGCGCCTTCGAGCTGCGGGGCTTGGGCGGCGAGGCGTTGAGGAGCAGGGTGCGACGCGGAGTGCCGTACGCCTCGGCGACGGCGTCCAGCTCGGAGGCGACCTGTGCGCGCAGAAGCTGTTCGCTGCCGAGCAGTTCGCGCAGCTCGGCGATCTCGGCGAGCAACTTTTCGCGCTCCGCCTCGAGCTCGATGCGGGAGAACTTGGTGAGGCGGCGAAGACGCAACTCGAGGATGTATTCGGCCTGCGCGTCCGAGAGATCGAAGACCTGGCGAAGGCGTCCGCGCGCCTGTTCCGAGTCGTCCGAGGAGCGGATGACCTGAATGACCTCGTCGATGTCGAGGATCGCGACGAGCAGCCCCTCGACGAGGTGGAGACGCTCCTCCCGACGGGCGAGACGGAAGCGGCTGCGGCGTGTGACCACCTCGAGGCGGTGCCCGACGTAGACGCTGAGCATCTCCTTGAGGCCGAGCGTGCGCGGCTGGCCGTCCACGAGGGCGACGTTGTTGATGCTGAACGAGTCCTCGAGCGGGGTCAGGCGGTACAGCTGCTCGAGCACGGCGTTCGGATCGAAGCCCGTCTTGATGCCGATCGCGACACGGAGGCCGTGCGCGCGGTCGGTGAGGTCGTTGACGTCGCTGATGCCCTGCAGCTTCTTCGCCTGCACGGCATCCCTGATCTTCTCGATCAGTCGCTCCGGGCCCACCATGTACGGCAGCTCGGTGACGATGATGCCGGTCCGGCGGGGACCGAGCGGTTCGACGGACACCTTGCCGCGCACCCGTAGGGCGCCGCGGCCGTTGGTGTAGGCGTCACGGACGCCGTCGAGACCCATGAGGATCCCGCCGGACGGGAAGTCCGGGCCGGGGACGTACTCCATGAGTTGCTCGACCGTGGCGTCCGGATTCTCGAGCAGGTGCGTCGCGGCGGCGACGACCTCGATGAGGTTGTGCGGGGCCATGTTCGTCGCCATGCCGACCGCGATCCCGCTCGCACCGTTCACGAGCAGGTTCGGGAAGGCCGCCGGCAGCACGGAGGGCTGCTGGAACTGGCCGTCGTAGTTGGGGACGAAGTCGACGACGTCCTCATCGAGGCTCTCGGTCAGGGCGAGCGAGGGCGGAGCGAGCCGAGCCTCGGTGTACCGGGACGCGGCTGGGCCGTCGTCGAGGGAGCCGAAGTTGCCGTGGCCGTCCACGAGCGGGACGCGCAGGGCGAAGTCCTGCGACAGCCGCACGAGGGCGTCGTAGATCGCCGAGTCGCCGTGCGGATGGAGCTTGCCCATGACCTCGCCGACGACGCGGGCGCTCTTGACGTGTCCGCGCTCCGGCCGCAGGCCCATCTCCGCCATCTGGTAGAGGATGCGTCGCTGAACGGGCTTCAGACCGTCGCGAGCATCGGGCAGTGCGCGGGAGTAGATCACCGAGTAGGCGTACTCGAGGAACGAACCCTGCATCTCATTGGACAGGTCGATGTCCTGGATGCGCTCCTCGACGGGCTCGGCGGGTTCAGTGCGGGGCATGGACTTCCTGGGACGTAGCTGAGCCTGTGGAAGACTGGCTCGGGTGTCACCGATTCTACCGACCACGCCTGCGACAGCCCGGAACATCCACGGGGTGGCGGGGGACCTCCTCGCCTCGCTCGAGGGCGGAACGGGTGGGCTCGCCCCGGCACGCTCGGTCGTCGTGGTCATCGTGGACGGTCTGGGCGCGATCCAGCTTCGCGCCCATGCGGGGCACGCTCGGCACCTCTCCGCCGGCGTGGGCAAGAAGGACGTCGCGTACTCGGCCTTCCCGACCACCACGGCTGCGGCGCTCACCTCGATCCTCACCGGCGTCGAGCCGGGCCGACACGGCCTGGTCGGCTACCGCGTGCTCGACCGGAGCAGAGACCGCCTGGTCAACCTCCTGTCCGGCTGGGAATCGGATGGCATCGATCCGCACCGATGGCAGCCGCAGCCGACGGTGTTCGAGCGCGCGGTCTCTGCGGGGCGCCCGGCATACGCCGTCGGCATCGCCAGTTACGCCCGCAGCGGGTTCACGAACGCGACCCTCCGCGGAGCGACGTTCGTCTCGGCGAGGACACCGGCCGAACGCGTGGCGCTGGCCTACCAGCTCGCCTCCGACGAACCGGGTGCGCTGGTGTACTGCTACCTGCCGGAGGTCGACAAGGCGGGGCACCAGCACGGGATCGACTCGCAGGCATGGATCGCCGCCCTCGAGGACATCGATCATGCCCTCGCGCCTGCGCCGCCGCGGGGCGTCGGAGTGCTCATCACGGCGGACCACGGCATGGTCGACGTGCCCGCACACCGCCACGTGGTCCTCGCAGAGGGGGATGCTCGCCTCGGAGCCGTCCGTCACTTCGGCGGTGAACCGCGGATGCTGCACGTCTACCTCGAACCGGGCGCCGATGCGGCCGCGCACCTGGACATCTGGCGGCGCTTCAGCGAGGGAGAGGCCGATGTCCTCAGCAGGGATGAGGTGATCGCGTCAGGCCTGTACGGAGGTGAGGTGACAGCGGATGCCACCGACCGGATCGGGGATCTCGTCGTCGTCGCCCGCGGGAACCGGGCCTTCTACGACGGGACGGCAGACGACCAGCGCTCCAGGGGCATGGTCGGGCAGCACGGAGCCCTCACCCCGGAGGAGCGCATCGTTCCGTACATCCGCCGCGGGGCGTTCGCCGGCTGACGTCAGTCGTCCGTGCGTGCTCCGAAGACGATCTCGTCCCAGGACGGCATCGCGTTGCGACGGCGCCGCCGTCCACCGGCATCCTGAGGCGACTCCTGAGGTGCGGGCTTCTCGGCCGGTGCCTCTTCGGACTCCAGGGAGTCGAACAGGGCGATCGGGCTCACTGCCGGTTCCGGCGTCTCCCGCTCGTCCGCGTCCGACACGGCAGGGGCGCTCTCGCGCTGACCTCGCCGACGGCGCAGCGCCTCGAGAAGATCCGCCGTCTCGGCGCTCGTGTTCGACTCGTTCGGCGCGCGGTTGATCGCCGCGGCCTGCGCGGCCGGGTCCGAACGCTCCGGCATCAGTGGTTCGTCGACCTCTGCCTCCGGAGCCGGCAGCAGGCGGGGACCGAACGCGCCGGAGTCGAACCTGCTGTCGTCCTTGTACGGCGATTCGTGCCTGGCGCCTTCGACAGCGCGCAGACGCGGGATCAGTCCGTCAGGGAGCGAACCCTGCCGCGACAACTGACTGGCGTCGGAGTTCAACGGGGACAGAGCGCTGCGGCGCGGGTCGAAACTCCAGCGCGCGTCGTGGGAGACCTCGGCGGCGGTGAACTCGAGCTTCACGACCCAGCCGCTGTCGTCCTTCCAGCTGGCCCAGCGCTCATCGCTCGCCCCGACGTCGGCGAGCTTCGCGCGTACGGCGGCGCCGAAAGTGGGCTGCGCGTCGGGCTCGACCTCGCTGCCGATGAGGACGGGGACGGCCAGGGCCTGGCCGACGATGTGCTCGCGCTCGGCGAGCACCGGTCCCTCGAAGCGCGTGACGTGCTCGACATCGACACCAAGGAGCTCGGCGGTCTCGGCCGCGGAGAGTCCGGAGCGGATGTGCGCCTGGATCTCACGCGGGCTGACCGTGACGCGGGGCTTGTCGCCCTCGTCACGTCGGCGAGCCCGACGGATCTCTCGGTGCAGCACATCGTCGATGGCGAGCGCGAACCGCTCGCCCGAACCGGTGGCGAGGATCAGCAGGTCGTCTTCCGTGCCGACGATCGTGACGTTTTCCATGCGAATGCCCCTCTGATGGCTGTCCGTTCATGGTGTCACGCGGTGTCGGCAGAACGGGGAATACAACGGGCGCGCCGTGAGTTTCGTCAGGGACACGGACCGGCATTTGCTAATCACGTCGGCATCGTGCAAACTATGCCCGCCGCTTACCCGACGGCGCACCGCCCACTAGCACCATGAAAGTGGAGACTTACCGCATGGCAACCGATTACGACGCCCCCCGAAAGAGCGAAGACGACTCCGAGTCGATCGAAGCCCTGAAGGAGCGTGTGCCGGACAAGCTGTCCGGCACGACCGGGGATGAGGACTCGGACAACCCCTCGAGTTTCGACCTCCCCGGCGCAGACCTGTCGGACCTGGAGCTCGACGTCGTCGTGCTCCCCGCACAGCAGGATGAGTTCACCTGCATGAGCTGCTTCCTCGTGAAGCACCGCTCGCAGCTCGACCACGAGGGCGCAGATGGTCCCATCTGCAAGGAGTGCGCTGCCTGACCGCAGCACTCTTCCGACGCTCGTGTGCGCCCCGGCCGTTTCGGCAGGGGCGCATCGTCGTATCCGGGGGCCCTGCGGGCGACTCTTCCCGGATCAGACCGCTTCGGCCTCCGCGGCACGGATGGCCGCCGCGAGCCGATCGGGTGTGCGCGTCGAGATCGTCCAGCTCGTGACGGGATCCGCCGGGTCGGTGTTCTGCACCACGACGATGCCGTCGATGCCGCCGCGGATGAGATGCCACCCGCGGGCCGGGAGCTGGGCGCCGCGGGCAGCATGCGCCTGCTCGCCGCTGAGCTCGGTGACCTCGCCCAGCCACCGGGCGTCGATGTGCGCACGACCGGCGCGCAGCACCGTGCCGTCGACACGGATCGATGGTGAAGCCGCCAGCATGAGGACGATCAGCGCGACCGCGGCCGTGATCCCGATGAGGAGGGCGGGCAGCGAACCGAGCGGCGTGAGCGTGAGGCTGAGCATCGGTGCGGCGACCGCCGCCGTGACCAGCATCCACAGGCTCGGCGAGAGACGCTCGCGATAGCGGGCGGTGCGCGTGTCGGTCATGTCGTTCTGCATTAGCCTCATGGGGTGAGCGATTCCGTCGATCTTCCCATTATCGCGTCAGCCGTCCCCTCGTACGCCCACCCGGGCGACGCGGGCGCCGACCTCGTCGCCGCGGAGGCCGTGCGCCTCGAGCCGGGGGAGAGGGCGCTGGTCCCCACCGGTGTGCGCATCGCGCTGCCGGACGGCTACGCCGCCTTCGTCGTGCCCCGCAGCGGCCTCGCCGCCAAGCACGGGATCACGATCGTCAACTCACCAGGCACGGTGGATGCCGGCTACCGGGGTGAGATCAAGGTGAGCCTGCTGAACACGGACAGCTCGAGCGCGTACGATGTGGCGGTCGGGGATCGGATCGCGCAGCTCATCATCATGCCGGTCACCCGAGCGAACTTCATCCCCGTGGACGAACTCGAAGACAGCGCGCGCGGCGCCGGCGGGTTCGGTTCGACGGGGTACCAGGCGCAGAGCGCCGAGCAGGCAGGAAGTGCACGATGACTGAAGAAGAGACCACGCAGCCGACGTCGAAGTCCGCACCGGCGAACCGTGCGACCGATGGACCGTTCGACGAGGCCGAGGCCAACCCGGTCCGCCCGTACATCGATCTCGGTGGCATCAAGATCCTTCCGCGCGAAGGGCTGAACCTCCGCCTCGAGGTGGAGGAGCAGACCAAGCGGATCGTGGCGGTCGGGCTCGACTACGCCGATTCCTCGTTGCAGGTCCAGCCGTTCGCCGCTCCGCGCAGCCTCGGCCTGTGGCACGAGACGCGGATGCAGCTCGTCGACCAGGTCCGCCAGCAGGGCGGTCGCGTCGAGGAGCGCGAAGGGCCGCTCGGCAAGGAGCTGCTCGCCGAGGTGCCGGGACCGGCGTCCGAGGGCTCAGCGCTGCACCTGGCCCGATTCATCGGCGTCGACGGACCGCGCTGGTTCCTCCGCGGAGTGATCGGCGGCGCGGCGGCGTCCGACCCTGAGGCGGCCGCCAAGGTCGAGGACCTCTTCCGCTCGATCGTCGTGGTGCGTGGCGGCTCTCCCATGCCGCCGCGCGATCTGATCCCGCTGAAGATGCCCGCCACGCCAGGATCGGCGTGAGCGCGGAAGGTCCGCAGGAGGCGCGTACCGAGCCCGAATCCGTCAGTGCGCCCGACCTCCTCGGGGCTGCCCTGGGTGGAGCCGCGCGTCGAGCGGGCCTCGACCCGGCGAAGGACGCCAGCACCCAGAAGGTCGTCTGGTCGGCGATGGGCGGCTGGCGCGGCATCCTGGAATCGGTCCTCCCCAGCCTCGCCTTCGTCATCCTCTTCACGATCCGCCCCGATCCTCTGATCCTCGCGCTCGGGGTCTCCGTCGGGCTCGCCGCGGTCTTCACCGTCGTGCGGCTCGTTCAGAAGTCCCCTCCTGCGGCGGCCCTCGGCGGCCTGATCGCGGCTGCGGCTGCCGCCGCCCTCGCGCTGTGGACGGGCAGAGGGGCCGACAACTTCGTCCCCGGACTCATCACGAACGCGGCATACGGGACGGTCCTTCTCGTCTCGGCGCTGATCGGCTGGTCGCTGATCGGGGTCGCAGCGGGCTTCCTCATGGGGGATGCGACAGCGTGGCGCGCTGACAAGCGCAAGAGGCGGGCGTTCCGCTGGTTGGGCATCGCCTGGGCGCTGCTGTTCTTCGCGCGGTTGGCCGTGCAGCTGCCGCTGTACCTGACCGATCAGGTGACGGCGCTCGGCACGCTGAAGCTCATCATGGGTCTGCCGCTGTTCGCGCCGCTCATCGCCGTCACCTGGCTCGTCGTCCGAGCCCTGTATCCGCGCGAGTCGCGGGAGGATGAGGCCTCGGCGGCGTGATAGATTTATCTTGACATCAAGATAAATTGACGTCTTTCGCCGAGAGCTCACGAGGCGCACACTGTTAGGTGCGCCTTGCTGGCAGCCGAAGGCGCGGGCGACCAATATGGAGAGCGCCTGTCGCTCCCATCAGACTAGAAGGAGACGGATTCGTGTCCACGGTGAACAGCTTCGGTGCCAAGAGCACCCTGACGGTCGGCAGCACCGACTACGAGATCTTCCGGATTGACACTGTTCCCGGCTACGACAAGCTGCCGTTCAGTCTCAAGGTCCTCCTCGAGAACCTGCTCCGCACCGAGGACGGCGCGAACGTCACGAAGGCGCAGATCGAGGCTCTCGGATCGTGGGATGCCGCAGCCGAGCCGAACACCGAGATCCAGTTCTCGCCGGCGCGCGTGGTCATGCAGGACTTCACCGGCGTCCCGTGCATCGTCGACCTCGCCACCATGCGCGAGGCGGTCACGGCCCTCGGTGGCGACCCCAACAAGATCAACCCGCTCTCGCCCGCCGAGATGGTCATCGACCACTCGGTCATCGCCGACCTGTTCGGCTCCGACAACGCGCTCGAGCGCAACGTCGAGATCGAGTACGAGCGCAACGGCGAGCGGTACCAGTTCCTCCGCTGGGGCCAGACCGCCTTCAACGACTTCAAGGTCGTCCCCCCGGGGACGGGCATCGTCCACCAGGTGAACATCGAGCACTTGGCCAAGGTCATCTACGACCGCACCAACGACGGCGTCCTCCAGGCGTACCCCGACACCTGCGTCGGCACCGACTCCCACACGACCATGGTCAATGGTCTCGGCGTCCTCGGCTGGGGCGTCGGCGGCATCGAGGCAGAGGCTGCGATGCTCGGCCAGCCCGTGTCGATGCTCATCCCGCGCGTCGTCGGCTTCAAGCTCACGGGCGAGATCCCCGCCGGTGTCACGGCGACCGACGTCGTCCTCACGATCACCGACATGCTGCGCAAGCACGGCGTCGTCGGCAAGTTCGTCGAGTTCTACGGCGCGGGTGTCGCATCCGTGCCGCTGGCCAACCGCGCCACGATCGGCAACATGTCGCCGGAGTTCGGTTCCACCGCGGCGATCTTCCCGATCGACGACGTCACCACCGAGTACCTGCGCCTCACCGGCCGCGACGAGCAGGCTGTCGCCCTCGTCGAGGAGTACGCGAAGCTGCAGGGCCTGTGGCACGACCCGTCCAACGAGCCGGTCTTCAGCGAGTACATTGAGCTCGACCTCGGCACCGTCGTGCCGTCGATCGCCGGCCCGAAGCGTCCGCAGGACCGCATCCTGCTCTCCGACGCGAAGACGCAGTTCGAGCGCGACATCCTCAACTACGCCGGCCCCACCGCCGAGGACTCCGTCGAGGTCGAGGGCACGTTCCCGGCCTCCGACCCCGGCAACACCCCCGGCGTCGAGCACGAGCACGTCTCGGAGAACGGCGTGTCGCACCAGCACGAGGACGCCCACCGCGCATCCATGCTCGTCGCCAGCGGCGCGCACGGTGCATCCCGTCCGGTGCCGGTCACGACCCCCGAGGGCGAGAACTACATCCTCGACAACGGTGCGGTGACCCTCGCGGCCATCACGTCGTGCACGAACACCTCGAACCCGTCGGTCATGATCGCCGCCGGCCTGCTGGCCCGCAAGGCGCGCGAGAAGGGCCTGAAGCAGAAGCCCTGGGTCAAGACGACGCTCGGCCCCGGCTCCAAGGTCGTCACCGACTACTACGAGAAGTCCGGACTCGACAAGGATCTCGAGGGCCTCGGGTTCTACACCGTCGGCTACGGCTGCACTATCTGCATCGGAAACTCCGGCCCGCTGATCGAAGAGGTCTCCGCGGCGATCAACGACAACGACCTCGCCGTCACGGCAGTCCTCTCCGGTAACCGCAACTTCGAGGGCCGCATCAGCCCCGACGTGAAGATGAACTACCTCGCGTCGCCTCCGCTGGTCGTCGCATACGCGCTGGCAGGGTCGATGCACTTCGACTTCGACACCGACGCTCTGGGCACCGACCAGGACGGCAACGAGGTGTTCCTCAAGGACATCTGGCCGGCACCTGCCGAGATCCAGGAGATCATCGATTCGTCGATCTCGCGCGAGCAGTTCATCAAGCAGTACGCCACCGTCTTCGATGGCGACGACCGCTGGAGGAGCCTGCCTACGCCGACCGGACCGGTCTTCGAGTGGGACGACCAGTCCACCTACGTCCGCAAGGCGCCGTACTTCGACGGCATGTCGATGGAGCTGACCCCCGTCTCCGACATCAAGGGCGCTCGCGTCATGGCGACCCTCGGTGACTCGGTCACGACCGACCACATCAGCCCCGCGGGCAACATCAAGATCGGCACGCCGGCGGCGAAGTACCTCGAGGAGCACGGAGTGCGCCAGAAGGACTTCAACTCCTATGGCTCGCGCCGAGGCAACCACGAGGTGATGATCCGCGGCACGTTCGCGAACATCCGTCTGAAGAACCAGCTCGTGCGCGCCGTCAATGACGGTGCCGAGGTCGAGGGCGGCTTTACGCGCGACTTCACCAAGCCGGACGCTCCGCAGTCGTACATCTTCGATGCCTGCCAGAACTACCAGGCCGAGGGCACGCCGCTCGTGGTCTTCGGCGGCAAGGAGTACGGCTCTGGATCGTCCCGCGACTGGGCGGCGAAGGGCACCAGCCTGCTGGGCGTGAAGGCCGTCATCACCGAGAGCTTCGAGCGCATCCACCGCTCGAACCTCATCGGAATGGGTGTCGTCCCGCTGCAGTTCCCCGCAGGCGAGAGCTGGGAGTCGCTGGGCCTCGACGGCACGGAGATCGTCTCGATCTCCGGACTGGAGGAGCTGAACAACGGCACCACGCCCAAGACGGTCCGCGTCACCGCCGAGCCGAGCGAGCACTCGCCCGAGGGCAAGCAGACGGTCGAGTTCGACGCCGTGGTCCGTATCGACACACCCGGTGAGGCCGACTACTACCGCAACGGCGGCATCCTGCAGTACGTGCTGCGTTCGCTGGTCTGACGGTATGCGAAGGGGTCCGGATGCTGCGGCATCCGGACCCCTTCGTGCTCGGCGCTCGGGGGTTTCCCCGGGTCGCGGCGGTACGATCGAGACACCGCGTCCCCGCCAGGGGGACACGTCGGACAAGATGTTCAGGAGGTGCTGATGCCCATTCTTCCCGGCATCAACGGACCGCGCGATCTCGATCAGCTCAGCACGGCGGAGCTGAACGAACTCGCTGACGAGATCCGGCGATTCCTCGTCGAGAACGTCTCGCGGACCGGGGGACACCTCGGCCCGAATCTCGGTGTCGTGGAACTCACGATCGCGCTGCACAGGGCGTTCGAATCGCCTGACGACCCGTTCGTGTTCGACACCGGGCACCAGTCGTACGTGCACAAGCTCCTCACGGGCAGGCAGGACTTCTCTGGGCTGCGCGTCCGCGGCGGCCTCGCCGGCTACCCCCAGCGCAGCGAGAGCCCGCACGACGTCGTTGAGTCCTCGCACGCCTCGAGCTCGCTGAGCTGGGCCGACGGCATCTCCCGCGCGCTGGCGGCCACGGGGCGCGACGACCGGCACGTGGTCGCGGTCGTCGGTGACGGTGCGCTCACCGGTGGGATGACCTGGGAAGCGCTCAACAACATCTCGGATGACAACGACCGGAACCTCATCATCGTCGTCAACGACAACGGTCGCTCCTACGCGCCGACGATCGGCGGGATGTCGCGGTATCTGAACCGCGTGCGCACCGCAGCGACGTACAAGCAGCTCCACCACCGGTCAGACCGCCTGTTCCGCGCCTTCGGCCCGCTCGGCCGCGCGCTGTTCCGCGGCGTGCGCGGCGGGACTCACGGCTTCCTCTCCCGGTTCACGAACAACGAGGCGCTGTATTCCAACCTCGACATCAAGTACCTCGGCCCCGTCGACGGGCACGACATCCGCGCCCTCATCGAGACCTTCGAGCTCGCGAAGTCGTATGGTGCTCCCGTCATCGTCCACGCGATCACGGAGAAGGGGCGCGGCTATCAGCCCGCTCTGGACGACAAGGCCGACCAGTTCCACGCCGTCAACCGCATCGACCCCGCCACCGGGGAGCCGCTCGGCTCGAGCAGCAAGGGATGGACCGACGTGTTCTCCGAGTCGCTCGTGCGCGTGGGCGAACGAGACCCCCGGGTGATCGCGATCACAGCGGCGATGCTGCGGCCGACAGGACTCGCGCCCTTCGCCGAACGCTTCCCCGAGCGCGTGTACGACGTCGGCATCGCCGAGCAGCATGCGGTGACCTCCGCGGCGGGCCTGGCCTACGGCGGTCTGCACCCCGTGGTCGCCCTCTACGCCACCTTCATGGGGCGGGCCTTCGACCAGGTGCTCATGGATGTCGCGCTGCACAAGGCCGGGGTGACCTTCGTCCTCGACCGCGCCGGTGTCACCGGCCCCGACGGGCCGAGTCACCACGGCATGTGGGATCTCGCGATGCTGCAGATCGTCCCGCACATCCGCATCGCGGCGCCGCGCGACGGCGCTCGGGTCGCTGAGGCGCTCGACGAGGCGGTCGCCGTGGATGACGCACCCACCGTGATCCGGTTCCCCAAGGGGGCTGTGAGCGAGGACATCGAGGCCGTCGAGCGCATGGCGGACGGTGTGGACGTGCTCTCCCGCGGCGAGACGGAGGATGTCCTGATCGTCAGCGTCGGCCCGTTCGCCGCCATGGCCAAGGATGTCGCCACGCGACTGCGTGCGCAGGGGATCGGGGCGACGGTGATCGACCCCCGCTGGGCGATCCCGGTGCAGCCGTCGGTCGTCGAGCTGGCGGCACGTCACCGTCTCGTCATCACGATGGAGGACGGCATCCGTGTCGGCGGCATCGGTACGCGTGTCCGTCAGGTGCTGCGCGAGGCGGGCATCGACACCGCCGTGGACGAGCTGGGCCTTCCCGACGAGTTCATCGACCACGCCTCGCGTGATCAGATCCTCGCCGACGCCGGCCTCACAGCATCGAAGATCGCGCAGGACATCGTCGCGCAGGTGCTGGGCACCCGCATCCCGGTCGCCCGGCAGACAGGGGAGACGGAGGCGGTCGACATCCCCCTCCACGAACGCCGCTGACAGCACCACTTCGCTGACAGGACGAAGAGGCGGGGCCGGGCGCGATGCCCGACCCCGCCTCTTCGTGTGTCTCAGCGAGCAGCGATGCCGCGGATCGGCGGCGTGTGGAACGTCCCGCCGAACACGCGCTCGGATGCTCCCTCGCGGTCGAGGTACGGTGACGCGCCGCCGTCGATGAACGGCCACCCGGCACCGAGGATGAGGCAGAGGTCGATGTCCTCGACCTCGGGGACGACCCCCTCGTCGAGCATGAGCCTGATCTCCTGCGCGAGACCGTCCTGCACACGGGTGAGGATGGTCGCAGCGCTGGACGGTGACGAGCCGACGGCCCCCTTGAGGGTCTTCTCGGCGGCCTTGGTCCAGCCGGTCACTCGGCCGCCCTTGTCCTTCTCCACGACCTGGTCGAGCTCCGCCAGCGCGTGGAAGTTCTCGTTCGCGTAGAACCGGTCGGGGAAGTGCCGCACCATCGTGTCCTGCACATGCGCGGCGACCTTCCAGCCGACGAGGTCGATGAGCTGGAACGGCCCCATCGGCAGACCGAGCGGGGCGAACGCCTTCTCGACCTCCGCGATCGGAGTGCCCTCATAGACGGCGCGCGCGGCCTCACCCATGACCTTGGCCAGCAGCCGGTTGACCACGAAGCCGGGGGCGTCTGCGGTGAGCACGGCGTTCTTGCCGAGGCCCTTGGCCACGACGAACGCCGTGGACAGGGTCTGCTCGTCGGTGGACGGCGTCTTGACCACCTCGATGAGAGGCATGACGGCGACCGGGTTGAAGAAGTGGAAACCGACGAGTCGCTCCGGGTTGGAGAGCTTCGCGCCGATCTCCTCGACCGACAGCGAGGATGTGTTGGTCGCCAGGATCGCGTCGGGTGCGACGATCTGCTCGATCTCGCCGAAGACGGACTGCTTGACCCCGACCTCCTCGAAGACGGCCTCGATCACGAAGTCGCAGTCGGCGTAGAGCGACTTGTCGGTCGTCCCGGTGACGAGGCCGCGCAGTTTGTTGGCCGTGTCGGCATCGAGCCGACCCTTCTGCTCGAGCTTGCCGATCTCCTCGTGGATGTACGCCACGCCCTTGTCGACGCGCGCCTGGTCGAGATCCGTGATGAGGACGGGGACCTGGAGCTTGCGCACGAAGAGCAGGGCGAACTGGCTGGCCATGAGGCCGGCGCCGATGATCCCGACCTTCGTCACCTTCTTGGCCAGAGCCTTGTCCGGTGCGCCCACAGGGCGCTTCGCGCGCTTCTGGACGAGGTCGAAGGCGTACATGGACGCCGCGAACTGATCACCGGCGACGAGCTCCGCGAGAGCCTCGTCCTCGCGGGCGAACCCGTCGGCCTTGGTTCCGCTGCGTGCCTTGTCGAGCAGGTCGAGTGCCAGGTAGGGCGAACGGGGCACCGTGCCGATCTTCGACTCCAGCATCCCGCGCGCCATCTTGATGGCGATCGGCCACTTCGTCAGGCGCTCGATCTTGCCCGGCTCGTTCTTCCGGTCGACCTTGACGGCGCCCGACAGGACACGGTCCGCCCACGCGAGCGAGTCCTCGAGATAGTTCGCAGCGGGGAAGATCGCATCCATGATGCCGAGCTCGAACGCCTGCTTGGGCTTGAGCATCCGATTCTGCTTGAGCGGGTTCGAGATGACGACCTCGAGGGCGTTCTCGATGCCGATGAGGTTCGGCAGCAGGTACGCGCCGCCCCAGCCGGGAATGAGACCGAGGAACACCTCGGGAAGCGCCACAGCCGCAGCGGACGCGTCCACCGTGCGGTAGGTCGAGTTCAGGGCGATCTCGAGCCCGCCGCCGAGGGCGAGCCCGTTCACGAACGCGAACGAGGGCACGCCGAGGTCGGAGAGCGAGCCGATCACCTTGTGCCCGAGCTGCGCGATCAGACGCGCGTGATCCTGCGAGGTCACCTTGGAGATGTCGGACAGGTCGGCACCGGCGGCGAGGATGTACTGCTTGCCGGTGATGCCGACCGCCTGGATCTCGCCGGCGGCGGCGCGAGCCTTCACACTGTCGAGGGTCTTGCCGAGCTCCACCAGGGTCGCCGGTCCCAGGGTATTGGGGCGGGTGTGGTCCCGACCGTTGTCCAGGGTGATCAGCGCCAGCACCTTGCCCGAGGGCAGACGCACGTCGCGAACGGTCGACCGTGTCACGACCTCGTCGTCGGCGAGAGCGAGGATGGGGGAGAAGTCGATCTTTTCGTAGTCGGTCACAGCTGCACTCACTTCCGCTTCTTGCCGTCGTAGAACGGGTTCTCCCAGATGACCGATCCGCCCTGGCCGAGACCGACGCACATGGCGGTCAGGCCGTAGCGGACGTCCGGGCGCTCTGCGAACTGCGCGGCGAGCTGGATCATCAGACGCACACCGGACGCGGCCAGCGGATGTCCGAGGGCGATGGCGCCACCCCACTGGTTCACGCGGGGGTCGTCGTCGGCGATGCCGAAGTGGTCGAGGAGCGAGATCACCTGGATCGCGAACGCCTCGTTCAGCTCGAACAGCCCGATGTCATCGATCGTGAGTCCGGCCTTCTTCAGCGCCTTCTCGGTCGACGGGATCGGGCCGATGCCCATGATCTCGGGCTGGACGCCGGCGAAGGCGAACGAGACGAGCTTCATCTTCGGCGTGAGACCGAACTCCTTCACCGCCCGGCCACCGGCGAGAAGCGACATCGTCGCGCCGTCGGTGAGAGGGGAGGAGGTGCCTGCCGTGACCCGTCCGTGCGGGCGGAACGGGGTCTTGAGACCCGCGAGGTCGGCCATCGTGGTCTGCGGGCGGCGGCCTTCATCCTCGGTCGCGAGGCCCCAGGCGCCCTCGGCATCCTTGATCGCGACGGACACGAGGTCCGGCTGGATCTTGCCCGCGTCGTACGCCGCCTGCACCTTGTGCTGGCTGAGCATCCCGAACCGATCCGAGCGCTCCTTGGTGAGGTGCGGGAAACGGTCGAAGATGCGTTCTGCGGTGACGCCCATGTTCAGCGCGCCGGGGTCGACCATCTTCTCCGCGACGAAGCGCGGGTTCGGGTCGGCGTTGGCGCCGATCGGGTGGTGGCCCATGTGCTCGACGCCGCCGGCGAGGGCGAAGTCGTACATCCCGATGCCGATCGAGGCGGCCATGGTCGTGACGCTGGTCATCGCGCCGGCGCACATGCGCTCGACGGCAAGGCCGGGAACCGTGTTGGGGAGCCCGGCGAGGATGGCGACCGAACGGCCGAGCGTGAGGCCCTGGTCGCCGGTCTGCGACGTCGCTGCGATGGCGACGTCGTCGATGCGGTCGGCGGGGACGGCGGCATTGCGCTCCATCAGACCGATGGTCGCCTTGACGGCGAGGTCGTCCGCGCGGGTGTTCCAGTACATGCCTTTTTCGCCGGCGCGCCCGAACGGGGTGCGCATTCCATCGACGAAGTAGACGTCCGAGATCTCGGCCACTCTGCCTCCAAAGGTTGGGTATGCGTTCAGCCTATGAGGCCCGCTGAGGCGTCGTGAATCGGTTGGGTCGAACCTACGATCCGGCAGCCTCGGCCGTGTCGAGCGATTGCCCGGCTTCTACAAAGGCATCCAAGATCTTCTGTGCGGTCTGCTCAATCTGCCAGGGCCGCGCGCCGAGCGATGCGAGCGCTTCTGCGATCGCCTCCGTCGTCAGAGCGGGCGGCATCCATGCGAGACGTCGCAGGGTCTCGGGCTTGAGGAGATTCTCCGTCGGCATGTTCAACGCCTCGGCCAGCTCCTCCACCGCCGGGCGGGCGCGCTTCAGCCGCGCGTCGGCCTCGGGGTTGCGCTCCGACCACGCACGGGGCGGAGGGAGGGAGTCGCTCGGCACACGCGTCTTCGGGAGATCCTTGGTCTCGCGACCGCGCACGATCGCGGCCCACCAGCGGTCGAGTTCGGCGCGGCTCGCGCGCCCGTTGAAGGCCTGGACGCCCGCGAGGGCCTGTTTGGATGCCGGATTCGCCATGACAGCGGCGACCAGCGAACGGTCGGGCACGAGGCGTCCGGGGGAGGTGTCCTGCTGCTGGGCGTACTCCTCACGCGCCTCCCACAGCGACCGGGCGATGGCGAGGTTGCGAGCGCCCTTCACCTGGTGCAGGCCGCTGAGGCGGCGCCACGGATCCTCCCGCGGCGGACGGGGCGGTTGGGCGAGGGTCGCGGCGAACTCCTGGGCCGCGAAGTCGGACTTGCCCTGCTCTTCGAGCTCCTCGGCGATCTTGTCCCGGACGTCGACGAGGTGCAGGACATCGAGGGCCGCGTACTCCAGCCAGGCGTCCGGCAGGGGACGCACCGACCAGTCCGCGGCGGAGTGCTCCTTCTTCAGGGTCACACCGATGGTGTCCTCGACGACCGCGGCGAGTCCGACGCGCGCGTGCCCGAGCAGCCGCGCGGCGAGCTCGGTGTCGAAGAGGACCTTCGGCTCGAGGTCGAGCTCCCGGAGGGAGGGAAGATCCTGGCTCGCCGCGTGGAACACCCACTCGACGTCCCCGATCGCAGCCTGCAGCGGGGAGAAGTCCTTCAGTGCCGGCGGGTCGAAGAGGAACACACCGGCGTCGCGGCGGAACACCTGCACGAGGTAGGCGCGCTGCGAGTACCGGAACCCGGAGGCGCGCTCGACGTCCACCGCGACCGGACCGGTGCCTGCCGCGAGGGCGTCACACGCTGCTTCGAACCGGGGAAAATCGTCGATGACGGAATACTCAGTCACGACCTGCCTTTCGCGCGCCGAACACGGCGATGTTCTCGGAGCCGGGCGGGAGACCGGCAAGCATGCCCACGAGTTCGGCCCATGCTTCCACGTGCGGCCGGAACGGCTCGTCCGGCGTCCAAGAAGATCGTAGTTCGATCTGGGCGCCGTCGCCTTCCGCGGCGAGGGATCCGAACCCCTTCGAGATCGTCTTCGTGGAGGTGCCGGATGCCGAGTGGTAACCGGCGTCGCGCGAATCGAGCGCGTCGATGAGCCACGACCACGTCACATCGGCGAGCAACGGGTCCGTGCCGATCTCCGGTTCGAGCGGCGCCTGCGCGAAGACGACGATGCGCCATGCGCCTCCCCACGCCTGTGGCTCCTCCGGGTCGTGCAGGAGTACGAATCGTCCCGTGCCGTACACGGAGTCGCCGTTCTCATCCGGGCGGACGTCCGCGGCGAGCGCGATCGAGAACGGCGCGAGCCCTGCCGGGGATGTGATCTCGCGCACCACGATGTCCTTTCGGAACGTCGTCGCCCGCAACTCGTCGGCGACGCGCGCGAATTGCGTACCGGCATCGGGGTGTGCGCTCACGGTGACAGGCTAGAGTCAGGAGGCGATGAAGAGTCTCAGGCACGCCGTTGCTCTGCTCCTACCCGCGCTGCTGGCGTTCGCCGCGGGAGCGGCGCTGTTGGTGTTCTCGATCGGCCGTCGCGTCGTCACCCCGAGGGGACGCGTCGCGGACACCGAGATCCTCGCCGTCGACACCGGAGCGCAGACCGTCGAGCTGACGCGCAACCTCGACACCGAGCTCCCTGGCCGCTACGGGCTGTTCACCACCGGGACGTACGGGTACGTGAAGCTCGGCGCCGTGCTGAGCGCCGATGCCGGGCGGGTCCGTCGCAAGCTGCTCACGAAGATCGAGCCCGGCGCGAAGATCGACAGGGCTGCGGGTTTCAGCGGCTGGTACTACACCTCGCCATCCGAACTGCACCTGCCGTGGGAGCCGGTCCTCATCGGAGCGCCGGCCGGTCCGTGTCCCGCCTGGCTGTTCCCCGCGGAATGCTCGACCTGGGTGATCCAGGTACACGGACGCGGCGTCACGCGGGCGGAATGCCTGCGCGCCGTGCCGGTGTTCCACGCGCTCGGGCTTCCCGCGCTCGTCGTCTCCTATCGGAACGACGGCGAGGCCCCCCGCAGCAGGGGAGGCTCGTACGCGCTCGGGGCGTCCGAATGGCGAGACGTGGACGCGGCGATCGCGTACGCCCTGCGTCACGGGGCCGAGCGCGTCCTCCTCATGGGATGGTCGATGGGCGGCGCCATCGCTCTGCAGACGGCTGTCTCGTCAGGGCATCGTGACGCGATCGCGGGTCTCGTGCTGGACTCTCCCGTGGTGGACTGGCGGTCCGTCCTGAAGTTCCAAGCGCGTCAGTCGGGCATCGTGGACCCGCTGCCTGCTCTCGCGATGAACGCGCTGTCGTCGCGGCTGACGGCGCGCCTCAGCGGCTCGGAGACGGCCATCCCGTTCGATCGGCTGGACATGGTGGCTCGCGCCGATGAACTGTCCGTCCCGATCCTGCTCCTGCACAGCGAGGACGATGGCTTCGTCCCCGCCGACGCCTCGCACGCACTGGCGGAAGCACGCCCCGATCTCGTGACGATGCCGAGATTCACCGGCGCCCGCCACACGAAGATCTGGAACTACGACCAGACCGGCTGGACGGCCGCGATCGAGGAGTGGTCGCGGGCGAACGGCTTCAGCGCTTCTGCGTGACCTGACGCTTGACGCGCATCAGCATGCCCGTCATCCCGGCGATCCGCAGCGGAGAGACCGCCCTGGTGAGGCCGATCGACTGAGGATAGTCGTCGGGGATGGCGAGCACCTCATCGGCGGAGAGGCCAGAGATCCCCTGGACGAGGATGCTCGCGAATCCGCGCGTGGTCGGTGCCTCCGGTGGTGCCGTGGCGTGCATCGTCACGACGTCGTCCTCGATCTCCACGAAGATGTACACGGGCGACTGGCACTCTGCGACACGCTCGTACATCTCGGGGTGGTCGGCGACCTCGTCGGAGACCGCCGGCAGCTCGCCCGAGAACTCCAGCAGCAGCTGGAGACGCTCGGCCTCCGGGAGCGCGAGGAAGTCCTCGCGGATCTCTGCGAGGGCGTCGGGAACGTGCGTGGTGCTCATTCCCGCAATTCTCCCACGCTCACGGCTGCGCCGGCCCTGCTCAGAGGGAGCCGGGCTCGCTGCCTGTGACGATCGGCACGCGGACGGCGCTGCCCCATTCCGTCCAGGAGCCGTCGTAGTTGCGCACGTCCTCGAAGCCGAGCAGGTGCTTCAGTACGAACCAGGTGTGGCTGGAGCGCTCTCCGATGCGGCAGTACGCCACGACCGGATCCCCGTCGGAGATGCCGGCGCCGTCGCGGTAGATCGCCTCGAGCTCCGCGCGCGGCCGGAACCCACCGTCCTCGGCCACGGCCTTCGCCCAGGGCACGCTCTTCGCCGTCGGGATGTGCCCGGCACGCAGCGCGCCTTCCTCCGGGTACGCGGGGGCGCTCGTGCGCTCCCCGCTGTACTCCTCGGGGGAGCGCACGTCGATCAGTGGACCGGAACCGAGGAAGTCGAGGACGTCGTCCTTGTACGCGCGGAGTGCGGAGTCGTCCCGTTCGACGACCGGATAGTCCGTCCTCGGGCGGTCGGACCGCTCGGTCGTGATCTCGCGCCCCTCGGAGATCCACCGGTCACGGCCGCCGTCGAGCAGGCGGACGTCCTCGTGCCCGAACAAGGAGAACACCCACAGCGCGTACGCCGCCCACCAGTTGTTCTTGTCGCCGTAGATGACGACGGTGTCGTCGCGGGAGATGCCCTTGCGGCTGAGCAGCTCCGCGAACCCCGCGCCATCGACGTAGTCGCGGACGACCGGATCGTTGAGCTCGGTGTGCCAGTCGACCTTGACCGCACCGGGAATGTGGCCGGTCTCGTACAGCAGCACGTCCTCGTCGGACTCGACGACCACCAGCCCCGGTTCACCGAGGCGGGCGGCGAGCCATTCGGTGCTGACAAGGCGACCCGGCTCGGAGTACTCCGCGAACTTCGGGACGGACGTGTCGAACTCGATGGTCATCTGGCGCTCCTCGAATGCTGGGCTGTGCGGCGGACGGCGTAGTGTGTACCCGTCCCCTTCGACACTAGAGCCGTTCGGTGCGCCCGGCGCCGGATCCGTAAGACTTCGACACAGGAATCGCATGCCCGACACCCCCAGCGCGAACACCGCTCATCTGATCGAGCGCGAACCCGTGGTGAGCGGTCCCGAGATGCTCGCCAGCCTGGTCCCGCCGCCCCAGTTCGACGGAGCCACCTTCGAGTCGTATCGCTCCGATGATGCCTACCCGTCTCAGGCCGAGGCCAAGGAGCTCCTCCAGCGCTTCGCGGGGCGCGGCGCACCGGTCAAGCGCGGTGGCCTGTTCAGCAGGGCGAAGAAGGAGCCGCAGACCAAACCCGGTGTCTATCTCGACGGCGGATTCGGGGTGGGCAAGACGCACCTGCTCGCGGCGATCTACCACGCGATGCCTGCCCGCCGGAAGTACTTCGGATCTTTCATCGAGTACACCGCCCTCGTCGGCGCGCTGGGTTACAAGAACACCGTCGACCTGCTCCGAGGGGCCGACCTCCTGTGCATCGACGAGTTCGAGCTCGACGACCCGGGCGACACGATGGTGATGACGCGGCTGCTCGGCGAACTCGTCTCCTCCGGGACCAAGCTGGCCGCCACCTCGAACACCCCGCCGAACGCGCTGGGCGAGGGGCGGTTCGCGGCTCAGGACTTCCTCCGTGAGATCCACGCCATGTCGGACAGCTTCGAGACGATCCGCATCGACGGCGTCGACTTCCGGCAGCGCGCCCTCGACGGCAAGGCCGTCGTCCTCTCGGACTCCGAATACCGTGACGCCCTGGATGCCGTGGAGGGCACGGCATCCGACGACAGCTTCCACGACGTCATCCGTCATCTGGCGAAGGTGCATCCGTCCCGTTACATCCGGTTGATCGACGGCATCTCGACCGTCGGGCTGCAGGACGTCCACGTCCTCACCGATCAGTCGGAGGCGCTGCGGTTCGTCGCCTTCGTCGACCGCGTGTACGACGCGCAGGTGCCGATCATCGCCACCGGGGTGAGTCTGGAGCAGGTGTTCGCGGACGAGATGCTGGGTGGTGGATACCGCAAGAAGTACCTGCGCGCCATATCCCGCCTCAACGCCCTCACCCATTCTGCGCAGGTGCAAAGCGCGCTGTAACGCGATGTTCACACTGCGCGGGGCGGTGTAACGCACTCGAAACAACGGACGCGCATTCCGGTAACCGGGCCTCGTCACACTGAAGTTCTCAATTACTTCGGATGTGAGGTTTTCCTATGGATGCTCCCGGCAACATCTCCTGGGGTATTACCGCCACGGCGCTCGTGCTGCTCATGACGCCAGGTGTCGCGTTCTTCTACGGCGGCCTGGTCAAGGCCAAGAGCGTCGTCAGCATGATGATGATGAGCTTCGGTTCGATCGGCCTCGTCGCGGTTCTCTGGATCCTGTTCGGTTACTCGATGAGCGCAGTCGACAGCCCGACGGCTTTCGCCGGCAACCCGTTCGCGGACCTCGGCCTCGTCTCGCTCGCCGAGGGCGAGGGCTCGAACGTCGCCCTACTGGGCGTCGCGTACGGCGCCACGTTCGCCATCATCACCGTCGCGCTGATCTCGGGTGCCATCGCCGACAGGGCGAAGTTCGGCAGCTGGCTCATCTTCGCCGGTGTGTTCGCGACGGTCGGCTACTTCCCGATCTCCGCGTGGGTCTGGGGTGGCGGCTGGGTGATGGAGCTCGGCACGACCCTCTTCGGCGCCGACAGCGGCATCGAAGTGATCGACTACGCCGGCGGTACCGCCGTGCACATCACCGCCGGTGCCGCAGCCCTCGCCCTCGCGCTGGTTCTCGGCAAGCGCGTCGGCTTCCAGAAGGGCATCCTCAAGCCGCACAACGTGCCGCTGACGCTGCTCGGCGCCGCAATCCTCTGGTTCGGATGGTTCGGCTTCAACGCCGGAGCAGAGTGGAACGCCGAGGACATGGGCGGCGTCGGACTCATCGGCATCAACACCCTGGGTGCCACGGCTGCCGCGATCCTCGGCTGGATCCTCGTCGAGCGCATCAAGGACGGAAAGCCGACCTCCGTGGGTGCGGCCTCCGGTGCAGTGGCGGGCCTCGTCGCGATCACCCCGGCCTGCGCCAACCTCACCCCCGGCTGGGCACTGCTGCTGGGTGCACTCTCCGGCGTGCTGTGCGCCCTCGCAGTCGAGCTGAAGTTCCGCCTCGGCTTCGATGACTCGCTCGACGTCGTCGGCATCCACCTCGTCGGTGGTCTGCTCGGCACCGTATACCTCGGCTTCTTCGCGACCGAGCAGGGCCTGTTCGTCGGCGGCGACGCCCGCCTGCTGGCCGTTCAGATCATCGCGGCGCTGGGAGTGATGCTGTACGCCTTCGTCGTCGCCTTCATCATCGGCTTCGCCATCCAGAAGACGATCGGCTTCCGTGTGACGAACGAGGATGAGATCGCCGGTGTCGACTCCGTCGTCCACGGCGAGGAGGGCTACGCACTCGTTGACGCCCGCTGAGAGAAGACGAGCCGCTCGCTAGGCTGACGGGGTGAATTCCCCGAAGAGCATCCTCGGCCGGCTTGCAGGCATCGTCCTCGCCTCGCTGACATCCAGAACGTCCCGGACTCCTCGCACGGAGCCGGGACGTTCTGCTGCGTCCGGGGACGAGGGCGTCGTCGAACCAGGGCGGCAGCGGGGTAGTGAGACGGTGCGCCTCGATCCGGGGCGGATCACGCGTCTTCAGGTCGACTACGCGCCGGAGAAGGACGGTGCGCCGGATTCCGGTGAGGTGATCTGGACATGGGTGCCGTACGAGGAGAACGACGGGCGTGGAAAGGATCGCCCTGTCTTGGTGATCGGGCGTCAGTCGGCGGACCGCGTCTACGCGGTGCGCATGACGAGCAAGGCGCATGAGCGTGATCGCGATTACCTCCCCATCGGCACGGGAGGCTGGGACTCGCAGGGGCGCCCCTCATGGGTCGACATCGAGCAGCTGTACAGCGTCCATCACGCCGGCATGCGCCGGGAAGCCGCGATCCTCGACCGTCAGCGCTACGACGTCGTGGCGGACGCGCTCGTGCGCCGTTACGGCTGGGCGGTGCGCTGACGGTCTCCTGGTCGCTAGCAAGCCCCGGTGCCGGTGACAATCCCCTCGGAACAGTGCGGCGATCTGCCTATATTGAACCCATGCCTGGACAAGAGATGACACCGGACGAGAAGCGGCACGACCAGCTCACAGCAGCCCCGGATGCGACGGAGGCGGATGCCGCTCCGCGGGTGGAGGTCACTGAGCACGACGGGGTGACCCGCATCGAGGTCGCCGACGGTGCAGCGGTGCGCCCTGGACCCGGCCCCGGGATGCCGGAGGCCGACGGGCTCGTCGAGGACGACAGCTGAGCGCTGCACGGTTCAGTCGCGTAGAGCCGCGCTCAACCACCGCGCGTACAGCTGCCACGGGTCGCCTGCGGAGCGCAGCGAACTGATGTGAGCGCGAAGCTCGTCAGTGAGGGTGAACCATTCACCCCCCTCGCGGCACACGGCGAACTCGCGATGTCGCTCTGCCTCGACGGACCGGCCACCGCGTTCGAAGGCGAGCAGTTCGTCGTGCCGGATCGCGCCCAGTCGTTGTCGCGGGCGACGGCTCGTGCCGATCTTCACCCGTCGATCGAAGCGCAGGTAGTACACGACGTCGATGCGGGGGAGCGGAAGTTCCGGGTCCGGCACATCGCCGTAGCGCCACTCGCAGGACTCGCACGTCCACGCACCACCCTCACGCCGGCCCGTCGTGCCGCCGCAGAGGAGGCACGGGCCGGGCAATCTCGTCAAGGCAGCGGACATACCCCCGACGCTACGCGCGGGCGCGGACAGTCCCCACGGCTCAGTCCTCCTGCGTGTCGGGCGGGGTCGTGGCCAGGGTCACCCAGCGATCGTGATCGTGCACGGCACCCGCGCGGTCGATCGAGAGATCATCCGATCCCCACGGGCAGTCGGCGCAGTACCACCCGGAGCGGTCGCCCTTCTGGAACGACCCCAGGCGGTGGCCGGTGGCGCAGATCCGGGGCGTCGTGATGCGGGCGGCGAGGGCGTCGGCCGCGGCGTGCAGTCGTGCGGGGGTGTCGCCGTCCTCGACGACCTCGTCGAAGTCATCGCCGCCGGGCGCGTCTTCTGCGCTGCCGGCGAGCGCGGGGGCAAGGTCAGCGGGGAGAGCGATCCAGACGGATGTCGCGCCGCGGGAGCGGAACAGTTCCCGCTCGCCGGGCATACGGCATCCGATGTAGACGATCCGCGCGTCCGGTCTCGCGAGCTCCTCGAGTCGTTTCCCGAGCGCATCGCCCCAGGCGCTCGCGCCGATGCTGGCAGGCAGCGTCTCGGCCAGCCGCTGCATGAGCCGACGGAAGTGGGGGAGAGCGTCGACCGTGTCGAAGCCGAGCCGCTCTGCCACTCATTCGGCCGGTGGAATCCCGGCCGAATGAGTGGCGCGCCCATGCGCTGCAGCGCGATGACGTCCTTGAGGCGCACCCGAGCCCTGGGCCGGTCGATCCTTCGAAGACCGAGGAGCAGTTCGCCCGCTGTGAGCTTGATGAATCCGTGTTCGGTGACCAGGCGGTCGGCGAAGACGTTCGCACCGGACCCTGGTCGGCCGGCGACATGGACGATCGGCACGGTGATGGGCGGTGCAGTCATGACGCGATCCCCGAATCGAGGGTGGGGTGCCCAGTCTACGGAGGCGCCCAGACGGGCGTGAGCGCGCCCGCAGACGACGAAAGCCCGCGGGATTCCGCGGGCTTTTCATGGTGGGCGATGCCGGACTCGAACCGACGACCTCTTCCGTGTGAAGGAAGCGCGCTACCAACTGCGCCAATCGCCCAGGACCCTGGGGTCGAGAATCGATACTACCGGACCGATCGGATGGTTCTGGACCAAACGGGGGGACACGCGCGAGATCCGTGTCGGGTTTTGCGACGCGGGAATCATCGGCTAATGTTTTACAAGTGCCCGGGACGCCGGAACACGAAATGCGGATGTAGCGCAGTGGTAGCGCATCACCTTGCCAAGGTGAGGGTCGCGAGTTCGAATCTCGTCATCCGCTCGAGTGCAGAGAGTCTCTATGAGAGGCTCACGGCACGTGGGGTCAATCCACACGGTGGCGTGGCCGAGCGGCTAGGCACCGGCCTGCAAAGCCGTTTACACGGGTTCGAATCCCGTCGCCACCTCACCGCACAACTGAACAGCCCACTTGGGCGCGATTGGCGCAGCGGTAGCGCGCTTCCCTGACACGGAAGAGGTCACTGGTTCGATCCCAGTATCGCGCACAGACAGAAACCCCCGGGAGAATCCCGGGGGTTTTCGCGTTGTGGGGAGTGGTCAGACGGAGTGCTCGGTTCCGCCTGACTTCCTCGTTCCGCCGGACGTCGCCGGGACACCGAGCCCGGAGCGGAAGCCCTCGCGCCAGCTCGAGTACCGGGGAGACCACTCCAGGAGCGCCTTCGCCTTCTCGTTGGACGAGCCGCGGCTGGCGGTCATCCATGTGACCCCGAAGACTCCGATCATCGGTCGGGCGACCCACGCGGGGACGCGCAGCGGAGGTCTCGCACCGACGATGCGCGCGAGCTCCGGCAGCCATTCGGCGACCGCCGCCGGCTCGTCGTCGACGATGTTGTAGAGCCCGGAAGGGCCGGGCGTCACCGCGGCCGCGGTCGCGGAGGCTACGTCGTCGACGTGGATGAACGACCAGACGCCCCCGCAGCCGCCGACGATCGGCAGCCTGCGGTCGCGGACCAGCCTCAGCATCTCTCCGCCTTCCCCGATGGCCTGGTCGGGTGCCCGCCATCCAGAAGCCGATTCAGGGAGCGGAGCGGGTGGCACGATTCCTCATGGGACTGCTCCGGCGCGTCGACGCGGGCGAGGTCATTCTCAGGCTCGAGGACGTCAACGGATTCCCCTCGGTCCACTACCGGGACAGGGCGAGGGCGAGCCTCGGCGTGCTGACCGTGGTCGTGGCGGGCGGCGTCATCGTGGAGATGGACAATCTGCTCAATCCGGACAAACCGCGGCATCTGGGGGCCGTCGGAGACCAAGACGCGCTCCTTCGCGCCGGGAGCGACGCGGCGGTCTCGCCGGAGTGACGGCGCCAGGGCAGGGCGAGAGTGCGGCACGGGCGACCTCGCACTCCTCCCGCGTCAAGCCCCCTGCCCTTGTCGTCCGCGCTCGGGTACGTTGCCCCGGCGAGCCGACCCCGGTTCGACAGACTCGCGAGACGGAGGGAGACCAGTGCCTGTCGGTGCCGAGCACGTCCACGGCGGCAGCGGTGCGCCTGCGGCGGAGTGGATACTCGCCGTGCCGTTCATCGTGGCCGCCGTCACGTACACGGCCGCGGCGGTGGCTGAGCGCCGCGGCGGACGCGGTTGGCCGTGGTACCGGGTGGCGCTGTGGATCCTCGGTGTCGGCGCTGCGATGTCGGGTTTCGTCGGCCCGCTCGCCGCGCAAGGCGGCTTCACGGAACACATGCTCGCTCATGTGCTCGTGGGAATGGTCGCCCCGGTCGCCCTCGTGCTCGCGGCGCCGCCCACGCTCGCGCTGCGCACGATGAGCGTCGTGTCGGCGAGGCATCTCAGCCGAGTGCTGCGCGGCACCCCCGCGGCGTTCCTCACGCACCCGGTGGTCGCCGCCACCCTGAACATCGGCGGGCTGTGGGTCCTGTACGCGACGCCGCTGTATGAGCTGATGCAGCAGGTGCCGCTGGTGCATCTGCTCGTCATGCTGCATCTGCTCCTGGTGGGGTACCTCTTCACCGTCTCGCTGGTCGGCGTCGACCCGTCGCCGCATCGCACCGGTCTCGCGCTGCGTGCTGTCGTCCTCGTGCTGTCTTCTGCTGCGCACGGCGTCCTCGCCAAGCTGATCTACGCCCATCCGCCCGCCGGGGCGAGCACGGTGGACGTTCGAGCCGGCGCGCAACTGATGTTCTACGGCGGAGATGCGGTCGATCTCGCCCTGATCGCGCTGCTGTGCGCGCAGTGGTACCGCACGAGCGGACGCCGGCTGCCGACACCGGCGACTCGTATCCACATGAGAACCGGAGGTGGGTGATGACCGATACGTCTCGCAGGCCGGGTTCGCCCTTGCGGAACCGCTCGTACTGGGCTGGTCTCCTGCTCGGCATCGCCACGATGGCGGCAGTCGATGAGATCGTCTTCCACCAGATCCTCGCGTGGCACCACTTCTACGATCGCGGAACCTCGGAGATCGCGCTGTTGTCAGACGGCCTGCTCCATGCCGGCGAGTTGTTCGTCTTCGTCTTCGGCTTCTTCCTCATGATGGACGCGCGTCGCAGGCGCGTGTTCTGGCCGACCGCCGCGTGGACGGGCTACGCCGTCGGGCTCGGTGCCTTCCAGCTCTGGGACGGTGTCATCGATCACAAGGTGCTTCGCGTGCATCAGATCCGCTATGGGGTCGACCTGCTCCCGTACGACGTGGCCTGGAACGGCGCTGCCGTGCTGCTGCTCCTCGTGGGCGTCGTCGGCACCGTTCTGCTCGCGCGGCGCGCCCGCAGCGAGCCGCGGGACTGAACGGCGTCGATCGCGCCGAGTTCTACGCCGTCGGCTTCTGCGACGGCATCCGGAGGCGCTCGAGGCGGGCGATGATCTTCTCCACCGTGAGGATCACCGCGCACGCGATCGCGATGCTGCCGGGGATGAAGACGAGCAGGTCGTCGATGGCCTCCCACGCAGCGGGACTCCACATCGCCACCCACGTGAGCACCAGCGCGAGGGCGGTCATCAGCTCTCCGACCAGGGTGACGATGCCGAACACCCATCGCGATCGCCGGTGCCGCGTGGTCGGGCGGGTGGAGAAGTGGAAGTCGATGGCGAACGCGATCAGCAGCACCGCGAACACCGACAGCAGCAGGCCGAGATCGGCGGTCGTCAACTCGCTCATGGGCCCAGGATGTCAGGCGGCGCGGGAGAAGGCCAGCAGGGCACCCGGCTCCGGCCGCCGGTCGTCGCCACGGAACGTGCGACCTGATCGTCGATCTGTCAACGGGGGCGACTTCCGGTCCGCCGCGGGACAAGCTGAAGTCTCGTCGCAACCCGATGACGAGAGAACGGAGACTCCGATGGTGAATACAACGAACCCGCAGGACGATGATCGGGAGACCGTCATCGGCATCGATCCGGACATGAACATCGGCGACCAGGACCCCGCGGCCGCTGAATCCGCGGAAGAGGACGAAGACGAAGACGGCGACGTTGCTCTCGCGGATCTCCCGTAACGCGCGCGTCTGGCGCCGACAGGCGACCGCAAGCGACAGGCTCCTGCTCGCGGGCAAGACGGCGGCGGGTGCGGCGATCGCGTGGTACCTCGCGCCTTATGTCCCTCTCGCCGACAGCGAATACTCGTACTACGCACCCCTTGGCGTCCTCGTCAGCATGTATCCGACCGTGGTCGGGTCGGCTCGCGCAGGGCTCCAAGCCCTGTTGGGCCTGTCGCTGGGGATCGCTCTCGGCCTCGGCGGGCTCGTCCTCGTCTCCGCCGGCGCCCCTGGTGTCGTGGCCGTCGCGGCGGTCATCGCCGTCGGCATCGCCCTCGGCGGCATCAGCGCCCTCGGCGTCGGCAGGGACTGGGTGGCGATCGCCGGCCTGTTCGTGCTGCTCATCGGCGGCCCCGCGGGAGATGAGTTCACCTCCTCGTACCTGTTGACGATGGCCTTCGGGGTCCTCGTGGGGATCGCGGTCAACCTCATCGTCTTCCCTCCGCTGTACCTGAGGCGCGCATCCGAGCAGCTCACCGATCTCCGCGAGCGCATCAGGACGACACTCGACGACCTCGCCGACACCGTCGCCGAGGAGTCGATCGACCCGGACCACGTTCTGGACGCGACGAAGGATCTGCCCACGATGCTGTCCTCCGTCGAGGAGGAGGTCCGTCAGGCGGATGAGAGCAGCAGAGCGAATCCGCGCGGCCGACGACGCAGGGCCGACAAGGAGCTGAACGCCCGGCGCATGACGGCGCTCGAGGGGACCGCCAACGCCACTCGTGATCTCGCCACCGTCCTCGTACGCCTGGCCGATGAGGACGACTGCCTGTCCGATCGCACGCGCGAAGCGCTGGCTGACGCGATCCACGCCGCTGCCGAGATCATCGGCGCTCCGACGGACGACCCGCTCGCGGAGGACAAACTCGCGGTCGCCACGCGCACCCTCGACGATCTGCTGAAGGAACTCGACGAGAACGAGGGGCGCCCGGAACGCTATGCCGCCGCCTACACGTACGCCGCGGCGGTCGGGGTGCACAAGATCATCCTTGCGGCGAACGACTTCGTCACGACGCAGTGAACGGCACGGCCGGGCCCGCGGTGCGAGTAGCCTAGAGGACGACCCAGATGGAGTGACCTGTGCCTGAAATCGACGAGTCGAACGCCGCCGCACGTGACGGCTTCGCCCTGTTCTCTGACCGATCCGTCGTCGCGATGCGCGTGAACGGCGAACTCAAGGACCTCGCGACCACGGTCGCCGAGACGGACGAGGTCACCCCGGTCACGATCGACAGCGAGGACGGCCTGTCCATCCTGCGGCATTCCGCCGCCCACGTCCTCGCCCAGGCCGTCCAACGCATCAACCCGCAGGCCAACCTCGGCATCGGCCCGCCGGTCACCGACGGCTTCTACTACGACTTCGGTGTCGACACGCCCTTCACCCCGGAGGACATCAAGTCGATCTCGAAGGAGATGCAGCGCATCATCCGTGAAGGCCAGCGGTTCACCCGCCGCGTCGTCACCGAGGATGAGGCACGCGCCGAGATGGCGGACGAGCCGTTCAAGCTCGAACTGATCGATCTGGCAGGAGGGCCCGGATCCGGCGCTGACGCCGCAGAGGGCGCGGCCGTCGAGGTCGGCGGAGGCGAGCTGACGATCTACGACAACGTCACCAAGGACGGCGAAGTGGCGTGGAAGGACCTCTGCCGCGGACCGCACCTGCCCAACACCCGCATGATCGGCAACGGCTGGGACCTCACACGGATCGCCGCCGCCTACTGGCGGGGAAGCGAGAAGAATCCCCAGCTGCAGCGCATCTACGGCACGGCATGGCCTTCCAAGGACGAGTTGAAGGCCTACAAGGAGCGCATCGCCGAGGCTGAGCGTCGCGACCACCGCAAGCTCGGCGTGGAGATGGATCTGTTCTCCTTCCCGGACGAGATCGGATCGGGTCTGGCGGTCTTCCACCCCAAGGGCGGCATCGTCCGCTACGAGATCGAGGAGAACCTTCGTCGCCACCTGCTCCGCAACGGGTACGACGTCGTCAACTCCCCGCACATCACCAAGAAGGATCTGTTCCAGACCTCCGGTCACCTGCAGACTTACGCCGACGGCATGTTCCCGCCGATGCACCTCGATGAGACGGTCGACGAGGACGGGAACATCACCCGTCAGGGCCAGGACTACTACCTGAAGCCCATGAACTGCCCGTTCCACAACCTCATCTACCGCGCCCGTGGCCGCTCCTACCGTGAGCTGCCGCTGCGTCTGGCGGAGTTCGGCACCGTCTACCGGTACGAGAAGAGCGGCACGCTCTCCGGCCTCACCCGCGTGCGCGGCCTGACCCAGGACGACGCGCACATCTATGTGGCGCAGGATCAGGTCAAGCAGGAGCTGGAGACGAACCTCAACCTCGTCCTCGATCTGCTGCGCGACTACGGCCTCAACGACTTCTACCTCGAGCTGTCGACCAATGAGGAGGGCAACCCGAAGTTCCTCGGAGAGCCGGAACAGTGGTCGACCGCGATCGAGACTCTGCGCGAGGTCGCCGTGGCATCCGGTCTCGAACTCGTCGCCGACCCGGGCGGGGCCGCCTTCTACGGCCCGAAGATCTCCGTCCAGGCCCGAGACGCGATCGGCCGCACCTGGCAGATGTCGACCATCCAGCTCGACTTCAACCAGCCGGAGCGCTTCGAACTCGAGTACACCGGTCCGGACGGCCAGAAGCACCGCCCCGTGATGATCCACCGGGCGCTGCTGGGCTCGGTCGAGCGTTTCTTCGCCATCCTGCTCGAGCACTACGCCGGCGACTTCCCGGTGTGGCTGGCTCCCATCCAGGTCGTGGGCGTCCCGGTCGCCGAGCAGTACGGCGAGTATCTCGACGGCATCATCGCCGAGCTCCGCCAGCACGACGTGCGTGCCGAGGTCGATCACTCCGACGACCGCATGCAGAAGAAGATCCGCAACCACACCACGCACAAGGTGCCGCTGATCCTCATCGCCGGCGAACAGGACAGGGAGGCCGGCACGGTCTCGTTCCGGTTCCGTGACGGCACGCAGGAGAACGGCGTGCCGGTGGCGGATGCCGTCGCGCGCATCCGTCAGGCCATCGCGACGCACGCCCTCGTGCTGAAGGCCGGGGACCTGGCATGAGCGAAGAGGGGATGGCGGAGGATGCCGCGCATCTGGCCGGCATCCCCGACGCGTTCCAGCGGCTGTGGACACCGCACCGGATGGCGTACATCCAAGCGGGACCCGAACCCCTGCGCGATGAATGCCCCTTCTGCGAGGCACCGAAGCACCCTGACGCGGAGCGGCTCGTCGTCGCACGAGGCGAGACCGCGTACGTGCTGCTGAATCTGTTCCCCTACAACTCCGGGCACCTGCTCGTCTGCCCGTACCGGCACATCGCCACGTACGATCAGGCGACGCCGGAGGAGGTCGCCGAGATCGGCGCCCTCACGCAGACGGGTATGCGCGTGCTCCGTGAGGTCTCGCGATGCGACGGCTTCAATCTCGGCATGAACCAGGGAGCGGTCGCTGGTGCAGGTGTCGACGGACACCTGCACCAGCACATCGTCCCGCGGTGGGCGTCTGATGCGAACTTCTTCCCGATCATCGCGAAGACCAAGGCGCTGCCGCAGCTGCTCGGCGAGGTTCGCGAGTCGGTGGCCGCGGCCTGGCCGAAGCCGGACCGCGACTGAACCTCACCGCAGCGGCGTGGTGTCCGCGCGGTGCGCGATGTGCTCCGGCCGCGGCGCCGGTGCCGAGTACGGCTCCACGAGTGCGTTGTCGACGCTGTTGAACACGAGGAAGATGTTCGAGCGGGGGAACGGCGTGATGTTGTTGCCTGAACCGTGCATGATGTTCGAGTCGAACCAGAGCGCCGACCCCGCCGCGCCGGTGAACTGATCGATCCCGTACTGCGCGGCCATGCGGGTGATGTCGTCCTCGCTGGGGACTCCGACCTCCTGCGCCTGCAGAGAGGAGGCGTGGTTGTCCTCCGGCGTCTCGCCGACGCTCGACACGAACGTCTTGTGCGAGCCGGGCATCACCATAAGCCCGCCGTTGAACGGGTGGTTGTCCGTCAGGGCGATCGAGCAGCTCACGGCGCGGGGGATCGGCATGCCGTCCTCCGCGTGCCACGTCTCGAAGTCCGAGTGCCAGTAGAACCCGGTGCCGCGGAACCCCGGCATGTAATTGATCCGGGTCTGATGCAGGTAGACGTCGCTCCCGAGCAGCTGCCGCGCTCGATCGAGGACGCGAGCCTCGCGGGTCAAGCGGTCGACCGCCTCGCTGAGCGCCTGGACGGCGAAGATCGAGCGGACATCTCCGGTGCTCCGCTCCCGGATCACGCGGGGGTCGGCGGCGAGCTCCGGCGCCTCGGAGAGCCGTGTGAGCTCGCCGCTGTACAGCTCCACCTCCTCCGGACTGAGGAAGTCGTCGAGGATCGTGTAACCGCGGGCTTCGTGGGCATCCAGTTCCTCGCGCGTGAACGGACCGGCCGCCTCACCCCACACTGTCGGATGTTCGCGTGTCAGCGGCGGCCTCGCCGCGGTCAGGCGGGTCGGGTAGAGGTCCTGGGACGTGTCGATCATGGTCATCGTCGTTCTCCTGTTCTCTCTTCGGTTCACCGCGGTCGACGCGGCGGTCGTGACGGCGGGTGCTTCAGCCCACCGATTCGGTGACGAGCGGGTAGACGCCGTTCTCGTCGTGGACCTCGCGCCCGGTGACCGGGGGGTTGAACACGCACACGGTCCGCATCTGCGTTCGGGGGCGGACACGGTGGCGGTCGTGATCGTTCAACAGGTACAGCGAGCCGGGTGCGAGCTGGTGCACCTCGCCCGTCGCGAGATCCTCGATCTCTCCTTCGCCCTCCACGATGAACACCGCCTCGATGTGGTTCTGGTAGCAGAACTCCGATTCGGTGCCGGCGTAGAGGGTGGTCTCATGCACGGAGAAGCCGACCTTCTCCTTCGCCAGGATGATGCGCTTGCTGCGCCAGTTCTCGGACTGCACGTCGGCGTCCGTGTCGGTGATCTCGTCGATGGTGCGAATCAGCATGTGAGCCTTTCTGAGTAGGTGTGGTCGGGGTGCGGGTCACGCCGCGAGGACATCGGCGATGGAGGCATCGATGATGTCGAGGCCGCGATCGAGTTCCTCGTCGGTGATCGTGAGCGCGGGAAGGATCTTCATCACCTCGCCGCTCGGGCCGGACGTCTCCATGAGCAGGCCGCGTTCGAAGGCGGCGCGGCAGACGGCCTCCGCCGTCTCTCCGTCGCGGAACTGGAGGCCCCGTGCGAGCCCGCGGCCCTTCGCGACGAGTCCGGCATCGTCATGCGACGACACGAGGGCGTTGAACCGGCCCTCCACCCTGGCGCCCTTCGCGATGGTCGACGCCTCGAGCGCATCGTCCTGCCAATACGTCCGGATCGCGTCTGCCGCGGTCATGAATGCGGGCGCGATGCCGCGGAATGTGCCGTTGTGCTCGCCGGGCTCCCAGATGTCGAGCTCCGGGCGCACGAGGGTGAGCGCCATCGGCAGCCCGGATCCGCTGATCGACTTGGACAGGCAGACCATGTCCGGCACGATCCCTGCCTCTTCGAAGCTGAAGAAACCACCGGTGCGTCCGCAGCCCATCTGCACGTCATCGACGATGAGCAGGATGCCGTGACGACGGCAGAGGTCGGCGAGTCCGCGCAGCCAGTCGGCGCGTGCGGCGTTGATGCCGCCTTCGCCCTGCACGGTCTCGACGATGACGGCGGCAGGGAGATTCAGGCCGCTGCCGCTGTCACTGAGAAGCCGCTCGAGGTAGAAGAAGTCGGAATAGTCCTGGTTGAAGTAGTCGTCATAGGGCATTGGGGTCGCATGCACGAGCGGCACGCCCGCTCCGCTGCGCTTGAGCGAGTTGCCCGTGACTGACAGAGCGCCGAGCGTCATGCCGTGGAACGCGTTGGTGAAGTTGATGACCGATTCGCGTCCTGTCACCTTGCGCGCGAGTTTCAGAGCGGCTTCCACGGCGTTCGCCCCGCCCGGTCCGGGGAACACGACGCGATAGTCGAGGTCGCGCGGGGTGAGGATCGCGTCGGAGAAGGTCTGGAGGAACTCGCGACGCGCCGTGGTGAACATGTCCAGCGAGTGGACGATGCGATCCTCGGCGAGATAACGGATGAGCACATCCTTCAGGATCGGGTTGTTGTGGCCGTAGTTGAGCGCTCCGGCTCCGGCGAAGAAGTCGAGATAGCCGCGTCCCGACTCGTCGAAGACGGTGCTGCCGACGGCGCGGTCGAACACGACGGGCCACGAGCGGGAGTAGCTGCGGACGCGGGACTCCGAGGATTCGAAGATCTCGGTGTCGGCGATGGCGGAAAGGGACATGTGTGCCTCCTCTGGCGTGCGTACGCTCCGGCGTACGCGGCAGCTCGACGGCGCTGGGCCGCCGAGGCTGGGAAGGATTCCCAGTCTGGGATGTCGATCAGCCGCGAACCGGCGAGGGGATCGGGCCGATCCGGTGGAGCCGCTCGGCGTCGTGCCGGTCGGGGAAATCGGGCCCGTCGAACAGGTCGCTCACCTCGTTCGGCGCTGATCGACGCTCGGCGAACGCCGCGAACAGTCGCTGCGAGGCCGTGTTGTCGTCGGTGATCGTCGTCTCGACGAAGACCACGGGCGACTCGGTGTCGCCTACGGTGACGAGATCGTCCAGCAGGCGGCCTGCGAGACCCGCACCTCGGTGATCCTCGTCGACGGCGATCTGCCACACGAAGAGCCGTTCCGGCGCTTCGGGACGACGGTAGCCGAGCACGAAGGCGACGACGCGGTCGCCGACGACGGCGACGCGACAGGTGCGCGCGAAGTCTCGCGCGAAGAGCATGTACTTGTACGACGAGTTCAGATCGAGTTCGTCTGAGTCTCTGGCGACCCGCCACATGTCCGCACCATGGGATGCGGCGGGAGGTCGGATCGTCGTCGTGTCGCGGACAGGAGCATGGGGTACTTCGTTGAACGGGAGCATGCGCCCACGACGCTAACGAGAACGAATCGCGTCGGCAACCCGCGGCGTGTCCTGCCCGTTTCCGTGACGAATCCGAGAAGGTACGCGCGGACGCGCGCACGAGCGCGCGTTGACAGGCGGCGCTGTGCGCGGGCAGTGCCCGACGGGTGTCGGTTCAGCGGACCTTGCGCGCGGAGAACTGCATCTTCGGGTGCGCGTAGGACTCCTGAGCCTCGACGAGCTGGAGTTCACGCTCACCCGAGTCGAGCGTGAGCTTGAGCAGGTCGAAGACGCTGGATGCCGTGCGCTCCAGCGCCGTCTGTGCGCTGCGGGTGGATGCGTAGTGCGCGGTGAACAGCGCCGCGGTGACGTCGCCTGATCCGTTGGCCTTCATGGGCAGGAACGGCGTCTGGACGATCCATGCGCCTTCGTCGTCCACGGCGAGCATCTCGATGGTGCCCTCTTCGCGGTCGGGGCGCTCCACACTCGTGACCAGGACCGTGCGCGGTCCCATGTCCCTGGCGAGCTCGACCGATGCCAGAGTCGACTCGAGCGTGTCCGGTTCCGTGCGGGTGAGGAAGCCGAGCTCGAACTGGTTTGGCGTGATGATGTCTGCCACGGGGACGACGCGATCACGGAGGAGTTCGGGGATCGCCGGGGCGACGAAGCATCCCGACTTGGCGTTCCCCATGACGGGGTCGCACGCGTACAGCGCCGAGGGGTTCGCAGCCTTCACCTGCGCGACGGCATCGATGATGACGTCGCCGATGCCCTCACCGCCCTGATAGCCGGACAGCACCGCGTCCACCTGTCCGAAGACGCCGCGCTCACCGACGCCGGTGATCACATCGCGCACGTCGGAAGGATCGATGAGCGGACCGCGCCACGACCCGTATCCGGTGTGGTTGGAGAAGTTCACCGTGTACACCGGAATCACATCGACGCCGATGCGCTGCAACGGGAACACGGCGGCCGAGTTGCCGACGTGGCCGTATGCGACTGCGGACTGGATCGAGAGGATCTTCATCCCATGATCTTCTCACCCCACGGCGGCAGCGATGTCCGCGACGAGCTGATCGGCGTCTTCCTCGCCGAGATCGTGGACCGTCAACCGGATGTGATGGGAGGGGGCAGTCTTGTCCTCGAGGACGAAACCGTCTCCCGTCCGCACCAGCCACCCCCTCCGCATCAGGTGCTCCGAGACCTCGCGCGCCGGCCGGGGCAGTCGCACCCAGAGGTTCATCCCGTCGACGTGCTCGGCGGGAATGCCCCGCGCGCGCAACCGCTCGGCGAACGCCGTGTTGCGTGCGGCGTAGTGCGCAGCCGCGCTGCGAATCGTCGCGCGAGCGGCATCATCGGTCAGCATCGCGAGAGCGAGGCGCTGCAACAGATGGCTCACCCAGGTCGTTCCAGGGCTCAACCGCATCGCCAGACGATCGGCGGTCTCCGGGTCCGTCGCCGCGACGGCGAGGCACATGTCGGGGCCGAGGAACTTCGACACCGATCGCACGAGGGCGAATCGGCGATGCGTGGGGCTGATCAGACTCTCGTACGGACGCTCGGACAGCATCGAGAAGTGATCGTCCTCGATGACGAGCACGTACGGATGCGCGGCGAGAACCTCCCGCAGTGCGGCGGCGCGCGTGGGGGAGAGGCTCGCCCCCGTCGGGTTCTGGGCCCGCGGCGTGCAGATGATGGCACGGACGCCGTCGGCGAGTGCGGCGCGCAGGCCGTCGACAGTCATCCCCTCCTCGTCGACCGGCACGGCGACCGCGCGGTAGCCGCCGAGACGGACGGTGTGGATGCTGGCGAGGAAACAGGGATCCTCCAAGGCCACCGCATCGTCGCGCATGAGGGCCTGAGCGAGCAGCCGCTCGACGGCATCCACTGCGCCACTGGTCACGGTGATGCGGAAGTCCTCAGCGGGGAGGTCCGCGGACATCCACTCCCGCGCCCACGCGTCCAGCGCGGGGTCGATGACGGGCTCGCCGTACAGCACAGGCCGCCCGGACACCTTCGAGAGCACGGTCGATGGGTCGGGGATCAACGCAGGGTCAGGATTTCCCGTCCCCACGTCGCGGAGCACGGTGTCGCTCGCATAGCCCTCCTGGGCCACGGCGTCGTGCTCGACGAGCATCGTTCCGGCTCTGCCCCGACTGACGACGATGCCGGCCTGGGAGAGCTGTCGGTACGCGGCGACCGTCGTGTTCCTGTTCACGCCGAGTCGCGCCGCCAGTTCGCGCACGGGCGGCAGGAGGGTGCCGGGGGCGAGGACGCCTCGTTCGCGGAGCTCTCGGACACTGTCGGCGATCTCCGCCGCCGTGCGTCCTGTGATCTGCTCGCTCATGACACCTCCGTCATGTGAGTCTACGGGCGCCCGCACAATGGTATGTTTTGGCCTAGATCAAAGAAAGTTCTGGCTGCACAGGAGGCTCCACCATGTCCGACGTCGAGAAGTCCACCACCGGATCGGCGCGCGTGAAGCGCGGTCTCGCCGAGATGCTCAAGGGCGGCGTCATCATGGACGTCGTCACCGCGGAACAGGCGAAGATCGCCGAGGACGCCGGAGCCGTGGCGGTCATGGCCCTCGAGCGCGTCCCGGCCGACATCCGCGCCCAGGGCGGTGTGTCCCGCATGAGCGACCCCGACATGATCGACAGCATCATCGAGGCGGTCTCGATCCCGGTCATGGCCAAGGCGCGCATCGGCCACTTCGTCGAGGCGCAGGTGCTCCAGGAACTCGGGGTCGACTACATCGACGAGTCGGAGGTCCTCTCGCCCGCCGACTACGTCAACCACATCGACAAGTACGACTTCACCGTCCCGTTCGTGTGCGGCGCCACCAACCTCGGCGAAGCGCTGCGCCGCATCAACGAGGGTGCGGCGATGATCCGCTCCAAGGGCGAGGCGGGGACAGGGGATGTCTCGGAGGCGATGAAGCACATCCGGAAGATCCGTGGCGAGATCGCTGCGCTCACCGCGCTTCCGAAGGATGAGCTCTACGTCGCGGCCAAGGAGCTCCAGGCGCCGTACGAGCTCGTCGCGGAGATCGCCGAGACCGGAGAGCTGCCCGTCGTGCTGTTCGTCGCCGGTGGTGTGGCCACGCCGGCGGATGCCGCGATGATGATGCAGCTCGGAGCGGACGGCGTGTTCGTCGGCTCGGGCATCTTCAAGTCCGGCGACCCGGTCGCCCGTGCCGCGGCCATCGTCAAGGCGACGACCTTCCACGACGACCCGGCCGTCATCGCGGAGGTCTCTCGTGGCCTCGGCGAAGCGATGGTCGGCATCAACGTCGCGGACCTGCCCGCTCCTCACCGCCTCGCCGAGCGTGGCTGGTAAGACCCGCGTCGGCGTCCTCGCACTGCAGGGTGACGTCCGGGAGCACGAACGGCTGCTGAGCCGGCTCGGAGCCGACCCGGTGCGGGTCCGCCGTCCGTCAGAGCTCGCCGCCGTGGATGCACTGGTGATCCCCGGCGGCGAGTCCAGCGTCATCGACAAGCTCTCGCGCACCTTCGGGATGCGCGAGCCGATCCGCGCGGCGATCCGAGATGGGATGCCGATGCTCGGCACCTGCGCCGGGCTCATCATGCTCGCGGACGAGGTCGTCGACGCGATCGACGGGCAGCAGTCGTTCGGCGGGCTCGACGCGGTCGTGCGTCGCAACGCCTTCGGTCGGCAGGTCGACTCCTTCGAAGCGGAGCTGCGGACGCCGACTCTCCCCGGTGGTCCGGTGCGGGCGGCGTTCATCCGCGGCCCCGTCATCGAGTCCGTCGGCGCGAGAGCGAGCGTGCTCGCGGCTCTCGACGACGGCCGCATCGTCGGCATCGAGCAGGGCGCGCTCATCGGCCTGAGCTTCCACCCCGAGATCAGCGGGGAGGCCCGGTTCCACGAGCGGATGCTGCAGGCACTGTAGCGTTGCCGCATGCGCCAGCCGATCGGTTCCACAGATGTCAGCGCCAGTGGCGGCACGGTGCGCCTCGTCGGCAGGAGGGGAGATCGTTGGGAGGCGGTCGGCGACGCCGGGCTGAGCGAGGGCGACGCGGTCGCCCTCCTCGAGCCCGACCGCTACGCGACCGCGGATGAACCGGCAGGAGCCGTGCCCTCCGCGGCGGAGGGCGCCTACGTGAACCTCGAGCTTCCGCACGTGCGCGTCGCCGGCGAACAGGCCGGGGTGTTCTCCAGGGACCTCGTGCTGGACATCTGGGTGGACGCCGAGCACGTGGGCACGGAGGACATCTGGTTGAAGGACGATGACGAGCTCGCCGCCAGCGTCGAACAGGGGCGCTTCACGCCCGCGCAGGCCGCCGCCGTCCGCTCGCTCGCGGACCACGCGGCGGAGGGATTCATCCGGGACGGCGCCTGGCCGCTCGACGAGGACTGGGCGAACTGGACGCCGTCGGCATCCATGGACGCGCCGGTGCGCCTCCCGGCCGATCCGGCTACGCGGCCACGAGGTCTCTGATCGCCGCGACGGTCCGAGCGACGTCGCCGTCGGTGGTCACCCACGACGACATCGAGCAGCGCAGCACGGCGCGACCCCTCCACTCCGCGCCCGTCATCGCCGAGGTGCCGTCGGCGAGGATCGCCGCACCGAGAGCGCGGGTGGCGTCGTCCGAGTCGAGGCAGAACATCACCTGCGTGTAGTCGACGTCGTTGAGCACCTCGACGCGGTCGATGCCGGCGAGCCCCCTCGCCATCGCGACGGCGTTCGCATGCAGCCGGTCGAGCATCCGCGCCACACCGGAGCGGCCGAGTGCGCGCAACGCCGCCCACGCCGGTACCCCGCGGGCGCGGCGTGACAGTTCCGGGGTCACATCCCATGGGTCCAGGCCCGAGTAGATGAGGTAGTCGCCCCCGGTGCGGAACGCGGCGATCGAATCCGCCGGATCCCGCACGATCGCCATGCCGCAGTCGTAGGGCACGTTCAGCGTCTTGTGCGCGTCGGTGGCCCAGGAGTCGGCGGCATCCGCACCTGCCATGAGGGCGCGCAACGACGGCGACGCCGCGGCCCAGAGGCCGAATGCGCCGTCGACGTGCACCCAGGCGCGGTGCCGCCGGGCGATCGGGATCAGAAGGTCGAAGTCGTCGAACGCTCCGGTGTGCACCTCGCCGGCCTGCATGCACACGATGAGCGGACCGTCCTCGGCATCGAGAGCCCGCGCGAGAGCGCCGGGGCGCATCCGTCCCTGGTCGTCCGAGTCCACGATCACGATCTCGCGCGTGCCGATCCCGAGGAAACGCGCCGCACGGTCGATCGAACTGTGCCGGTCCGCACCCACGACGAACCGGATCTCCGGTGCCGAACGCAGGCCGTTCTCGGCGACATCCCATCCGACCCGTGACAGCACCGCCGCACGTGCGGCGGCCAAGCACGCGAAGTTCGCCAGCTGCCCGCCGGTCACGAACCCCACGCTCGCGGTCGCAGGAAGGCCGAGCAGGTCGAGCATCCATTCGCCGGCGACGCGTTCCATGGCCACCGTCGCCGGAGTGAGCAGGGAGGAACCGGAGTTCTGATCCCATGCGGACACCAGCCAGTCGGCCGCGAGTGCGGCGGGCTGGGTGCCACCGATCACGAACCCGAAGAACCTGCCACCAGGTATCGCGACGAGCCCCGGGTCGGCCAGCCGGGCGATCTCGTCCACCACCGTGGCGGCATCGGCGCCGTCCTCCGGTAACGGTCCGCCGAACGCCGACAGCATCTCGTCCAGACTCGCACGCGGCCACACCGGGCGTTCGTCGAGCGTTCCGAGGAACTCGCCGGCGCGGCGGTGAGCGGTGTCGAGAGCACGCTCCCGTTCGTCCACGCTCACAGTGTCCCACCGTGGCAAGCGGCCGACAAGGCGTCTTGGAAGCAGTTCGCTAGAATGGACGACGCCCTGGGCGCACCCCGTGGGCGAAGGCGACGAGCGGAGAGATATGTCCGGGCATTCCAAGTGGGCGACGACCAAGCACAAGAAGGCGGTCATCGACTCCAGGCGCGCGAAGTCGTGGGCCAAGCTCATCAAGAACATCGAGGTCGCGGCCAAGCTCGGCGGCGCCGACCTCGCCGGCAATCCGACCCTGTACGACGCGGTCCTCAAGGCGAAGAAGACCTCCGTCCCGAAGGACAACATCGACCGTGCGATCAAGCGCGGTGCCGGGATCGGCGGCGAAGCGGTCGAGTACACCTCGATCATGTACGAGGGCTACGCTCCCGGCGGCGTCGCGCTCATGATCGAGTGTCTGACCGACAACAAGAACCGCGCGGCGGCGGAGGTGCGCACGGCGCTCAGCCGCAACGGCGGAAACCTCGCTGACCCGGGAAGCGTCGCCTACAACTTCGAGCGCAAGGGCGTCATCGTCGTCAGCTCGGAAGGGACGACCGAGGATGACCTCATGATGGCCGCTCTGGAGGCCGGTGCAGAGGAGATCGAACCCCACGCCGAGGGCTTCCAGGTGATCGCCGAGGCCACCGACATGGTGGCGGTCCGCACCGCGCTCGTCGAGGCCGGCATCGAGTACGAGTCCGCCGACGTCGAGTTCGTTCCGAACCTCAAGGTGGAGGTCGACGCCGACACCGCCCGCAAGATCTTCCGCGTGATCGACGCACTCGAGGACAGCGACGACGTCCAGAACGTCTTCAGCAACCTCGACCTGTCCGCAGAGGTGCAGGCCGAACTGCAGAACGACGAGGACTGACGGACCCACAGCGCGTCCTCGAAGCCGCCACCACCCCACGCCAATACGCTGGGGGAGTGGCGGCTTCCTCTCTTCGCGTCCTGGGCATCGACCCCGGCCTCACCCGGTGCGGCATCGGCATCGTCGACGTCGATCGTTCGCGGCGCGCCACTCTCGTCCACGTCGGCGTGATCCGCACGCCCCCCGAAGCCCCCATCGGCGACCGGCTGGCCGCGGTCGCGCGCGGCATCCGCACCGCGCTCGTCGCACATCAGCCCGAGGCCGTGGCGGTGGAGCGCGTGTTCGCGCAGCACAACAGCCACACCGTCATGGCGACTGCCCAGGCCAGTGGTGTCGCCCTGCTGCTCGCCGCAGAGGCGGGGCTTCCGGCGGCCACCCACACCCCGAGCGAGGTCAAGGCAGCCGTCACCGGGTACGGCTCGGCCGACAAGAGACAGGTCCAGGCGATGATCGCCCGCATCCTGCGGCTGGACGCCCCTCCGCAGCCCGCCGACGCCGCGGACGCACTGGCGATCGCCCTGTGCCACGCATGGCGCGGGGGAGCGGCCACGGCCGTCGCGGCCGGCACCCTGACCCCGGCGCAGCGAGCATGGGCCGAAGCCGAGCGTGTCGCTCGAACATAGATACGATCCGGATCGTAGGCTGGGGAGATGATCTCTTCGCTGCGCGGATCCGTGCTGTCCACCGGCGCCGACCACGTCGTCATCGAGGTCGGCGGTGTCGGCTTCTTCGTCTTCGTGCCGGCGGATGTCGCGCACACGGCGCACCCCGGTGAGGAGATCCGCCTGCACACGAGCCTGATCGTGCGCGAGGACGCCCTCACGCTGTTCGGGTTCGCGGAGCGCATCGAGCTCGAGGTGTTCACACAGCTTCTGAGCGTCACCGGAGTCGGGCCGAAGTCCGCTCTCGGGGTCCTCGGGCACCTCACGGTCGACCAGATCGCCTCCGCGGTGGCCGACGATGACGACGCGCCGTTCCGGCGCGTCTCCGGGATCGGACCCAAGACGGCGAAACTCATCGTCGTGCAGTTGGCGGGCAAGCTGCAGCCGCCGACTGCGGTGCCTGCGGGTCGCGCACCATCCGGTGCCGAGGCCGTCATCGACCAGGTGACCGCGGCGCTCGTGGGACTCGGCTGGTCGGAGAAGGTCGCCGGAGACGCCGCCGTCGAGACCGCGGCGGTCGCGAGCGAATCCGACCGCGCATCGGTCGCCGCCCTGCTGCGGCAGGCGTTGGCCGCCCTCGGGCCGGCCAAGACCGGAGCCGGCCGTGGTTGACGACAGTGCAGACGGCCGGAATCCGGCAGAGCCCCTCGACGAGACAGAGCTCGCCATCGAAGGCGCCCTGCGCCCGGCGAGCCTCGGCGAGTTCGTCGGCCAGCCCAAGGTGCGGGGGCAGCTGCAACTGCTGCTCGACGCAGCGAGGATCCAGAACCGGCCGGCCGACCACATCCTGCTCGCCGGACCACCGGGACTGGGCAAGACGACGCTCGCGATGATCATCGCGCACGAGAGCGAGCGACCGCTGCGGCTCTCGAGCGGCCCGGCGATCCAGCATGCGGGCGACCTCGCCGCCCTGCTGTCGAGCCTCGTGCCCGGCGAGGTGCTGTTCATCGACGAGATCCACCGCATGGCGCGCTCCGCGGAGGAGATGCTCTACCTCGCGATGGAGGACTTCCGTATCGACATCATGGTCGGCAAAGGCGCAGGAGCCACGAGCATCCCTCTCGACCTCGCACCCTTCACGCTCGTCGGGGCCACCACGCGTTCCGGTCTGCTCCCGAACCCGCTGCGGGATCGTTTCGGGTTCACCGGACACCTGGAGTTCTACGACGACGGCGATCTCGAGAAGGTCATCCGGCGCTCGTCGAGCGTGCTCGACGTCACGATGCCGGACGACGCGCGCCACGAGATCGCGCGACGGTCACGAGGCACCCCTCGGATCGCGAACCGCCTGCTGCGCCGCGTGCGCGACTACGCCCTCGTGCACCGCGGCCACGGAGAGGCGACGATCGCGGACGTCACCGCAGCGCTCGACCTCTACGACGTGGATCCGATCGGGCTGGACCGGCTGGACCGCGCGGTCCTCGACATGCTCGTGCGCCGCTTCCGCGGTGGACCGGTCGGGCTGAGCACCCTCGCCGTCGCCGTGGGGGAGGAGGCCGAGACCGTCGAGAGCGTCGTCGAGCCGTACCTCGTCCGTATCGGTTTCCTCGGGCGGACGCCGCGCGGCCGGGTCGCGATGCCGGAGGCGTACCGCCATCTCGGCGTGCCCCATCCGGAGGGTGCCGCATTGTTCGATGACCTATAATCGCTGAAGACTTCAACCCCCCCAATCTCTTGCACGCCACGATCGGCGTGCGCTCTTCGAAAGGCTCCGCCTGATGGAAATCATCCTCTTCGGCCTCCTCGCCGTGCTGCTCGTCTTCATGTTCATCAACACGCGCAAGCGCCAGAAGCAGATGAAGGCCGAGCAGGAGGAGAAGGCGACCAAGACGGTCCCCGGCGCCAAGGTGCTCCTTCAGGGCGGTCTCTACGGCACGATCGTCGCGTACGACGCCGATGACCTCGACTCGCCGGCTCTCGTCGAGATCGCGCCCGGCACGGTCATCGAGGTGCACAGCCAGGCCATCCTCCGCGTCGTCGAGCCGAAGGACGTCATCGTCGACGCCGACGCCGCACTGGCCGCAGAGACCCACGAGAGCGTGATCGAGGAGTCCGCCCCCGCGGTCGAGCTGGAGACGCCGGAGCAGACCCGCGCGCGTCTCGAGCGGGACTCAGACAACCAGTAAGCTCTTCGCTGGTCCTGTCTGGTCCCCCCGGTCTCGCAGAAAGCTGAACATCCGTGGCCTCATCTTCTCCTGTCCGCCATGCGTGGAAGGTGCTCCTGAGCCTTCTCATCGTGACCGCAGCCCTGTTCGGCATCAATGCGCTCGGTGTGTACGGCTTCAAGCAGAGTTCCTGGACGCCTGAACTCGCCCTCGACCTGCAGGGCGGCACGCAGATCGTCCTCAGCGCCGTCACCGAGGACGGGGCAGATCCGACGCAGGAGCAGCTCGACCAGGCGGCATCCATCATCCGTCAGCGCGTGGATGCCTCCGGTGTCGCGGAGGCGGACATCACGACCGAGGGCGGACGCAACATCGTCGTCCAGATCCCCGGTGTGGCCGACGAGGAGACCAGGGCACGTATCCAGGCGAGCGCCCAGCTCGAGTTCCGGGCGGTCCTGTTCGCCGGCGACCCGGCCACGGAGTTCATCGGCGAGGACGGCAACGCCACGCCGTACCCGAGCCCTGATCCCTCCGCCAACGCCGAGCCCACCACTGAGCCGACCGACGGCAGTGACATGGCCTGGGTCACGGAGAAGCTGCAGGGCGAGTTCCTCGCGTACGACTGCGCGAACCCCGACAACCTCGCGGCCGAGGCTCCGGACGACCAGCCGCTCATCACGTGCGACGACACCCGCACGATCAAGTACATCCTCGGCCCGACCGAGCTCTCCGGCGACTCGATCAAGGACGCCACGAGCGGTCGCGACCCGCAGTCCGGCGCCTGGACGGTCAACCTCACCCTCGACAGCCACGGCACCGAGGTCTTCGGGAAGATCAGCCAGCGTCTCTACCAGAACCAGCTTCAGGGCCTCAGCCCGCGCGACCAGTTCGCCTTCGTGCTCGACGGCTCGGTCATCTCCGCACCGCGGATGAACGCGCAGATCCTCGACGGGCGACCGAGCATCTCCGGCTCGTTCACGCAGGAGTCGGCGAAGACCCTGGCCGACCAACTGAAGTACGGTGCGCTGCCACTCAGCTTCACGACGGAGAGTTCCGACACGGTCTCGGCGACCCTGGGAAGCCAGCAGCTCCAGATCGGTCTCATCGCCGGTCTCATCGGCCTCGCGCTCGTCGCGGTGTACTCGCTGCTGAGCTATCGCGCCCTCGGCACGGTGATCATCGCATCGATCGCCGTCATGGGTGTGCTGACCTACGTCATCGTCTGCATCCTCGCCTGGCGCCTCGGATTCCGCCTGTCCCTGGCGGGTGTGGCCGGTCTGATCGTGTCGATCGGATTCACGGCGGACTCGTTCATCGTGTACTTCGAGCGCATACGAGACGAGTTGCGCGACGGGAAGTCGATCACGAGCGCCGTCGAGGACGGCTGGGGGCGCGCGAAGCGCACGATCTACATCTCGAAGTCGATCAACATCCTCGCCGCCGTCGTGCTGTACATCCTCGCGGACTCGACTGTGAAGGGCTTCGCCTTCACACTCGGGCTCACGACGCTGATCGACGTCTTCATCTTCGTGATCTTCACCCATCCGGTGATGCAGATCCTCGCCCGCACGAAGTTCTTCGGCGGAGGACACAAGCTCTCCGGCCTCGACCCCGATGCGCTCGGAGCGGTCTACCAGGCACGGTCGCAGTATCGACAGGTCGCGCCGGTCAAGGCCGGACGAGGGGCGAAGAACCGCCGTGCGCAGGGCGAGGCGGAGCGCCGCCAGACCATCGCCGAGCGCAAACGCGCAGAAGCCCTCGCGGGCGAGAGATCCACGAACGCCGGAAGCGAGGGAGAGCGCTGATGGCCTCCATGAATGAGTTCGGCAACAACCTCTACACCGGAAAGACCTCTTTCCCGTTCGTCGCGAAGCGGCGCCTGTGGTTCATCATCGCGATCGCGCTCGTCGTCGCATCCGCCCTGGTGCCGCTCCTGCGCCCTGTGCAGTTCTCCATCGAGTTCACCGGTGGATCGCAGTTCACCGTCATCGCCCCGGGGACGACCGATCAGGCCGTCGCGACCGAGGCCGTGCAGTCCGTGGTCCCCGAGGCCGCAGCGAAGGTCGCCATCGTCAACGGCACCGACGTCCGTGTGCAGACATCGCAGATGACGCCGGAGGAGACGCAGACGGTCGCCGTCGCTCTCGCCGATGCCTACGACGTGCCGGCGGAAGAGGTCACCTCGTCCTTCATCGGCCCCGTCTGGGGCGAGAACGTCACGCGGCAGTCGCTGTGGGGTCTTGCGATCTTCCTCGCACTGACGTTCCTCATCCTCGCTATCTACTTCCGCACCTGGAAGATGTCCGTCGCAGCGATCATCGGCCTGCTCGACGTGCTCGTGATCACGATCGGCGTCTACGCCCTCGCGGGCTTCGAGATCTCGCCGGCGGCCGTGATCGGCTTCCTCACGATCCTCGCGTACTCCCTCTACGACACCACCGTCGTGTTCGACAAGATCAGGGAGAACACCACGGAAGACGGGGAGAACTCCGCCCGCACCTTCGGCGAATCGGTGAACCTCGCGGTCAACCAGACGCTCGTCCGGTCGATCAACACGTCGATCGTGGCCGCTCTGCCCGTCGGGGCGATCCTCTTCATCGGCTCGTTCTGGCTCGGCGCTGAGACGCTGACCGACATCTCGCTGTCGATCTTCGTCGGCATCATCGTCGCCACCTACTCGACGCTGTTCGTCGCTGCGCCGCTGTACTCGCTGTTCCGCGAGAAGGAGCCCGACATCGTCGAGCGCGACCAGCGCGTGCTCGAGCTCCGAGCCCGCGCCGCGGCTGACGCCTGAGCCCGGAGCGAACACGGGCCGGTGCCCGCAGCGGACGCGTAGGATGATCTGACCCGGAGGTGAGGCGATGGCGGAGACGACCACGTCGACGCAGGGATCGAGTCTGAGAAGGCTGGTACCCCGCATCTTCTCGCGCGCCCCGCGCGTCAACGATCTCGACAATCTCATCCGCTCCGTGCGGGTGAACCACCCCAAGGGCGACCTCGCGATCATCGAGTCGGCCTACAAGGTCGCCAAGGAGCGGCATGAGGGGCAGAAGCGCCGCAGCGGTGAACCGTACATCACCCACCCGCTCGCGGTCGCGCAGATCCTCGCCGAGATGGGGCTCGGCCCTCGCGCCGTGGCCGCTGCGCTCCTGCACGACACCGTCGAGGACACCGGATACGCGCTGACGGACCTCGCCGCGGAGTTCGGCGACGAGGTCGCGATGCTCGTCGACGGTGTCACCAAGCTCGACAAGGTCAAGTACGGCGAGAGTGCACAGGCCGAGACGGTCCGCAAGATGATCGTCGCGATGTCCAAGGACATCAGGGTGCTGCTCATCAAGCTCGCCGATCGCCTGCACAACGCCCGCACCTGGGGGTTCGTGCCTCCGGAGAAGGCGGAGCCCAAGGCGCGTGAGACCCTCGAGATCTACGCGCCGTTGGCCAACAGGCTCGGAATCCAGGCGATCAAGTCGGAGCTGGAGGATCTCTCCTTCGCGGTGCTGCACCCGAAGATCTACGCGGAGATCAACAGCCTCATCGCGCAGCGCACCCCGCAGCGGGAGAAGTACCTCAAGCAGGTCATCGAATCCATCAACGAGGACCTGCACGACCTGCGGATCCGCGGCAAGGTGGTCGGACGCCCCAAGCAGCTGTACTCGGTGTACCAGAAGATGGTCATCCGCGGCCGCGAGTTCGACGACATCTACGACCTGATCGGCATCCGCGTCCTCGTGAACTCGGTACGCGACTGCTACGCCGTCCTCGGCGCGATCCATGCCAGATGGACGCCGTTGCCCGGCCGCTTCAAGGACTACATCGCGACGCCGAAGTTCAACCTCTACCAGTCGCTGCACACCACCGTCATCGGCCCGAGCGGACGCACGGTCGAGATCCAGATCCGCACGCACGAGATGCACCAGCAGGCGGAGTTCGGCGTCGCCGCGCACTGGATGTACAAGGAGCGCATGAACGGCGGCAAGACCGTCGACGGCCCGTCCGACACGGACATGACGTGGCTGGCGCACATCTCCGACTGGCAGGCCGAGACGGCGGACCCCAGCGAGTTCCTCGATTCGCTCCGCTTCGAGATCGGTGCGAAGGAGGTCTACGTCTTCACCCCGAAGGGGCGTGTGATCGGCCTCCCCGCCGGAGCCACGACAGTCGACTTCGCCTATGCGGTCCACACCGAGATCGGTCACCGCACCATGGGGGCGAAGGTGAACGGCCGGCTCGTTCCGCTCGAGACCGAGGTGCGCACAGGAGACGTCGTGGAGGTCTTCACTTCGAAGAACCCCGACGCCGGTCCCAGCCAGGATTGGCTCTCGTTCGTCAAGAGCACCCGCGCCCGCAACAAGATCCGCGGCTGGTTCACCAAGGAGCGCCGCGAAGAGGCGATCGAGCAGGGCAAGGAGGCCATCGCCCGAGCGATGCGTCGGCAGAACATGCCGTTGCAGCGGATGATGAGCCAGGACTCGTTCGCGGAGGTCGCGCAGCAGCTGCACTACGAGGACGTCTCCGCCCTCTACGCCGCCGTCGGTGAAGGGCATGTCTCGACCCAGTCGGTGCTCGAGAAGGTCACGGCGCTCGTCGCAGCCAACGACACCACGACCGGCGCCATCGACCTCCCCTCGCGGTCCCGTGCCCCGGAACCCCGGTCCGGCGACTCGGGAATCCTCGTCCGCGGGGCTGCCGACATCCTCGTCAAGCTCGCCAAGTGCTGCACGCCCGTCCCGGGCGACGCGATCGTCGGCTTCGTCACCCGAGGCAGCGGTGTCTCGGTGCACCGCGCGGACTGCGTGAACGTGAAGGCCCTCGGGGATCAGGAGCAGCGGTTCATCGATGTCGAGTGGGCGCCGACGACCAAGAGCGTGTTCCGAGTGCAGATCCAGGTCGAGGCCCTCGATCGTTCCGGACTGCTCTCCGATGTCACTCGTGTGCTCAGCGAGCACCACGTGAACATCCTCTCGGCGACCGTGCACACGAACGACGAGCGGCTCGCGATCAGTCGCTTCGTGTTCGAGATGGGCGATTCCGTCCACCTCGACCGGGTGCTCAACGCCGTGCGCCGCATCGAGGCCGTCTACGACGTCTACCGCGTCACCTCGTCGTAGACGTCAGTCGATCCAGCCGCGCGATCGCCGCGTGCTTTCCCGGCATCCGGCTGCGGGCGGCGATGGCGCTGCGTGCCTGGGGGACGAGGTCGCCCGCTGCGGCGGCGACCGTCCGCAGACGGGTCGCCGACTCCTCGTCGTCGCCCGCGCTGAGCACGAGATCGGTCAGCGTGCGCAGCGGCGTGGTCACGAGGACGCTGCCGACCGTCTGGACCTCGTGCTGACCGATGCGCCGTTCGTGCACGATGACGTGGCGGCTCATGCGCACCCTGCCGCGGCGGGATGACACCCGCTGCACGCGGTGGCGGACCGGCGGGGAGTCACCGAAGCCGTGCACCCAGGCCGCCGAGGCATCGCACAACGCATGCCCTGCGGGGAGGAGCCGGGCGAGCGAGGCGGCGCGCGCCGCTGCATCCTCCGGCAGATCCGGCGGCATGAACGCGTCGCCGACCTCGATCAGCACGCCGTCGATACGGGCGGCGGTCAGTTCCGCCAGAGACAACAGTGCCCCCGGGTGGAGGATCAGCGATGACGACACCGTTTCAGTGTCGTCGTCCGCCGCTCCGCCCGGGGGCGACTGTGGATAACCTCAGCCTTCGAGCGCGCTCAGCCAGGCGCGACGGGCCTCGAGTGCGTCCGAGGCCTCCTTCACGGCCTTCTTGTCGCCGGACTTCTCAGCCGCTGCGAGTTCGGCCTCGAGCTTCTCGATGGCGTCGAGCAACTGCTGGCTCATGTCGTTCGCGCGGGCCTTGGTCTCGGGGTTGTTCCGCTTCCAGTCCACCTCTTCGCGCGACTTGAGCTGCTGTTCGATGACGCGCAGCTTGTCGTCGAGCGCACGCTCCTGCTCGCGGGGGAAGATCCGGCCGATCTCGTCCCACTGGCGCTGGATCTTCGTCAGCAGCGCACGGGCCTGCTTGAGGTTCGACTCGTCGGCGACGGCCTTCGCCTGCTCCAGCAGCGCCTTGCGGGCTTCGATCTTCGGCGCGGACTCGGCTTCCTCCGCCGCGGACTGCTCGGCGCGTGCCGCGTACAGTGCGTCTCCTGCGGCCTTGAAACGCGCCCACAGTGCGTCGTCCGCCTTGCGTCCGGCGCGACCGGCGGCCTTCCAGTCATCGAGCAGGCCACGGTACGCGGGGATGCCGTCGACGCCCTTCGGTGCGAGCGCCTCCGCGCGCTCGATGAGCGCGTTCTTGCGGTCGCGGGCAGCCTTGTGGGTCTCGTCCAGTTCGGCGTAGAACGCACGACGCCCCTTGTCGACGACGGCGCGCGCGTCACGGAATCGCTTCCACAGCTGCTGCGAGACGCCCTTCGGCAGCCGCGGGCCGTTCTGCTGCTGACCCTGCCAGGTCTCGAACAGCGCGTTGACCTCCTCGGTCACCTGCTTCCACTGGACCTTGGTGAGATCGCGAGCCGCGATCGCCTCCATCGCCTCGACGACGACCGTGCGATCGGCGATGGCCGCGTCGACGAGCTCCTTGGCCTGCTTCGCCTCGGCCGCGCGGGCCTCGGACAGCGTCGCGGTGAGTGCGCTCAACCGCGACCGCAGCGACGCGAGGTCGCCGACCGCAGCGGCATCGGTCACCTCGGCGACGAGCTTCTCGGCCTGGTTCGTGAGATCGCCGGCGGATGCGCCTCCGGCCTGATGACGCTGCTCGAGGGTGTGCACCTTGAAGGCGAGGTCATCGAACTTGCGCACGAAGTAGGCGAGCGCCTCGTCGTGGGTGCCGTCGGGGTACTGCCCGACCACGCGCCACTGATCACCCTCTCGGACCTCGACCGTGCCGTCGTCGGTGACGCGGCCCCAATCGGCGGAATCGGCCGCGGCGACGGGCGACGCAGGTGCGGCCGCAGGGGCGGCAGGGGCCGGCGTGCGCGGCGGCATCGGCACCCGCGGGGGTGCCGGGACGGGCGGGGTCGGCTTCGGGGTCTCGTCTGCAGACACGATGTGCTCCTTGCGCGGTCAGCCCGCGTGAGGGTGGGAAAGGACTTCGCTCAGCCTAGTACGCACCGGCGGTCGACCGGAGGCCCACGGCCTCACATCGCCGTTATCGCTTTGTGAGAAGAACGTTTCACGCGTGTAACAGCCACCGTTCGGTGCGTGAAACATCGCGCTCATAGTGTCTGGGGATCCGCAACATGCAGGAGGCGCAGTGCACGAGAACATCGAGGTCGCCACACGGATCGTCGTCGTCGGGGCGGGCATGGTCGCCCACCGGTTCGTCGAGAGTCTGTTGAGCCGGACGCGCTCCGCCGTGCAGGTGACCGTCGTCGGCGACGAGGGGCGCCGACCATATGACCGCGTCGGACTCACCTCGTACTTCGACGGCGCCACACCGGAGGAGCTCGCGCTCGATCCGCACGTGTTCGACGATGACCGCGTGACGGTGATCCCCGGAGATCGTGTCGTGCGCATCGACCGTTCGCGCCGGGAAGTGCGCACCCGGTCTGCGCGCACTCTCGGCTACGACACCCTCGTGCTCGCGACCGGGTCGTATGCCGCACGGGCGGCGGTCGACGGCGCCGATCTCCCAGGATGCTTCGTCTACCGCACGCTCGACGACGTCCAGGCGCTCCGTGAGTTCGTGGAGGCGCGCAGTGCCGAGTTGGACCGGCCCTTGCGCGGCGCGGTCATCGGCGGAGGACTTCTGGGGCTCGAGGCAGCCGGTGCGTTGCAGAGCCTCGACGTCGAATGCACGGTCGTGCAGTCCTCCGATCGGCTCATGTCCGCACAGCTCGACAGCGCCGCGGGCGGGATGCTCGGTCGGCTCATCGAGGCGCGAGGGATCGCCGTCCGCACCGCGTCCCGCACCACTCGGCTGGATCCCGATGCCTCGGGAGCCGTGTCGGCGCTGGAGTTCCAGGACGGCAGCATCCACCGCGCGGACGTGGTCGTGTTCACCGTCGGCGTCCGGCCACGGGATGAGCTCGCTCGCGAGGCGCGACTCGATGTGCACCCTGCCGGCGGCGTCCTCATCGACGATCGCTGCCGCACGAGCGACGCGGCGATCCTCGCGATCGGTGAGGTGGCGAACTTCGACGGACGCAGCGTGGGCCTCGTCGCCCCGGGGTACGCCATGGCCGAGGTCGCGGCGACCAGGGTCCTCGGAGAGGACGCGACCTTCCCCGGGTACGACGAATCCGCGAAGCTGAAGCTCAGCGGCGTGGACGTCGCGAGCTTCGGGGACGCGTTCGCCCGCACACCGGACGCCCTCGACGTCGTGTACGCCGACCCGGTGGCCGGGGTGTACAAGAAGCTCGTGCTCTCCGATGACGCGCAGACCCTGCTCGGCGGCATCCTCGTCGGCGACGCCTCCGCGTACGGCGCCCTTCGTCCGCTCGTCGGCGCTCGTCTCGGGGCCGACCCGGCCGCCTACCTCCTGCCGTCGGGCGGAGTGGAGCCGCCGACGGGCGAGCTGCCGGACGACGCGGTCGTGTGCTCCTGCGCGAACGTCACCGCGGGTCGTATCCGGGAATCCGTGCACGACGAGGGATGCACGGACGCCATGGCGGTGAAGGCATGCACGCGGGCGGGTGCGACGTGCGGCTCCTGCGTGCTCGCGGTCGGCAAGATCGTCGGGCAGGAGCTCACCCGGCTCGGTCGCACCGTCTCGAACGCGCTGTGCGAGCACTTCGACATATCGCGCCGACAGCTCTTCGACGCGGTCAGGGTCTCGGAACTTACGACCTTCAGCGGCATCATCGCGCGCTTCGGCCGAGGGCGGGGATGCGACGTGTGCAAGCCCGCGCTCGCGAGCATCCTCGCCGTCCTCGTCGGCTCACACGTCCTCGACGGTGGGAACGCGGCCCTGCAGGACACGAACGACCACGTGATGGCGAACCTGCAGAAGGACGGCACCTACTCGGTCGTGCCCCGGATGCCCGGTGGCGAGGTGACACCGGCCGGTCTCATCGAGATCGGCCGGATCGCCGAGGACTTCGGGCTCTACACCAAACTCACCGGCGGCCAGCGCATCGACATGTTCGGTGCCAGGCTGGAGCAGCTGCCGCTGATCTGGCAGCGTCTCGTCGATGCGGGGTTCGAATCAGGGCACGCATACGGCAAGTCGCTGCGCACGGTGAAGTCCTGCGTCGGGTCGACCTGGTGCCGGTTCGGCGTTCTCGACTCGGTCGGGATGGCCGTGCGGCTCGAGCTGCGCTACCGAGGGCTGCGCGCCCCGCACAAGCTGAAGATCGGCGTCTCCGGGTGCGCACGCGAGTGCGCTGAGGCGCGGTCGAAGGACGTCGGGGTCATCGCCACGGAGGACGGTTGGAACATGTACGTCGGCGGCAACGGCGGCTTCTCGCCCCGTCACGCCGAGCTGCTCGCGACGGGTCTGTCGGACGACGCACTGATCCGCGCGATCGATCGCTTCTTCATGTACTACATCCGTACGGCGGACCGCCTGCAGCGGACCGCCCCGTGGTGCGCCGACCTCGAGGGCGGACTCGACGGACTGCGTGCGGTGATCTTCGATGACAGTCTCGGCATCTGCGAGGACCTCGATGCGGCAATGCTCAGGCATGTGGACGGCTACGAGGACGAATGGGCCGCGACGCTCCGCGACCCGGAGAAGCTCGCCCGTTTCCAGTCGTTCGTGAACGCCGCAGAGACGCCGGACCCGTCGCTCGCGTACGTCGCGACCCGAGGGCAGATCCGCCCGGCCTCAGCCGAGGAGAGGGCGGATGCGACCGTACGGATCGCCGGGACGACGCTGGCGGTGCGGCGATGACGGCGACGCTTCGCAGGACGGCGACCGCCGTCCGCGTGTGCGGCATCGGAGATCTCGAGGTGGAGCGCGGGCGCGCCGCGCTCATCGGCGCCGACCAGGTGGCGCTGTTCCTGCTCGACGACGGCAGCGTGCACGCGGTCTCGAACCTCGACCCCTACAGCGGCGCGAACGTGATCTCCCGCGGCATCGTCGGCACACGCGGCGACGCGCCCACGATCGCCTCGCCGATGTACAAGCAGGTCTTCGACCTCAGAACAGGGGCGTGCCTCGACACCCAGGGCAAGCCGGCGCACCACCTCGCGGTGTGGCAGGTGGTGCGCGCCGGCGACGACATCCATCTGCTTCCGCCGTCCACCGAACCCGTGGAAGGGAACTGACATGACCAGGATGATCGGACTGTCGCTGATCGATCGACGAGTGGTGCTCGTCGGCGGAGGCGCCGTCGCCGCGCGCCGACTCGCGGCGTTCCTCGCCGACGGGGCGCTGGTGCGTGTCGTCGCTCCAGAGCTCGCGCCGTCCACACGTGCGCTCGTGGCCGAGCACGACGTCGACTGGGTCGCCCGTCCGTTCGAACCGGAAGATGTCGACGACGCGTGGCTGGTGCACACCGCCACCGGCGATCGCTCGGTGGATCGCGAGGTCGCCGCCGCGTGCGACAGGAAGCGCGTCTTCTGCATCAATGCCTCGGACGGCGCGCACGGGAGCGCACGGATGACCGCCCAGACCGCTGCGGGTGATGTCGTGATCGGCGTGGGCAGCTCCGTGGGCGCGGACCCTCGTCGCGCCGTTCTGGTGAGGGATGCGATCCGCGCGTCGCTCGATGCCGGCCGCCTTCCCCTGCGCAGACGCCGGGCGAGCACGGCCGGCCGTGTGGATCTCATCGGCGGCGGACCCGGCCCGATCGACCTCATGACGGTCCGCGCGCGCCGGTTGCTCGCCGAGGCCGACGTCGTGGTCGCGGATCGCCTCGGACCGACCGAGGCGGTGATGGCGGAACTGGATCCCGATGTGCTGGTGATCGACGTCGGCAAGCGTCCAGGGGCGCACCCCGTCCCGCAGGAGGAGATCAACGCCCTGCTCGTCATGCATGCGGACGCCGGCAGACGCGTCGTCCGCCTGAAGGGCGGCGACCCGTTCGTCTACGGTCGCGGAGGGGAAGAGGTCATCGCCTGCCGTGAGGCCGGTGTCCCCGTTGAGGTGACCCCCGGCGCATCCAGCGCGATCTCCGTGCCCCAGGCCGCAGGGATCCCCGTGACCCACCGCGGAACGGCATCCGCCGTCCATGTGGTGAACGGACAGGGCGATCTGTCGACCGTCACGCTGCAGTCGCTCGCCGACCCGCAGACGACCACCGTGATGCTCATGGGCGTGGCGGCACTGCCGAAGGTCGTCGGAGCGGCACGTGCGCATGGCGTCCGAGACGATCTGCCCGTCGCGATCGTTGAGAACGGGCACACGCCAATGCAGCGCACCACACGCAGCACACTCGGCGAGGTCGTGAGCGCGGCCGCGGAGGTGGGAGTGCGCAACCCCGCGGTGATCGTGTTCGGAGACGTCGCCGCGGCCGAACTGCTCCTGCCGAGTCGCGTCCACGCAGGGAACGCGGAGTCGTGACCGCGCATCGCGTCCTCGAATCCGCCCTGGTGGGATGCACGATCGTCGTGGCCGCCGATCGGCGCGCCGGCGACCTCGCGACGGCGCTCGAACGCCGGGGAGCCCACGTCTACCGGGCGCCGGCTCTCACGATCGTCCCGAACGTCGACGACAGGGAGCTGATGCGTCGGACCAGGGCCCTCATCGCGGACCCACCGGACACCATGGTCGTCACGACGGGGGTCGGCTTCCGCGGCTGGATGGATGCCGCCGACGAGAACGGACTCGCCGACGCGCTCTCCGGTGCGTTGCGCGCGACGCAGTTCATCGCCCGCGGGCCCAAGGCGCACGGCGCGATCCAGCAGGCGGGTTTCGTGGCCGACTGGGTCGCGGAGTCGGAGACCGCGGCGGAAGTGGGGGAGTACCTCCGCTCCATGCCGATGACCGGTCGCCGGGTGGCGATCCAGCATCATGGTGCGGGCGCGGACGGCCTGGACGACCTCATCACCGCCGCCGGTGCGGACCTGGTGAGCCTCACCGTCTACCGGTGGGGCCCTCCTCCGGATCCCCGGATCGTCGAACGCTCCGTCGTCGAGGCCGCCACGGGGGCGGTGGATGCCGTGCTCTTCACGTCGGCACCGGCCGCGTCCGAGTGGATACGCGCGGCCGAGCGCCGCGCGTCGCTCGCCGCGATCCGGCGCCGTGCCCGCACGGCGAGGCTGCTGTTGGCCGCGGTGGGACCGATCACAGCGGCGCCACTGCGGGACGCGGACCTGCGGGCGACGCTCGCCGAGCGCGGCAGGCTCGGGTCCCTGGCACGATGCGTGATCGGATTCTTCGGCGCCGACGGTGCCGCCCCCGCTCTCCGCACGAGCTTCGGTCGACTGTCGATGCGCAGCGGCGGAGTCGTCATCGACGGCGAGTTCTTCCCGCTCTCACCGGCGGGGACGAGCCTGATCGGGGCTCTGTTCGACGCCGCGGGCGGCGTCCTCTCCAGGGAGGAGATCGCCGCGAGGGCCCCCCGCGCCGGACAGAACGCGCACGCTGTCGAGATGGCCGTGGCCCGCGTACGGGACGCGCTGGGAGAGGCCGACGTGGTCCAGACCGTCGTGAAACGCGGCTATCGCCTCGCCGTCGAGGAGTACGTATGACGGCGCTCGTCGCATGTTCGCACGGGACATCGGATGTGGCGGGACGCGCCGCGATCTCCTCGGTCATCGACGACGTGCGGACTCTTCTTCCTGATGTGCGCGTCGTCTCCGCGGTCGTCGACGTGGAGCAGCCGCAGATCGACGAGGTGCTGGCGCGGGAGGCCGTCGACGATGTCGTCGTCGTCCCCGTGCTGCTGTCGGTCGGGTACCACACGAGTGTGGACATCTCCGAGGCGGTCGGTGCGCATCCCCGCGCTCGTCAGGCCGATCCTCTCGGCACGCATCCCCTCATCGCGGACATCCTCGTCGACCGGCTCGCCGCAGCCCTTCCCGACGGCTGGCGCGATGGCGACCATGTGGTCCTCGCCGCGGCCGGATCGAGCAATCCCGCCGCAGCGCAGGACGTGGACCTCGTCGCCGAGCGGCTGCGCACACGGGTGCCTGCACCGGTGACCGTCGGCTTTGCCTCCGCGTCGACACCGCGCGTCGCCGATGCCGTGGCCGCCGCCCGATCGGCGGGAGCGAGGCGGGTCATCGCGGCGAGCCACCTGCTCGCCCCTGGGTTCTTCGCCGGGCTCATCCGCAGCGCCGGTCCCGATGTCGTCACGGCGCCGCTGGCCCCGGACCCCCGCATCGCGCGGATCATCACCGATCGTTTCCGTGCGATGCCCCGGTGAGATCGCATCCCACCGGGGCATCGCACGTCATCATCAGGCGACGCTGACCGGCTCGCGCTCCGTATCGGCAGTGGTGGTGGCGGAGGAGCCGGTCCGAGCTTCGGCAGCCGCGGACACCTGCGTGCCCGGCGTCGCCGCGCGCTTCCCGGCGCGGACCCGGCGCGCCGTCGGACGGCCGTGCGTGACGTAGAGCGGAAGGGCGACGAAGAGCAGGCCGCCGACGAGGTTGCCGACGACGGTCGGGATCTCGTTCCAGATGAGGTAATCCATGATCGTGAAGTCGGCACCCAGAAGCAGGCCGGAGGGGAACAGGAACATGTTCACGATGGAGTGCTCGAAGCCCATGTAGAAGAACAGCATGATCGGCATCCACATCGCGATGATCTTCGCCACGACGTTGTCCGAGATCATCGAGAGCACGACACCCGTCGAGACCATCCAGTTGCACAGCACGCCGCGGATGAAGAGCGTCAGCATGCCGGCAGCACCGTGATCGGCGTAGCCGACGGTGCGACCGTGTCCGATCTCACCGATCGCCAGACCCACGGCGCTCGGCTCAGCGGAGAACCCGTACGTGAAGTAGATCGCCATGAGGACGGCGACCATGAACGCGCCGCCGAAGTTGCCGACGAACACCAGGCCCCAGTTCCGGAACATCGCCCCGACGCTGGCCCCGGGGCGCCGGTCGAGCACCGCGAGCGGGCCGAGCGTGAACACGCCGGTGAGCAGATCGAACCCGAACAGGTAGAGGATCACGAACCCGACGGGGAACAACAGTGCCCCGAGCAGCGGTTGCCCGGTGTTGGTCGACACCGTCACCGCGAATGCGGCGGCCAGGGTCAGCAGCGCCGCACCCATGAAGGCGCGGATGAGGGTGTCCCTGGCGGACAGTCGGAGCTTGTAGGCGCCCGCATCGACCATGCGGGTGACGAGTTCTGCTGGTTTGACGTAGGACATGGGGCGACCTCCACGGACACATCGGATGAGCACTGCTGGATCGCCCCAGCGTGGCTCACCGACGTTTCCGGAAGGGACGCGGTCCGTTACGGCTCTGAACCGAAACCCTCACACGCGCCGAGCGCGCGTGTGAGGAGGAGGTCACTCAGCGGTGGGGTCCGTGGGGAACAGCGTCGCGAAGGGATCCTGCAGCGGCGCGGGGGCGACGGTCTCGGACGGCGTAGGCGCAGGAGCGGTGACGACGGCGTGCACCGACTGGCTGATGATCGCGCCGACGATGATGAGACCCGCGACGAATCCCGCGAGGGTGTTGTCGCGCGTGCGGCGGCTGATCCGGCCCTCGTGCCAGGACAGACGGGCTGCGTACAGACGTGCACGTTCGGCCTCGGCGCGAGAGCGCTGGGAGTTCTTGGTCGCACGGCCGGCCATGATCTTCCTTCCTCCGGCGCATCCTGCAGCGCCGTCTGAGAGCCTACCGGTGAGGCTTGTCAGCCGCGGACATTAGCCTGGGGGGATGACCTCCGCGCCCCTTCTGTCCGGCCAGACGCCGTTGGCCGTGCGCATGCGCCCCGTCTCGCTCGACGAGGTGGCCGGTCAGCAGCATCTCCTGCGCGCAGGATCGCCCATCGTCGCGCTGGCCGATCCCGACGCCGCATCCCCCGGTGCGGTCTCGATCATCCTGTGGGGGCCACCAGGGACCGGCAAGACCACACTCGCCCAGGCGATCGCCCGTTCCTCGGGTCGCCGCTTCGTCGAGCTCTCGGCGATCACCGCGGGTGTGAAGGACGTCAGAGAGGTGATGCAGGAGGCGATCACCCAGCGCGACCTGTACGGCCAGACCACGATCCTCTTCCTCGATGAGATCCATCGCTTCACGAAGGCGCAGCAGGACGCGCTCCTCCCCGGCGTCGAGAACGGGTGGGTCATCCTCATCGCCGCCACGACGGAGAACCCGTCGTTCTCCGTCATCTCGCCGCTGCTGTCGCGTTCCCTGCTGCTGACCCTGCAGCCGCTCACCGACGACGACATCACGCTGCTCATCGACCGCGCGGTCACGGACGCGCGCGGGCTTGGTGGCAACGTCGCGATCGACGATGCGGCGCGCGCCGCGCTCGTCCGACTCGCGTCCGGCGACGGTCGTCGGGCGCTGACCGGTCTTGAGGCGGCCGCCGCCGTCGCCGCCTCCAACTCCGATGACGAGGTGCCCGCGATCACCGCCGACGACGTCGCGCAGGCGGTCGACCGTGCACTGCTCCGCTACGACAGGCAGGGCGACGAGCACTACGACGTCATCAGCGCCTTCATCAAGTCGATCCGCGGGTCCGATCCGGATGCCGCGCTGCACTACCTCGCGCGCATGATCGAAGCGGGGGAGGACCCGCGCTTCATCGCGCGACGCCTCGTGATCTCCGCCTCGGAGGACATCGGGCTCGCCGATCCCCAGGGCCTCGTCATCGCCACCGCCGCCGCCGACGCCGTGGCCTTCATCGGCATGCCGGAGGGTCGCATCCCGTTGGCCGAGGCCACCGTCTATCTCGCCACCACGGCGAAGTCGAACGCGGCGTACGCCGGTATCAACGCCGCGATCGCCGACGTCAGGGCCGGCAACTTCGGCCGAGTGCCGCCGCACCTGCGCGATGCGCACTATCCGGGCGCGAAGCGGCTCGGCCATGGAAAGGGCTATCGCTACCCGCACGACAACGAGCACGGCATCGTCCCGCAGCAGTATCTGCCCGATGAGCTCGACGGGCGCCGCTACTACCAGCCCAAGGCCCTCGGCGCCGAGCGTGACATCGCTGCGCGCCTTGAGCGCATCCGACGCATCCTCGACGATCGCTGAGGCGGGCGCGCGCGGCGGTCTGTTAGACTTGAGCGGCTCGAAACCGTGTTTTCGGGCATCCCTTCGTTCACACCCCACCTTCTCCGCGCCCCGGCGTGCGCGGTCAAGGCAGAACGCGGGAGATACGTCCGTGCGACGTGAAAGACACGTCCACGTCATCGGAAGGAATGCTTCGTGGTCACGAAGTCCCAGGACCGCCGCAAGGTCCGTCTGTCCCGCGCCCTCGGCGTGGCACTCACCCCGAAGGCCGCCCGCTACCTCGAGAAGCGTCCCTACGCTCCCGGCGAGCACGGCCGCACCAAGCGCAAGGCTGACAGCGACTACGCCGTCCGTCTGCGTGAGAAGCAGCGTCTGCGCGAGCAGTACGGCATCCGCGAGAAGCAGCTGCGCATCGCGTTCAACGAGGCACGTCGTGTCGATGGCCTGACCGGTGAGAACCTGGTCGAGCTGCTCGAGATGCGTCTGGACGCCCTCGTGCTCCGTTCGGGCTTCGCCCGCACCACGGCACAGGCCCGTCAGATGGTCGTGCACCGTCACATCCTCGTCGACGGCCAGCTCGTCGACCGCCCGTCGTTCCGCGTGAAGCCGGGTCAGCTCATCCACGTCAAGCCCAAGAGCGAGGGCACCGAGCCCTTCCAGGTGGCAGCGGCCGGCGGTCACGCCGAGGTCCTGCCCCCCGTTCCCGGCTACCTCGAGGTCGAGCTGGACAAGCTGCAGGCCCGCCTGGTCCGTCGTCCGAAGCGCGCCGAGGTCCCCGTGACCTGTGAAGTGCAGCTCGTCGTCGAGTACTACGCGGCTCGCTGATCTCAGCCCGCTGAGTTCGCAGACAGGAGGCGTCGGGAGATCCCGGCGCCTCCTGTCGTTTCCGCATACGATGGAACGGCCGCTGTCTGCGGCCTGATCACAAGGATGACGACATGAAGAACGTGAAGTGGTTCCTGATCGGCGTGATCGGCGGGTTCGTCGCCGCCCACTTCATGAACAAGGACCCGCGCGGCCACGACCTGTTGGCCGACGTCGACGCGCGCATCTCCGAGTTCACCGCGATCCTCGGCGACTCCTACCGTCAGCAGGAAGCCCGGCTCGTCGACCCCCACGACGACTGACGGCCGTTCCGCGCCCATGGCGCACGGCAATCTCTCCGCCTCAGAGAAGGACAGCACCAACCCCATGAAAACCGCGGACATCGCGCAGCGCTACCTCAGCTACTTCGAGAAGAACGGCCACACGGTCGTCCCCTCCGCGTCGCTGGTGAGCGACGACCCCACCGTCATGTTCACCATCGCCGGCATGGTGCCCTTCGTGCCCTACCTCACCGGTCTGCTGCCTGCGCCGTATCCTCGCGCGACCGATCTGCAGAAGTGCATTCGCACCAACGACATCGAAGAGGTGGGAAAGACCGCCCGTCACGGCACCTTCTTCCAGATGCTGGGCAACTGGTCCTTCGGCGACTATTTCAAGGAGGGGGCGATCAGCTACGCCTGGGAGCTGCTGACGACCTCCGAGAGCGACGGCGGGCTCGGTTTCGCCGAGAAGGACATCTGGGTCACCGTCTACGAGACCGATGACGAGGCTGCCGCACTGTGGCAGAAGATCGCCGGTCTCCCGGCGGAGCGCATCCAGCGGATGGGCAAGGAGGACAACTACTGGCACACCGGCCAGCCCGGCCCCGGTGGACCGTGCTCCGAGATCTACATCGACCGCGGCCCCGCATACGGCCGCGACGGCGGACCGATCGTCGACGACAACCGGTTCACGGAGATCTGGAACCTCGTGTTCATGCAGGAGCTCCTGTCCGACGTGCGTACCAAGACCGACTTCGACATCGCCGGACCGCTGCCGAAGAAGAACATCGACACGGGCATGGGCCTCGAGCGCGTCGCGATGTTCAAGCAGGGCGTCGAGAACATGTACGAGACCGACCAGGTCCGGCCCGTCCTCGACCGCGCCATGGAGATCTCCGGCCGCAAGTACGGCGTCTCACACGAGGACGACGTCCGATTCCGTGTGATCGCCGACCACGTCCGGTCATCGCTCATGCTGCTCTCCGACGGCGTCAAGCCCGCCAACGACGGCCGCGGCTACATCCTGCGCCGCCTGATGCGCCGGACCGTCCGCTCGATGCGCCTCCTCGGCGTCGACGCGCCGACGTTCCCCGAGCTCTTCGCAACATCGCGGGACGCCATGAAGTCCGCCTACCCGGTGCTCGAGACCGACTGGGACCGTCTGTCGAGCCTCGCCGTCGCCGAGGAGGAGACCTTCCTGCGCACACTCGCCCAGGGGTCGACGATCCTCGATCTCGCGCTCCACGACACCAAGAAGTCCGGCACGCAGACGCTCGCCGGATCCGAGGCGTTCCTCCTGCACGACACCTACGGGTTCCCGATCGACCTGACGCTGGAGATCGCCGAGGAGCAGGGGCTCTCCGTCGACCGCGCGGCGTTCGACGAGCTGATGACCGAGCAGCGCACGCGTGCGAAGGCGGATGCCAAGAGCCGCCGTCGCCAGCTCGCCGACGTCTCCGTCTACCGTCAGTTCCGTGCGCTCGGTGAGACCGGGTTCGCCGGCTACACCGAGCTCGAGACCGAGTCGCGCGTGCTCGGACTGCTCGTGGACGGTCAGCCGGCCACGGCGGCCTCGGAAGGTCAGGTCGCCGAGGTCATCCTCGCCGAGACGACCCTGTACGCCGAGTCCGGCGGTCAGGTCGCCGACAAGGGCACCATCGTCGGTCCCGGGTACTCCCTCGAGGTCCTGGACGTCCAGAAGCCCGTCCCCGGACTCATCAGCCACACGGTGCAGGTGACCACCGGCACGGTGGCGATCGACGATCGTGCAACGACGATCGTGGATGCCGCCAATCGCCGAGCCGCACGTCAGGCGCACTCCGCGACGCACCTCGTGCACGCCGCTCTCCGCGACACGCTCGGCGCCGGCGCCACTCAGGCCGGATCGCTGAACCGCGCCGGCTACATGCGCTTCGATTTCTCCTGGTCCCAGCCGCTGTCGACCGAGACCCGCGGGGAGATCGAGGAGATCACGAACCGCGCCGTCCAGGACGCGCTCGAGGTGACCACTCGCATCGTGTCCCTCGACGAGGCCAAGGCGGCAGGCGCAATGGCGCTGTTCGGTGAGAAGTACGGCGACGTCGTGCGCATGGTCGACATCGGCGGCCCGTGGTCGCGTGAGCTCTGCGCCGGTACGCACGTGAGCACGAGCGCGGAGATCGGTCTGGTCAGCGTGGTCGGAGAATCGTCCGTCGGCGCATCCAACCGCCGCATCGAGGCGCTCGTCGGACAGAACGCGTTCCGCGAGCTCGCCGCGGAGCGGGCCATCGTCTCCCAGCTCACCTCGGCACTCAAGACGCCGCGCGAGCAGCTGCCGGAGCGCATCGCGGAGATCGCCGCCAATCTGCGCACCGCGGAGAAGCGCATCGCCCAGTTCGAGGCCAAGGAGCGCGAAGGGCGCGTCCCGGCGATCGCCGAGGCGGCTGAGCGCGTCGGTGCCTACCGTCTGGCCGCCGTGTCGGTCGGAGACGTCGCATCCGGTGACGACCTTCGCGGACTCGCCCTCGGCGTGCGCGAGCGTCTGGGCTCGGAGCCGGCCGTCGTCGCGCTCGGCGGCATTGCCGGCGGACGCCCGATCGTCGTGATCGCGACGAACGAGGCCGCCCGCGCCGCGGGTGCGAAGGCCGGTGCCCTCGCCAAGCGCGCGGCAGGTGTCCTCGGCGGCGGTGGCGGCGGACGCGACGATGTGGCCCAGGGCGGCGGGACCGACGTGGCAGCGCTCCCTGCGGCCTTCGAGGCCGTCGCCGGCGAGCTGCGCTCGGCGTGACCGGGTTCCGCCGCGGCGTCCGGCTCGGCGTCGACGTGGGCAAGGCCCGCGTCGGGGTCGCACGCTGCGACCCCGACGGGATGCTCGCCGTGCCGGTGGAGACCGTGCCGCGCTCCGAGCATTCGCTCACACGCCTGGCCGAGCTCGCGCAGGAGTATGAGCCTCTCGAGTTCGTCGTGGGGCTTCCGGTCAACATGCAGGGTGCGGACACGCCGTCCACGGCGGATGCGAGGGACTTCGCCGCGGCGCTCCAGCAGCGCACCGGGGTGACGGTGCGTCTCGTCGACGAGCGGCTCAGTACCGTGTCGGCGCATGCGGCCCTTCGCTCCTCTGGAAGAACACAGCGGAATTCTCGTAGCATTGTCGATCAGGTCGCTGCGGTGGTTCTGCTGCAGCACGCGATCGACACGGAGAAGAGCACCGGCCGCCCGACCGGTTCCGTGATCCCGACGACCGAGGAGCCCGTCTGAGCATGCCCGCACGTGACAACCCGGAATCGAACGCGCACGGACTGTCCGACGAGCTGTTCTCCCGGCTTCCCGAGCCGTCGCACCAGGTTCCCGGTGTCGCCGCCACACCACCGGCGCCAGGGTCCCGGCGCGCGCGGAGAGAGGCGGGGCTCGCCGGGACGCCCGATCCGGTGCCCGCGCGGCCCGCGGCGGACACGACGAGCACCGAAGACGAGCCGGATGCCGTCGCGCCCACTGCGGCCCGCCCTGAGGAAGCGGCTCCCGTTCGAGCCGAGGCCACAGCCGCGCCGACCCTCGACGACCTGTTCGCCGCGGACCACACCGAGGCCGTGCACGCGAAGGCGACGAAGAAGAAGCGACGGACGGGATGCCTCGTGGGGCTGATCATCGTCCTCGCCGTCATCGGCGGCATCGTCGGCGCGGGGTTCGCGGTGATGAACACCTACGGCGACCAGATCAGCGACGCACTCGGCTGGGGCGAACCGAAGGACTGGGAACCCGGCATGGCGACAGGGGAGGCCCTCGTGACCATCCGCGAGGGCGACACGGGCGGTCCGATCTCCACTGCGCTCTACGAGGCCGGCGTCACGAAGACCGAGAACGTCTTCTACGACTACCTCGTCGACGAGAACATCGCGGTGACGTTCTACCCCGGCGTGTATCCCATGCAGCAGAAGATGACCGCAGAGGCGGCTCTGGAGATCCTGCGCGATCCGGACAACATGCTCGCGAACACGGTCGGCATCGTCGAGGGCGGCACGGTCGAGTCCGCCCTTCCCGTGATCAGCGAGAGCATCGACATCCCGCTCGAGGAACTCGAGGCCGCGGTGGCCGACCCGGGTGCATACGGAGTGAAGGCTGACAGCCTCGAAGGCTGGTTGTTCCCCGCGGTGTACACGTTCGACCCCGAGGTGACCGCGACGCAGGTCATCCAGCGCATGGTCGATCGCACGCGCGAATCCCTCAGCGCAGCCGGCGTGCCCCCGGAGGACGAGCAGCGGATCCTCACGGTCGCCTCGATCATCCAGCGCGAGGGCCGGACGGATGACTTCGCGAAGGTCGCCAGGGTCATCGAGAACCGTCTCGACGACGGGATGAAGCTGCAGATGGACTCCACGTCGCAGTACGGCTACGGAGAGCTGCACGCGGGAGTGGTCAGCACCTCGGAGGAGGCGCAGTTCGATGACAACCCGTGGAACACGTACGTCATCGACGGACTCCCGGTCGGTCCGATCGCGAACCCGAGTGACGCGGCGATCGACGCGGCCATGCACCCGGCCGACGGCCCGTGGCTGTACTTCGTGACGATCAACCCCGCGACGGGGGAGACGGTCTTCTCGACCACGTACGCCGAGCATGAGGCCGCGATCCAGACCTGGCTCGAGTGGTGTCGCGAGAACCCCGATCAGGGATGCTGATCGCGTGAGGGGTCACCGTCTCGCGGTCTGGGGCGACCCGATCGCGCACAGCAAGTCGCCCGCGCTCCACACCGCCGCGTACCGTGCTCTGGACGTGCCGTGGGAGTACGACCTCCGTCGCGTGCCCGCTGACGGGTTCACAGAGGCGCTGTCCGGACTCGACCGGTCCTGGCGCGGGCTGTCGCTGACGATGCCGCTGAAGGAGCAGGCGTTCCTCGCCGCACGGACGAGGGACCCGCATGCCGAGCTCACCGGCGCGGTGAACACCCTGCTGCTCGGCGACGATGTGGCCGGATTCAACACGGACGTCGGCGGTATCATCGACGCCCTGGCCGAGAACGCGATCACCGAGGTGCGCAGTGCGCGGATCCTCGGTGCGGGAGCCACCGCGGCGTCGGCGCTGGCCGCTCTCGCGGAGCTCGGGGCCTCCCGGATCGACCTCCGCGCGCGCCGCCCGGAGCGGGCAGCGGGGCTGGCCGCCCTCGGGGAACGGCTCGGCTGCATCACCACGGTGTCGCCGATGACCGACCCCGTCGACGGCGCCGACGTGACGATCGCCACCCTGCCGAGCGGCACGGTGCTCGATGCGCCGGTCGCCGAGGCGTTCGCCGGGGACGGCGGTGCACTGCTGGACGCCGCGTACGCGCCATGGCCCTCTGCGCTGGGCCTCGCCTGGGAGAACGGTCCGGTGATCTCCGGGATCCGGATGCTGCTGCACCAGGCGGTCCGCCAGGTGCGCATCTTCCATCATGGCGATCCGCTCGAGGCGCTGCCCGATGAGGGACGTGTGCTCGCGGCCATGGAAGCTGCGATCTGACACGGAGGGCGTTACACGGCGAAGTCGGGCCGCGCGGCATGGGAGACTGGAGCAATGCTCCGCGTGCTCACCGCCGGCGAATCGCACGGCCCAGAACTCATCGCCGTCATGGAGGGACTGCCCTCCGGCGTCCCCGTCTCCTCCGAGGAGATCCAGACCGACCTCGCGCGACGAAAGCTCGGCTACGGCCGCGGGTCGCGGATGAAGTTCGAGCAGGACGAACTGACGATCTCCGGCGGCGTCCGCCACGGCAAGACCCTCGGCAGTCCCATCGCGTTGCGCATCGGCAACACCGAGTGGCCCAAGTGGGTCGAGGTCATGAACCCCGAACCCGTGGAGATCACGGAACGCTCGCGCGGCCGCTCAGCGCCGCTCACCCGTCCTCGTCCTGGTCACGCGGACCTCGTCGGGATGCAGAAGTACGACTTCGACGAGGCCCGACCGATCCTCGAGCGCGCCAGTGCGCGCGAGACCGCCGCGCGCGTCGCCCTCGGGGCCGTCGCGCGTGCGTTCCTCTCCGAGCTCGGCATCCGTCTGGTCAGCCACACCCTGTCGATCGGCCCCGTGCGCGTTCCCGACGGCGCGGTTCTGCCGACTCCTGACGACGTCGATGCGCTCGACGCCGATCCGTTGCGGTGCTTCGATGCAGACACGTCCGCTCGCATGGTCGAAGAGGTCGACGACGCGCGCAAATCCGGCGACACGCTCGGCGGCATCGTCGAGGTGCTCGCCTACGGTCTTCCGCCGGGGCTGGGCTCCCACGTGCACTGGGATCGCCGGCTGGACGCACGTCTCGCCCAGGCGCTGATGAGCATCCAGGCGATCAAGGGTGTCGAGGTCGGTGACGGTTTCGAGACCACGCGACGTCGGGGTTCGGCCGCGCACGATGAGCTGTTCATCGGCGACGACGGGATCACGCGCGCCTCCGACCGTGCCGGTGGCACGGAGGGCGGTATGTCGACGGGCACCGTCCTGCGCGTCCGTGCGGGGATGAAGCCCATCGCCACCGTCCCTCATGCGCTCCGGACCATCGACACGGCCACCGGGGAGGCCGCGGCAGCGCATCATCAGCGCTCCGACGTGTGCGCCGTGCCCGCAGCGGGTGTCGTGGCCGAGGCCATGGTGGCCATCGAGATCGCCAGGGCCGCCCTCGAGAAGTTCGGCGGAGACAGCGTCCGTGAGACACGTAGGAACCTCGACGCCTACCTGGCGGGGATCCCGGCGGAGCTGCGCACGGCACCGGCCTCCGAGGCGGCGCTCATCGCCAACGATGACCAGTCCTGACCCGCTCACCCTCGTCCTTGTCGGCCCCATGGGGGCCGGCAAGACCAGCGTCGGGCGGCGTGTGGCCAAGAAGCTCGGGGTCGGGTTCATCGACACCGACAGACGCATCGCGGCCGAGCACGGGCCGATCGCCGACATCTTCGCCAGGGACGGCGAAGCGCACTTCCGAGACCTGGAGGTCGCTGCTGTGGCGGCGGCGCTCGACGAAGGCGGAGTCGTCTCCCTCGGCGGCGGCGCGGTCACGGAGAAGCGCACGCGCACGCTGCTGAGCCGGCATCCCGTCGCGTTCCTCACCGTCAGCGCGGAAGCGGTGTCGCGGCGCATCTCCGGGAGCAGCCGTCCCCTCATCGCCGGCGCCGAGGATCCACTCGCACGATGGACACAGATCTTTGACCAGCGCCGCGGCTGGTACGAGGAGGTCGCTGATGCGACCTTCGACACGTCTCGCCGACCGATGCAGCGCATCGCGGACGAGATCGCCGCATGGAGGAGGGAACTGACATGACCAACACCACGATCAGCGTCACGGGCCAGGCGTCCTACGACATCACCGTCGGCCGGGGGATCCTCGACCAGGTCTCGTCGGCGCTCGACCCCGCGGTGCGGAAGGTGCTCGTCGTGCACCCGCCGACGCTCGGCGCTCGGGCTGCCGAACTGCGGGAGCGACTGCTCGCCGACACGACCGGCGGTCAGCGGGAGGTCCTGCTCGCCGAGGTCCCCGACGCCGAACAGGGCAAGCGCATCGAGGTCGCGGCGTTCTGCTGGCAGATCATGGGGCAGTCGGACTTCACACGGACAGACGCCGTGGTCGGCTACGGCGGCGGAGCGGTCACCGACCTCGCCGGTTTCGTCGCAGCCACGTGGTTGCGCGGCGTGCAGGTCGTGCAGGTACCGACGACGGTGCTCGGCCTGGTCGACGCCTCCGTCGGCGGCAAGACCGGTGTGAACACGGCGGAGGGGAAGAACCTCGTCGGCGCGTTCTGGGCGCCGCGGGCCGTCATCGGTGATCTCGACGAGCTGGGGAGTCTGAGCGCCCATGAGGCCACCGCCGGCTATGCCGAGGTCGTCAAGGCGGGATTCATCTGGGCGCCCGAGATCCTCGACATCATCGAGGCTGACCCCGGCCGTGCCGTCGACACGACGACCGAGGAGTTCCGCCGAACGGTGGAACTGGCCATCGACATGAAGGCCACTGTCGTCTCCGAGGACTTCCGCGAGGCGGGGCAGCGCGAGATCCTCAACTACGGGCACACTCTGGGGCACGCCATCGAGCACGCCGAGCGCTACCGCTGGCGGCACGGCGCGGCGATCTCGATCGGCATGATGTACGCCGCCGAACTCTCGCGGTTGGCGGGGCGGCTCCCCGACGCCGCCGTCGACCGGCACCGTTCCGTGCTCGAGTCGCTCGGGCTGCCCACCACCTACCGGGCCGGCGCATGGCCGCAGCTTCTCGCGTCGATGCAGCGCGACAAGAAGACGCGCGGCGGGATGCTGCGCTTCATCGTGCTCGACGACATCGCCAAGCCCACCGTCCTCCAGGCGCCGGACGAGTCGCTGCTGTTCGCCGCATACCAGGAGGTCGGGGCGTGAGCATCGGCGTGCGTCGCGTGAGGGCGGACGAGGGTGCACGGGTGAAGTCGCTGCGGCTCGAAGCGGTGGCGGACCCCGACGCGGCCATCGCGTTCCTCAGCACACCGGAGCAGGAGGCCGCGCACGACGACACGTTCTGGGACGACCGCGCCGCGAACTCGGCACGCGGTGACGACGTCGCGCAGTTCGTCGCGGAGAACGGGGACGAGTGGGTGGGCACGGTCACCGTGCTGCGCCGACCCAGCGGCTCCACGGACCACCACGGTCATGTCGTCTCCACGACGCGTGCGGACATCGTCGGCGTGTACGTGCGACCGTCCGAGCGGGGGAGCGGGGTCATCGACGCCCTGTTCGAGACGGCCGTCGGGTGGGCCGCGGACCTCGGGGACTCGACCGTCAGCCTCGACGTCCACACGGACAACCTCCGTGCACAGGCCGCGTACCGCCGCCTGGGGTTCATCGACGACGGCCGGCGCTTCACCGGATCGATCGGCCCGGAGATGGGGATGGCGCGTGAACTGACCGCGCAGCGCGGGAGGGTCTCGTGAGCGGGCGCCGGCTGCTGCTGCTCAACGGGCCGAACCTCAACCTGCTCGGCACCCGTGAGCCCGAGGTGTACGGCAGCGCGACCCTCGCCGATGCCGAACGGATCGCGCGTGACGCGGCGGCGGCAGCCGGCTTCGACCTGCGCGCCCTGCAGAGCAACCACGAGGGAGTCCTCATCGACGCGATCCACGCGGCGCGCGAGGACTGCGCCGGCGTGATCATCAACCCCGGTGGTCTGACGCACACCTCCGTCGCGCTGCGCGACGCGCTCGTCGGAGTGTCCCTCCCGTTCGCGGAGGTGCACGTGTCCGACGTGTACGCACGAGAGGAGTTCCGGCACTTCTCCTACCTCCACGACGTGGCCGCGGTGCGCGTGATCGGCGAGGGAGTCCAGGGCTACGCCACCGCCATCGCACAGCTTGCTGCGCTCATCCCGTAGAATCGACTGTCGGCCGCCACCGGGACACCATCCGCGGACGGCCCCATCTCACGGAAACGGAACTCTCACCCCATGGCATCCACCGCAGACATCAAGAACGGCGTCGTCCTCAGCATCGACGGACAGCTCTGGAACGTCATCGAGTTCCAGCACGTCAAGCCCGGCAAGGGCGGCGCGTTCGTCCGGACGAAGCTGAAGAACGTCGTCTCGGGCAAGACGGTCGACCGCACGTACAACGCCGGCGCGAAGATCGAGATCGAGAACGTCGACCGCCGTGACTTCACGTACCTCTACGCGGACGGCGACGGCTTCGTGTTCATGGACACGACCGACTACGACCAGATCACGGTCGGTGCAGCCACCGTCGGCGACGCCAAGAACTTCCTGCTCGAGAACCAGCAGGTCACCATCGCCCTGAACAACGGCAACCCGCTGTACCTCGACCTCCCGGCGTCCGTCACCCTCGAGGTCACGTACACCGAGCCCGGTCTGCAGGGCGACCGGTCGTCGGCCGGCACGAAGCCCGCGACGGTCGAGACCGGCTACGAGATGCAGGTTCCGCTGTTCGTCGAGACCGGCACGAAGATCAAGGTCGACACCCGCACGGGCGAGTACCTCGGTCGCGAGAAGTAAGGCGTGAGCGCTCGGACGAAGGCGCGCAAGCGCGCACTCGACATCCTCTTCTCCTCCGACGTGCGCGGGGACGAGATCCCCGTGACGCTCGCTGCCGAGGCGAAGCGTGCCGCCAGCGAACCGGCCCGCGAGGCTTCCTGGCTCTACGCGAGGGAGATCGTCGACGGCATCGTCGATCACCAGGCCGAGATCGACGAGAGCATCGTCACGCACAGCCGCGACTGGAAGCTCGAACGCATGCCCACCGTCGACCGTGCGCTGCTGCGCATCGGCGTCTGGGAGATCCTGTACAACGACGAGATCCCCACCGCCGTCGCGATCGATGAGGCCGTCGAGCTCGCCAAGGAGTTCTCCACGGACGACTCCGGTGCGTTCGTGCACGGCGTGCTCGCGAGGGTGGCGCGCTCCAGCTGATCGAGGCCGTCTCGGAGAGGATGCCGGCATGTCCGCTCCCCATCGCGATCCTCGCGCGCCGGTCAGCTGGCGGACGCTCGTGGACGCGCCGCGCTCGCGCGGCGGCGGCCCGCTCGCTCTCGGTATCGAGGTCCGTCATCGCGCCGCCGTCGGTGTGCACCAATGGGCACCGCGTCCGGTGCGAACGGCGACCGTCCGTGATGTCGTCAAGGGAGACGGCGATCTCCTCCTGGGGATCCGCCCGCTCATGCGCAGCGCATCGAGCAGTGCCTGGATCCAGGGCGATGTCACATGGGACACGGTACGACGGGCCGGTGCGCCCTTCCGCGCGGACCACGTGCAGTGGTTCCGCGAGTTGCTGAGCATCGCGCGCGAGTCGCTGCTGTCGGGAACGGCGGGGGACTGGCTGATCCTGGATCAGGTCGAATCCGGTCTGCTGTGGACACACTTACGGGCCGCGCCGGAGCGCGGAATCGCCCTCGTGACGCTGCAGAAGGGCTTCGAGGTCACCCTCGCCGAGTCCGGCAGCATCACGGTCGACATCGCACGCACCCCCACCGGGTTGTCGGTCGCCGCCGACGTGACGATCGACGACCGCGCGATCGACCACTCCGCAGTGCGGACGATCGGGCGGACCGGCCTGTACGCTCTCACGCCGCTGGGTGCCAGGGTGCGGGTGACGCTCGCGGAGGTGTCCCTGAGCCCCGCCGTCCATGCGCTGCTCTCCGCGCGCGGCCCGCTGCATGTGCCGGCGGACGAGGAGTGCGCCTTCCTGACCGATGCCTATCCCGCTCTTGGCCGCGGTGCCGAGATCCGACCGTCCGACGGTGCGGAGTTGCCCGCGCTCCCGAGCCCGACGGCGACGATCGTCGTCACGCACCGCCCTCGCGACACGGTCGACTTCGCGCTCGAGTGGACCTACCGCGGCCACGGCCGCTTCCCGCTGGCTCCGAGTGACGATCCCATCCGCGACCCCGACGCCGAACGCCTGGCTCTGGAGGCGGTCTCGCCGATGTGGACGGAGGTCACCGGAGGGGACGGCGTCTGGTCGGGGACGCTGCACGACGTGGACGCGGCCGAGTTCGTCACCCATGTCGTCCCTGCGCTGTCCGCACGGGGCATCCTCGTCGTCGTCGAGGGACGACCGAGGACATACCGGCAACTGAGCGGTGTCCCGGAGATCACGGTCTCGACGGTCGAGACGACGGACCCCGACTGGTTCGACCTCGGGGTCATCGTGCGCATCGACGGCCGCAGCATCCCCTTCACCCCGCTGTTCACGGCCCTGAGCATGCGCCGCACGAAGCTCCTGCTCGTCGACGGGTCGTGGTTCTCACTGGCTCATCCTGCGCTTGACACGCTGCGCGAACTCATCGACGAGGTCGTCGAGCTCGACGAGTGGGACACCGGACTTCGCATCAGCCGCCACCAGACCGCCCTGTGGGAGGAGTTCGAGGATCTGGCGGACGAGGCGCTGCCCGCCACGAGTTGGCGGGCGACGGCGGATCGGCTCCGGTCGGCGACCACGGTGCCGTCCACCCCGGTGCCGGCCGGTCTGCGCGCCGAGCTGCGACCGTACCAGCGCGAGGGTTTCGACTGGCTCGTGTTCCTCTGGTCGCACAGGCTCGGCGGGATCCTCGCGGACGACATGGGCCTCGGCAAGACGATCCAACTGCTCACCCTCCTGCTGCACGCGCGGGAGACGGGGGAGCGGCGCCCTTTCCTCGTCGTCGCCCCGACCTCCGTCCTCTCGACCTGGAGAGAGGAAGCGGCGCGGTTCGCCCCCGCGCTCAGGGTGCGCGTCGTCGACGGCACCCGGGGTCGCAGGAACGCCGACATCGACGAACTCTCCGAGGATGCCGACCTCCTCATCACCTCGTACACGCTGCTGCGCCTCGAGGCCGAGCAGTACGCCGCGGCGGACTGGGCGATGCTCGTCCTCGACGAGGCCCAGTTCGTGAAGAACCCCGACACGCAGCAGCACCGCGCGGCCGCCGCCGTCCCCTCTGACGTCACCATCGCCGTGACAGGGACACCGATGGAGAACAGCCTCGCGGACCTGTGGGCCCTGCTGAAGCTCACCGCGCCGGGGCTGTTCGCGTCGGCCGTGAAGTTCCGCCAGGACTACATCCAGCCCATCGAGCAGGGCAAGGTCCCGGAGAACGCAGAAGGGGGAGAATACCGCCGGCTCCGGCTGGAACGCCTGCGGCGCCGCATCCGCCCTCTTGTGCTGCGGCGGACCAAGGATCGCGTCGCCACCGACCTGCCCGACAAGCAGGAGCAGCTGCTCCACGTCGACCTCGGCCCGACCCACCGCGCGCTCTACGACACCGTCCTGCAGCGGGAGAGGCAGAAGGTCCTCGGACTCCTGCAGGATCTCGACAAGAACCGCTTCATCGTGTTCCGCTCCCTGACGATGCTCAGGATGCTGGCCCTCGCGCCAGGGCTCATCGACGAGGCGGACGCGAAGATCGGATCCAGGAAGATCGAGACCCTCCTCGAACGCGTGGTCGAGCTGCGCGCCGAGGGGCACAGGGCGCTCGTGTTCAGCCAATTCACGTCCTTCCTGCAATTGGCAGCGGCGCGTCTGGACAAGGCGGGGATCCCGTACGCGTACCTCGACGGCTCCACTCGGCGGCGCGCGCAGGTGATCGACGGCTTCCGGACGGGGCAGCAGCCCGTCTTCCTCATCAGTCTGAAGGCGGGAGGCTTCGGACTGACGCTCACCGAGGCCGACTACGTCTTCCTGCTCGACCCGTGGTGGAACCCGGCCGCGGAGGCGCAGGCCGTCGATCGCACTCATCGCATCGGGCAGCACGACCCGGTGATGGTGTACCGGATGATCTCCACGGACACCATCGAGGAGAAGGTGCTGGCCCTGCAGCAGCGCAAGGCACGCCTGTTCACCGCGGTCATGGACGACGAAGCCCTCTTCGCGCAGTCCCTCACAGCCGACGACATCCGTGGCCTGTTCGACGCCTGAGGCGTTATCCACGGCGACGCCGAGCCTGCGTGCAGGAGCCCCCGGGTAGAATCGACCGGTCCCCATCTAGAGGAGTGCAATGCGGATCACCGGACTCGGCCACGCGGGAATGTTCATCGAGACCACGGGTGGCAACATCATCTGCGACCCGGTTCTCGGCCCATCCTTCTTCGGCTCATGGTTCCCGTTCCCGGACAACCGCGGACTCGACTGGGAGAAGCTCGGCCGCGAAGCCGACTTCCTCTACATCTCGCACCGTCACCGCGACCACTTCGACCCGAAGCTCCTGCAGCGGTACATCCGCAAGGACATCGAGGTGCTCCTGCCGGAGTACCCGATCGACGATCTCGAGCGGGACATCCGCGCGCTCGGTTACGAGAACATCACCTACGCCCCGGCGGGCAAGGTGATCGAGCGCGGCGATCTGAAGATCATGATCACGCCGCTGCGCGCCCCGAGCGACGGACCGATCGGCGACTCGTCGCTCAGCGTCGACGACGGAACGGCGTCCGTGCTCAACCAGAACGACGCCCATCCGCTCGATCTCGACAAGCTGCTCGGATTCGGCAAGCCGGATGCGTACTTCACCCAGGTCTCCGGGGCCATCTGGTGGCCGATGGTGTACGACCTTCCGCTGGACGCCAAGCAGAACTTCGCCGAGCTCAAGCGGCAGGCGCAGAACAAGCGGGCGATGTACTACATCGAGAAGGTCGACGCGCCGCACGTGTTCCCGATGGCCGGACCGCCGATGTTCCTGCGTGACGAGCTGTTCGACTTCAACGGCTTCGGTCGCAACGGCGAGTCGATCTTCACGGATCAGAAGCAGTTCATCGCGCACATGAAGGAGCTCGCCCCGCAGTACGACGGACAGCTCTTCGTGCCGGGTACCGTCGTGACGCTCGAGAACAAGACGCTAGCCTCCATCGAGCAGACGCTCTACACGCAGGAGGAGCTCGACCACATCTTCGACGAGAAGTGGGAGTACCTCGAGGAGCAACGCGCCTCTCGACAGCAGGAGATCCGCGACGAGGAGGCCGAACGCGCCGAGCCGATGGCGCCGGAGGAGATCCTCGCCGCGCTCAAGGCATGGTGGGAGCCGCTGCTGAAGAAGTCGCGGACCATCCGCCTCGGCGTGGGCGGATGCGTCCGCTTCCGCATCGGCGACCTCGACATGGTCGTGGACTTCCCGAAGGCGAAGGTGCGTGAGTACGCCGGTGAGGAGTGCATCTACTGGTACACGATCCCCGCCGACCTCGTCTCGACGAACATCCGCGACCGCGAGATCGACTGGTCGAACTCGATCTTCCTCTCGATGCAGTTCTCCGTCGGGCGCAGCGGCAAGTTCAACGAGTTCCTCACGACGTTCCTCAAGTGCTTGTCCGTCGACCGCATCGAGTACGTCGAGAACTGGTACTCCGAGCAGACCGATCAGACCGAGGATGCGCAGGTCGGCGACTGGATCGTGCAGCGCCGGTGCCCGCACCTGCGTGCCGACCTCACCAAGACGGGCAAGGTCGACGAGGAGGGCATCCTCACCTGCAGCATGCACGACTGGAAGTGGGATCTGAAGACAGGCAAGTGCCTGACCACGACCGGCCACGAGATCCGGGCCGAGCGCTGCGCTGTGACCGATGAGGCGTTGAGGCTCGGCGCCTGACGCTAGAGTGGGTTCAGCAAGCAACCTTTAACACCGTCCAGAGAGGCGGAGAAGGGAGCGGCGGATGAGCACGCGCACCGTGCTGCAGCAAGCCGACATCTCGCGGGCATTGACCCGCATCGCCCATGAGATCCTCGAGTCGAACAGGGGCGCGGCCGATCTGGTGCTCCTCGGCATCCCGACGCGCGGCGTCGCCCTCGCCCGCCGACTGGGAGATCTCATCGCCTCGATCGCCCAGGTCGACGTCCCCGTCGGGTCTCTCGACGTGACCCTGTTCCGGGATGATCTCGCCTCGCAGCCGACGAGGTCGCCTCGGCCGACGGAGATCCCCGCCGGTGGCATCGAGAACAAGACCGTGGTGCTCGTGGACGACGTGCTCTTCTCCGGGCGCAGCATCCGCGCAGCCCTCGATGCGCTCGGCGCAGTGGGGCGCCCCGCCGCTGTTCGGCTGGCGATCCTCATCGACCGTGGCCACCGCGAACTCCCGATCCGTCCGGATTTCGTCGGCAAGAACATCCCGTCAGCGCGCTCGGAGCGCGTCAACGTCCGTCTCAGCGAGTACGACGGTGCGGATGAGGTGACGATCGGCGAATGAGGCACCTTCTCGACACCCACACCCTCGACCGCGAGACCGCCTTGCGGATCCTCGACGTCGCAGAGGACATGTCCGACACGCAGTCGCGCGAGATCAAGAAGCTGCCGACCCTGCGCGGCAAGACCGTCGTGAACCTCTTCTTCGAGGACTCCACTCGCACGCGCATCTCCTTCGAAGCCGCGGCCAAGCGGTTGTCGGCCGACGTCATCAACTTCGCCGCGAAAGGGTCCAGCGTCTCGAAGGGCGAGAGCCTCAAGGACACCGCCCAGACCCTGCAGGCGATGGGAGCGGATGCCGTCGTCATCCGCCATTCCGCATCGGGTGCTCCGCGGACGCTGGCCACCAGCGGGTGGATCTCGGCCGGCGTCGTCAACGCCGGGGACGGAACTCACGAGCACCCCACCCAGGCGCTGCTGGACGCCTTCACGATCCGCAAGCGCCGGTGCGGGACGGCGAGCCGAGGGCGCGACCTCGCCGGGGTCCGCGTCGTCATCGTCGGCGACGTCCTGCACTCCAGGGTCGCGCGGTCCAATGTGTGGCTCCTCACCACACTCGGGGCGGACGTCACGCTCGTCTCTCCGCCGACACTCGTGCCTCAGAACGTCTCACAGTGGCCGGTCCGCGTCCTCTACGACCTCGATGAGGCCCTCGCGGACGGGCCGGACGCCGTCATGATGCTGCGCATCCAGCTCGAGCGCATGAACGCGGCGTATTTCCCGAGTGAGCGGGAGTATTCCCGTACCTGGGGGCTGGATGCCGTGCGCGCGGGGTCCCTGCCGAGCGATAGCATTGTCATGCACCCCGGCCCCATGAATCGAGGCCTGGAGATATCCTCCGAAGCCGCGGATTCGCCGCGCTCCACGGTGTTGGAGCAGGTGACGAACGGAGTGTCCGTCCGCATGGCGGTCCTGTACATGCTGTTGGCCGGAGAACGAGACGACGAACGAGGGAGAGACCTGTGACCGAGACCCTCGTGATCACCGGGGCACGGATGCTGGGCGCCGACGGCGCCGACATCCTCGTCGAGGACGGCCTCATCGCCGAGATCGGGACGGGCATCAGCCGCGAGGGGGCACGCGTCATCGACGCGGACGGCCTTGTCGCGCTTCCCGGACTGGTCGACCTGCACACGCACCTGCGCGAGCCCGGCTATGAAGCGTCCGAGACGATCCTCACGGGGACCAGAGCGGCGGCGGCAGGGGGTTTCACCGCGGTGTTCGCGATGCCGAACACCTCCCCGGTCGCCGATTCGGCCGGCGTGGTCGAGCAGGAGCTCGCGCTGGGGGAGGCCGCCGGTTACGCGACTGTGCAACCCATCGGCGCCGTGACCGTCGGGCAGAAGGGGGAGCGGCTGGCCGAACTCGGCGCCATGGCAGCCTCCCGGGCCAGGGTCCGCGTCTTCAGTGACGACGGATTCTGCGTCTCCGATCCGCTCATCATGCGTCGAGCCCTGGAATACGTGAAGTCCTTCGGGGGGGTCATCGCGCAGCACGCGCAGGATCCGCGCCTCACCGAGGGCGCGCAGATGAACGAGGGCGTCGTGTCCGCCGAGCTCGGCCTCGCCGGCTGGCCGGCGGTCGCCGAGGAGTCGATCATCGCGCGCGATGTGCTCCTCGCCGAGCACGTCGGCTCCCGTCTGCACGTGTGCCATCTCTCCACGGCCGGCTCCGTCGACATCATCCGCTGGGCCAAGAAGCGCGGAATCGACGTCACGGCCGAGGTCACCCCGCACCACCTGCTGCTCACCGACGATCTCGTGCGCGGCTACGACGCCCGCTACAAGGTGAACCCGCCGCTGCGTCGCACGGAGGACGTCCTCGCCGTCCGTGAGGGCCTGGCCGACGGCACGATCGACATCGTCGCCACCGACCACGCGCCTCACCCCGCCGAGAGCAAGGCGTGCGAATGGCCCGCTGCGGCGAACGGCATGGTCGGGCTCGAGAGCGCCCTGCGCGTGGTGCACCAGTCGATGGTCGAGACGGGGCTGCTGGAATGGCACGACATCGCTCGCGTCATGAGCGCAGCTCCCGCCCGGATCGGCAGACTGACCGGCCACGGCACACCACTCGAGGCCGGTCGCCCCGCGAACATCACCCTGTACGACGCCCAGGCGCGCGGCACGTTCACGACCGCGGACCTGCGTGGTCGCAGCGAGAACTCGCCGTACCTCGGGCGTGAACTGCCTGGGCGGGTCGCGTGGACCGTGCACAACGGCACCGTGACGCTGGAAGCGGGCGACATCGTCGAGGAGCTGAGCGCGTGAGCGCGAGGGACATCGCCGTCGTCATCACCATCGCCTTCGCGATCCTCGTGCTGCTGAGCATGCTGTTCGCCTGGCGCCGACGACTCCGACGCGACGCCGCGCACACGGCCCCGTTGGGGGTGCCGGAGCATGCCGAGGTGCTCAGCCGGCACGAGGTCCTCTACGTGTCGACGACGAGACACGATGAGCCCCTCGAGCGGCTGGCCATCCGGCCACTGGCATACCGTGCGCGCGGCGAACTCGCCGTGACGGACCGCGGCGCGGCTCTCTGCCTCGACGGCACGCCGACGGTGTTCCTCGCGAAGGACACGCTCGCCTCGATCGATCGGGCCACCGTCACGATCGACCGGGTCGTCGAACCGGGCGGCCTCGTCCGCATCGCGTGGCGAATCGACGCGGACACGATCGTCGATTCCTACCTGCGCCCCACCACCGGGGCCCCAGACTCACTCATCTCAGAACTGGAGCGGCTCATTCCCGCTCATGACACAGGAGCTTCCTCGTGACCAGCGCAACACCTTCGATCGCTCAGACACCGGCCCCGGCCGTTCTCGTGCTGGAGGACGGCACGCGCCACCGCGGACGGGCATACGGCGCGGAGGGCACGACCCTCGGTGAGGTCGTGTTCTCGACCGGCATGTCCGGCTACCAGGAGACGATCACCGACCCCTCGTACGCCGGCCAGATCGTCCTGCAGACCGCACCGCACATCGGCAACACCGGCATGAACGACGAGGACCGCGAGTCCCGTCGCATCTGGGTGGCCGGGTACATCGTCCGCGACCCATCGCGTGTGGTGTCCAACTGGCGGGCGAACGCCTCGCTCGACGAGATCCTCGTCCGCGACGGCATCGTCGGCATCAGCGGCATCGACACCCGTGCCGTCACCCGGCACATCCGGTCGGCCGGCTCGATGCGCGGCGGGATCTTCTCCGGCGCTGACGCCGAGTTGGATGCCGAGGAGCAGCTGCGTCGCGTCACGGCGGCCCCCGAGATGAGTGGACAGAACCTCTCCGCGCAGGTGTCGGTGACCGAGGCCACCGTCACCCCGGCCACCGCTGAGCGCATCGGGAACCTCGCGGTGCTCGACCTCGGCGTCAAGCAGGCCACCGTCGACAACCTCGCCGCACGCGGCTTCGACGTCCACGTCCTCCCGCAGACGGCGACGATCGACGAGATCCGTGCGATCGATCCCGTCGCCGTGTTCTACTCCAACGGTCCCGGCGATCCGGCCGCCTCGGACGACCACGTCGAGCTGCTTCGTGCCGTGCTCGACGACGAGCTGCCGTTCTTCGGCATCTGCTTCGGCAATCAGCTGCTCGGACGCGCACTCGGCCTCGGCACCTACAAGCTGCCGTTCGGTCATCGCGGCATCAATCAGCCCGTGCTGGACAAGACGACCGGCCGTGTGGAGATCACCGCGCACAACCACGGTTTCGCCGTCGAGGCACCGCTGGAGGGTTCGTTCGACAGCCCCAACGGGTACGGCAGGGTCGAGGTCAGCCACGTCGGGCTGAACGACCACGTCGTCGAGGGCCTCCGTGCGCTCGACATCCCGGCCTTCTCCGTGCAGTACCACCCCGAGGCTGCAGCGGGTCCGCACGACGCCAACTACCTCTTCGACCGTTTCCGCGACGTCGTCGTCGCCCACCTCGCACAGAAGGACGCCATGTAATGCCCAAGCGCGACGACATCAATTCCGTACTCGTCATCGGATCGGGCCCGATCGTCATCGGTCAGGCCTGTGAGTTCGACTACTCGGGGACGCAGGCGTGCCGCGTGCTCCGTGAAGAGGGCGTGCGCGTCATCCTCGTCAACTCCAACCCCGCGACGATCATGACCGACCCCGACTTCGCGGATGCCACGTACGTCGAGCCGATCACCCCCGAGGTGATCGAGACGATCATCGCCAAGGAGAAGCCGGACGCGATCCTTCCGACGCTCGGCGGACAGACGGCCCTGAACGCCGCCATGGCGCTGGACGAGCGCGGCATCCTCGCCAAGTACGGCGTCGAGCTTATCGGCGCGAAGGTCGATGCGATCAAGAAGGGCGAGGACCGTCAGGTCTTCAAGGAGCTCGTGATCGAGGCCGGCGCCGACGTGGCGGCCTCTGTGATCTGCCACTCCATGGACGAGCTCATCGCCGGTGCCGAGAAGCTCGGCTACCCGCTCGTCGTCCGCCCGAGCTTCACCATGGGCGGTCTGGGATCCGGCTTCGCCTACGACGAGGAGGACCTCCGTCGCATCGGCGGCGCGGGTCTGCACGACTCGCCCACCAGCGAGGTCCTGCTGGAGGAGTCCATCCTCGGCTGGAAGGAGTACGAGCTCGAGCTCATGCGCGACACCTCCGACAACACGGTCGTCGTGTGCTCCATCGAGAACGTCGACCCCGTCGGTGTGCACACGGGCGACTCGATCACCGTGGCTCCCGCCCTCACGCTCACGGACCGGGAGTACCAGCGGCTCCGCGACATCGGCATCGACATCATCCGTGCCGTCGGCGTGGACACCGGCGGGTGCAACATCCAGTTCGCGGTGAACCCCGAGAACGGCCGCATCATCGTCATCGAGATGAACCCGCGCGTCTCCCGGTCCTCCGCACTCGCGTCCAAGGCGACGGGGTTCCCGATCGCGAAGCTCGCAGCGAAGCTCGCTCTCGGCTACCGCCTCGATGAGATCCCCAACGACATCACCGGCGTCACCCCGGCGAGCTTCGAGCCGACCCTCGATTACGTCGTGGTCAAGGTGCCGCGGTTCGCGTTCGAGAAGTTCCCCGCCGCTGACGCCACGCTGACGACCACCATGAAGTCCGTCGGCGAGGCCATGGCGATCGGTCGCAACTACGCCACCGCCCTGCAGAAGGCGCTGCGCTCCCTCGAGAAGCGCGGATCGAGCTTCCACTGGGGCGAAGAGCCCCGCAGCGTCGAGGAGCTCCTCGAGATCTCGAAGACCCCGACCGACGGCCGCATCGTCGTGCTCCAGCAGGCACTGCGTAAGGGCGCGACGGTCGAGCAGGCCTTCGACGCCACCGCGATCGATCCGTGGTTCCTCGATCAGATCGTGCTCATCAACGAGGTCGCCGAGACGGTTCGCACAGCGGCCGAGCTGGACGCCGACGTGATCCGGTACGCGAAGGAGCACGGCTTCTCCGACGCGCAGCTCGCGCAGCTGCGCGGCGTCACCGAGGCAGAGGTCCGCGGCATCCGTCACGGGCTCGGCGTCCGCCCCGTCTACAAGACCGTCGACACGTGCGCCGGCGAGTTCCCCGCGCTCACGCCGTACCACTACTCGAGCTACGACTTCGAGACCGAGGTCGCACCGTCCGAGCGCACCAAGGTCGTCATCATCGGCTCAGGGCCGAACCGCATCGGCCAGGGCGTCGAGTTCGACTACTCGTGCGTGCACGCGTCGTTCGCGCTGTCGGATGCCGGTTACGAGACGATCATGGTCAACTGCAACCCGGAGACGGTCTCGACGGACTACGACACGTCCGACCGGCTGTACTTCGAACCGCTCACCCTCGAGGACGTCCTCGAGGTGCTCGATGCGGAGGCCGCCAGCGGCACGATCCTCGGCGTCGTCTGCCAGCTCGGCGGCCAGACCCCTCTGGGGCTGGCCAAGGGCATCGAGGCCGCCGGCTACACGGTCCTCGGCACGAGCCCCGAGGCCATCGACATCGCCGAGGAGCGCGAGCTGTTCTCGCAGCTGCTGGACTCGGCCGGTCTCGTCGCCCCGCGACACGGCACGGTGACCGACGTCGACGGTGCCGTCCGGATCGCCGAGGACATCGGCTTCCCCGTTCTCGTGCGCCCGAGCTTCGTGCTCGGCGGCCGCGGCATGGAGATCGTCTACGACAGCGCGAGCCTGCGCGACTACTTCGTCCGCACCGCCGGCGAGGTCATCGTCGGTCCTGGCACGCCGTTGCTGGTCGACCGCTTCCTCGACGACGCGATCGAACTCGACGTCGACGCCCTGTACGACGGCGAGGAGCTGTACATCGGCGGTGTCATGGAGCACCTCGAGGAGGCCGGCATCCACTCCGGTGACTCCAGCTGCACCCTGCCGCCGATCTCGCTGGGTCGCAGCGACATCGACCGCGTACGGGAGGCCACCCTCGCGATCGCGAAGGGCGTCGGGGTGCGCGGTCTTCTCAACGTGCAGTTCGCCATCAGCGCCGGAGTCCTCTACGTGATCGAGGCCAACCCGCGCGCGAGCCGGACCGTCCCGTTCGTGTCGAAGGCGCTCGGCATCCCGATGGCGAAGGCCGCGAGCCGGATCATGGCGGGCGCGAGCATCGCCGAGCTGAAGGACGAGAAGCTGCTGCCCGCGTCCGACGGGTCGCACGTTCCGCTCGGTGCGCCCGTTGCCGTGAAGGAGGCCGTGCTGCCGTTCAAACGGTTCCGCACGAAGGACGGCAAGATCGTCGACTCCGTGCTCGGACCGGAGATGCGCTCGACCGGCGAGGTCATGGGCATCGACAAGGACTTCCCGACCGCGTTCGCGAAGAGCCAGGCGGCCGCCTACGGCGGGATGCCGACGTCGGGCACCGTGTTCATCTCGGTCGCGGATGCCGACAAGCGCGCGGTCATCCTCCCTGCACACCGGCTCCAGCAGCTGGGATTCACGCTCGTCGCCACGGAGGGGACCGCAGAGATCCTGTCCCGCAACGGCATCGCCGTCACCGTGGTGTCGAAGTTCAGCGAGACGCAGGGCTCCGGTGAGCAGAACATCGTCGACCTCATCAACGCCGGCGAGATCGACATCGTCGTGAACACCCCCTCCGGTGGCACCGCGCGCGCCGACGGGTACGAGATCCGTGCCGCCGCCGTGGCCGCCGACAAGGCGCTGTTCACCACGATGGCTGTCCTCGGTGCCGCGGTGAGCGGTATGGACGCCGCCGACGAGGGCTTCGACGTGAAGAGCCTGCAGGAGTATGCGCTCGACAGGCGGGCGGCTCTGTGACGCAGCGGTTCGGTGAGCGGACGAGGGCGGCGCTTTCCGCACGCGGTCCGCTGTGCGTCGGTATCGACCCGCACGCCTCGCTGTTGACGGCCTGGGGGCTCGAGGACTCCGCCGCCGGCGCTCGTGAGTTCGGGCTGCGCGTCGTGGAGGCCGCGGCGTCACGGGTCGCACTCGTGAAGCCGCAGGTGTCGTTCTTCGAGCGTTTCGGCTCCGCCGGATTCGCCGCGCTCGAAGACGTCCTCGCCGCCGCCCGTGGCGCCGGACTCGTCGTGATCGCTGATGCGAAGCGCGGCGACATCGGTACGACGATGGACGCATACGCGGCCGCGTGGCTGACCCCCGGCTCGCCGCTCGAGGCGGATGCCGTGACGGTGAACCCCTACCTCGGAGTGGGAGCCCTCGACGGGACGTTCGAGCTCGCAGAGCGCGGCGGGAAGGGCGTGTTCGTCCTCGCCGCAACGAGCAACCCGGAGGCCACAGACCTGCAGCGCGCGCAGACGGCAGCATCGCAGTCCGTCTCGTCGGCCGTCGTCTCGCAGGTCAGCACGCGCAACGCGCAGCACACGGCGACCGGCGAGTGGGGGAGCTTCGGATTCGTGATCGGGGCGACGGTCGACTGGACCGACGCCGATCTCGCGCCGTTCTCCCCGGCCGCGCCCATCCTCGCGCCCGGGTTCGGCGCGCAGGGCGCCGGTCCCGCGGACCTGCGCGCCCGGTTCGGCCCTTCCGCGGCGATGGTGATCGCCGCGGAGAGCCGCAGCATCCTCCGCGCCGGCGCCGACGGCATCGCCGCGGCGATCGACGAGCGCGTCGCCGCATACTGGGAGGTCCTCGATGCCTGAGCGCAGCGTCCCAGAAGTGGATCGTGCTGCTGCCGCCCGGCGCGCGGTGGAGCGACGACGTGCGCGGGCATCGCTGAAGCGCGACCTGACCATGCGGGTCGTGACGCCGCAGTCCGTCGTCGCCGACGCCTTCGCCGACGCGGGTTCGGTCGCCGGCTCGATGCGGATCACGGACTTCCTGCTCGCGCTCCCGGCGATCGGCGTCGGCAAGCGCGACCGCATCCTCGAGGAGCTGGACATCTCGCCCGTCAAGCGCCTTGGGGGTCTCGGCGTGCGTCAGCGCACGAGTCTGTCGCAGTGGCTGGACGAGCGCTTCCCTGTGCCCGCACCGCGGGCAGGGCGCAGCAGGCTGCTCGTCCTCGCCGGCCCCACCGCTGTCGGCAAGGGCACGGTGGCCGCGTACATCCGCGAGCACAACCCGGAGATCCACCTGTCGGTCTCCGCGACCACGCGTGCCCCTCGTCCCGGCGAGATCGACGGGGTGCACTACTACTTCGTCGACGACGCCGAGTTCGACCGGCTCATCGCCGAGGACGAACTGCTCGAGTACGCCGTCGTCCACAACCGCTCCCGCTACGGAACGCCGAGGGCGCCGATCGATGCGGCACTCGCGGAGGGCAAGACGGTCCTGCTGGAGATCGATCTGCAGGGCGCACGCCAGGTCAGGGCGGCCGACCCGGCGGCCACGCTCATCTTCCTGCTGCCGCCGTCGTGGGACGAGCTGGTGCACCGACTCGTCGGTCGGGGGACCGAGGACGAGGAGGAGCGGACCCGTCGGCTGCGCACGGCGAAGGTCGAACTCGCCGCCCAGAGCGAGTTCGATTACCGCATCGTGAACGAGGACGTCGCCGTCGCCGCCCGCGAGGTCGTAGAATTGTCTGAGGCAACCGCGCGCTGAACGCTTTCGCGCGCCCGCCGTTTCGACTTCGCGACGAACCCGTCGCCTGATCTGGAGGTCCCATCATGGCCGGACACCACACCAAGGGCATCATCGACCCGCCCATCGACAACCTGCTCGACCGCGTCGAGTCGAAGTACGAACTCGTCATCTACGCGTCCAAGCGCGCCCGCCAGATCAACGACTACTACGCCGACCTGCACGAGGGCAACCTGTTCGACAACGTCGGGCCGCTGGTCGACTCGTCCGTCGAGGACAAGCCGCTCACCATCGCCCTGCACGAGATCAACGAGGACAAGCTCCGCCTTCGCCACGTCGAGTGAACGCGGCCTCCTCGATGAGCGCACTGCGTCTTTTCACGTCTGAATCCGTCACCGAGGGTCACCCGGACAAGATCTGCGACCAGATCTCCGACAGCATCCTCGACGGCCTGCTCGCCAAGGACCCCGCGTCACGCGTCGCGGTCGAGACCCTCGTCACCACGGGGCTCGTCCACGTCGCCGGCGAGATCCGCACCGAGGCGTACGTCGACATCCCGACCATCGTCCGCGAGGTCGTCAACGGGATCGGCTATACCTCGAGCGACACCGGCTTCGACGGTGATTCCTGCGGCGTGAGCGTGTCGGTAGGGGAGCAGTCCAGCGACATCGCCCACGGTGTCGACCTCGCACGGGAGCACCGCGACGGCAGCTCGAGCGATGCCCTCGACGGTCTCGGCGCCGGCGACCAGGGCATCATGTTCGGCTTCGCGACGGTCGAGACGCCGGAGCTCATGCCGATGGCGGGCCACACCGCCCATCGCATCGCGGAGCGACTCACCGAGGTGCGGCGCTCCGGTGAGCTCGGTTTCCTCCGTCCGGACGGCAAGACGCAGGTCACGCTGGGCTACGAGGGCTTCACCCCGAAGACCATCGATGCCGTGGTGCTTTCGACGCAGCACCACCCCGATGTGTCGCAGGACGAGTTGAAGGATCAGGTCCGGCGCCTGGTGATCGATCCCGTGCTGGAGAACACGGGCCTCGAGATGCCGGCGGACGATCGTTACTTCATCAACCCGGCCGGTCCGTTCGTGACCGGCGGACCCAAGGGTGATGCGGGCCTCACCGGCCGCAAGATCATCATCGACACCTACGGCGGCGCGGCCCGCCACGGCGGCGGAGCGTTCAGCGGCAAGGATCCGTCCAAGGTCGACCGTTCCGGCGCGTACGCGATGCGCTGGGTCGCGAAGAACGCCGTCGCGGCCGGTCTCGCCGACCGCCTGGAAGTGCAGGTCGCGTACGCGATCGGCGTCGCCCGCCCCGTCGGGCTCTACGTCGAGACCTTCGGCACCGGTCGCGTCTCCGACGAGGTCATCACGCGCGCCATCCGCGAGGTCTTCGACCTTCGTCCACGGGCGATCATCGAGGAGCTCGACCTGCTGCGGCCGATCTACCGCCAGACGGCCGCGTACGGCCACTTCGGCAGGGAACTGCCGGACTTCACGTGGGAGCGCACCGACCGCGCCGACGAGCTGCGCCGCGCCGCGGGGCTGTGATGCGCACGCGCGGAGCCCGGCGTTGAGCCGGCGCATCGCGCGGGTGGTGCTGGACTCTCCACTGCCGCAGCTGGACCGCCTGTTCGACTACGCACTTCCCGAGGCCCTCGGAGAGGTGCCTGCCGGTGTGCGCGTCCGGGTGCCGCTGCGCACGGCCGGCCGCATGATCGATGCGTACGTCGTCGAGGTCGCGGAGGAGGATGACGCAGAGCGCCCGCTGTCCGAAGTGGAGAGCGTCGTCTCCGACGTGCCGGTGCTTCCTGAGCGCCTCTACCGGCTCGCGCGGCGCGCCGCGGATCGTGCGGCGGGCTCCGCCTCCGACATCCTGCGCCTGGTCATCCCGAAGCGGCAGGTCCGGGTGGAGAAGGCCTGGAAGGCGGATGCTGTCGCCACCGCGCCGGCACCGGACGCACGGGAGAGGGCGGATGCCGTTCTCGACGAGTACGAGGGACTCATCGACGTGCTCGACGCGCGCGGACGCGCGGCCGTCGAGGCGATCCCCGGCGTCCGCGATGACCGGCCGCGTTGGACCGAGCTCCTCTCGGCTGCCGCGACCCGCGTGCTCGCCGCCGGTTCGTCCGTCATCCTCGCCGTTCCCGATCACCGCGATCTCGACCGTCTGATGACCGCGCTCGAGGCATCCGCTCCTGTGGACGCCATCGTGCGGCTCGACTCCCGCCAGACCAACCCGGAGCGCTATCGGGCCTTCCTGCGCACCCTGGAGGGGGCGCCGTGCATCGTCGTCGGCAACCGCTCGGCCGTGTACGCACCGGTGAGGGCGGGGCTCGTCGCCGTGTGGGACGACGGCAACGCCCTGTTCAGCGAACCCCTGGCACCATATGTGCACGCCCGCGACGCGATGCTCATCCGGCAGGAGCAGGAGGGCTCGGCGCTCCTCTTCACCGCGCACACCCGCACCACCGACGTCGAACGTCTCGTGCAGCACGGCTGGCTCGACGACGTGCGCGCACGACGCAGGGTGCTGCCGCGGATCGTCCTGAGCAGTCCGCAGGAGATGGAACAGCCCGCACAGCGCGTCCACTCGGGGGCGTTCACCGCTGCCCGTGCGGCGACCGCCGATGGGCCGGTGCTCGTCCAGGTGGCGCGCCCGGGGTTCTCACCGACGCTCGTGTGCGCGGAGTGCCGCGCCCCAGCCAGGTGCGCGCACTGCGGTGGTCCTCTCGGCGCGGCCCACCGCGGCGCCGTCCCCGTATGTGGCTGGTGCGGCCGTTCCGCGCGCGCCTGGCACTGCCCGTCGTGCTCCTCGACCAGCCTCCGACTGGCATCGTCCGGCAGCGAGCGGACGGCGGACGAGCTCGGCCGCGCCTTCCCCGGCGTCAGGGTGATCGTCGCGGACGGTGCCCACCCGGTCGAGACGGTCTCCGCGAAACCCGCGCTGGTGGTCGCCACCCGTGGCGCCGAGCCGCTGGCCGAGGGCGGCTATCGCGCTGTGCTCCTGCTGGACGGACCTCGGATGCTGCAGGCACCCGACCTCCGGATCGGCGAGTCGTGCCTTCGATGGTGGTCGAACGCCGCGGCTCTCGCCGCTCCCGGCGCTCCCGTGCACCTCGTGGGCGTCGACGGACCGATCGGTCGTGCCCTCGCGACATGGACCCAGCCGGCGTATGCGCGCGCCGAACTCGAGACCAGGGCACCACTGCACCTGCCGCCTGCGACGCGCGTCGCACTGGTGGAGGGAGCCTCCGCGTCGGTGACGAGAGCCATCGACGCCCTTCGTGCGCTGCCGCTTCCGTCCGACGCCGTGCTGGGCCCCGTGCCCGTGGACGACGACGAGGGTCGCGTGCGTGCGCTCGTCCGCTTCGAATACGCCGCCGGCGCCGCGGTGGCCACCACCCTTCGCGCGGCCGTCGTCGCCGAGGCGACCGGTCGCAGACGTGGTCGGCGCCAGAACAACCGGATCCCGCTCTCGGTACGCCTCGATATGCTCGATCCCGAGCTCTGATCCCTTCCGGAGAACCTTCATGCGCCTCGTCTTCGCCGGCACACCAGCGGCCGCAGTACCCACCCTTCGCACACTTGCCGCCTCGCACGACATCGCGGCGGTGGTGACCCGGCCCGATGCGCCGCTGGGTCGCAGACGCGTCCTCACGCCGTCGCCGGTGGCCCGGACGGCTGAGGAACTCGGCCTGCCGATCATCCGCGCCGCCCGTCTCGACGACGAGGCCACCGGTCGCATCGCGGCGCTGCGCCCCGATCTCGGGGTCATCGTCGCGTACGGCGGTCTCGTCCGCGAACCGCTGCTGTCCACCCCTGTGCACGGGTGGATCAACCTGCACTTCTCACTGCTGCCGCAGTGGCGCGGCGCCGCACCGGTGCAGCGCGCCCTCATCGCCGGAGACGCCGTGCTCGGCGCGAGCGTGTTCCAGCTCGTCCCGGCGCTCGACGCGGGTGACGTCTTCGCCGCCCGCGCCGTCGACCTGCCCGAGGCGGCCACCGCCGACGTCGCACTGGAGGTGCTGGCCGAGGACGGTGCCCGACTCACCGCGGATGTCGTCGACGCCATCGCGGACGGCTCCGCCGTCGCCGCCCCGCAGGAGGGCGAGGTCACCCTCGCCCCGAAGCTGAGCATCGAGGACGGCGCCCTGGACTGGTCACAGCCGCTCGACGCCGTCTTCGCGCGGTTCCGCGGCGTCACGCCGGAACCGGGCGCGCACACGACCGTCGACGGGCTTCGGGTGAAGATCCTCGACGCTGTCCCGTCCCGTGACGAGCAGAAGCTCGAGCCAGGGGCCATCGTCGCCGCCAAGCACGCACTGCTGATCGGCACGGCGACAGCGCCGCTGGCTGTTCGACGCGTGCAACCGGCAGGAAAGCCCGCGATGACCGCCACCGACTGGTGGCGCGGTTTCCGTCGCGACGACTCCGTGCGGGCCGGCGCATGAGCGCCCCGCAGCGGCGCCACGCCCGCACCCCCGCCGACCGCCAGGGCCGGAGCGTCGCGCCCCGCGGTGTGCAGCCGGCGCGTCGCGTCGCCTACGACGTGCTCCGTGCCGTCAGCGCAGACGACGCGTACGCGAACCTCGTGCTGCCGTCGGCGATCAGGGAGGCCGGCCTGTCACCGCAGGATGCCGGGCTCGCCACGGAGCTGACCTATGGGGCGCTCCGGCGAAGGGGCACCTACGACGCCGTCATCGCCACCGCGGCCGGCCGGCTTGTCGAGGACATCGACCCCGCGGTGCTCGACGCGCTCCGCCTCGCCACGCATCAGCTGCTGTCCACGAGGGTTGCCTCCCACGCGGCGGTGAACGAGTCCGTCAATCTCGTCAGCAGCCGTCTGGGCAGGGGCCCGGCCGGCTTCACCAATGCCGTGCTGCGACGGATCTCGCGAGACACACCGGGGGAGTGGCAGGAGCGCATCGAAGCAGCCGCGCGCTCGGACGACGAGCGTCTCGGTCTCCGGACGGCGCATCCCGTCTGGGTGATCCGCGCGCTGCGCAGGGCGCTCGCGTCCGAAGGCCGCACCGGCGAGCTCGAGGAACTCCTCGAGGCGGACAACGCCGCACCCGAGGTCACGCTGGTCGCCCTCCCGGGAATCGCCGAGCCCGGAGAGCCGCGGCGTCCGTACGCGCCCACCGCATTCGCCTCACCCGGCGGCGACCCGCACGAGGCGATCAGTGCCTCCGGCGGGACGGTCCGCGTGCAGGACGAGGGTTCACAGCTCGTCGCCCTCGCCCTCGCCGCCGCCGCACCGATCACCGCGGGGGAGCGGTGGCTCGACCTGTGCGCCGGACCGGGCGGGAAGACCGCGCTCCTCGCCGCGATCGCTCATCAGCACGAGGTCACTCTCGAGGCGAACGAGCTCGTGCCCACCAGGGCGCGCCTGGTCCGCAACGCGCTCAAGGCCGTCCCCGGCGAGGTCGTCGTCCACGAGCAGGACGGCCGGGAGCTCGCCGCATCACGTCCCGGCGCGTTCGACCGCATCCTCGTCGATGCTCCGTGCACCGGCCTCGGTGCGCTTCGACGGCGCCCCGAGGCACGGTGGCGCAAGTCGCCGTCGGACGTCGCCGACCTGGCTGCGCTGCAGGCCGAGCTGCTCGATGAGGCGCTGAACGCCGTCGCGCCGGGCGGGATCGTCGCCTACGTCACGTGCTCTCCGCACCTGGCGGAGACCTCGGGAGTCGTCGCTGACGTGCTGCGCACGCGCACGGACGTCACCGAGCTCGACGCGCGGGCCGTGGTCGCCGACATCGCCTCGAGCCCGATGGACCTCGCCGACGACGGCACCGGCCGGGTGCAGCTGTGGCCGCACCGGCACGGCACCGACGCGATGTTCCTCGCGCTCCTGCAGCGCCACTCTGAGGGAGAATGACCGCATGAGCCTTCCGGACGCGCCGCGCATCAACCCGAGCATCCTCTCCGCCGACTTCGTCAACATGCAGGCGGATCTCGAGCGCATCGCGAGCGCGGACTTCGTCCACGTCGACGTCATGGACAACCATTTCGTCCCGAACCTCACCTTCGGACCGCAGATGGTGGAGCGCGTGCAGGCCACCAGCCCCATCCCGCTGGACGTGCACCTCATGATCACGGATCCCGACCGGTGGGCACCGGGCTACGCCGAGATCGGCGCCGCGAGCGTGACGTTCCACCTCGAAGCCGCGACGGATCCTGTCGCGCTCGCCCGCCGCCTCCGCGACATGGGGGCGCGCGCCGGCGTCGCCATCAAGCCGGGCACAGCCGGTGAGGCGCTCTACGACATCCTCGAGGAGTTCGACCAGATCCTCGTGATGACCGTCGAGCCCGGTTTCGGTGGGCAGGGGTTCATGCCGGAGACGATGCCGAAGCTCCGTGCGCTGGTCGGAGAGGCCCGCCGTCGCGGTGCGGCCACGTGGTTCCAGGTCGACGGCGGGATCTCGGACTCCACGATCGCCCAGGCCGCCGCCGCCGGCGCGGACACGTTCGTGGCGGGTTCCGCCGTGTACGGCGCAGACGACGTCGAAGCGGCCATCGCCGGGCTTCGGGAGCGCGCGAGAGCCGGTAGCCTGGAACCGTGAAGACTTTCGACGAACTGTTCGCCGAGCTGCGTGCCAAGGCCGAGACCCGTCCCGAGGGGTCTCGTACCATCGCCGAACTCGACGGCGGTGTGCACACGATCGGCAAGAAGATCGTCGAGGAGGCCGCAGAGGTCTGGATGGCGTCGGAGTACGAGTCCGACGCCGAGGCGGCCGAGGAGATCTCCCAGTTGCTCTACCACCTGCAGGTCATGATGATCGCGAAGGGGCTGAGCCTCGAGGACGTGTACCGACATCTCTGATGCGCTCCGACTCGTTCCTCTGATCTGAAAGCTCCTGCCATGCTGCGCATCGCTGTTCCCAACAAGGGCTCGCTCGCCGAGACCGCCGCCGAAATGCTCGCGGAGGCCGGATACGCCGGCCGCCGCGACTCGAAGACCCTGCACGTGATCGACGCGCAGAACGATGTCGAGTTCTTCTTCCTCCGACCCCGCGACATCGCCACGTACGTCGCCTCCGGCGCCCTCGACGTCGGCATCACCGGACGCGACCTGCTGCGCGACGTGCCACAACAGGCGCGGGAGATCGAGCAGCTCGGCTTCGCGCACTCCACCTTCCGCTTCGCAGCCCCTCCCGGACGGTTCCAGAACCTGGAAGACCTCAAGGGTGTGCGGATCGCCTCCGCCTACCCCGGACTCGTCGATGCCTTCCTCCGGGACAACGGCGTCGAGGCCGTGCTCGTCCCGCTCGACGGTGCCGTGGAATCCGCCGTCCAACTCGGCGTCGCGGACGCGATCGCGGACGTCGTCGAGACGGGGACGACCCTTCGTCAGGCCGGTCTCGAGATCTTCGGGCCCGTCATCATCGAGTCGGAGGCCGTCCTCATCAGCCGCCCCGGCGACGCCGAGGGCACCGAACGGCTTCTCCGCCGCCTTCGCGGCGTGATCGTCGCACGTCGCTACGTGCTCCTCGACTTCGATCTGCCGGCGAACCTCGTCGAGAAGGCAGCGACGATCGCACCCGGTCGCGAGTCCCCGACGATCTCGCCACTGCAGGATCCCGACTGGGTCGCCGTCCGGGTGATGCTGCCGCGCAAGGGCATCAACCAGGTGATGGACGACCTCTACTCGATCGGCGCCCGCGCCCTGCTGGTGACCGCGATCCACGCCGCGAGGCTGTGATGACGCTCACCAGTCGCGTCATCCCGTGTCTGGATGTGGCCGCCGGACGCGTCGTCAAGGGTGTGAACTTCGAGAACCTCCGCGACATGGGCGACCCGGTCGAACTGGCCGCGCACTACGCCGCTCAGGGCGCGGACGAGATCACGTTCCTCGACGTGACAGCGACCGTCGATGATCGCGCGACGACCTACGACGTCGTGCAGCGCACGGCCGAGCACGTCTTCGTCCCCCTCACGGTCGGCGGGGGAGTCCGCTCGGTCGACGACGTCGCACGTCTTCAGGGAGTCGGGGCGGACAAGGTGGGAGTCAACTCCGCCGCCATCGCCCGCCCGGCGCTCATCGGCGAGATCGCCGACCGGTTCGGCGCCCAGGTGCTCGTCCTGTCGCTCGACATCAAACGCGCAGCGACCACGCCGTCCGGCTTCGTCGTGACGACACACGGCGGACGCACCGAGACGACGCTCGACGCACTGGAGTGGGCGCGTGAGGCGATCGAGCGCGGCGCCGGTGAACTGCTGGTGAACTCGATCGACGCCGACGGAACACGCGACGGCTTCGATCTCGAGCTCGTCCGGCTCATGCGCGAGGTGTCGTCGGTCCCGGTGATCGCCTCCGGCGGCGCCGGAGCCGTGACCGACTTCGCTCCGGCCATCCACGCCGGTGCGGATGCCGTGCTGGCCGCGAGTGTCTTCCACTCCGGTGCGCTGACGGTCGCGGACGTCAAGGACGCCATGCGCGCAGAAGGGATCCTCGTCAGATGAGCGACATCGACACCCGCATCGCGCAGGTCGCATGGAACGCCGACGGTCTCACGCCTGCCATCGTGCAGCAGTGGGACACCCGTGAGGTCCTCATGCTCGCGTGGCTGGACGAAGAGGCCCTGCGCCGCACGCTCACCACCGGCCGCGTGACCTACTGGTCGCGCTCCCGTCAGGAGTACTGGCGCAAGGGCGACACTTCCGGCAACATCCAGCGCATCCGCGAGGCGAGGCTCGACTGCGACGGGGACGCGATCCTGCTCCTCGTGGATCAGACCGGGCCCGCTTGCCACACCGGCACGCGCACCTGCTTCGACGCCACCGACCTCGAGGCCGTGGACGGCGTGACCGGATGAGCATCGCGCAGCGCGGGCGGAGCATCTCCGTCTCCGGCCTCCTGCTGGCTGGGTCCATCGGGATCATCTCGTCGACACAGACGTGGCTCACGGTGACGAGGGCCGATGCGGGTGAGCCGATCCTCGTGCCCGGCGCCGATGCCGTGGCGCTGCTCGCCCCGCTGAGCCTCGCCGTCCTCGCCGTCGGCGCCGCTCTGGCGCTCGTCGGACCCGTGCTCCGGTGGGTGTTCGCCGGGCTCGCACTCCTCGCCGGTGGGCTGCTGGTGTGGTGGACGGCGCAGATCCTGTTCTCTCCGCCGCTCGGGGCCGTCGCTCCGACGGTCACCGAGACCACGGGACTCGCGGGGGACGCCACCGTGGCGGAGATGATCACGTCGATCTCGGCGACCGCGTGGCCGGCGATCGCGCTCGTCGGATGGGCGATCCAGATCGTCACGGCCGTCTTCGCCATCTGGACCGCGCGTGGCTGGAAGTCCGGCGGACGTCGGTTCCGTACCGAGACCGGGGCCCACGAGGAGCATGAAGGGCCCGTTGACGCGATCGATTCCTGGGATGACCTCTCGCGTGGCACGGATCCGACCCGGTGACCCAGATAGACTGGCTGCACACCCACGACCGCCTCGGAGGAGAACATGACCAACCCCATCGCTGACCCCGGCCACGGACACTCGCCTGCGGCCTGGACCGCTGTGGTGGTCATGCTGTTCGGTTTCGCCGCCGGCACCGTCGCGTTCTGCCTCGAGCAGCCCCTCTTCGTGTGGATCTCGGTCGGCGTCATGATCGTCGGCGCGCTGCTCGGCTGGATCCTCTCCAAGGCCGGTTACGGCGTCAACGGACCCAAGTACTCGCCGAAGGGCCACTGATGGTGCTCGCCGACCTCACGGCCGGCGCAGTGGAAGACGCCGAGCGTCGCGCCCTCACGCGCCCGATGGCCGAGGTGGAGCGCGCAGCGCTCGCACGCCCCGCCGCTCGTGACGCGATCGCCGCGTTGTCGCCGGCGAGCCGGGTGAAGATCATCGCCGAGGTGAAGCGGGCGAGCCCGTCGCGGGGCGCGCTGGCCGAGATCCCCGACCCCGCACTGCAGGCCTCGCTCTACGAGACCGGCGGCGCGTCGGCGATCAGCGTCCTCACCGAGGAGCGCCGGTTCGGCGGCTCCCTCGCCGACCTGGAGGCGGTCACTTCCCGCGTGTCGCTGCCGGTGCTGCGCAAGGACTTCATCGCAACGCCCTACCAGGTGCTGGAGGCGCGGGCCGCCGGTGCGGATCTCGCGCTGCTCATCGTCGCGGGCCTCGAGACGAAGGTCCTCCGCGAACTGCACGCGCTGATCCTCGATCTCGGCATGACCCCGCTCGTCGAGACGCACTCCGCTGAGGAGCTCGAGGTCGCTCTCGATCTCGGCGCATCGCTCATCGGAGTCAACGCGCGCAACCTGTCGACGTTCGAACTCGACCGCGACCTGTTCGGCCGCCTGGTCGACCGCATCCCTGCGGGTGTGATCAAGGTCGCCGAGTCCGCGGTGCTCGCACCGTCCGACGTCACCCATTACCGTTCCGCCGGTGCCGATGTCGTGCTCATCGGCGAGGCGCTCGTGACCGGCGACCCCGTCGCCACGCTGCAGAGCTTCCTCGCAGCGGGAGACTTCGAAGGGAGCGGACCCGATGAGTCTGCGTGAACAGCCCGGCCCGTTCTTCGGCGAATTCGGCGGGCGCTACATGCCCGAATCCCTCATCGCGGCGATCGACGAGCTCGCCGTCGCCTATGAGGAGGCGATCGCCGATCCGGCCTTCCGCGCCGAACTCGCGCGTCTGCTGTCGACCTACGCGGGGCGGCCCTCCGCGCTCACCGAGGTGGCGCGGTTCGCCGAGCACGCCGGTGGTGCGCGCGTCTTCCTCAAGCGCGAGGACCTCAACCACACCGGCAGCCACAAGATCAACAACGTCCTCGGACAGGCTCTGCTCACCAAGCGGCTCGGCAAGACGCGCGTGATCGCAGAGACCGGTGCCGGACAGCACGGCGTCGCCACTGCGACGGCCGCGGCACTGTTCGGTCTCGACTGCACGATCTACATGGGCGAGGTCGACACCGAGCGCCAGGCTCTGAACGTCGCGCGCATGCGACTGCTGGGGGCAGAGGTCGTCCCTGTCACGACCGGGTCGCGCACCCTCAAGGACGCCATCAACGACGCGTACCGCGACTGGGTGGCCACGGTCGAGACGACCAACTACATCTTCGGCACAGCGGCAGGGCCGCATCCGTTCCCCGCGATGGTGCGCGACTTCCAGAAGATCATCGGCGAGGAGGCGCGCGCGCAGCTCCTCGAAGAGGCAGGGCGTCTCCCGGATGCGGTGGTCGCCTGCGTCGGTGGCGGGTCCAACGCGATCGGCATGTTCGACGCCTTCCTCGATGACGAGGGCGTGAAGCTCTACGGCGTCGAGGCGGCAGGCGACGGTGTCGACACGGACAAGCACGCCGCATCGATCGAGCGCGGCCGCCCCGGCGTGCTGCACGGCTCGAAGACCTACGTCCTCCAGGACGAGGACGGCCAGACCGTCGAGTCCCACTCGATCTCCGCCGGACTCGACTACCCCGGTGTCGGCCCCGAGCACTCGTGGCTCGCCGACATCGGACGCGCCGAGTACATCCCGGCCACGGACGACGAGGCCATGCAGGCGCTGCGACTGCTCAGCCGCACCGAGGGCATCATCCCGGCCATCGAGTCCGCTCACGCCCTCGCCGGGGCGATCCGCCTCGGGAAGGAGATGGGTCCGGACGCGATCATCGCCGTGTGCCTGTCCGGCCGAGGGGACAAGGACATGGACACCGCTGCGCGGTACTTCCGCCTCTACGATGAGAACGCTGCCGAGGAGGCTCGATGAGCACGGTCGAAGCCGCCATCCGGAAGGCGAACGATGCCGGTCGAGGCGCGTTCGTCGGCTACCTCCCCGTCGGGTTCCCCGACCTCGACACGAGCATCAGAGCGGCGATCACGCTCGCCGAGAACGGCGTCGACGTCATCGAACTCGGCCCGCCCTACAGCGACCCCGTGATGGACGGCCTCATCATCCAGGAGGCCACCCAGGCGGCTCTCGCCGGCGGCTTCCGGATGCGCGACCTGTTCACCGCCGTCAAGGAGATCACTGCGGCCACGGACGTGCCGGTCCTCGTGATGTCGTATTGGAACCCCATCATGCAGTACGGGGTCGACCGCTACGCGGACGACCTGCTCGCCGCCGGCGGGGCCGGCCTCATCACGCCGGACATCACGCCCGACGCCGCAGCGGAGTGGATCGCCGCCAGTGAGCGCACGGGTCTCGACCGCGTGTTCCTCGCAGCCCCGACCTCGACCGATGAACGCCTCGGCCTCGTCGTGAAGTCGTCGACCGGGTTCGTGTACACCGTCTCCACGATGGGCATCACGGGGGAGCGGGAAGCGCTCGACGTCGCCGCGCGCACGCTCGTCGATCGGCTGAAGGCCCGTGGTGCGCGCAACGCGTGCGTCGGCATCGGCATCTCCACCGCCGATCAGATCGCCGCGGTGTGCGACTACGCCGACGGCGCCATCGTCGGCACCGCTCTGGTGCGCGCGCTCCGAGACGGCGGTCTGCCCGCCCTCGCCGACGTGACCAGGACCCTCGCTGCCGGCACTTCGTCTGCAGCCCGCTCACACGAGAACTAGAATCGCACTCATGTCCCTCGCGCTTCACACCGCCGTCAGCGGCGTGCTCACCAGCATCCCGAGCCCCGACGTCAGCTACTTCGACCTCGGCCCGCTGCGGATCCACTTCTACGCGCTGTGCATCATCGCCGGCATCATCGCCGCGGCACTGATCACGAACCGTCGTCTCACCCGCCGGGGCGCGGAGCCGTGGGTCGTCATCGACATCGCCATCCTCGCGGTGCCGCTCGCGATCATCGGCGCACGCATCTTCCACGTGCTGACGCACCCGAACTTCTACTTCGGCGAGGGCAGGAACACCTGGAACGCGTTCGAACCCGGTTCGGTCTGGGCGATCTGGGAGGGTGGCATCGCCATCTTCGGCGCCCTCATCGGCGGCGCAGTCGGCGCCTACCTCGGATGCCGCTGGACGGGAATCCGCTTCTGGACCTTCGCGGATGCTCTCGCCCCCGGGCTCCTGCTCGCGCAGGCCATGGGGCGCTTCGGCAACTGGTTCAACCACGAGCTGTACGGGCAGCCCACCGACCTCCCGTGGGGTCTGGAGATCGAGTCCGACAACCCGGCGTTCCCCCCAGGGCTCGCCGAGGGCACGCTGTTCCACCCGACATTCCTGTACGAGGTCGTCTGGAACGTGCTGGGTGTCGTGTTCCTCCTGTGGATCGGTCGCCGGCTGCGGCTGCAGTGGGGCAAGGTGTTCGCCATCTACCTCATCTGGTACTCGGCGGGCCGCATCGTCTGGGAATCCATCCGCATCGATCCGAGCGAGATCATCCTCGGGCTGCGCAGCAACGTGTGGGCGGCGATCATCGGTGTCGTCGTCGGCATCGCCATCCTCGTCGTGCAGACGCGCCGGCACCCGGGCAGGGAGCCCAGCCCGTACGTGGCCGGCCGCGGGCCGAAGGCGGAAAACGCTGATGTACAATCGCAGAACGACCTCGATGACTTCGTCGACGTGAGCGAGCCTCCCGCCGAAGTCACTGTCGGAGCCACCGCCACAAGCACTGCTCCCAGGAGCGAGGAAAGCTCCCGATAAAGCCTCCTCATCGAGTGAGGAAACCATTGCACTGAACGAGCGGGCCGACGGCGTCCCCGGTGTCAACTGATTACCTGAGGGCGGTATTAGATGTACTTCCAGCCTCCTTACGGTGCCTCCGGCGCCTATCCCCCCAAGCAGGGTCTGTACAACCCGGCGTTCGAGAAGGACGCCTGCGGCCTCGCCATGGTCGCGACCCTGCGCGGAACCGCGGGCCACGACATCATCGATCTGGCCCTGCAGGCACTGCGCAACCTCGAACATCGCGGCGCGATCGGGTCGGACGCCGGAACCGGTGACGGCGCGGGCATCCTCACCCAGATGCCGGACGCCTTCCTGCGCGAGGTCACCGACTTCGACCTTCCCGCGGCAGGGGAGTACGCCGCGGGGCTCGCCTTCCTGCCGTTGCAGGCGGCTGAGCGTCGCACGCAGAAGGCCGGCGTCGAGCGGATCGCTCGGGAAGAGGGCCTCGAGGTCCTCGGCTGGCGCGTCGTCCCCACCGCCAACGAGAACCTCGGCAAGCTCGCCGACGAGGCCCGTCCGGCCTTCGAGCAGCTCTTCGTCGCTTCGCCGGCCGGTGACGAGCGCCTCGCGGGCATCGCGCTGGACCGGATCGCCTATCGCCTGCGCAAGCGCGCCGGTCACGAGCTCGGCGCCTACTTCGTCTCGCTGTCCAGCCGCACCCTCGGCTACAAGGGCATGGTCACCACCCTCCAGCTCGAGCCGTTCTATCCCGATCTGCAGGATGAGCGTTTCGCCTCCGAGCTGGCGGTCGTCCACTCGCGGTACTCGACCAACACCTTCCCGTCGTGGCCGCTCGCACAGCCGCTGCGCATGCTCGCCCACAACGGCGAGATCAACACCGTCGGCGGAAACCGCAACTGGATGCGCGCCCGTCAGTCGCAGCTGGAGTCCGAGCTGCTCGGCGACATCCGCCCGCTGCTGCCGATCTGCACGCCTGGAGCCAGCGACTCGGCGTCCTTCGACGAGGTGCTCGAGCTGCTGACGCTCACCGGTCGCAGTCTTCCGCACGCCATCTTGATGATGGTCCCGGAGGCATACGAGAAGCAGACCGATCTGTCTCCGGAGCTGCGTGCGTTCTACGAGTACCACTCGAACCAGATGGAGCCGTGGGACGGCCCCGCTGCGCTGATCTTCACCGACGGCACACTCGTCGGCGCGACCCTCGACCGCAACGGACTGCGTCCAGGGCGGTGGACGGAGACCACGGACGGTCTCGTCGTCATCGGATCCGAGACCGGCGTCCTGGAGTTCGATCCGGAGCGCATCAAGCGCCGCGGTCGCCTGCAGCCGGGCAAGATGTTCCTCGTCGACACCGAGGCGAGGCGAATCGTCGAGGATGACGAGATCAAGCACGAGCTCGCGACCATGCACCCGTGGCAGCAGTGGCTCGACGAAGGCGCCGTTCGCCTCGCCGATCTGCCGGAGCGCGAGCACATCGTGCATCCGCCGGCATCCATCACGCGCCGTCAGCGCACCTTCGGCTACACCGAGGAAGAGGTCCGTCTGCTCCTGACCCCGATGGGGCAGACCGGAGCCGAGCCGCTCGGCGCGATGGGATCCGACACTCCGATCGCCGTCCTCAGTGAGCGCCCACGGCTGCTGTTCGACTACTTCACCCAGCAGTTCGCCCAGGTCACCAACCCGCCGCTGGACTCGATCCGCGAAGAGGTCGTCACGAGTCTGCGCTCGTCGCTCGGCCCGGAGCGCAACCTGCTCGCCTGGGGCCCGGAGCACACCAGGACCGTGGCTGTGGACTTCCCTGTGATCGACAACGATGAACTCGCGAAGATCCGTCACATCGACAAGGCCCTTCCTGGCCGCTCCACCGCGACCATCAGCGGTCTGTACCACTTCGACGCCGGCTCGCACAGCATGCAGGAGCGTCTCGACGAGATGTGCGCCGAGGTCGACGCCGCGATCGAGGAAGGCGCGGAGTTCGTCATCCTGTCCGACCGCGACTCGAACAAGGACCTCGTCCCGATCCCGTCGCTCCTGATGGTCTCAGCCGTGCACCACCACCTGATCCGCCGCGAGAACCGCATGAAGGTCGGTCTCATCGTGGAGGCGGGCGATGTGCGCGAGGTGCACCACGTCGCGACGCTGATCGGTTACGGCGCCTCGGCGGTGAACCCGTACCTCGCCATGGAGACGGTCGAGCACCTCGTACGCACGGGGTTCATCACCGGCATCACGCCGGAGAAGGCCGTCCGCAACCTCATCTACGCGCTCGGCAAGGGCGTGCTGAAGATCATGTCGAAGATGGGCATCTCGACGGTGTCCTCGTACGCCGGTGCGCAGGTGTTCGAAGCCGTCGGCCTCAGCCAGGAGTTCGTCGACTCATACTTCACCGGCACGGAGACCAAGCTCGGCGGGATCGGCATCGAGCACGTGTTCGCCGAGAACCAGGCGCGGCACGACTACGCCTATCCCGAGGACGCGGCGGCCAGGGCGCACGAGCGCCTGTGGACCGGCGGCGAGTACCAGTGGCGTCGCGACGGCTCACCCCACCTGTTCAACCCGGAGACGGTGTTCCGTCTGCAGCACTCGACGCGCACCCGCCGATACGACATCTTCCGGCAGTACACGAAGATGGTCGACGATCAGGCGAGCGAACTGAAGACGCTGCGCGGACTGTTCTCGCTGCGCACCGGTACCCGCCCCGCTGTCCCGATCGATGAGGTCGAGCCGGTGAGCTCGATCGTCAAGAGGTTCTCCACCGGTGCGATGAGCTACGGCTCCATCTCGCGGGAGGCGCACGAGACGCTCGCCATCGCGATGAACCGCATCGGCGGCAAATCGAACACCGGCGAGGGCGGCGAGGACATCGACCGTCTGCTCGACCCGGAGCGGCGCAGCTCGATCAAGCAGGTGGCATCGGGCCGCTTCGGCGTCACCAGCCTGTACCTGACCGAGTCGGATGACATCCAGATCAAGCTCGCCCAGGGGGCCAAGCCGGGCGAGGGCGGTCAGCTCCCGCCGACCAAGGTCTACCCGTGGGTGGCGCGCACGCGTCACGCGACGGCGGGCGTCGGGCTCATCTCGCCGCCGCCGCATCACGACATCTACTCGATCGAGGATCTCAAGCAGTTGATCTTCGACCTCAAGAGGGCGAATCCGTCGGCCCGCATCCACACGAAGCTCGTCAGTCAGTCGGGGATCGGCGCCGTCTCGGCCGGAGTCGCCAAGGCACTCAGCGACGTCATCCTCGTGTCCGGCCACGACGGCGGCACGGGTGCGAGCCCGATGAACTCGCTCAAGCACGCCGGGACGCCGTGGGAACTGGGCCTCGCCGAGACGCAGCAGACCCTCATGCTCAACGGCATGCGCGACCGGGTGGTCGTCCAGGTCGACGGCCAGCTCAAGACGGGTCGCGACGTCATCATCGGCGCGCTGCTGGGTGCGGAGGAGTTCGGCTTCGCCACGGCCCCCCTCGTGGTGAGCGGATGCATCATGATGCGCGTATGCCACCTCGACACGTGCCCGGTCGGCGTCGCGACGCAGAACCCTGCTCTGCGCGAGCGGTTCACCGGCAAGCCGGAGTTCGTCGTGAACTTCATGGAGTTCATCGCCGAAGAGGTCCGCGAACTGCTCGCGGAGCTCGGCTTCCGCGCGCTCGATGAGATCATCGGCCGCGCCGACCTCATCGAGACGAACGCCGCCATCGAGCACTGGAAGACCGACGGTCTCGACCTGACCCCGATCCTCGAGGGCCCGGAGTTCCCGGCATCCGAACCGCGTCGTCACGCACGCGCACAGGACCATGAGCTCGACAAGCACTTCGACGTACAGTTGATCGAGATGGCCAGGGATGCTCTGGAGGAGAAGGCACCGGTGCTCATCGAGTTGCCGATCCGCAACACCGAGCGTGCCGTGGGCACCATGCTCGGCCACGAGGTCACCGCACGCTTCGGTGCCGAGGGGCTCTCGCCGGAGACGATCGACGTGTCTCTGCACGGGACGGCCGGGCAGTCCTTCGGCGCGTTCCTCCCGGCAGGCATCATGCTGCGTCTCGAGGGCGACGCGAACGACTACGTCGGCAAGGGACTCTCCGGCGGTGACATCGTCGTGCGTCCGCCGCGCGGGTCTCGCATCTCGCCGCACGAGAACGTCATCGCCGGCAATGTCATCGGCTACGGTGCGACGTCGGGATCCATGTTCATCTCGGGTGTGGTGGGGGAGCGGTTCCTCGTGCGCAACTCCGGGGCGACAGCCGTCGTCGAGGGCGTCGGAGACCACGCGCTCGAGTACATGACCGGTGGTCTGGCCGTGATCCTCGGCACGACCGGCCGCAACCTCGGCGCCGGCATGTCCGGTGGCGTCGCGTACGTGCACGCGCTGTCCGCCGACAAGGTCAACCAGCAGTCGCGCGACTCCGGCGAGCTCCGTCTCGAAGCGCTCGACAGGGCGGACCTCGAGGTGCTGCGGAGCCTGCTCGTCGAGCACGCCGAGCGCACCGAGTCGCCGCTCGCGACGCGGATGCTCGGCGATTTCGACACGGTCACCGCCGAGTTCGTGAAGGTGCTGCCGCGTGATTTCGCGGCCGTGCAGAGCATGCGCCAGGAGGCAGTCGCTTCCGGCATCGACCCCGACGGCGACGCCGTCTGGAACCGGATCCTGGAGGTGACCGGTGGCTGATCCCAAGGGCTTTCTGAAGGTGACGGAGCGGGAGCTGCCCGCTCGCCGCCCCGTCCCCGTGCGCATCATGGACTGGAAAGAGGTCTACGAGCCGGGCGACAAGACCGTGCTGCGGCGGCAGGCGGGACGCTGCATGGACTGCGGCATCCCGTTCTGCCACCAGGGCTGCCCGCTGGGGAATCTCATCCCCGAGTGGAACGACCTCACCTGGCGCGGTGAGGACCGCTCCGCCATCGAGCGCCTCCACGCGACCAACAACTTCCCCGAGTTCACCGGTCGGCTCTGCCCTGCGCCGTGCGAGAGCGCGTGCGTGCTCGGCATCAACCAGCCCGCTGTGACGATCAAGCAGGTCGAGGTCTCCATCATCGATGAGGCCTTCTCCAAGGGATGGGTCGAGCCGCAGCCGCCGGAGCGCCTCACCGGCAAGACGGTCGCCGTGGTCGGATCCGGTCCTGCCGGCCTCGCTGCGGCTCAGCAGCTGACCCGCGCCGGTCACACCGTCGCGGTGTTCGAGCGCGACGACCGGATCGGCGGACTGCTCCGCTACGGCATCCCCGATTTCAAGATGGAGAAGAGCCACCTCGAGGCCCGCCTCCGCCAGATGGCCGAAGAGGGAACCCGCTTCCGCGCGGGCGTCGAGATCGGCAAGGACATCAGCTGGGCGGATCTGCGTGCGCGCTATGACGCCGTCGTCCTCGCCACCGGATCGACGGTTCCGCGCGATCTCCACATCCCGGGCAGGGACCTCGACGGTGTGCACTTCGCCATGGAGTACCTCGTCGAGTCCAACAAGGCCGTCGCCGGAGATGCGGTGCCCAACCAGATCACCGCCGAGGGCAAGCACGTCATCGTCATCGGCGGTGGAGACACCGGCGCGGACTGCATCGGCACGGCACACCGTCAGGGTGCGCTGAGCGTGACCAACCTCGCGATCGGCAGGCAGCCGGGCGACACCCGCCCCGAGCACCAGCCGTGGCCGATGATGCCGACGGTCTTCGAAGTGCAGTCAGCGCACGAGGAGGGCGGGGAGCGCCAGTACCTGGCCTCCACCGTCGAGTTCCTCTCGAACGATGCCGGTGAGGTGCGCGCACTGCGCGTCGCCGAAACCGAGTTCGTCGACGGACGTCGTGTGCCCAAGAGCGGCACGGAGCGCGAGATCCCCGCGGACCTCGTCCTCATCGCGATGGGGTTCACCGGTCCGGAGACCGAGAGCTTCACTGACGACACCCGCCCCGACTCCGACGACCGCGGCGCGTTCCGACGGGATGACTCGTACGAGACCAGCATCCCCGGTGTGTTCGTCGCCGGCGACGCCGGTCGCGGACAGTCGCTCATCGTCTGGGCCATCGCCGAGGGCCGCGCGGCGGCTGCGAGTGTGGACCGGCATCTCATGGGGGACTCGGTGCTTCCCGCGCCGGTGCGCCCCACCGATGTCGCAATCGGACTGCAGCCCGCGTAGGCTGGCGGCGGCACCGTCGCCATAATTCCCCCTTGTTCTTACCCTGGAGAGATCTTTGAGACGCGCGAAAATCGTCGCCACGCTGGGCCCGGCCACCTCGAGCTATGAAACCGTCAGAGCCCTCATCGAAGCGGGGGTCGACGTCGCTCGTCTGAACCTCAGCCACGGTGACTACTCCGTCCACGACGCGAACTACGCCAACGTGCGCCGGGCGGCGGACGACACCGGACGCGCGGTCGCCGTGCTCGTCGACCTGCAGGGGCCGAAGATCCGTCTGGGCAAGTTCGAGGCCGGCCCCTACGAGCTGGCGGTCGGAGACATCTTCAAGATCACCATCGAAGACATCATCGGCAACCGCGAGATCTGCGGGACGACGTTCAAGGGGCTGCCCCAGGACGTCAAGCCCGGCGACTTCCTCCTCATCGATGACGGCAAGGTCCGCGTTCAGGTCGTCGAGACCGACGGCACCGTGGTCACCACGAAGGTCATCGTCGCCGGCGCCGTGTCGAACAACAAGGGGATCAACCTTCCCGGCGTCGCCGTCAACGTTCCCGCCCTGAGCGAGAAGGACGAGTCCGACCTGCGCTGGGGTCTGCGCATCGGCGCCGACCTCATCGCCCTGTCGTTCGTACGCAATGCATCGGACGTCGAGCGCGTGCACGAGATCATGGCGGAAGAGGGCGTCAAGGTCCCCGTCATCGCCAAGATCGAGAAGCCGCAGGCCGTCGAGGCCCTCGAGGAGATCGTCGACGCGTTCGACGGCATCATGGTCGCCCGCGGCGACCTCGGCGTCGAGCTGCCGCTCGAGGCGGTGCCGATCGTGCAGAAGCGCGCCGTCGAACTGGCCCGCCGCAATGCCAAGCCCGTCATCGTCGCGACCCAGATGCTCGAGTCGATGATCTCGAGCCCCGTCCCCACCCGCGCGGAGACGTCGGACGTCGCCAACGCCGTGCTCGACGGTGCGGACGCGGTCATGCTCTCGGGCGAGACCAGCGTCGGGGATTACCCGACCGTCGTCGTGGAGACCATGGCCCGCATCATCTCCTCCACGGAGGAGCACGGCCTCGAGCGGATCGCTCCGCTCACCAACAAGCCCCGCACGCAGGGCGGTGCCATCACACTCGCCGCACTCGAGGTCGCGGAGTTCGTCGAGGCGAAGTTCCTGTGCGTGTTCACGCAGTCGGGTGACAGCGCGCGCCGCCTGTCGCGCCTCCGGTCGCGCATCCCCATGCTGGCCTTCACGCCTGAGCCCGGCATCCGTCGCCGGATGGCGCTGACCTGGGGCATGAAGTCCACCCTCGTCGAGATGGTGCAGCACACCGATCTCATGTACCACCAGGTGGACGACTACCTGCTGTCGAACGGCCTGGCCGCCGAAGGCGACAAGGTCGTCGTGATCTCCGGTTCCCCTCCCGGGATCGTCGGGTCGACGAACGACATCCGCGTCCACAAGGTCGGCGACGCCGTCAACGGCGCAGCGCCGATCTACAAGGCCGGCGCGTAGGTCGAATCGTGAAGGGGCGGAGCTTCGGCTCCGCCCCTTCGTCGTTCTCGACATCTCCTGGAGCGGAAGTCAACCCCTGGAATCGACGTTCCGTGGCGAGATAGCTTCGAGGTGTGGGAGGCGGGCGCGGCCACGACAGGGAGGACGCGCAGGAAGAGCCTCCGCAGCGCCGGTGATCTGCCTTTCGTTTCGGTTGGGGCAGATCACCGGCCACCACGCTCGGTCATGCAGAAGGGGCGCCGGTCACCCGACGCCCCTTGTCTCGGCCCTCCGGTCACTCCTTGCGAAGGGCGTCCTGCGCTGCGCCGGCGACCTTCTCGACGACGTTGGGCAGCTCCGTCGTGCCGTAGAACCGCGAGTCGGGATGGGTGGGCGGGGGCATCGGCGACGTGGTGGTCGGCCCGTCGTGATAGGTGAACTCGCCATGTCCGTCCGGGGTGGGGCCGGAGGCCCAGGACCCCTCGGCGGCCGCCGCACCGTCGCTGAAGTTCAGGTACTGGTACGACACCTCGCGCGCCTCCTTCTTCAGGGGGAAGTTGCTCGGGACCGGGAGCGTCTCGGCGCCCTCGGCCTTGAGTTCCTCGGCCGCGGCGAGCCACTGGTTCTGGTGCATCGTGTCCCTCGCGAGCAGGAAGCTCAGCAGATCAAGGACGCCGTGGTCGTCGGTCATGTGGTACAGCCGAGCCACCTGGACGCGTCCCTGCATCTCGGCGTTCGCATTGGCCGTGAAGTCCGCGAGCAGGTTGCCGCTGGCGGTGATGTACGACCCCATCCACGGGTTCCCGTTACTGTCGACGGGACGTGCTCCGGCGCCGGCGACGATGCCCTGCTGGATGTCCGTTCCGCCGATGACGGCCGCGACGGTGGGGTCGCTCTGGACAGCATCCTCGGTGATCCCGAGGGGCGACTTCTCAAGCAGCTGGGCGATCATCACCGCCAGCATCTCGACGTGGCCCATCTCCTCGGCACCGATCCCGAACACGAGATCGCGGTACTTCCCGGGGATGTGCATGTTCCACGCCTGGAACTGGTACTGCATCGCCACGGTGATCTCTCCGTATTGGCCTCCGAGGACTTCCTGGAGCTTGCGGGCGTACACGGCATCGGGGGCATCCGGTGTCGCAGAGTGCTGGAGCTCTTGTCGGTGGAAGAACATCGTGATCCTTTCTGAGCGGTCAGCCGTGCGGGATCCCACTCAAGCCCCGACAGCGTCGACCAGGGAGGGGGGTTGCGTTTCCATGACTTCCTGGGAGAATTCCCCGAGCCCCTCCTGATCGAGCGGACGCGGTCGGGTACGATGGATCGAATTCGATACACGGGGAGGAGAGGCGTGGGCATCATCACGCAGATCGCGCGGAGTCGCCGACGCCGCGGCATCACCGCCGCCCAGGTCGCCGAGCGCACCGGGCTCAAGACCTCCAACCTGTACGCGATCGAGCAGGGCCGACGCAGTCCGACCGTCGAGACGCTCGAGCGCGCGGCCGCGGGGCTCGGGCTTCGGCTGCTCGCCGTCGACATCGGTGAGCTCTCCTTCGTCTCCGACTTCGCCGAGGTCATCGCCGATTACGACGCCGACGGCGCGGAGGAGCAGGCCTACCGTGCGTTCATGCGGCTCAACCGGCAGTTGGCAGCGGCTCCGGCCACCACGCAAGTCCTGCTGACCTACACCCCGCCGAGGCCGGTGACCGTGGAGTGGGACGCCGCGTTGGCCGGACTCGTGGAGTGGCGGTTGCGCCAGAAGGATGCGCCGATCCCGGACTGGGTGGAGGAGAATCTCGGACTCGATGCCGGACACTGGGAGCCCTGGCCGTCCGTCCGCCACACCGACCCCGACGTGCACCTCGTCCCCGGCCCCTTCCGACGTCGTGGGATCTGGATCGAGGCGGGGGAGCTCGACGCCGCCTGAACGGCTCACGACCTCCGAGCGCCCGAGACGACCATCGCCTGCCCCGCGGGTGGGACAGGCGATGATGGTGATGAAGTGCCGGCGGTGGGACTCGAACCCACACGTCCTTTCGGACAAAGCATTTTGAGTGCTCCGCGTCTACCATTCCGCCACGCCGGCGCGGATGTCGCGCCTTCGACTCTAGCGCAGCGCAGGACCTGATCCTCCCGATCCCGCCGGGGTGGCCCGGTCGCCGGCGACGCGTCCCCTAGAATGGATGTGTGACCGAGCAAGAAGTGTCTGAGCAACCAACGGCATCCGCCCCGCGACGCGTCGTCGTCGCCGAAGACGAATCGCTGATCCGACTCGACATCGTCGAGATCCTCCGCGACAACGGTTTCGATGTGGTCGGCGAGGCCGGAGACGGCGAGACCGCTGTGGCGCTGGCGACCGAGCTGCGCCCCGACCTGGTCATCATGGACGTGAAGATGCCGCAGCTCGACGGCATCAGCGCTGCGGAGCGGCTGCACAAGGCCAACATCGCACCCGTCGTCCTGCTGACAGCGTTCAGCCAGAAGGAGCTCGTCGAGCGCGCCAGCGAGGCCGGCGCACTCGCGTACGTGGTCAAGCCCTTCACCCCGAACGACCTGCTCCCGGCGATCGAGATCGCGCTGGCCCGTCACGAGCAGATCATCACGCTCGAGGCCGAGGTCGCCGACATGGTCGAGCGCTTCGAGACCCGCAAGCTCGTCGATCGGGCCAAGGGCCTGCTCAACGAGAAGATGGGGCTCAGCGAGCCGGAGGCCTTCCGCTGGATCCAGAAGGCGTCGATGGATCGCCGCCTCACCATGCAGGATGTCGCCAAGGCGATCATCGAGCAGCTCGCACCGAAGAAGTAGTGTTCGCGCTCGACGCAGAGCATCACCTCCGCCTGCTGCGTCGGGACGACGGGCCATCCCTGGCGCGTGCCTATCGCGAGAACCGTGAACATCTCGCGCCGTGGGAACCGCTCAGGAGCGAGCAGTTCTACACCGCCGAGTGGCACACGGAGAACCTTCGGCAGGCGCTGTCGTCCTCCACCGCGCACCTCCACGTCCGCCTCGTCATCGAGGACGGCGACGGATGCCTGCGCGGGAGGGTGAACCTCAACAACATCGTCCACGGCGCGTTCTGCAGCGCGGACCTCGGCTATTGGGTCGATCGTTCCCGCGTGGGTCGGGGGCTGGCAACGCGCGCGGTCGCTGTGGCCCTCGAGCACGCGAGAGCGGAACTGGGTCTGCACCGCGTCCAGGCTGCGACACTGACGCACAACACCGCGTCCCAGCGCGTCCTCGCAGCCAATGGCTTCACCCGTATCGGCGCTGCCGCCCGCTATCTCCGGATCGCGGGGGAGTGGCAGGACCACCTGCTGTTCCAGCGGCTGCTGGAGGATGAGGTCACGCCGACGCCGGGGCGTCCTTGATCATGTTGGTGATCCGGATCGTGGAGCACCGGCGTCCCTGATCGTCGGTGACGACGATCTCATGCACCATGACGGAGCGGCCGAGGTGGATCGGCGTGCACACCCCGGTCACCACGCCCGATGTCGCCGAGCGCGTGTGGGTGGCGTTGATGTCGACGCCGACGGCGAGCTTGCCCGCTCCGGCGGCGAGGTTGGCGGACATGGACCCCAGCGACTCGCCGAGGACGACGTAGGCGCCGCCGTGCAGGAGACCGACCGGCTGGGTGTTCCCCTCGACCGGCATCGTCGCGACGCTCCGTTCGACGGAGAACTCGGTGAACTCGATGCCCATCTTCTCGGCCAGCGCGCCCATACCGCGTCGGGCGACCCACTCCAGTCCGGTCATCTGGGTATCGGTCACGGATCCTCCTCAGCGGGTGTCTGCCGTCCTCGTTAGGCTGTGAGAGTGACGGACTCCGCAAAGCCTACCCTCATGGTCGTCGACGGCCATTCGCTCGCCTACCGCGCGTTCTTCGCGCTCCCGGTCGAGAACTTCACGACCAAGGACAACCAGCACACGAACGCCATCTACGGCTTCCTCTCGATGCTTGTGAACCTCATCAAGGCCGAGCAGCCGACGCACATGGCGATCGCCTTCGACACGTCGCGCCACTCGTTCCGCACCGACGAGTACCCGGAGTACAAGGCGACGAGGTCCGAGACCCCGCAGGAGTTCCGCGGACAGATCCCGCTGCTCCAGGAGTGCCTGGCTGCGATGTCCATCCCCGTCCTGACGAAAGAGGGGATCGAGGCCGATGACATCCTCGCCACCCTCGCCAAGCAGGGCTCGCAGGAGGGCTACGACGTCCTCGTCGTCTCCGGCGACCGCGACACGATCCAGCTCGTCAACGACCAGGTGACGCTGCTGTACCCCTCCGTCCAGGGCGTGTCCCAGCTCAAGCGCTACGACCCCGTCACCGTGCAGGAGCGCTACGGTGTCCGTCCGGAGCAATACCCCGACATCGCCGCGCTCGTCGGCGAGACCAGCGACAACCTTCCCGGCGTCCCGAAGGTTGGAGAGAAGACCGCCGTCAAGTGGCTGACGCAGTTCGGTTCGCTCGACGAGCTGCTCGCGCGCGCCGAAGAGATCAAGGGCGTCGTCGGCGGCAACCTCCGCGAGCACATCGAAGACGTGCGGCGCAACCGCAAGCTCAACCGTCTCCTCGACGACGTCGAACTCCCCGTGGCACCCGCCGACCTCGTCGTGGCACCCGCCGACGTCCAGGCCATCAGGGACATCTTCGCCCGCCTCGAGTTCCGCACCCTCCTCCCGCGCGTCTTCGACGCGGTCGGAACAGGGGAGGACCCGACCTCCGACGAGCCGGCCGTCGTGCTCCCGACCCCCGTCCAGGTCCCCGCCGCAGAGCTCGCGGTATGGTTGGAGAGCGCCGATGACGAACTCGCCGTGTCCGTCGTCACCGCGGGCGGAGAGGTCTCGCGCATCGGTGTGGCGAGCCTCACCGAGCTTCGGGAGACGGACTGGTCCGACGACGTCGCTGACGCGCTGCGTCCGTGGCTCGAGTCGGACGATGCGAAGAAGATCTTCAACGACGCGAAGACACAGGTGAAGGCACTCCGCCGCGCCGGAATCCGACTGGGCGGGCTCTCGTACGACACCCTGCTCGCCGGCTGGCTGCTGCGTCCGAGCCTTCCGGACAAGACCCTCTCGCACCTCGTCGATCGCTATCTCGGCGAGAAGCTCCCCGTGGCCGACCCGACCCAGCTCGTCCCCGAGACCGAAGGGGCGACGCCGTCTCAGGAGGCATGGTTCATCCGGCGCACGGCCGATGCCCTGCGTGAAGATCTCCCGGAGTCCGTCGCCACCGTCCTCACCGACATCGAGCTTCCGACGCTGCTCACGCTCGCCGACATGGAGCTGGCCGGTGTCGCCGTGTCCCACGACGTCCTCTCCACGTTCTCCGCAGAGCTGCTCACGCGCACGGATGCTCTCGCGGCGGAGTCCTTCGCCATCGTCGGCCGGGAGTTCAACCTCGGCTCGCCCAAGCAGCTGCAGGAGGTGCTGTTCGAAGAACTGCAGCTGCCCAAGACGCGCAAGACGAAGACCGGCTACTCCACCGATGCCGCCGTTCTCGCCGACCTGCAGGAGAGCAATCCGCATCCGTTCCTGAATCTGCTGCTGCAGTACCGGGAGGCGACGAAGCTCCGTCAGATCATCGAATCGCTGGACACGGCCATCAAGGATGACCACCGTGTCCACACGACCTACGTCCAGACGGGAAGCCAGACCGGCCGCCTGTCGAGCACGGATCCGAATCTGCAGAACATCCCGGTCCGCACCGAGGAATCACGTCGCATCCGCAGTGCCTTCCAGGTCGGAGACGGGTACGAGACCCTGCTCACGGCGGACTACTCGCAGATCGAGATGCGCATCATGGCGCACCTCTCCGGCGACGAAGGTCTGATCGAGGCGTTCAACTCCGGTGAGGACCTCCACCGTTTCGTCGGCGCCCGCGTGTTCGGCGTGGAGCCGGAGGACGTCACCTCTGCGATGCGCACCAAGGTCAAGGCGATGTCGTACGGGCTCGTGTACGGCCTCAGCGCCTTCGGCCTGTCCAAGCAGTTGCGCATCGAGCAGTCGGAGGCCAAGCAGCTCATGCTCGAGTACTTCGCCCGGTTCGGCGCGGTGCGCGATTACCTGCGGGCATCGGTCATCGCGGCGAAGGAGGTCGGCTACACCGAGACGATCTTCGGCCGCCGACGTCCGTTCCCCGATCTGTCCAGCCCCAACCGTGTGCTGCGTGAGAATGCCGAGCGGGCGGCGCTGAACGCGCCGATCCAGGGCAGCGCCGCTGACGTGATGAAGATCGCCCTCTTCCGCATCCACGCCGATCTCCGCGAGGCGGGGCTGCGCTCGCGCGTGCTGCTCCAGATCCACGACGAACTCGTGGTCGAGGTGGCCCCGGGGGAGTGGGATGCGGCTGAGCAGATCGTCCGCACGCAGATGGCGGGAGCCGCCGACCTCTCGGTCCCTCTTGATGTGCAGGTGGGACGCGGACGGGACTGGAACGAGGCGGCGCACTAGTCCGTGCGTGAGCGGGCGGCGCTACGCTGAAGTTCATGACCGAAAGCCCGCGGACCCCCACAGCCATCGATGCCGTCGCCGACAGATGGGTCGATGAGCTCGCAGAACTCGATCCGACGCTCGGCACCTACATCGGGCGCGATGAGGCCAACGATCGGTACGGGGACCTCAGCCCTGAGGGGCACGAGCGCTACGTCGCCGCCGTCCGGAAGACCCGCGCGGAGCTCGCCGCGCTCACTCCGGCCGACGCGATCGACGATGTCACCAAGACCGACCTGCTGAGCGAGCTCGACCTCGAGCTCGAGTTCGACGCCGCGCGCTGGCATCTGCGCGACCTGAACGTGATCGCCTCCGCGGCGCAGGACGTGCGCCAGGTGTACGACCTGATGCCCACCTCGACGGTCGACGACTGGGCTGTGATCGCCCGCAGGCTCGCAGCGATCCCCGACGCGCTCCGCGGTTACACGGCGACACTGCGCGAGGGCATCGACGAGGGTGTCGTCCCCGCCCGTCGACAGGTACAAGAAGTGGCCGGACAGATCGTGCGCTACACGGCGGACGACGGCTTCTTCGCGTCATTCGTGGCAGGTGCCGCGCCCGACGAGGGCGGTCTGCCCGCATCGCTCGCGCGTGACCTGGCCGACAGCGCAGCGGCGGCGCGTGTGGCATACGATCAGCTCCGCGACTTCCTCACCGGGTCTCTCGCACCTGCGGCATCCGAGGTCGACGCCGTCGGCCGTGACCTGTACGCCCTGCACTCGCGGCGCTTCCTCGGGGCGAAGATCGATCTCGACGAGACGTACGAGTGGGGTCGCGAGGAGCTCGATCGGATGGTCGCCGAGCAGACGGCGATCGCGCATGAGATCCTTCCCGGCTCCACTGTCGAGGAGGCCGTCGCTCATCTCGAAGCCGACCCGGCGCGCAAACTCCACGGCACCGAGGCGCTCCAGCGTTGGATGCAGGAGACGAGTGATCGGGCGGTCGCAGAACTCGCGGCCACCCACTTCGACATCCCGGAGAAGATCCGCACCATCGAGTGCATGATCGCCCCCACCCAGGAGGGCGGGATCTACTACACGGGACCGACGGACGACTTCTCCCGCCCCGGTCGCATGTGGTGGTCTGTGCCGGAGGGGGTCACCGAGTTCGACACCTGGCGTGAGCTCACGACGGTCTACCACGAGGGCGTCCCCGGGCATCATCTGCAGATCGCCCAGGCCGTGTACAACCGCGCCGAGTTGAACTCGTGGCGCCGCCTGCTCGCCGGTACCTCCGGCCACGCCGAGGGGTGGGCGCTGTACGCAGAGCGCCTCATGCAACAGCTGGGCTACCTCGACGACCCCGCCGACCGCCTCGGCATGCTCGACGGCCAGCGCATGCGCGCCGCCCGCGTCGTTCTCGACATCGGTGTCCACCTCGGCAAGCCGAGTCTGGACGGCGAAGGGATCTGGGATGCCGACACGGCCCTCGACTTCATGCGCCGGAACGTGAACATGTCCGACGAGTTCGTCCAGTTCGAGGTCAACCGCTACCTCGGCTGGCCCGGTCAGGCCCCGTCGTACAAGGTCGGCCAGCGCATCTGGGAACAGGTTCGCGATGACTACCGTGCCCGTGAGGGCGGCGCCTTCGACATCAAGCGCTTCCACAAGCAGGCGCTCGACCTCGGCGGTGTCGGCCTCGACACGTTGCGCTCCGCACTCCTGAAGAAGTGATCCTCCTGTGATCGAATTCGGCCTCGACACCTTCGGCGACATCTCTCGGGATGCCGCCGGACGGCCCCTCACCGCAGCGCAGACCATTCGCAACGTCGTCGCGCAGGCGGAGCTCGCAGACAGCGTCGGAATCGACTTCTTCGGCGTGGGCGAGCATCATCGCGCGGAGTTCGCCGTCTCGGCGCCGGAGATCGTCCTCGCCGCGATCGCCGGCCGCACGTCGCGCATCCGACTGGGAACGGCCGTCACCGTCCTGTCGTCCGATGACCCCGTGCGGGTCTTCGAGCGCTTCGCGACGCTGGACGCCGTCTCCGGCGGACGCGCAGAGGTCGTGCTGGGACGGGGTTCGTTCGTCGAATCGTTCCCCCTGTTCGGCTATGACCTGCGCGACTACGAGGCCCTGTTCGAGGAGAAGCTGGACCTCTTCGTCGAGCTGCTCAAGGAACAGCCGGTGACCTGGTCGGGGACCATGCGCCCCGCCCTCGAGAACGCCGACGTCTTCCCGAAGACGGAGAACGGTCTGCGCACCTGGGTCGGTGTCGGCGGAAGCCCCGAGTCGGTCCTCAGGGTCGCCAGGCACGGCCTGGGGCTGATGCTCGCCATCATCGGCGGTCCGGCGGCCCGTTTCGCCCCGCTCGTCGAGCTCTATCACCGCTCCGTCGCCACGTTGGGTACGCAGGCGCATCCGATCGCTGTGCATTCCCCTGGGCACATCGCGGCAACGGACGAGGAGGCCTGGGAGGCCGCCTACCCCGGTTTCGAGTCCATGAACAACACCATCGGACGGGAGCGGGGCTGGCCGCCCTACAGCCGTGCGCGGTTCCAGAACGATGTCGGCCCGGCCGGTGCGGTGTATGCGGGTTCCCCGGAGCGTGTCGCGCAGAAGATCGCCGACACCATGCGCACCCTCGGCGTCTCTCGATTCGATCTGAAGTACGCCTCGGGGCCCATCGGGCACGACGAGATGATGCGCAGCATCGAGCTGTACGGCACGGAGGTCATTCCCCGCGTCCGCGAGCTCCTCGCATGAACACGGACGCCACGCGTCCATCGACGCTCTCCGGTCGCCTCGACCGCCTCCCGTTCACCCGTCGTCACCGGCGCCTCCTCACCGGTTCCGGCATCGGCTGGGCGCTGGATGCCATGGATGTCGGGCTGATCTCGTTCATCCTCGCCGCGCTCGCACAGCAGTGGGACATCTCGAAGACCGAAAGCGGATGGATCGCCTCCGTCGGCTTCATCGGAATGGCGCTCGGGGCGAGCCTCGGCGGCCTGCTCGCCGACCGCTTCGGACGCCGACAGGTGTTCGCCATCACGCTTCTCGTGTACGGACTCGCCACCGGCGCGAGTGCGCTGGCCGGTGGCGTGGCGATCCTCCTGGTGCTGCGCTTCCTCGTCGGCCTCGGTCTCGGCGCCGAACTGCCGGTCGCCTCGACGTACGTCAGTGAGTTCGCGCCGGCACGCATCCGCGGACGTCTCATCGTCATCCTCGAGGCGTTCTGGGCTGTCGGCTGGACCGCCGCGGCCCTGATCGGGTTCTTCGTGATCCCCGCCTCCGCGGACGGCTGGCGCTGGGCGTTCGTGCTCGGCGCCATACCAGCCGCCTACGCACTCTTCGTGCGCTGGGGCCTTCCGGAGTCGCCCCGCTGGCTCGCCTCGCGCGGCAGAGCGGACGAGGCGGAACGGATCGTGGCGGCCTTCGAATCGGATGCCGGCATCGCCGCCGCACCAACGTCGTCGGTCGCCGCCCCCGCCGCGGTCATCGCCGCCTCCGCCGGTGCGCGCCTGCGCTCCCTCTGGTCGGCGGAGTTCCGCCTGCGCACCCTGAGCATCTGGCTCGTCTGGTTCTGCGTGAACTTCGCCTACTACGGTGCGTTCATCTGGATCCCCAGCATCCTCGTCGACGCGGGGTACGATCTCGTCCGCTCCTTCGGTTTCACCCTCGTGATCACACTCGCGCAGCTGCCGGGCTATGCCGTCGCCGCCTGGCTCATCGAGGTGTGGGGGAGGCCACTGACCCTGTCGGTGTTCCTCGTCGGTTCGGCGGTCTCGGCCGTCCTGTTCGGCACGGCGAGCGGCGATGCCGCGATCATCGGGTCCGGCATGGCGCTGTCGTTCTTCAATCTCGGCGCGTGGGGGGCGTTGTACGCCGTCACCCCGGAGATCTATCCCACATCGCTGCGCGGGACGGGCTCGGGATGGGCGGCAGGGGTCGGCCGGATCGCATCGATCATCGCCCCTCTGCTCGTTCCCGTGCTGCTGGGAGTCGGTGGAGCCCCGTTGCTGTTCGTCGTGTTCGCCGCCTTCTTCGTCACCGGTGCCGTGGCCGCGTGGGGCCTCGTCGATCGGCGAGGTCAACCGCTCGACGACCGGTGACGCCCGTTCTCCAGGACAGGAATAGGCTGGGGCGGTGACTGGTGTGAGGTTCGTGGCGATCGGCGATTCGTTCTCCGAGGGCGTCGGCGACGAGTTGCCTGATGGTCGGGTCCGCGGATGGGCGGACATCGCCGCGCAGGGTTGGGCGGATGCCGCGGGGCATCCGATCCAGTATGCGAACTTCGCGATCCGCGGAAAACTCGCGTGGCCCATCGTGGAGGAGCAGCTGGAGCCGGCATTGGCCCTCGGCCCGACGCACCTGTCCTTCAACGGCGGTGGCAACGACATGCTGCGGCCGAGGGCGGACATCGAGCACATCGCCGACACGTTCAGCCGCGTCCTCCGCCGATGCGACGAGGAAGGGGTCACCCTCATCCTGCTGTCCGGCGCGAACCCCTCGGGACAGTTGCCGATGGGGTCGCTCATCCAACGCCGAGGCGACGCGCTCTCCGCGGCGGTGCTGCGCCGAGTGGCCGATCGACCGGACGTCGTGCGCGCCCTCAACTGGCCCGACCGAGAGCTCTCGACAGGCGCCTACTGGTCGGACGACCGGCTGCACATGAATTCGAACGGGCACCACAGGGTCGCCGCGCGAGTGCTGCACGCCCTCGGGTACGAGCCGCCGGCCGAATGGTGGTCTCCGGCGGAGCGCGGAGCGGGGACCGCCGGAATGGCCTACTACCGTCAGCATGTCGGCCCGTGGATGCGTCGACGGATCACCCGGACATCCTCCGGAGACGGGCGCACGGCGAAGTACCCCACCTGGGTCGAACGGACGCCGCAGTGAGCCGCATGCGCGGTCGGCGGCTTCCGCGCCGGATCGCGCAACTGCTCGTCGGCCTGTTCCTCTACGGGATCGGGATCGCCTTCATGGTGCGCGGCGGGATCGGTGCCGCCCCGTGGGACGTCCTGTCGCAGGGCATCTCGCATCACGTCCCGCTCACGTTCGGCGTCATCACGATCCTCATCAGCGTCGTCGTGCTCCTGCTGTGGCTCCCGCTCCGTCAGAGATACGGCATCGGCACCCTGCTCAACGCGCTCCTGGTCGGACCGTCGGCGGATGTGGGTCTGCTCGTCATTCCTGCGGATGCCCCGCTCTGGGTGGGAGTGCTGTTCTTCGTCGCCGGCCTGCTCATCCTCTCCGCCGCGACCGGTCTGTACATCGGTGCCCGATTCGGACCGGGCCCCCGTGACGGTCTGATGACGGGGCTGCATGCGAGGACCGGCTGGCCGATCTGGATCGTCCGGACGGGGATCGAGGTCGTCGTGGTCGCCATCGGCTGGGCGCTCGGGGGCACCGTCGGAGTCGGGACGGTGGCGTTCGCCTTGCTGGTGGGACCTCTGTGCCAGTTCTTCATGCGGATCTTCGACATCCGTCTCCCCGCTCGCACGGAGACCGTGCCGAGATGAGCGACATCCAGATGGCGCGGATCCCCTCGGGCCGTGTGACCATGCACGACGCACGCCGCCGCACTCGGCGAACGGTGGATCTCGACAGCTTCGAGATCGGCGTCTATCCCGTGACCGAGGAGCAGCTCGCCGAGGTGCTCGGCGTCGCGGCCCGGCATCCCGACCGGCCTGCCTCCGACCTCAGCTGGCTGCGTGCCGTGCATCTGTGCAACGCGGCGTCCGAGTGGGAAGGCCTGGACCCGGCATACACGTTCGACGGCGAGGACGTGTCCTGGCACGTCGACAGCGACGGGTACCGGCTGCCGACGGAAGCCGAGTGGGAGTACGCGTGCAGGGCGGGATCGACCGGCCCGCATTACGGTCCGCTGGCGGACATCGCGTGGACGGCCGCGGACGGCGTCGCCGCGCCGCAGCCGGTCGGCGGCAAGCACCCGAACCTCAACGGACTGTTCGACACCCTCGGCAACGTCTGGGAGTGGTGCTGGGACCTGTTGGACCCCGCTCGCTACGACGACTACCGTGTGTTCCGCGGCGGCGGCTACGCCGATGATGCGTGGAGCGTGCGCGCCTCGGTGCGCCGGGGTGGGGCACCGCGCATGCACCACGAGGACGTCGGCGTGCGGCTGGCGCGCGGAGGCTTCGACACGATCGGGGCGGCGCAGGGGTGGTCCGCCGCCGCCGACGAGGAGCGTGCGTTCGAAAGCGGTGCGTCGCCATCGGGATGGACGCCTCGGCGAAAGCGCTGAAGCGGCCTACGACAGCGCGACAGCGCTTGTCAACCCGTGTGCGTGCGCCGATAGACCCTGCCAGCATCGTGGTCTGACAAGCCAGAGCGCTTGAGGAGTGCCGACCTTCGGCACCCCGGGAAGGAAGACCATGAGCATCGGTACTGGAGTGGTGCTGTTCGTGATCGGCGCGATCCTCGCGTTCGCTGTCAACGTCCAGGTCGAGTGGGCGAACCTCGATCTGATCGGCTACATCCTCATGGGCGCCGGAGCGGTCGTCTTCATCGTCGGGCTCGTCCTGCTCGCGCGCCGCCGTCAGACGAACTCGGTGACGCAGACCTCTGTGGACCCGGCATCCGGTTCGCAGACGACCCGGCGCAGCACCAGCACCCCGGAAGACCCCGCCGCGCTCTGATCGCACCGCCATCGAGATCGCCCGTACCGTCATCGGTGCGGGCGATCCGTGTGTCATCCCCTTCTCCTGCGCTCCGGGTCGAGGCCGATCCGAATACGTGTGCGCTTGCGCTCGATGACGATCATGACCGCTCCGAGCAGCCAGAGCGGGACCTGCGTGAGGAACGCGAGGCGGAAGGCGTCAAGAGAATAGGTGTCGGGGCTTCCCGCTCCCTGCAGGTCGAGCATGAGTCCGATGAGGAAGATCGCGATGAGCGCGGCGAGGAATCCTCCCGCGTTCGTCAGGCCCGTCGCGGTGCTCAGCCGATGTGCAGGGTTGTGCGTGCGCGCGTGATCGAATGCGATCATCGACGCAGGGCCCCCCACCGCGAGAGCCAGGACGAGGACGACGAGAAGCCACACGGGCGCCAGCCCTGGCCAGGCGATCACGATGAGCCAGGCCGCGAGCTGGACGGCCACGGTCGGCAGGACCAATGCGAGTGATCGACGGGTGGGGATCCGGCGGGAGAGCTCGCCGAGGACAGGGCCGACGAGCATGCCGCCGATGACGAAGAGGGACAGGAGCCCGGCCGCGACGGTGGTGGGTTGTCCTTCACCGGCGGTGAGGAACGGCATTCCCCACAGCAGTACGAAGGCGGTGCCGGCGAAGGGCGTGGTGAAGTGCGACCAGAACGCCAGTCGCGTGCCGGGGTGCGCCCATGCGGCGCGGATGCCGACCGCCGTGTCGATCGACGACGTGACCACCTGGACGACACCCGTGTCGGTGTTGACCGTCACGTCGGCGGTGCGCTCCGGCGGACGGTTGCGCACCAGGGCCCAGACGAGGACGGCGAAGAGGATGCCGAGGCCGGCGATGCTGCCGAAGGTGATCGTCCAGCTGGTGGCGTGCAGGAGCGCGGCGACGGGAACGAGCGCCACGAGCTGCCCGAGCTGGCCGAGCTGACCGGTCAGCTGCATCATCAGCGGCCCCCGCTGAGCCGGGAACCAGGTCGCGACCAGACGGAGAGCGGCGGGGAACACCGCGGCGTCCCCTGCACCGAGGAGCACCCGTGCGACCAGGGCGATGCCGATGCTGGGGGAGAGGGCCATGACCAGTTGCCCGAGCGCCATCAGCACTATGCCGATGGCCATGATCGGACGGGACCCGTACCTGTCCAGCAGCACGCCGACCGGGATCTGCATACCCCCGTACACGCCCAGCTGGACGACGGCGAACAGCGACAGCGTCGCAGCATCCGCGTGGAAGCGCTCGGCGGCATCGACGCCGACGGCACTGAGCGACGCCCTGTTCGCGATCGCGAGCATGTACGCGGCGACCGCGACGGACCAGATCATCCAGCCGCGCCACCCCGGTGTGGAGCGCGGCAGGGGAGAGGTCACGTCTCCACGCTACTCTCCGCTGCGGCTCCGGCGGCGGAGGGCCGACGGGCCGGGGGTGTCGCGGAACGCCCTGGCACGGCACACTCGAACCATGACGTCCGCTTCGTGGGTGCTGCATGTCGATATGGATCAGTTCATCGCGGCCGTCGAGGTGCTGCGCCGCCCTGAACTCGCCGGGCGTCCCGTCATCGTCGGCGGGAACGGCGATCCGACGCTGCGCGCTGTCGTCTCGACGGCGTCATATGAGGCGAGGGCGTTCGGGATCGGCTCAGGGATGCCGATGAAGATCGCCGCGCGGAAGGCACCGCCCGACGCCGTCTTCCTGCCTGTCGATCATGCGGCGTACGAAGAGGCATCGGCCAAGGTCATGGGGGCGCTGCACACGGTGCCCGGCGTACGGGTGGAGATCATCGGTTGGGATGAGTGCTTCCTCGGCGTGCAGACGGACGATCCGGAGCAGGTGGCCGAGCAGGCGCAGCGTGCGGTGCGGGAGGCGACCGCGCTGGAGTGCTCGGTGGGCATCGGAGACAACAGGGTGCGGGCGAAGATCGCAACCGACTTCGGCAAGCCGGGCGGGATGTTCCGCCTCACGGCGGAGAACTGGTTCGAGGTGATGGGGGAGCGACCGACCCGGGACCTGTGGGGCGTCGGGCCCAGGGTGCAGAAGCGGCTCGCCGGACACGGCATCCGGACCGTCCGTGAGCTCGCGGACGCGGATGAGGCCGAGCTCATCGCCGAGTTCGGGCCGAAGATGGGCGTCTGGTATCACGGTCTGGGGTCCGGTCAGGGCCCTGCCGCCGTCGATGACACGCCATGGGTGGCGCGCAGTCACAGCCGCGAGACGACCTTCCAGCAGAATCTGACGACGCGTGAGCAGGTCCAGGATGCCATCCGATCGCTCGCGAGACAGGCGTTCGACGACTGTGCGGTCGAGGGACGCCCTGTCGTGCGCGTGCATCTGAAGGTCCGCTACGCGCCGTTCGAGACCAGGACGTCCGGACGCGCACTGCCCGCGCCGACGCGGGACCGTGACGCCGTCGTCGACGCCGCCCTCGCACTGGCTGGCGCGATGGATGCCGAGCGCGAGGTGCGTCTGCTGGGGGTACGGGCGGAGATGACGCCACCCGGTGCGGCCGAGGAGGTCGAACGCACGCCCGTACGCGGCCGGATCTGAGTCCGACCGTCCTGCTCCCGGATTGTGGGCCGGGAGCCCACCACGGAGCAGGGGAGAGGTGGCGTCAGCTCTCCGGGTCGTACCCGAACGCGCGCAGTTCCTGGCGGCAGCGGCATGCCCTGGCAAGCTTCGCCGCCCATGTGACGGCCTCCTCGTACGTCGGCAGGTCGAGGATGGCGTATCCGCCGTCGATCCGGGCAGTCTGGGGGTAGGTGCCGGGCGACGTCCGGCCGTCTGCGGCGACTCTGACGGGCGGGACGGTCTCGTCGATGCCGCCTCCGAAGATCCAGACGCCGGCGGCCTTCGCCTCCCGGACGACCGCGTGCGATGCCTGCACGACCTCATCGAACTCGTCGTCGGGGATGTCCATCTCGCCGCTGGGGAAGGAGATCAGATACGCGGTCATGTCGCACCTCCAGGGTCAGGTTACGACCGAGAGGAGACGGCGTCGAGAGCATGCTCGTCGTCATCCTCGTTGAGCGAGTCGATAGGACGGCCGCCGCAGCGCCTGCACCCAGCGATACGGCGACGCCCCCGGAAGCGGGTTGGTGTCGATGTTGAAGCGCAGATTCGGATCGTCATCCGGGCGGGATCGGTCCAACCGCACGTCAGCGAACGGATGCCATCTGCCTCGGGGAGTGGCGAACGAGAGACGCAGCATCCACGGCTCTTCGTCCACCGACCGCCGCAGCGCGGCGGTGCCGGAGGGCAGCTTCCGCACAGGCATGGACCGTGCACACAGGAGGATCGGTCCTCGGGCCGTGCGGTACGGCAGCACGCTGCACAGGGTGGCGCGCGACGGTGACAGTCGTGGCACCAGGAGGTGGCGGCCGGGGAAGCCGAGCCCGGTGGAGGCGAGCTGCAGGTCGGTGCGTGCGCCATCGTGTTCCCAGCGGATGCCGATTCCATACACATCCGGAAGACACGCAGGTAGCCCCACCGCGCGTGAGACCCGAGCGACGACCTCGACGTCGCCGTCCGGCGGATCGTCGATCCATCCGATTCCCGATGGGACCGCTGCGCGCCGAGGCGTCATCCAGCCGTCGAAGACTGCACCCGACGAGTGGATGGGACGCGGTCGGCGCAGCAGGAGCAGGACCGCCACGCCGCCTCGCAGCAGCCAGCCGGCGACGCGCGAGACGACGAGCGGCATCGTCAATGCTTCCGTCGCGGCGAGCGCCGAAGAGGGGCGAGGAGCAGGACGACGGCGGCGACCCAGGGACCTGCGACGATGATCGGGTCGAGCCACGCGTGTCGGGGATCGAGGCGGCCCCTTCCGAAACGCGATGTCACCGGCCGATGACGCGGTTCGGAGAGCACCCCCGTCTGCGTCACCGGCTCATCGGGGTGCCGGGTGAAGAACGATCGGACGTGCGCTCCGACGGATTCGGTTCTGTCGCCGAGCACGAGGATGAGCCAGCGCAGGTTCTTCGTCTCGCTGAGGTGATCGTAGGCGAATCGGCGGATCCGCCCCGAGATCCCGTGGAGCGGTTGCACGGTCCCGTAGACCGGCGTAAGCATCGCATGCTCGATGGATCGTTCGCGGCGTGGGTCATCGGCCTGCCGATCGGGGAAGCTCCAGTGGGCTCCCGTCGGCTCGAGGTCCTCACGCTGCTGCCACGTGCGGCGGTGCTCCGGTGGGAGATCCGCGCCCCAGCCGGGAATCCTCGCTCGGAGGTCCTCGGCCGACGGCGCCAGATCGGGCTTCTCGGATTCGTAGGGCATGGTCATTCCTCTCCGACGATCACGACCGGCTTGATGCAGTCGTCGAGTTTCGCTGAGAAAACGTGGTACGCCTCGGCGATGTGCTCCAGCGGGAACCGGTGAGTGAGAAGGTCGCTCGGGCGCAGGTGCCCGTTCTGGATGTGTTCGAGCAGGCGGGGCCACTGACGTTTGACGGGCGCTTGGTTCGCGCGGACGGTCAATCCCTTGTTGACGATGTCTCCGAGCCGGACGGATGAGACGATCGGGCCGTAGGCGCCGATGACCGACACCGTGCCACCCTTCCGTGCAGAGTCGATCGCCCAGTTCACGGCCACGGGTGAGCCGCCCTGCAGCTTCAGCTTCGCGCCGGTCACGTGCTGCAGGACGCTCCCGTCCGCCTCCGCGCCGACGGCATCGATCACGACATCCGCGCCCAGGTAGTCGGTCGCCTTCTTCAGCGCGAGGACGATGTCGCCCACCTCCGACAGATGGATCGTCTCCGCGAACGCGAAGGTCTTCGCCTTCTCCAGTCGGTAGTCGATGTGGTCGACGACGATGACCCGGCCCGCGCCGAGGAACCACGCCGATCGCGCCGCGGCCAGTCCGACAGGGCCGGCGCCGAAGACGACCACCGTGTCGCGCTCGGCGATGTCGCCGAGCTGGGCACCGAAGTAACCGGTCGAGAACGCGTCCGTCAGCATGAGCGCGTCTTCCGAGCTCAGCCATTCCGGGATCACGGAAGGTCCCACATCGGCGAAGGGAACCCGGACGAATTCCGCCTGCCCGCCGTCGTAACCGCCCGTCGTGTGCGAGTAGCCGTAGATGCCGCCGACGGCGGTGGCGTTCGGATTGACGTTGTGGCAGTTCGAGAACAACCCGCGGCTGCAGAAGTAACAGCTACCGCAGTAGATGTTGAACGGGACCATCACGCGGTCGCCGCGCTGGAGGTTCTGCACCGACGGTCCGACATCCTCGACGATTCCGACGATCTCATGTCCGAAGGTGTGGCCGATGCGCGTGTCCGGCATCATGCCGTGGAACAGATGAAGATCGGAGCCGCACACCGCGGCACGTGTCACGCGGACGATGGCGTCGTTCGGATGCTGGATCTTCGGGCGCGGTTTCTCTTCGACGCGGATCTTGTACGGTCCGCGGTACGCCATGGCCTTCATCGGGTCACGCGCATTCTCGGGGCGCGCGGTGCGAGTCGTCGACCCGCGGGCATGGCGTTCGGGGGAGTGGGATCCGCTGCTGGGGTCATCTGCTGCTCCTCGATCGTGGCGGGGACGGTCTCTGCTCGACCGCAGTGGTCGACGGTCCGACAGTAATGAGAAGAGACCCCGCAGAAGAGGGCATTGACGATGTGGGGTCGGCGTCGTAGTTTGCGCGGCCTGCGGGCCGGACGATGGCCGGGGGAGTGCGGACGAGGACCGGGCGATCGCAGCCCGCAGCGCACAGCCCATGGAGTGTCCGAGGTCTGCTGTAGCGTGACGCCCACCGGCCATGTACTCGGCTCCGAGGAGAGTGTTCATGATGCAGTTGAACGGTTTCGGCAATGTGGTTCTGCCCGCGCGGGATCTGCCCGCGAGCATCGCTGCCTGGACGGCGTTGCTCGGTCGAGAACCCGCGTTCCACAGCGACGAGTTCGCCGCGTTCTCCGGAGATGGCGTGGAGATCGGGCTGACCGCGGCGCCGTGGGTGGATCATCCGCTGGTCTTCTGGACGGTCGAGGACATCGAGCAGGCCCATCGAGCGCTCGTCGCCGCCGGGGCCACGGCGATGACCGAGGTCGCCGACGGATCCCTCGCCGAGCTCGGCACCGCCGAGGCCGCCGAGGGTGACAACATCGATCCGGGCACCGGGATCGTCGACATGCCCGGCGCCCGTCTCGCCGTGTTGAAGGCGGCCGACGGCAACCTGATCGGTATCACGCAGGAAGTACCGATGGACTGGTCGGTCGACGAGTCGTGAGCGCCGGTGTGCGCGCACTCACGCGGCGAGTCCTGAACCGGACGCTGCTGGAGCGGCAACTGCTGACCCGCCGCGTTTCTCGGACCCCACGGGAGGCGATCGAGCATCTCGTGGCGATGCAGGCGCAGGTGCCGAACGGACCCTATGTGGGGCTGTGGGCCCGGTTGGAGAACTTCCGGCGCGACGACCTCACGTCCCTGCTGGAGGGCCGGGACGTGGTGCACGCGACCATGTTGCGTGGGACGCAGCATCTGGCCCGCGGCGAGGACTTCGGTTGGCTGCGGGCGACGGTCGCGACGCTCGTGCGGAGCGCACTGGCCCAGCCGTACTACGCGGCGCAGATCGAGGGGATCGATCCGGACGAGCTCGGCCGCGCCGGGCGGGGGATGCTGACCGGCAGGACGCTGCAGCGCCGGGAGCTCGGCGACCTGCTCGTCCACCGTTTCCCCGGCCGCAGCCCTGGCCGGCTTGCCGAGGCCTTCGAGCTGCTGGAGGCGCTGGTGCATCCACCCCCTCACCCCATCTGGGGCGGGTGGGGGCATCGCCGTGGGACACCGGTCGCCTTGGCCGACGAGTGGCTCTCCCGACCGATCGCCGACGCATCACAACCCGAGACGATGGTGCTGCGCTACCTCGCCGCATTCGGTCCGGCCTCTGTCATGGACGTCCAGGCCTGGTCGGGGATGACGCGACTCCGCGAGATCGTCGAAGGGCAGCGGCCGCGCCTGCGCGTCTTCCGGGATGAACAGGGAGCAGAGTTGTTCGACCTGCCCGACGCGCCGCTCGGCGAACCGGACGCTCCAGCACCCGTCCGGTTCCTGCCCGCCTTCGACAATGCTGTTCTCGGGCACCGGGACCGGACCCGGGTGATCAGCGAGGAGAATCGTCGACGTATCGCACCCCGGGCGTCCGCGGGCGTACCTCTGTTCCTCGTCGACGGCTTCGTCGAAGGAAGCTGGAGCCTGACCCGCGATCAGTTGCGCATGGCGCCCTTCCGGCCGCTGACGGATGCCGAGACAGCAGCTGTGCGGGACGAGGCCACCCACCTGGCCCGATTCGTCGCGCCGGACGGCACAGAGCCGGCGATCATCATGACGTGAACGTGGTCGGCGTCGAGCCTGCTCGTCGCGGTCGGGAACGGCTGTCATCACGCCTGAGGAGGGTGCCACCTGCACTGAGGGCAGATGCGGGGGAGCGCACCCGGGTTTTCGATTACCGACCGGTGACTCGGCGTACTCGTGACGGGCGTTCTGATTGTCGAGAGCGCTCGTCCGACTCTGCGCCGAATACGTACCACACGCGTTTCGGCGCCGTGAGGTTTCGGCGGTGGGTTTCGGCGGGTCAAGGTCGGCGTGTCGCGCGCATGAAGGTCATCACCGGCCGGATTGCCGTAAACGATCGTTTTAGGCAGGGTCCAGAGCTAAGGCTTGGAACGCCTGCCACAAACGTTCGTCATAACTAGCAAACGGCAAGGGTTTTCGGCGACGGTGGAACGGTGACTCGCACGCGGAGCGGACCGTTGGGATCAGCGTTGCATTCCCTATTCGGGCATACCGTTGTACCCGGGCGGTGTCAGCCACACGTGGGCGGCTACCACCTTGCGTCCGCTCTCCTGCGCATTGCGGAGAGAGGGGACGTTTCCGGGATGGATATGGCCCCAGAGCACGTCATGAGGAGCCGAGGGTAGCTCTCGGCACAGCCGTTGCAGGGCGGCGACGCCGATCTGTTGTCCACGGTGGTCTGAGTCGAGAACAATCTCCTGAACGCAGAAGCCGGTGAACCCGTAGGCATCATCCCGCTCAGCCGCAATGAGGCCTGCTGAGGTGCCGTTGACTCGAACGTCGAAAAGAAGATTCTCGTCGGCGGCGTCCTCGAGCGCATCGGCGTCGGCCGGCGTGGCCCATTGTTCGAGTTGTGGCCGCGACGGCGCCAGCTCGTCGTAGATTGTTGCGACGCGTGCTGCCGCTGCCGCAGGCTCGCAAGGGACGAGCGAAACATCGTCGTATCGGCTGGCGACCGGCCGCGCAAGCATCTCGGCCACGGGGCGCCCCACTATGAGCAGATCCGGGGTGGCTCGTCCAGCATCCGCATTCGAAGCAGCAAGCGCTTGAAGTTCCCTCGCCGGATCAGGCATGTTGACCCGCAGGCATAGTGGCGAGAATGCGCTGAAGTGCGGCAGAACCTCGCCGAGAGCAGCAAGGCCTGAGGGCACAGGAGGAAGCGATGTTGCGATCACGTCCACAAACGGCTTCTCGATGTCTCGGCCCCGGAAGCGGATGCCCACGACAGCCCAGTGTCCATCCGACAGCTCGATTAGCCGGTTGGCCCAGGCCAAAGGATCCTGGACGGGGAGCTGGACCATGTCGCGGATCTGACCGCCCCACTCCGCATCGCCCACGAGCGCGAGGCTTGGCTCAAGCCATTGAGCCAAGTTGTCTCGCCACTGAGGCGACCAGTGCTTGATCTGTGGCGAGGTCCATCTCTCGGCAGCAAGTACTACATCGGGGGTTGTCATCGAGGTGAGCCTATCCCGAGGAAGACTTGCGCCTGTCCACCACATCATCGCGGGGCCTGGCGATCTCGGCATTGCGCCCCCGCCGAAAACGATCGTTTTCGGCGGGCACCATCATCGAAACAAGCACCGCCCCCTACCGCCTCGCCCACACCCGGTAGGCAGGCCCGGCTGCTCAACTCGAGGCGGCGGAGGACCACTCAGTCAGGCAGACGGCGTTGAGTCTGGCCGGCTGCCAGCAGGCGCGGCCTGAGAGACGTCCGTCCAGACCTCGGTCATCTCACAAATCAGCCCGTCCCTTACTCGGACGAACGTCGCACACTCGAAGTGATCCACGCCTTCACGACCTCGCCCCGTGACATGGGAGCGACAGGCCGCTCGGCCCGAATCTCCGACAATCTCTTCGACACGCAAGTGCTCGAATCCTGGATACTCCGCGTTCAGCCGAATCCAGGACGCTCGATCGAAGGACTCCCCAGTGTGAACGTATCGGCACGAGAAATCGTCATGAAGAAACGCGCCCAAGTCTCCCCAGCGGTGATCATCAATCGCGGACATCAGGCCACCCAGCAACTCAACAGCAATCACGCCCCCAGGCTACCGACCCTGGCCGACACCCACCGGCCGCTGAATCTGTCGGCCCAAAGCTCGTTCTGAACATCATCTGCGCGGGCGTCAGAGAGGGCGCCATTCGCTCATGCCGGCACCGATCGTTCTCGGCGAGTGCAGATGGCCCGTGCGGCGGCGCCGACTGTGCCGGAGCCGACGGCTCGGGTGCGGACTGCTCGGTTGCCAATGAGATGCCACACTTCCGCGTCACCCGTCCAAAAGCCTCGTCAATCCGTGGTTACGCCGGACGTTTGCGGTAGGCGTGCCGAGCTGGGCGCAGCAACCCCGCCGTAAACGATCGTTTTCGGTCGGTCAACTATGCGCTGTACCGGCGGACGCGGCCGCGCGACTCAATGTCGCGCTGCACGCCGCTTACGCTGGCTCGGCAGGAAGCCGAGCGCCACCGGAACAATGATCCCGAGGGCACAGACGATGGCGAGGACCGGAGTGCTCATACAACCGATGGTCCCATGGATGGCGCGTCACGGGTACCGCAACGATGCGACGACGTCTTCGGCGATCACGAGGCGGCTCCACCGCAAACGATCGTCACCGGCGGGCCTACCCGCGCCAGGGTGGGAGAGCGCATCCGCGCAGACCTGTCAGCTTCGAACTGACATAATGTGCATTATCGGCTTTACCCTACGCCGGACACGGAGCGCGTTTCCGCGTCGAATAGTCAGCGCGTCTCCGTACACGCCACTCACCACGGAGCCCACAGCACACGTGTCGCTGTACGCACGGGCCTGACGGTCGCGCCCATGCAGGTCGCAGTCGCCTTCACACTCGAGGCGATCCTCACACTCTGCGGCCTTCCCGCCGGCGCGCCACTGCGACGATCATCGAATCTGCCGGAGACCATCCGCGTACCCGGTCCCGGCGGCAACCCATTCGAGCACCCGTCAGACGTGCGCACCTCGACGCAGAACTCGAGAGCTGCGTCGAGGTCGATTCCCCCGGAAGTCCCAGCACGCCCGCACGAGAGGCGCAATCTCGTATCGTTGGTATGACCAACATAACATCGATCGTTGGTTCGACCAAGGAAAAGCTCATGCCCGCGACACGCGACCTCCCCACCTGGCTGCTCGGTAATGCCGCTCTGCGCGCCCACCGCATCCTCTCCGACCGTCTCGCCGACGCCGGTGCTCGAGGCTACGAGTACCGGATCCTCGAGGCGCTTTCCGATGCCACTCCCCTGTCGCAGGTCGACATCGGTTCTCGGGCGCGGCTCGACAAGCGCGACGTGGCCGTGACACTGACCGTGCTCGACGACTCCGGATACGTCGTGCGCCGGCCCGACCCCGCAGACGCCAGACGGAACGTCGTGGAGCTGACGGACGCCGGACGCGCGCGTCACGAAGAACTCGCGAGCATCGTCGAGGACGTGCAGGAACACGTGCTCGCGCCCCTGGACCCGGTGGACCGCGAGTCCTTCATCGCCGCGCTCCGCCTGCTGCAGCCGCTGACCTGACTGCTCAGGCCCCGACGTACTGGGCCAGGTGCTCGCCTGTCACCGTCGAGCGCGCGGCCACGAGGTCGGCAGGCGTCCCCTCGAACACCACGGTGCCCCCGTCATGGCCCGCACCGGGGCCGACGTCGATGATCCAATCAGCATGCGCCATCACCGCCTGGTGGTGCTCGATGACGATCACCGTCCGTCCGGCGTCGACCAGTCTGTCCAGGAGTCCCAGGAGCTTGTCCACGTCGGCGAGATGCAGTCCGGTGGTCGGTTCATCCAGCACGTAGACGTCGCCCTTCTCGCCCATCTGGATGGCGAGCTTGACGCGCTGACGCTCGCCGCCCGACAGCGTCGACAGCGGCTGGCCGAGCGAGAGGTACCCGAGCCCGACGTCCTCCAGGCGCGCGAGGATCGCCACGACAGCGGGGATCTTCGCATCGGCGCCCGAGAAGAACTCCCGCGCCTCCGCAACCGGCAGGTCGAGCACCTCGGTGATGTCCTTGCCTGCGAGCTTGTAGTCCAGGACCGCGGACTGGAAGCGCTTCCCTCCGCAGTCCTCGCACGGCGTCTCGATCGTGTCCATGAACCCCAGCTGCGTGACGATGACGCCGGAGCCCTTGCACGAGGGGCACGCGCCCTCCGAATTCGCGCTGAACAACGCGGGCTTCACACCGTTCGCCTTGGCGAAGGCCTTGCGGATGGGTTCCAGCATCCCGGTGTACGTGGCCGGGTTGCTCCGGCGAGACCCCTTGATCGCACTCTGGTCGATGCTCACCACGCCCTCACGCCCCGACACGGATCCGTGGATGAGCGAGCTCTTCCCCGATCCTGCGACTCCGGTCACCACGGTGAGCACGCCGGTGGGGATGTCGACGTCGACGTCGCGGAGATTGTTGGTGGCGGCGCCGCGCACCTCGATGGTTCCCGCGGGCTCACGCACCGCGTCTTTGAGCGCGGCACGGTCGTCGAGGTGCCTGCCGGTGAGGGTGCCGCTCGCGCGCAGGCCGTCCACGGTTCCCTCGAAGCAGATCTCTCCTCCGGCGGATCCCGCGCCGGGACCGAGGTCCACCACACGGTCGGCGATGGCGATCGTCTCCGGCTTGTGCTCGACGACGAGCACCGTGTTGCCCTTGTCCCGCAATTTGAGCAGGAGCGCGTTCATCCGCTCGATGTCATGCGGATGGAGTCCGATGGTCGGCTCGTCGAACACATAGGTGACGTCGGTGAGGGATGAACCGAGGTGACGGAGCATCTTGATGCGCTGCGCCTCTCCCCCGCTCAGCGTCCCGGAGGGGCGCTCCAGGCTCAGGTACCCGAGCCCGAGGGTCACGAACGCCCCGAGGTTCGCCCGGAGCGCCTCGAGCAGCGGCCCCGCCCCTGGGAGATCGAGTCCGTTCACCCACTCGGCGAGGTCGGTCACCTGCATGCGGCACGCATCGGCGATGCTGATGCCGTCGATCTTCGACGAGCGCGCCCCCTCGGTGAGGCGCGTGCCGTCGCACTCCGGGCATGTCGCGAACGATGCGACTCGTTCGACGAACGCCCTGATGTGCGGCTGCAGCGCATCGATGTCCTTCGACAGCATCGACTTCGTGATCTTGGGGATGAGCCCCTCATAGGTCATGTTGATCCCGGAGATCTTCACCTTCGTCACCTCGCCGTAGAGGAAGAGGTGACGCTGCTTCTCCGTGAACTCGGCGATCGGCTTGTCCGCCGGATAGAAACCCGACTGCGAGAAGCCCTTCACCATCCAGCCGTCGGCCGTGTACCCCGGCACCATGATCGCCCCCTCGTCGAGCGACTTGGACTCGTCGACGATCTGAGCGAGGTCCAGATCGGACACCGCTCCCCTGCCCTCGCATCGGGGGCACATGCCGCCGAGGTAGATCGCATCCTTGACGATCTTCTTCTCGCCGCCGGGCCCGGTCATCACACCGCTGGCCTTCTGCGTCGGGATGTTGAAGGAGAAGGCGGTCGGCCCGCCGATGTACGGCTGCCCGAGTTTCGAGAACAGGATGCGCAGCATCGCGTTGGCGTCGGTGACGGTGCCCACCGTCGATCGAGGGTTCGCGCCGAGCCGCTCCTGGTCGACGATGATGGCGGTGGTCAGCCCCTCGAGGAGATCGACGTCCGGCCTCGGCGCGGACGGCATGAAGCCCTGCACGAAGGCGCTGTAGGTCTCGTCGATCATCCGCCGGGACTCCGCGGCGATCGTGTCGAACACCAGCGAGCTCTTCCCCGAGCCGGACACGCCGGTGAAGACGGAGAGACGCCGCTTGGGGATGTCGAGATCGACGTCTTTGAGATTGTTCTCTCTCGCGCCCCGGACTCGGATGAGATCGTGCGAATCGGCAGGAGGGATTGCCTCAGTCATGGGGAGAATCCTGCCACGGACATCCGACATCGGCACCCCCGTCGGCGCTACGCTGAGCATGTCCTCACAGGACCTTCACAGAAAGGCATGCACATGTCTGAGTCGCTCACCGAGGCGAAGTCGCTGTTCACATCCATCCGGATCACGCTGGCGGTGTCGGGCGTCGTCGCGCTCATCGCGGGGATCGTCCTGCTGGCATGGCCATTGAAGACCGCGATCATCGTCACCGGCATCATCGCCGCCTACCTCGTCATCGCGGGACTCGTCTACGTCGGTCTGGGAATCTTCTCCGGCAAGAAGGGCGGATGGTCCAGGGTCGGTCACATCGTCCTCGGCGTGCTCTACATCGTCGCGGGCGTCGTCGCCTTCCTCAACCTCACCGCGGCCACCATCACGCTCGCATTCGTGACCGCGATCTTCCTCGGGGTCAGCTGGATCGTCGACGGCATCGTCTCGCTCTCGCTGCTGAACAAGGACGGATCGAAGGCGTGGACGATCATCTACGCCATCCTCAGCATCGCCGCCGGCGTGATCGTGCTGTTCTCGCCGCTGCTCGCTGCCGTCGCCCTCTGGTGGGTTCTGGGGATCACGCTCGTCGTCCTCGGCATCATCCAGATCGTCCGCGCGATCACGCTCGGACGCGACGAGAAGGCCGCCACCACTCCCCCGCCGACCACGTCCGTTCCGCAGGCGGGCAGCAGCAACGTCTGATCGCTCGGGAGCGAATCAGACTCAAGTTCATGTGAAAGGGGCCCTGCCGGATGGCAGGGCCCCTTTCACATGAACGTCATTCGGCGATGAACCCGCTGGTGTCGCCCACGAGGCGGGTGTTGTCCGCCGGAACCGGGTCGACCGCGGCCTTGGCCACCTCGGCCGCGAACTCGGACACGTTGTAGAGGCGACCGGCATCCTCGCGACGAGCCGAGATCGCCCCGGGGTTCGCGCGCTCCAGGAGGGTCGCCGTGATCGTGCCCTCGATCATGTCGCCGGACACGACGGTGAACCCAATGCCCTTCTCTTCGAGCGCGGGAATGAGGGCGCGCAACGCATCCTCGCCCGCACGCTTGGAGAGCGCGACGGGCTCGTACTCGGGCATCGTCGGCGTCGTGCGGATGAAGTGGGCCTGGTGGCTCGTCACGAAGACGATGCGGGAACCCTCGCCGAGAAGCGGGAGTGCGGCGTTGAGCACGTTGAGCTGTGCATCGCGGTTGAGCGTGAGCGCGTAGTCCTCGGCCATACCGGACTCCATGCCGCCGGAGGCGTTGAGCACGAGGATGTCGATGCGTCCGTACTCCGCACGGACCTGCTCGAGCATCTGCGACACCGAATCCGGGTCGGTGAGATCCGCACCGGCGACGAGCGCCCGTCCGCCGAGCTCGCGCAACTGGGCGGCGAGCTTCTCGGCGCGCGGGGCCTTGTTGCGGAAGTTGATCACGACATCGGCGCCCGCCTCGGCGAAATACCGCACGGTGTCCGCGCCGATGCCTCGGGACGAGCCGGTGACCAGCGCGACCTTTCCGGCGAGAGAACCTGCGGGCAGAACGTCGGTCACAGTGACTCCTTGCGATGCGTGAGGGCCGCGAGATCAGCGGCCCGTTCACTTTACCAACGGTCCTGCTCGAGCCGCCGACCCCGTCCGGCCGCGTGATAGGTTGACCGCAAAGGAGGGGCCATGGACGACGCATCCGTCTTCATCGACCTGATCACCGAGTGGGCATGGATCGGCTGGCTGGTCCTCATCGCGGTGTTCCTCGTCATCGAGATGCTCACGCTCGATTTCACCTTCCTCATGCTCGCGCTCGGCAGCGCCGTGGGCCTCGTGACCGGACTGGTCGGCGTCCCATTGTGGGCGCAGCTGATCATCGCCGCCGCTGCGGCCGCGCTGTTCATCCTCTTCATCCGCCCTCCGTTGCTGCGTCGATTGCACCGCGGAGAGGATCCGACGAAGTCCAACGTCGACGCCCTCATCGGGCTGCGCGGCACGGCGCTGGCCGACATCACGCAGGTCAGCGGCCAGGTGAAGGTCAGCAACGGGGACACCTGGACCGCCCGCACCGACACCGGAGTCCCGATCCCCCTCGGCGCCCCCGTGACGATCGCCGCCATCAACGGCGCCACCGCGATCGTCCGCCCCGCGGCGGACTGACCGCACACGAAGAGAAGGAGAACACGTGAACGACTCCTCGTTCATCCCGACAGCGATCGGCTGGATCCTGGCGATCGCCGTCATCATCTTCGTGGTGGTGACGGTCGCCCGCTCGATCCGCATCATCCCGCAGGCCACCGCCGGCGTCGTCGAGCGGCTGGGTCGATACCACAAAACGCTCACCCCCGGTCTGAACATCCTCGTGCCGTTCATCGACCGCCTCCGCCCGCTCATCGACATGCGCGAGCAGGTCGTCTCGTTCCCGCCCCAGCCGGTGATCACCGAGGACAACCTCGTCGTCTCGATCGACACCGTGGTCTACTTCCAGGTCACGGACGCCAGGGCAGCCACCTACGAGATCGCGAACTATCTCGGCGCCGTCGAGCAGCTGACGACCACGACCCTTCGTAACGTCGTCGGTGGCCTCAACCTCGAAGAGGCACTGACCAGCCGCGACAACATCAACGGCCAGTTGCGCGTCGTCCTCGACGAGGCCACCGGCAAGTGGGGCATCCGGGTCGGACGAGTCGAGCTGAAGGCCATCGACCCGCCCCTTTCGATCCAGGACTCGATGGAGAAGCAGATGCGCGCCGAGCGCGATCGGCGCGCGGCGATCCTCACGGCCGAGGGGACCAAGCAGTCCGCGATCCTCGAGGCGGAAGGTGCGCGGCAGGCGGAGATCCTCCGCGCCGAGGGTGACAAGCAGGCCGCAGTCCTCCGCGCACAGGGCGAGGCGGAAGCCATCCAGAACGTGTTCGCCTCGATCCATCAGGGCGCCCCCGACGACAAGCTTCTCGCGTACCAGTACCTGCAGATGCTTCCGAAGATCGCCGACAGCGAGTCGAGCAAGCTCTGGATCGTGCCGAGCGAGCTGACGGAAGCGCTCAAGGGCATCGGCAGCGCGTTCACACCGCGCCAGGGTCCGCCGCCGGCCGGTACTCCGGGAGCGTGACGCACCCCTACTTCGCGCGCACGCGGCATCCTCGGATCCTCGCCCATCGCGGTCTCACCTCGACGCGCGGTGACGGCCCGGCGGTCTGGGAGAACACCGCGGCGGCGTTCGCTGCCGCGCACGCCGCCGGTGCCGAGTACGTCGAGACCGATTGTCGCGTGACCGCGGACGGCGATGTCGTGCTCTTCCATGACGAGACCCTCGCACGACTCGCCGGCGACGAACGCCGTGTCGACGAGGTGCGCACGATGGAACTCGCCGAGATCCTCGCGCCGCACGGCGGGCTGCTGACGGTCACGGAGATGCTCGAGATATTCCCCGACACGCGGTTCAACATCGATGTGAAGTCGGATGCCGCGGTGGATCCGGTCGGACGCTCAGTGGCCGCGCACACTCACCGTGTGCTGTTGACGAGCTTCTCCGAGGGACGCCGCAGACGCGCGGTGGAGGCGGCGATGGCGGCCGGCGCCTCCCTTCGTCCCGCGACGTCCGCCGGCAAGGCGAGCATGGTGCAGGTGCGCCTGCTGAGCGCGCTGCGCCTCTCCCCCGGGCGCGTGCTGCGGGACCTCGACGCCCTGCAGATCCCGGAGCGCTACGGGGCGGTGCGCGTCCTCACCCCGGCGCTGCTGCGAGCTGCGCACCGGCACGACACCGAGATCCACGTATGGACGATCAACGACCCTGATGCCATGCGGCGACTTCTCGACCTCGGCGTCGACGGGCTCGTCACCGACCACGCCGACGTCGCTCTCGCGGCACTCGCCTGAGCCGAAGACGAGGCCCTGGGATTCGACTGTGAATCCCACCGCGAACCCGGGGGCATTGAGCCTGCGCACAGGCGCGAGCGGTATACCTGAGGGCGACGAGAGGACCACAAAATGGCAGATCGCAGCCTGCGCGGCATCCGACTCGGCGCCCAGAGCCTACAGAGCGAAGAGGGCGTCGTTTTCATGGAGCGCCGCGAGACCACCTACAAGTGCGACACGTGCGGCAGCACGACGTCGCTGATGTTCGCCGCTGACGCAGAGCCCCCGCAGACCTGGGAGTGCCGCTCCTGCGGCGCCGAGGCTGTCCTGAGCGTCGACGGCAAGACCATCACGCCGGATGCCGCGGACGAGAAGACCGCGCGCACCCACTGGGACATGTTGCTCGAGCGTCGCACGCGCGCCGAGCTCGAGGAGCTCCTCGAGGAGCGCCTCGCCTTCATCCGTGCCCGCCGCGGTGCCGGCGAGGACCCCACCCGCGAGAAGATCGCCTAACCCGTTCTCCGGGCGCGCCACCACCCGACCAGGAGCGCGCCCAGTCCGCCCCACAGCAGCACCTGCTGCAGCCAGGGGCCGAGGATGACACCGGACGTGAGGCCGGAGCGAAGCTCGACCGTCTCGAGCATGGCTCCGGCCTCGTCCGCGTCCAGGGAAGCGATCGTCGAGCCGTCCGGCGCGATCATCTGGCTCGCCCCCACCGTGGAGATGTTCACCACGCTGCGACCGGTCTCGACGGCTCGCATGCGGGCGAAGGCCAGCTGCTGCTGGTTCTCGTCCGTTCCACGGAAGTCGGCGTTGTTCGTCTGGAACACGAGGACCTCCGCCCCACCGCGGACGCCCTCGTCGATGACGTCGTCGTAGATCACGTCGAAGCAGATCGCGAGCCCCACGCGGACATCGTCGACCTCGACGATCGGCGGGTTCGTGCCGTGCGTGTACTCCCGGCCGATCAGACCGATCAGATCGGGCACGATCGCGTAATAGAAGTCGCGATCGGGGACGTATTCGCCGAACGGCACCGGATAGCGCTTGTCGTGGGTCTGATCGGCCGTGCCGTCGGGCATCCAGAGCATCGAGGTGTTGAAGTACTCGTCCCCGCGCGCCGTCGCGGCGTTGGCGAGCAGGGGCGCACCGGCGCGATTGCTGACGAGCGTCATGCGACGCGCCAGGTTCGCATCCTGGAACGGGTCGTGATCGAGCCCGCCCTCCGGCCAGACCAGCAGATCCATCTCCTCGCCGTACAGCGGTTCGGTGGCTTCGGTCTGCGCGCCGATCACGGAGTACGGCTCCCGCTCGTCGAAGTATCCGGTCGGCCCGTCGCCCTGCACGGCTCCGATACGCATCGTCCCCGCGTCCACCGTCGGAAAGGCGGGGGTCACGAACAGGACGATCACCACGACCACCGGCGCGATGAGGCGCACCGGACGCTGCCACGCGCGCAGACGGACGACCTCGATGATCATCGCCACGGCGAGGACCATGACGAAGCTCACACCGCTGACGCCGAGCCAGGAGGACAATGCGGCGAGCGGGCTCTCCGACTGGGTCATGCCGAGGCGCGCCCAGGGGAATCCGGTGTACGGCCAGGAACCGAGGAAGAGCTCCCTGCCTACCCACAGGGCGGCGACGACCGCCGGTAGCACCAGGAGTCGCCCTGCGACGCCGGGGAAGGCGCGTGGGAGCCAGCGGTAGGCCAACGTGATGAGGATGACCGCGACGGCGGTCAGCGCGGCCTCCAGCAGCGCGAGAGCCGCCCAGGGGATAACGCCGAGATAGCGGGATGTCCATGAGACCAGGAGGAAGAAGAAGACCGCCCCGTAGACGAAGCCGACCAGGATTGCTCCGCCTGCGCGACGCCCGATCAGCGACAGAAGGAGGAGCGCGATGGCGAGGAACGCGAGGATCCAGGCACCGACGGACGGGTAGGCGAGGTCCATCAGCCAGCCGGCCAGAGCCGCCACCGGCACGGCGAGCCAGAGCGGGAGCAGGGCGCGTGGACGTCGTACGGGCGCGGCGGAGGGTGATGACATTCGGATCGCTCTCACATCGTCGAGTACGCGACGATGCCGCGGCGCACGCCATCGAGGGCCTGACGCGCGGTACGGGCGAGCGTGAGATCCTCTGCGACGATCGAGAGCTGGTCGAGCAGATCGATCGTCTGCTTCGCCCAGCGGACGAAGTCGCCGGCGGCCATGTCGGCGTCGACGAGCACGCGGTCGAGCTGACCGCCGCGTGCCCACGCGTGCATCGCGCCGGCGAGACCGGCCGCCAGTGGCTCGGAGCCGGGGAGGTCGTGGGCCTGCTCGAGGTCGTCGAGCTCTGACCACAGCGTCGTCGTCTTCTCGTACGCGGTCCGGAACCGGCCGCGCGGAAGACCGCGCTCCCCGGAGTTGGCCTCGTCCCTGCGCGGTTCGTAGACCAGGCAGCACGCCATGGCGGCGAGCGAAGGAGCGTCCAGCCCTTCCCACAGTCCCTGGCGCAGCGACTCGGCCACCAGCAGGTCCCGCTCGCCGTAGATGCGGCGCATCGTGCGCCCGGCATCCGTCAGGGCGGTGTCATCCCCCTCCCCCGTGACGTAATCCAGGGTCGTCAGGACGTCCACGACGCGGTCGAACACGCGCGCCACGGTGCCGGTGCGCGTCGCGATCTGCTTGCGGGTGCGGTCGGTCTGCCTCTTCAGCTTCCAGTAGCGCTCCGCCCAGCGTGCATGCGCCTCACGATCCGGGCATCCGTGGCAGCCGTGTCGCTGCATACGGGTGCGCAGACCCTGGATCCGCTTGAGACGCTTGTCGCGCGCGGCGCGCGGGGCGTGTGCGTCCTGCCGGTTCTTCTTCTCGAGGTCGCTGAGCTCGCGGCGGATGCCGGCGTATTCGAGGAAGTCTCCGTGGTCGCACTGCATCGCCGTCCGGTATCCGTCCAGCGATTCCTCAGCCTCGCGGACCTGCCTGGCCAGTCCGACGACCGCGCGGTCGGCCTGGAACTGCGCGAAGGACGACTCCAGGATCTCCCTCGCCCTGGGACGTCCGAACAGGTCGATGAGGTTCACCGCCATGTTGTAGGTCGGGCGGAAGCTGGAGTTCAGCGGGTACGTGCGCCGTGACGCGAGCGCAGCGACCGCCTGCGGGTCCATGCCTTCGGTCCACTGCACCACGGCATGACCTTCGACATCGATGCCGCGGCGGCCCGCGCGACCGGTCAGCTGGGTGTACTCCCCCGACGTGATCGCCACTCGGGCCTCGCCGTTGAACTTCTCCATCTTCTCGAGCACGACCGTTCGGGCCGGCATGTTGATGCCGAGTGCGAGGGTCTCCGTCGCGAAGACGACCTTGACGAGCTTGCGGCGGAAGAGTTCCTCGACGACCTCCTTGAACGCCGGGAGCAGGCCGGCGTGGTGGGAGGCGACGCCGCGCTCGAGGTTGTCGACCCATTCGAAGAAGCCGAGGACACCGAGGTCCTCGTCCTGCAGCGTGCGGGTGCTCTCATCGACGAAGGCGCGGATCTCACGACGTTCCTCCGGCGTCGTCAGACGGATGCCGGAGCGGCGCACCTGCTGCACCGCGGCGTCGCACCCCACGCGGCTGAAGATGAAGAAGATGGCCGGCAGAAGGTTCGTGCGCTCGAGGAGCTGGACGACATCGGGCCGATCCATCCGCTCGATGCGCTGCGCGTTCGCCGAGCGCACGGGTCGGCGTCCGCCGCGGGGCGGACGGGGACCCTGGCGCCCCGCGTGCCGGTTGCTGCGGTACGACTGCGCCTGGCGATTGCCGTCGTAGCGGGAACCGGTGAAGGAACGGATCCGCATGAGCTCCTGGTTGACCGTCGCCGTGGCGACACCCGCCCGATCGTCGAAGAGCGGAAGAAGATCGTCGCGCACGAGCACGTGCTGTTCGAGCGGGACGGGGCGGATCTCGGAGACGATCACCTCGGTGTCACCGCGCACCGTGTCGAGCCAGTCGCCGAACTCCTCCGCATTGGACACCGTCGCACTCAGCGAGACCAGACGAACGGACGACGGGAGGTGGATGATGACCTCCTCCCACACGGCCCCGCGGAAACGGTCCGCGAGGTAGTGCACCTCGTCCATGACGACGAAGCGGAGGTCGCGGAGCGCCGGGGAGTCGGCATAGATCATGTTGCGCAGGACCTCGGTCGTCATCACGACGATCCGCGCGTTCCCGTTGATGTTCGTGTCGCCCGTCAGCAGACCGACGTTCTCGGCGCCGTACACCTCGACGAGCTCACGGAACTTCTGGTTCGACAGCGCCTTCATCGGCGTCGTGTAGAACGCCTTGTCCGACGGCGTCCGCATCGCGAGATGGATCGCGAACTCGCCGACGATCGTCTTTCCCGCGCCGGTGGGCGCCGCCACGAGCACGCTGCGCCCCTGCTCGAGCGCGTGGCAGCCCTCGACCTGGAACGGGTCGAGATCGAAGCGCTGTGCCGCGGCGAACGCGACGGTCTCGGGGTGCGCCGCGGCGTCGCGTGCGGCGGCGTACCGCTCAGCCGGGGAGGTCATGCGGGAGCGTCCGGGAGCAGTCCCTCGGCCTTCAACCGCTTGTTCTTGCGTCGGTCGAAGAGGAGCGACAGACCTGCGGCAGCGAAGAACAGCACCACGAGGATGCCCGCCAGCAGGAGCATGCTCACCACGTCGGCGGCGGGAGTCGCCAGCGCCGCGAAGACGGTGGCGATGAGGACGGCGACCCGCCAGCCCTTGATGATCGCCTTTCCCGTCATCACGCCGGCGACATTGAGCGCGACGAGAAAGACCGGCAGGACGAACGAGATGCCGACGACGAGCATGAGCTTCAGCGTGAAGTCGTAGTAGAGCTTCCCCTCATAGAGGTTGTTGGCACCCTCCGGGGTGAAGGTGGCCATGAGCTCGATGACGTGTGGGACGACAAGAGAGCCGACGTAGCAACCCGCGAAGAACAGCGGGATCGCCGCCGCGACGAAACCGACGGTGTACTTGATCTCCTTGCGCGTCAGCCCCGGCATGATGAATGCCCAGATCTGCCACAGCCAGATCGGCGCCGCGAGGAAGATGCCGATCGAGAACGCCATCCTCATCCGGAGGTCGAAGGGCGACGTCACAGAGGAGAAGGTCAGCCCGACGACGACCTCAGGATGCTCCGCGGCGATCCGGTCGATGGGCGCCGTGATGAAGGCGATGATCGGGTCCGTGACGAAGAACGCCACGATCATGGCGACGACGAGCGCCGCCGCGGAGATCATCAGCCGCCGGCGCAACTCCACGAGGTGAGCGCCGAGGGACATCCGGCGCTCGTTGCGTGGCTTGTCACCCGCGGCCGACTTCTTGTCGATCGCGGTCACCGTCGTCAGGTCGTCGGGGTGCCGCTGTTGCCGCCGTCATTACGCGGCGGTGCGCTGTTCTCAGAGGTGGTCGACACCACGGGTGCGTCGGCGACGTTCTGCTGCGTCGCGGCATCCTCTTCCTTCATCGCCTTCATCTCACCCTTGAAGACGCGCGCGGACTGTCCCATGCTCTTCGCCAGCGCCGGAAGCTTCGCCGCGCCGAACAGAAGCAGGATGACGAGGACGAGGACGAGCAGGTGCCAACCGGTCAATCCAGCCATGGTTCCCTCCCGGGTTCGAAGTCTTCGTGCAGTCTACCTGCGGAATCCATGTCACGGGTGTGCGTAGAGTGCGAGTCCCTCAGCGGCCCAGTCACGGGTCGCAGTCCGCGCGGCCTCCGGTTCGCACACCTTCAGGGACCCCCCGAAGCGACCGGCGACGCGCTTGATCGCCCGCGGGTCCGACAGGCGGATGGTGACGACGGCATCTTCTCCGTCGGCGCGGACGTTGTCGGACCGGGCGTAGTCGCCCAGCAACGGCACCAGACGCCTCGGCACCCGGACCGTGACCTGCGAGTCCACCTCACCTGTTCCGAACCCCTCCGGCACCGGGACATCCGCATGCGTGATGGGAATGTCGGTGAGGGTGGGTTCGCTGACCCTGTCCAGGTGGAACGTGCGGATCGCGCGTCGCATGTGGCACCAGCCCTGCAGGTACCACTGACCATTCGTGATGAGGACCTGCACGGGGTCGACGGTCCTTGTGGTCGGTGCGGCATCCGGCGCCTGGTAGCGGAACGACACCGCGACGCGGGCGCGCAGCGCCGCCGCCACGGCCTCGCGCACCTCGTCCACCGCGCTCGGCGCGATCACGACGTCCGCCGGTGCATCCGCAGCGGCTCTGGAGAGCTTGGCGAGGAGACCGGCGACGAGTCCGGAGTCGGACACTGCGGGCACCGCCGCGACCATCTGCAGTCCCGCGAGCAGCGCGGCGGCCTCGCGCGCGGTGAAGCGGGGCACGCGGCGGAGGCCGACGTCGTTGGTGATCTCGATGACGTCCTCTTCATCGAGCAGGTCCCAGTTGATGTCGAAGAGCTCGTGCGGCTGCTGCCAGTACCCGCTGTCGCCGGGGAGCCCGATCACGGTGAGCTTCTCGATCATGCCGCGCATCTCGCTCGTTGAGACGTCGAATTCGCGCGCCGCCTCCTCGAGCGACACCTGGCCGCGCTCGAGCAGGTAGGGCACGAGGGTGAGGTACGCCCGGACGCGGTCGACCGCGAGCAGCGGCTTGGGCTTGTCGGCCATCATGCCCCTCCCTCGGAGGGAGCGGCCTCATGGGCCGCCACTATCGCGCGCAGACGCGAGATCACCGCATCCCGCAGCGTGGTCGGCTCGACCACGCGCACCTCCGGCCCGTATGAGGCGAGTTCATCGGCGAAGATGTGCAGGTCCACGAACGGCACGCGGAAACCCTGCACCTCCGGTGTCGCGCGGCGCCCGAGTCGGAGCGCGGCTTCGGTCCCCGGCGTGATCTCCACCAGAGCAGAGTTCCGCGCGGCGACGTCCTGCAGACCGGCCAGTGCCCGGTCGCCCGCACCCTCCCGCAGACCGGGGTCGAACCCGCGGCGCGTGACGGTCACATCGCCGACGATGCGGCTGAGCAGGAAGGTGCGCTCGTCCTGGGCGTCGAGGTCGATGCCGTAGACGTGCCAACGCGCCTCGAAGTCGAGCAGAGCGAGAGGTTCGACCGTCCGACGACGCGGAGCCTCCTCCCCCGGCTTGAGGTAGTCGAACGTGACCACCCGGCAGTCCTCGATCGCGCTCTGCAACGGAGCGAAGCTGCTCTCCCTGGTGGTGATCCGCGGGGCGAACCCGATGATCGGCTCATCACCGTCGATGCCCAGCGCACGGATCTTGCGGACGCCGGCCTGCGCATCCGCGGAGGCCGATTCTGCGCTCCAGACGCTGCCCGCGAGCTGCAGGACGGCGAGTTCGGCTGGGCTGAAGGAGATGTCGGCCGGGAGGTCGTACTCGGCCTTCGGGATCCGGTAGCGGGCCTCTCGAAGGTCGTTGGGATCGCTCGAGTCGCCGATCGTCTCGATGGGCACACCCAGCGAACGCAGCTCGTCCTTGTCGCGTTCGAACATCTTCTCGAGCGCATCGGCTCGTGCGCCCGTCTGCGCGCGCTGACGGTAACCGGAGACACTGTCGAGGATCTGCTGCTTGGTGAGCCCGATCTCCGTGGCCATGAGCGCCACGACGAGATTCGTCTGACGCTCTTCCGGTGGGATGCGGGCGGCCATCACTGCCGCGCTGAGACCGGAGGATCGATGCCGAGGATGTCCACGACGAACACGAGAGTCGCGTTCGCCGGGACGGCACCGCTGCCCTGCTCGCCGTATCCGAGCTCGGGCGGTACGACGATGAGCACCTGGGAGCCGACGGTCTGACCCGCGAGCCCCTGCGTGAAACCGGGGATGAGGTTGGACATGTCGAAGGTCGCGGCGCCGCGATCCCACGACGAGTCGAAGACGGTGCGGTCCGCCCAGGTCACACCGGTGTAGTTGACCAGCACGGTGTCGTCCTCGGAGACCGTCGCGCCGTCGCCCTTGATGAGGGTCTGCACCTCGAGCTCAGTGGGCGCAGCCTTGTCCGGCACGATGATCCCGGGGCGGCCGTCGGGTGCGCGGACCACAGTGGGCATCCCCGCGGCGTCGTTGAACTGCAGGGCACCTTCGGCCTTCGTCGGGAACACGTCGACGACGTCGAACAGTGCGACGACCGGCTCGTCCGCGTCGAGGCCGAACCCGGAGAGGTTCTGGGCGCCGAAGTCCTCCGGCGAGACGAGGATCATCACCCGGGAGCCTTCCGTCGCGCACTTCAGCGCCTCGCCGAACACCGGCACGGTCTGCGCCCAGTACTCGACGCTGCCCAGCTGCGCACGGTCCTCGTCGTACGCCGTGCCACCGACCGGCTCACCGGTCTTGCCGGAGAACAGCGAGAACTCGAACACGGCGCTCTGGTTCGGGCTGGTGAGGGCACGGCCGTCACCGACCACGACGTCACCGAACGCGCTCTCCCCCGCCCCGACAGGCGTGAAGAGCTCGACGTCCGGCTCATCGCCGACCGCACCCGACACGTTCGCGAGGTCCTCGAGCCCGCTGGTGGCGGCCGCACGATCGCAGGCGGCAGCGTCGAACGATGGGCCTGCCGTGCATCCCGTCAGAGCGACGACGGCGAGAGCGAGAGTGGCCAGAGCGGCTGAGGATTTACGCACGCGCTCCAGTCTATTGCGAACGGTCCTCCGCGTCGCGCGACGCGGCGGCCCGCCGTGCGCCGTCCGCCGCCTTCGCGGCCTCACGTGCGCGCTTGCGCAGGTTCTTGTCGGTGATCTCGCGGTCTCCGACAGCACCCGGGGTCCACAGCTCGACGTCCTCGTCGCCGTAGCTGGACTTGGACGCGCGGCGCTTGACCTCCGGCGCGATCGTCCCCGGCGCGAGCCGACGTGCGGTGAGGAGGAATCCGGTGTGGGCCACCATCCGATGATCGGGCCGCACGGCGAGCCCCTCGACGTGCCATCCGCGGACCATGGTCTCGGAGGCATCGGGATCCGTGAAGCATCCGGTGCCGCGGATGTACTCCGCGACACGTGACAGCTGGGTCGCGGTGGCCACGTAGCAGAGCACGACGCCACCGGGAGTCAGGGCGTCGGCGACGGCATCCATCACCTCCCACGGGGCGAGCATGTCCAGCACCACTCGATCGACGCTGCCCGCCGGCATGGTCGAGGGCAACGCGTGCAGGAGATCTCCGACGACGACCTCCCAGGTGTCGGGCGTCCCGCCGAAGAACGTCTCCACGTTCGCCCTCGCGACGTCGGCGAAATCGTCGCGGCGCTCGAAGGACACCAGACGCCCGGCAGGACCGATCGCGCGTAGCAGCGACAACGACAGCGCACCTGAACCGACGCCGGCCTCGACGACGGTGGCGCCGGGGAAGATGTCGGCCTGCATGACGATCTGCGCCGCATCCTTCGGGTACACGATCGCCGCGCCCCGCGGCATCGACATGGCGAAATCGCGCAGCAGCGGCCGGAGTGCCAGGTATTCGTGGCCGGAGCTGTTGGTGACCACTGACCCGTCCGGCAGACCGATGAGATCACGGTGGAAGAGCACGCCATGGTGCGTGTGCATCTCGCCATCGGGCGCGAGTGTGATCGTGTGGAGCCGGTTCTTGGGCCCGGTGAGCTGCACCCGGTCCCCCTCGCGGAACGGTCCGCTGGGCCGCGGCGCCGCGACGCTCATCGGGTGGCCCCCTGCAGCGACCGGACGGAGGCGAACAGGTCGACGACGTCGGAGGCGCTGCGACCGTCGAGTGAGGGCCAGAGCGCGTGCGCACCTGCGTCATCGAGCGGAACCATGTGCGGGACGCCGAGCGTGACGGCGCCGGAAGTGATGCCCGCGCGGATGCCGGTGGGCGAATCCTCGATGACCAGCGTGTCGGCGATGTCGATCTCCAGCAGCTCGGCGGCCCGGAGGTACGGATCGGGGTGAGGCTTGGGGCGTGTGACCTCATCGCCGGGGACGACATGGTCGAAGGCATCGAACCCGATGAGATCCACGACGCTCCTGGCCATCCGCCCGAGGGACATCGTCACGAGCGCCGTGCGGATGCCGACGGCTCGCAGATCGCGCAGCAGTTCGCGCGCGCCGGGTCGGAACGGGACGCCCTGCGTGGCCAGTGCCGCTCGGACCTCGTCAGTGAGGCGCGCGACGATCGCGTCCGGTTCCATGTCGACGCCGGCGTCGCGCAGGATGCGGGCGCTGTCGTCCAGGCCGTTGCCCACGAGCTGCATCGCCTGCTCGTGGGACCAGGTGCCGCCGTACGACTCGACGAGCGTCGTCTCCGCCGCCATCCAATAGGGCTCCGTGTCGACCAGTGTTCCATCCATGTCCCAGAGGACTGCCTGCGGCTTGTGAGTCACCCGTCCATGCTATCCGGGGGATGCACCACGGCCGCCGGGCGCGCACTAGCCTGGAGGGAGGAGTCAGGTTCGGACGTCGGAGGGAGAACGAATGGATGCACTGGGAGATCGCATCGTCGTGGTCGCCTTCGACGGCTGGAACGACGCGGGTGAGGCCGCAAGCGGAGCGATCGACGTGCTCCGCGAGAGCGGCGGGTACGAGCTGGTCCATTCCGTGGACCCTGAGCTCTATTTCGACTATCAGTACACGCGGCCGTCGTCGAAGATGGACGCATCGGGCAAGCGCGAGCTCCGTTGGCCCGAGGCGGCCCTCTGGCGTCCCGCATCGCCCCCGGCCGACGGCGAGCCGGAGTTCTGGCTGCTCACCGGCGTCGAACCGGCTCGCACGTGGCAGGCGTTCGCGAACGAGTTCATCGACGTCGCGCTCCGCGACGACATCACGGGCTTCATCATGCTCGGGGCGATGCTCTCCGACGTCCCACACACCCGACCGATCTCGATCTTCGCGGCGAGCTCGAACGAGCGCACGCGAGAGGTGCTCGGCCTTGAGCGCTCGCTGTACGAGGGGCCCGTCGGGATCCTCAGCGTGATCGAGCACTTCGCGGAGGGGGCCGGGATCCCCACCGCGACGTTGTGGGCCAGCGTCCCGCACTACGTCGCCTCCGCCGCGCCGTCGCCCAAGGCGACCCTCGCCCTGCTCGACCGGCTCGAGGAGCTGACCGGAGTCGACTTCCCACGCGAGCGCCTCCGCACGGAGGCCGCCACCTGGGAGGCGTCGATCGACGCCGCCGCCGCGGACGATGAGGAGATGACGGAGTACATCCATCAGCTCGAGCGCACCCGCGACACCTGGGACTCCCCCGAGGCCTCCGGCGACGCGATCGCGCAGGCGTTCGAGCGGTATCTCCGCCGCCGCGGCGACGGCCCGGGCGATCACAAGCGCTGACGCGCGCCGGCTCTCAGGGCGCGATCACACCGGTGCCGAGCAGGATCAGCAGGGTCACTCCGAGCAGGATCCGGTAGATGACGAACGGCAGGAAGCTGCGCTTGGAGATCCAGTTCATGAAGAACGCGATCACACCGAGGGCGACGACGAAGGCGATGCCGGTGGCGGCGACCGTCTCACCCATCGTGAAGTACTGGTCCGGCGCGTCCCAGCTCTTGAACACCTGGTAGAAGCCGCTGCCGAACACCGCGGGGATCGCGAGCAGGAACGCGTAGCGTGCGGCGGCGGCGCGCTCGTACCCGAGGAAGAGCCCCATGGTGATCGTTCCCCCCGAGCGCGAGACGCCGGGAATCAGAGCGAGCGCCTGCGCGAACCCGTAGAGGATGCCGTGCGGATAGGTGATCTGGTCGAGCGTGCGGCGCTTCGCGCCGACGTGGTCCGCGACGCCGAGCAGGATGCCGAACGCGATCAGCATGATGGCGACGAGCCACATCGACCGCAGCACCGATTCGATCTCGTCCTGGAACAGCAGACCGAGCACGACGATGGGCACGCTGCCGATGATGATCAGCCATCCCATACGCGCGTCGGGGTCGTTGCGCGGCACCTTCCCTGCCAACGAACGGAACCACTGCCCGATGATCCGCACGATGTCGCGCCAGAAGAACACGACGACCGCGGCCTCGGTGCCGATCTGGGTGATCGCGGTGAACGCCGCCCCTGGATCCTCGCCCGATCCTGTGAACGTGCCGACGATGCGCAGATGCGCGCTGGAGGAGATCGGCAGGAACTCGGTGAGTCCCTGGATGATGCCGAGAAACAGCGCTTCGAGCAGGTGCATGGAGGGGCCTTCTGATAGATCCTGACGGAGCGGAATGCGTCAGTACGAGCGCATCAGATCGGTCAGAACCCGCTGACCGAAGACAAGCGATTCTACGGGCACGCGCTCGTCCACACCGTGGAACATCCCCGTGAAGTCGAGATCGGCGGGCAGGCGAAGAGGCGCGAACCCGTAGCCGGTGATCCCCAGCCGTGTGAGCGCCTTGTTGTCCGTGCCGGCGCCGAGCAGGTACGGGATCACGGGGACGCCAGGATCGTGCCTGCCGAGTGCCTGCACCATTGCCGTGACGAGGTCGCCTTCGAAGGGCGTCTCCATCCCGATGTCGCGCACCACCGTTTCGATGACGACGTCGTCGCCGACGATCCGCTGGAGCTCGGCGAGGACCTCGTCCTCCGTGCCGGGGATGACGCGGACGTCGATGAGCGCCTCTGCGCGCTCGGGGATGACGTTGTGCTTGTACCCCGCGGTGAGTGCAGTGGGATTCGTCGTCGTGCGCAGCGTGGAGCGCAGGAACGCCTCGGCGGGGCCGGATGCCGCAGCCAGGGCGTCCGGGTCGTCGTCGACTCTTCCCGTGAGGTCGCGCAGTCCCTGCAGCAGCGCGTTCGTCGTCGGGGTGAGGCGGACCGGCCAGCGCGTGCGGCCGATGGCGGAGACCGCCTCGGCGAGTCTCACGACCGCGTTGTCCTCGTGCAGACGGCTCCCGTGTCCCGCGCGTCCCCGCGCGACCAGACGGATCCACAGGAGAGCTTTCTCGCCCACCTGAAGCAGGTACGCGCGCCGGTCGTCGACCGAGATCGAGTATCCCCCGACCTCGCTGATCGCCTCCGTCGCCCCGGCGAACCATTCGGGGCGGTCCTTGACGACGAGCGCCGAGCCCTCGACGCCGCCGTTCTCCTCATCGGCGAAGAATGCCAGGACGAGGTCGCGCTCCGGCACCTCACCGGAGCGCAGGATGTCGGCGACAGAGGTGAGGATCATGGCATCCATGTTCTTCATGTCCACCGCGCCCCTCCCCCAGAGCAGGCCGTCGCGAACCTCGCCCGCAAACGGGTCGACGCTCCAGTCCTCGGCCATCGCCGGCACGACGTCGAGGTGACCGTGCACGACCAGCGCCGGCTTCGTCGAGTCCCTGCCCTTCACCCGCGCCGCGACGTTCGTGCGGCGTGGGATCGGCTCGTAGTACTCGGGCTCGAGCCCCAGACCCTCGAGGTATGCGCCGACGTACTCGGCCGCCTCCCGCTCGCCGTTCGCCTTTCCGCCGCCGAAGTTGGAGGTGTCGAAGCGAATGAGGTCCTGCGCGATGCGCACGACTTCCGGATGCTGGGGTGTGGACATGCTCCCAGGCTATCGAAGCCGGTGCGGCACGCCCGGGCCGTGGGCCGGTTCGTCGGCCCTCGGGAAACCTGGTAATGTTTCTCTTCGGTCGGCAACGGCCTTCACCACCTGCGCGGGTGGCGGAATGGTAGACGCGCTACGTTGAGGTCGTAGTGCCCGTAAGGGCGTGGGGGTTCAAGTCCCCCTCCGCGCACAGAAGAGAAAAGCCCCCTTTCGAGGGGGCTTTTCTCGTATCCGGCTCGGCGCCACCCGACTCGGCTCCACCCGGCTCGGCTCCACCCGCCACGCTTGGCGTGACACGAGTGGAGCCGCCTGCTGTCAGACGGCGCCGACGCCGAACAGGAGGCCGAGCCCGTACGTGATCGCCGCGGCGCCGAATCCGATCGCGAGCTGACGGAGCGCACGGCGCAGCGGCGGCCCCCCGGACAGGATGCCGACCACGGCACCGGTGGCGAGCAGCGCGACGCCCACGAGCACAAGAGCGACGAGCACGGCTGTGGTGCCCTCCAGACCGAAGATCCACGGCAGCACGGGGACGATCGCACCGGAGGCGAACAGGAGGAAGCTGGAGATCGCCGCCGTCCAGTCGCCGCCGACGACGTCATGGTCGCTCGTGGCGGCATGAGAGCGGATGGGCCCGGTGACAGAGCGCCGTGCACCCTCCTGCGCGGCGGCGATCACGCGACGTCCGCGCGCGAGCGCCTCGGCCTCATCCATTCCCCTCGCGCGATAGACGAGCGCGAGCTCGTTCTCGTCGATGTCGAGATCCCCGGCGGAGAGGGCGGCATCCTCATTGGCCTCGGTCGATGCGAGCAGCTCGCGTTGCGAGCGCACAGAGACGAACTCGCCCGCGCCCATCGAGAGGGCACCGGCCAACAGGCCGGCCAGCCCGCTGAACAGGACGAAGCCGGAGCTCACACCCGTCGCGCCGATTCCGAGCACGAGGGCGAGGTTGCTCACCAGCCCGTCGTTGGCACCGAACACGGCGGCGCGGAAGGACCCGGACAGGCGACGTCGTCCGCGCGCGGCGAGCCCCCGCACGACCTCGTAATGGATCTTCTCGTCCGCCCGCATCGCCGCGGTGGCGTACTTCTCGGTGTCATACGGCGACCGCGCCTCCGCGCTCTGAGCGAGCACGAGGACGAAGATCGAACCGAACCGTCCTGCCATCCATCCCAGTAACCGCGATCGGAGTCCGGCCCGAGGCAGCCTGGCCGGAGGTTCGCCGAGGAGGTCGAGCCAATGCTGTTCATGCCGGCGCTCCGCATCCGCGAGGCTCTGCAGGATCTGCTGCTCCTCACCGGTCTTCCGGTCCGCGAGCTTCTGATAGACCAGCCCCTCGGCGCGTTCCTCGACGAGGTATCGCGCCCAGCGTCGTCGATCTGCTTCAGTCGGCTCCAGGGCCGCGGGCGCGCTCATGTGTCCTCCGAGACGGGGTGGGAAGGGGAAGTTTCTCAGACCTCTTCAACGCTATCGGCGGCCGCGCGACGACATGCCCGGGAGGCCGGGATTGCCAGCATTTCGGGGTTCCTAATCGCGTCAGGACCGAACGCGCTTGCGCAGCAGGTCGATGCGCTGCTGCAGCTGCGCCACCGTCGCCTGAGCCACGGCAGGACCGCCGCACACGCGACGCAGCTCGGCGTGGACCGCGCCATGCGGCTCCCCCGCCTGGCGCGCGTAGAGCCCCACGAGGCTGTTGAGCAGTTGCCGTTGCTCGCGGAGGGTGCGGTGCAGCGGAGGCGGGAGCGTCGTCGCGGGCTCCGGCCCGGCTTCGGCCTCGCGTGCGGCGCGGAGCTTCGACTGCCGGGACTGGCGCTGCATGAGCAGCTCGTGCACATGCTCGGGCTCGAGAAGGCCCGGAATCCCGATGAACTCCTCCTCCTCCGGCGTGCCCGGTTCTGCGAGCTGCCCGAAGTCCTTTCCCTCGAAGACCACGCGGTCGAAGTGCGCGAGCGACGAGATCGCCTGATAGCTGAACTCCTGCGTCAGGGCGTCGGATGCCTCCTCCTCGCGATTCGCGCTCTCGAGGAGCGAATCGTCGAGCCCGTCGTCGTCCTTGCTCTGCCTGTCGAGCGCGTGATCGCGCTGCTTCTCCAGCTCATTGGCCAGCCCCATCAGTACCGGGACGTTGGGCAGGAAGATGCTCGCGGCCTCACCACGGCGGCGTGCGCGCACGAATCGACCGATGGCCTGTGCGAAGAACAGTGGCGTGGATGACGACGTCGCGTACACGCCCACCGCGAGACGCGGCACGTCGACGCCCTCGGAGACCATGCGCACCGCGACCATCCACCGGCTGTCGTTCTGACTGAACTTCTCGATGCGCTCGGAGGCGGTCGCATCGTCGGACAGGACGATCGTCGGCTGCTGTCCCGTGATGCTGTGCAGGATCTTGGCGTAGGCGCGGGCCACCGTCTGGTCCGTCGCGAGGACGAGTCCGCCGGCATCCGGCACATGATGACGGATCTCGGTGAGACGCCGGTCGGCCGCCGAGAGCACGGCGGGCATCCACTCCCCTTCGGGGTCCAGCGCCGTCCGCCAGGCCTGAGAGGTGACGTCCTTGGTGTTGTCCTGGCCGAGGTGCGCTTCGAGCTCGTCCCCCGCGCTCGTGCGCCAGCGCATCTTGCCGGAGTACATGTGGAACAGCACGGGGCGGACGACGCCGTCCGCCAGGGCCCGGCCGTATCCGTAGCTGTAGTCCGTCGTGGAGATCCGTGCCCCCGACTCGTCCGGAGCGTACGTGACGAACGGGATCGGAGCGGTGTCGCTACGGAACGGCGTGCCGGAGAGGGAGAGCCGCCGCTTCGCCGAGCCGTACGCCTCTCGGATGCCGTCGCCCCAGCTCAGCGCATCGCCGCCGTGGTGCACCTCGTCGAGGATCACGAGGGTCTTCGCCTCCTCCGTGAGATGACGGTGGACGGAGGGCTTGGCAGCCACCTGCGCATAGGTCACGACGACCCCGTGGTACTGCCGCGACGGCGCCCAGTGGCTGTTGCGGAAGCGCGGATCGAGACGGATGTGCACGCGGGCGGCGGCGTCGGCCCACTGCGTCTTGAGGTGCTCCGTCGGAGCGACGACGATCACCCTGTTGACCTCACCCATGCGCATGAGTTCGACGGCGAGGGTCAGCGCGAACGTGGTCTTACCTGCGCCGGGTGTCGCGGCGACGAGGAAGTCGCGCTGATCCCGCGCGAAATAGAGGTCCAGTGCCTCCCGCTGCCAGGCGCGGAGCTTGTCCGCCGTCCCCCACGGGGCACGCTGGGGAAAGGACGGAGAAAGCATCGGTTCAAGAATAATCCTTGCCCAGGACATCGGCCGCCCGCCCGGCCCGTCGACTCGGGCCCGGGGGTAGGCTCGATCCCTGCACGGCTGCGACCGGCGGCCCGCGAGCTTCGAAGGACAATGAGATGACCGATCCGGAACCCTCCAGGACTCCGTACGTGGCCAATGAGGGCCCCCATCCCTGGCGTCGCTTCGTCGCCATCGGCGACTCCTTCACCGAGGGGATCGGCGACCCCGATCCTCGTGCACCAGGGGGCAACCGCGGCTGGGCCGACCGCGTCGCCGAGGTCCTCGCATCCCAGGTCGACGAGTTCGCCTACGCCAACCTCGCCGTCCGGGGCAAGCTCATCGCGCAGATCATCGCAGACCAGATCGAACCGGCCGTGGCCCTGCGCCCCGACCTCATCTCCCTCTGCGCCGGCGGCAACGATGTGATCCGGCCCGGCACGGACCCCGATGACATCGCGGCGCAGCTGGACGACGCCGTCTCCCGCCTGTCGCGCACCGGCGCTGCCATCCTCCTGTTCACCGGCATCGACACCGGCTTCACGCCGGTCTTCCGCCCGTTCCGCGGGAAGGTCGCCATCTACAACGAGAACATCCGCGCGATCGCCGAACGCCACGACTGCATCGTCGCCGATCAGTGGGCGCTCAAGACTGTGCAGGACCCCCGGTTCTTCGACGACGACCGGCTGCACTACAACGCCCTCGGGCACCACGAGGTCGCTCGGATGGCTCTCCGAGCCCTCAACGTGCCCAACTCGCTGGAACCGATGCAGCCGGGCCCGCTGCCGCCGCGCACCTGGCGTGCAGCGCGCGCGGAAGACCTCGGCTGGGCCCGCGAGCACCTCGTGCCGTGGGTGCTCCGCCGCCTGCGCCACCAGTCGTCCGGCGACCTCATCGCCGCCAAGCGCCCTGAGCCGTCGCCGGTGATCGTCGTCTCCGACGACCGCTGAGCCGGCACCGGCCTCCGCGCGATGCCGGTGGTCGTCTCAGGAGGTCAGCGCCCACAGGGCGACGGCAGCGGCCGAGGCGACGTTGAGCGAATCAACGCCCCCGCGCATGGGGATCGTCACCACGGTGTCCGCGATGTCCAACGCCGTGCGCGACAGACCGTCGCCCTCTGTGCCGAGGACCAGCGCCACCCGCTCCGGCCGTGACGCCGCGTAGACGTCGAGGGGAACGGCATCGTCGCTGAGAGCGAGCGCTGCGAGGGAGAAGCCGGCATCGCGCAGCGCAGCGGCCGCCGAGTCCCAATCGTCGATACGAGCCCACGGCACCTGGAACACCGTGCCCATGCTGACCTTCACACTGCGGCGATACAACGGATCCGCGCAGCGCGGAGTGATGAGCACGGCATCCGCGCCCAGACCGGCCGCCGCACGGAAGGCCGCTCCCACGTTGGTGTGCTCGATGAGGTCCTCGAGTACGAGCACGACCCTGGCGTCGCGGAGCACCTCCGCCGGGTGCGGGAGCACCGGCCGATGCATGGAGGCGAGTGCGCCGCGGTGCACCGCGAACCCCGTGACCGCTTCGGCCACCTCGTCCGGGACGACGTAGACGGGTACATCGTGGTCGCCGAGGATCTCCTCGATGCCCGGCACCCATCGCTCCTGTGTGAGCACGGAACGCGGCGCGTGCCCTGCGGCCACCGCTCGTGCGATGACCTTCGCGGACTCCGCGATGTACAGTCCACCAGCCGGTTCCCGCACGCGCCGCAACGCCGTGTCGGTGAGGTTGCGATAGTCCGCGATCCGCGGATCGGCCGCCTCGTCGACGTGATCGATGTGCATGCCCCCACTCTGCCACCGCGCCGCACGGCGGGCGTGCACCGTAGAATCGACGGGGAGGTTTCGTGAGCGCGACGATCAGTGCGGAGCTGGCTGACGGCATCGAGAGGTCGGCTGACCTGCTCACGGGCCGTCGCATCGCCGTCCTCACCGGCGCCGGCATCTCCACGGACTCCGGGATCCCCGCGTATCGCGGAGAGGGTGCGCGTACCCGCGCCGATCCGATGACCGGAGGACGCTACCTGTCCGACGAGGCCGCGCGCCGGCGCTACTGGGTCGGCGGTCACCTCGGCTGGCGGTCGTTCGCCTCCACGCAACCGAACGAGGGGCATCGCTCACTCGCGAGGATGGAGCGCGACGGCGTCGTCACGGGCGTCATCACCCAGAACGTCGACGGGCTGCACCTGCGCGCCGGAAGCACGAGAGTCGTCGAGGTGCACGGCACCATGCGTCGCGTGCTCTGCCTGCACTGCGGCCAGGTCTTCGATCGCCGCGACATCGCACAGCAGATCGAGCAGCTGAACCCGTGGATCACGATCCCGGAGCGCATCGTGATGAATCCGGACGGAGACGTCGCGCCGGAGAGCAGTGACGGCTTCGTGATCCCCACCTGCACCGTCTGCGGCGGCATGCTCAAGCCCGACGTGGTGTTCTTCGGCGAGTTCGTGCCCGTCGACCGCTTCCGGGCCGCGGAGTCCCTCCTGCGTGCCAGCGATGCACTGATCGTCGCCGGCTCGTCGCTCGTGGTCAACTCCGGCATCCGCCTCGTCGAGCGCGCCAGGCGACGCGGCATCCCCCTCATCATCCTCAACCGCGAACCGACGCGCGTGGACCGCTGGGCGCACATCGTGCTCGCCGGAGGCACGAGCGAGGTCCTGCCCGCCCTGGAGGAACGGCTGTCGTGACCCTCATCACCCTCGTCCGGCACGGCCAGACGGATTGGAACCTCGAGCGCCGGATCCAGGGCTCGACGGACATCCCGCTCAACGAGACGGGACGTGCCGACGCGCTCGCCGCCGCGGAACTGCTCAGCGCCGGCACGCACCATGCCGTGTACGCCAGCCCCCTGGTCCGCGCACAGGAGACGGCGGGGATCATCGCCGGGCACCTCGGACTCGACGCGCCTCTCACGACGCGTGACATGCGCGAGCGCGAGTTCGGCGAGGGCGAGGGGATGCTCGTCGCCGACTACCTCGAGCGTTTCACGGACTGGCACTCCGCTCCCCCTGGCGCCGAGGCCCTCGAGATGGTGCGCGACCGCGCCCTCGGCGCGCTGGACGTCATCGCGCGCACGTCGAGACGGCGCTCGACCCCGGCGGCCGAGTCGATCATCGTCGTGACCCACGGCGGAGTGATCCGCTCGCTGCTGAACCACGCCTCCGGGGGGACGCTCCCCCGCGAGGGCGACATCCTGCGCAACGGCTCGTTGCACCGCTTCGAGGCGGCGCCGGGACTCCTTCGGCTGCTGGAACCGATCCCGGCCTGAGGTCAGGCTCCGCGCGTCACCACTGCCCTGGCATGGCGGAGCAGCGGCTCGTCGATCATCCTGCCGCGGAACCGGAACACTCCGCGCTCCCCGTTCGCCGCGGCGAGGACGGCTCGTGCCCATTCCATCGTCTCGGCGTCCGGCGCATACGCCGCCCGGATCGTCGCCACCTGCGCCGGATGGATGCACGCCGTCGCCCTGAACCCGGAAGCCGCCGCGTCCGCAGCCTCGGCCGCAAGACCGTCGAGGTCGTCGATGTCGATGTGCACGGCGTCGATGGCGCCCTTCCCCTGCGCGCCTGCCTCGAGGAGGATGCGCGACCGCGCATGTCGCGCGATGTCCCGGTACTGTCCGTTCGAGGTCCGACTCGACGTGCCGCCGAGCGACGCGACGAGGTCCTCTGCGCCCCACATGAGCGCCGTGACCCGGTCGTGCGCGGCGATCCGGTCCGCGCGACTCACCCCGCGCGCCGTCTCGCACAGGGCGATGACGCGGTGATCCGCGCCGAACACGTCGAAGGCCCGCGGGTCCTCCGCCTTGGCCACCATGATGGTCCGGAACGGTGTGCCGGCGACCATCGCGACGTCGTCGGCGAAGAACGGGCTGTCCGGCGCGTTGACGCGGACGATGACGCGTGCTGGGTCGAGTTCGGACGCCGCGACGTGGGCGCGTGCCGCGTCCTTGGCATCCGGGGCGACGGCATCCTCCAGATCGAGGATCACCGCGTCCGCACGCTCGACCGCCTTCGCGAACCGCTCCGGTCGGTCAGCGGGACAGAACAGCAGTGCCGGTCCGAGATCGAAGTCCACGTCAGTCCTCCTTCGGTGCACAGTGGACGAGGACGGTCCGGGTGGCCGTCGCGACGACGATGCCCTCCTGGTTGCGGCCCGTGTGCGCGATCGTGACCACGCCCTGCCCCGGCCGCGACGCCGACAGGCGCTTGCCCGTGACGATGCTCTCCGTGTACAGCGTGTCGCCGGCGAAGAGCGGATGGACGAAGGCGATGTCGCCGAGCCCGACTTGGGCCACCAGCGTCCCCTGCGTGAGCTGCGCCACCGACGAGCCGACCATCGTCGAGAGCGTCCACATCGAGTTCATCAGTCGCTGACCGAACTCCTGGCCCTGCGCGAAGGCCGCATCCAGATGAAGCGCCTGGGTGTTCATGGTGAGCGTCGTGAACAGGACGTTGTCCGCCTCCGTCGCCGTCCGCCCTGGGCGGTGCAGATACCGCGCGCCCTCCTCGAACTCCTCGAAGTACAGGCCTCGTTGCACGATGTCCGTCACACCAGCCCCAATCCGCGCGCGATCACCAACAGCTGCACCTCCGTCGTGCCCTCGCCGATCTCGAGGATCTTCGAGTCACGATAGTGCCGACCGACGGCGAACTCGTTCATGAAGCCGTTGCCTCCGAAGATCTGCGTGGCGTCCCTGGCATTGTCCATCGCGGCGTCCCCGGCGACGAGCTTCGCGATCGCCGCCGCCTCGGCGAAGGGGGCACCGGCATCCCGCAGGCGCGCGGCGTGATGCCACGCGAGCCGCGCGGTGTGCACTCTGGCGCGCATGCGGGCCAGAGTGAACTGCGCGTTCTGCCTCGTGCTCAGCGCCGCGCCGAACACCGTACGGCTCTTGGCGTACTCGACCGCCTGCTCCAGACATCCTTCGGCGGCCCCGGTCGACAGCGCAGCGATCGCGATGCGGCCCTCGTCGAGGATGCTGAGGAAGTTCTTGAACCCGGCCCCTCTGGCACCGACAAGGTTGGCTGCGGGGACACGAACACCGTCGAAGGTCAGCGGATGCGTGTCCGATGCTCTCCAGCCGACCTTGTCGTACGGGGCCCCGACCGTGAAACCGGGGGTGCCGTTGGGGACGATGATCGTGGAGATCTCCTTGCGCCCGTCGTTCTGACCGGTCACGGCGGTGACGGTGACGAACCGCGTGATCGGCGTCCCGGAGTTGGTGATGAACTGCTTCGCCCCGTCGATGACCCACTCGTCGCCGTCAAGGCGGGCGGTGGTGCGCGTCGCACCCGCGTCGCTCCCGGCTTCCGGCTCTGTCAGCCCGAAGCCGGCGAGTGCACGCCCGGCGAGCAGATCCGGCAGGTGTTCCTCGCGCTGCGCATCGTTGCCGAACCGGAAGATCGGCATGGCACCCAGGCTCACACCCGCCTCCAGCGTGATGGCGATCGACTGATCGACGCGGGCCAGCGCCTCGATCGCCAGGCACAGGGCCATGTAGTCGCCGCCCTGACCGCCGACCTCCTCGGGGAAGGGCAACCCGAACAGACCGAGCTCCCCCATCTGCGCCACGACATCCATGGAGAGCGTGTGGGTGCGATCGGCGTCGTAGGCCTGTGGCGCCACGACCGTGTCGGCGAACTCGCGCACCATGGCGCTGAGCTCGGCCTCCTCTTCGGAGAGTTCTGCAGCCATGACGTCTCGTCCTCCTTGACTCGCGCGGTGGCATCCGGTGCACGTTTTCGGTTAGTGTGCACTAACCCGACAATTTAGGTTAGCGAGCGTTAACTGAAATGACAACCCCTCTCACGGCGCGTGATCGAGCGAAGGCGGAGCGTGCCGACGCTCTCCTCACCGAGGCGGCCCGCCTGTTCGCCGAACGCGGCTACCCCGGCGTCAGCCTCGAGGACATCGGCGCAGCCGTCGGCGTCTCCGGCCCTGCCGTGTACCGACACTTCACCGGCAAGCAGGCACTGCTCGGCGCGGTTCTCGTCAAGGTCAGTGCGGACCTCGTGGACGGTGGACGCCGGGTGTCTGAGGGCACGGAGGACGCCGACGACCGCATCAGGGCACTGATCGCATTCCACGTCGACTTCGCCCTCGGGCACGCCGACGTCATCCGGGTGCACGACCGTGACCTCGCGCATCTGTCCGACCAGGATCGCGCAGACGTCCGTCGGCTCCAGCGCGCCTACATCGAGCTGTGGATCTCCGCGCTCGCCCCGATCCTCGATGTGCCGACGGACGAACTGCGCCTGCGCGTGCAGGCGTGCTTCGGCCTCATCAACTCCACGCCCCACAGCACGCGCAGTGCCTCGCGGTCCAAACGGTCGACCGCCGCGATCCTCAGCGCGATGGCGCACGCCGCGCTCATCGCCTGAGGATCCGCGGTCACCCCAGCAGCATCGCCCGCCCCGGCTCCTCGAGGATGTCCGCGACATCCTTGACGAAGCGGGCTCCCTCCGCGCCGTCGACGATGCGATGGTCGAAGGAGAGGCTGAGGGTCATCATCTGACGCAGGGCGATCTCGCCGCGGTACTCCCAGGGCTGTCTGCGCACGGCACCGACCGCGAGGATCCCCGACTGACCGGGTGGGAGGATCGGCGTTCCGGCGTCGATCCCGAACACACCGATGTTCGTGATCGAGAACGTTCCGCCGGCGAGGTCCGCCGGAGAGGTCTTCCCCGCCCTGGCGGTCTGCGTGAGGGTGCTGATCGCATCGGCGAGCTGCGGCACCGTCATCCGGTCCGCATCACGGATGTTCGGAACGATGAGCCCGCGCTCGGTCGCCGCGGCGATGCCGAGATCCACATAGTGCGGCTGGACGATCTCCCCCGCCTGCTCGTCCCAACGCGAGTTCAGCCCTGGCGTCCGGCGGAGCGCGAGGCAGACGGCCTTCGCGACGATCACGAGAGGACCGATCCGATGCTCGGCCAGCGAGCGGTCGCCTCGGAGGTTTGCGATCAGATCCATGGTGGCCGTGACATCCACGGTGTGGAAGGTCGTGACGTGTGGTGCGGTGAAGGCGCTCTGCACCATGGCGGCCGCAGTGTGCTTGCGGACGCCGCGGATCGGGAGCCTCGTCTCGCGCTCGTCGCCGTCGCTCGCGCTGCGGAAGACGGGGCGCTCCGCAGTGGTCGTCGGCGTCTCCTCACGCGAACCGATCCGTTCCGCGTACGCGGTGACGTCGTCGCGAGTGATCACCCGATCCCCCACCTCTGCGGCGACCAGCACGATGTCGACTCCCAGCCGCTTCGCGTACGCGCGCACGGGCGGGGTCGACCGTGGCCGCTCCCCGACACGGGGCGGTGCGGGAGGCGACGGCGGCAGCACGTCATGGGGCGCCGCCTCGAGGACGGCCGTGTCGATCGACGGGGCGCCACCCGTGATGCGTCGAGCCCGACGTGCGGGTCGTGACCGGCTCGAGGGCGCCGCCCCGTAACCGACGAGGTTCGGTGGCGACTTCTCCTCCGCATCGGTGGACTCCTCCTCGCGACCCGCGGGTTCAGCTGCGGCCTCGCCGCCGACCTCGAACGCGATGAGCGGTGCACCGACTTCGACGGTCGCGCCCGCCTCGGCGTGGAGCGCGGACACCGTGCCCTCGTACGGCGACGGGAGCTCGACGACGGCCTTGGCCGTCTCGACCTCAGCGAGCGTCTGGTTGAGGGTCACGGTGTCGCCCGGCGCGACCAGCCACTGGACGACCTCGGCGTCGGTGAGACCCTCGCCGAGGTCCGGCAGACGGAACTCCTCGATCATGACTCGGCTCCCGTCAGGCTGTTCGGCCGGTCGAGCACCCGGTCGACGGCATCGAGGATCCGATCCAGATCGGGCAGATGGTACTTCTCGAGCTTCGCGGGCGGGTAGGGCACGTCGTGGCCCGTGACGCGCAGCGGCGCGGACTCGAGGTACTCGAAGCATCGCTCGGTGATGCTCGCGATCACCTCGGCGGCGACGCCGGCTTCACGCGAGGCCTCGTGCGCGACCACGACCCGCCCGGTACGGCGAACGGATGCCGCCACGGCGTCGTAGTCGATCGGCGAGATCGAGCGGAGGTCGATGACCTCGAGCGACAGCCCGTCGTCCTCGGCCGCCGCTGCCGCATCCAGCGCGGTGGAGACCATCGCACCATACGTGATGATCGTCGCATCCGTGCCCTCGCGCACGACTCTCGCCACCCCCATCGGCGCCGCGTCAGCCGGCGAGGAGTCGAGGTCGACCTCGCCCTTGTGGTGGTAGAGGCGCTTCGGTTCGAAGAAGATGACAGGGTCGTCCGACGCGATCGCCTGCTGCAGGCACCGATACGCATCCTGCGGGTTGGACACCGCGATCACGCGCAACCCCGCCGTGTGCACGAAGTACGCCTCCGGCGACTCCGAGTGGTGCTCGGCGGCGCCGATGCCGCCTGCCCACGGGATGCGGATGGTGATCGGCATCTTCACGCGGCCCTGTGTGCGGTAGTGGAGCTTGGCCACCTGCGAGACGATCTGGTCGAACGCCGGGTAGACGAAGCCGTCGAACTGGATCTCGACCACCGGACGGTACCCGCGGTAGGCGAGACCGACGGCCGTTCCGACGATCCCGGACTCGGCCAGCGGTGTGTCGATCACCCTCTTCGCGCCGAACTCGTCGAGGAGACCGTCCGTGATCCGGAAGACTCCGCCGAGCTTGCCGATGTCCTCCCCCATGATCACGACCCTGTCGTCGTCCTGCATCGCCTTGCGCAGGCCGGCATTGAGGGCCTTTCCGAGAGTGAGCTGCGTCATCTCACACCTCCTCGAGGGTCGCGAGGTACGCGGCGTACTCGTCGCGTTCCCGATCGATGCCGCAGTGCGGCTCCGCGTACACACCGTCGAACACGGCCAGCGGCTCGCGCGTGACCATGCCGAGGCACGCGGCGCGCATCTCGCGCGCCATCCGGTCGGCATCGGCGTGGGCGGCCGCGATCTGCTCGTCGTCGATCTCACCGAGAGCCCGCAGGTGCGCCTCGACGCGCGCGATGGGGTCGCGGGTCTTCCACGCCTCCAGCTCCGCCGGGTCGCGGTAGCGGGTCGGGTCGTCCGATGTCGTGTGCGGTCCCATCCGGTAGGTGACCGCCTCGATGAACGCGGGACCCTTCCCCGACCGGGCGTGGTCGAGCGCCCATCGCATCGCCGCCATGCAGGCGAGGACGTCGTTGCCGTCCACCCGCATGCTGGGGATGCCGAAGCCGGGGGCGCGCCCTGAGATCGGATACTGCGACTGCACCGCGACGGGCTCCGAGATCGCCCAGTGGTTGTTCTGACACACGAAGACCACGGGCGCCTGGTAGGACGCGGCGAAGACCATCGCCTCATTGACGTCGCCCTGACTGGTGGCACCGTCGCCGAAGTAGGTCACGGCGACCTCCTCGGCCTGCTCGTGCTTGATCCCCATCGCATAGCCGACGGCGTGCAGCGTCTGTGCGCCGATGATGATCTGCAGCGGGGCCACGCGCATCTGCATCGGGTCGAAGGGTGCCCCCTCCTCGCCGCGCCAGACCCGAACGAAATCACCCGGCTGTGCGCCTCTGGCATAGATGACCCCGGTCTCGCGATAACTCGGGAACACGAAGTCGACCGGGTCGATACCGCGCGCCGTTCCGATCTGGGCGGCCTCCTGACCGTTGCACGGCGCCCACAGGCCCAGTTGACCTTGCCGCTGGAGCGCGACGCCCTCTGCGTCGATGCGACGGAGGATCACCATGTCCCTGTGCAGCGCGCGAAGGGCCGCGGCGTCGACATCGGTGACGAACCGATCGAGATCCGGGTTGCTCCGGCGTGTTCCGTCCGGGGCGAGAAGGCGTTCTACGAGTTCGAGATCCTGCGCGGTGTCCGCGATCGGAGTGGCCTGCGGTGACATCTTCGTCCCTCCTGTCGTGTGAGCGCCTCGTGAGCGCCTGCACGTCGTGGTACCGACGTCTTCATCGGTTCTTCGAGGGTACGTCCGCTGATCAGCACGCTCAACCATTTCGGTGACCGCTGAGCATGTTGCTCAGTATCGCCGATCGAACGCTGCTAGGGTTTGGCGGTATGTCCACCCTCGATCGAGTCGACCTCGAACTGCTGAGTGCCCTGTCCGATGATCCCCGCATCACCGTCGTCGCGCTCGCCGAGCGCCTCGGACTGTCGCGGAACACCATCCAGGCACGGATGGCGCGCCTGGATCAGACGGGGGTGTTCCTGTCCTACGAGCGGTCGTTCTCCGCCGAAGTGCTCGGCTTCCCCCTCCAGGCCTTCATCAGCATCGGGCTTCGTCAGACCGAGCTGCCGCGGATCACCGCAGAACTCGCGCGCATCCCGGAGGTCCTGCAGGTTCATGGGCTCAGCGGGTCGATCGATCTGCTCGCCCGCGTCGCGTGCCGCGACGCCCGTCATCTCTTCGACACCGATGCCCGCATCCTGTCGATCGAGGGCGTCGAGCGGACCGAGACATCCCTGGCGATGGGCGAGGTCATCCCCTACCGGGTGGCCGGGCTCATCGGTCTCGCGCGACGGGAACCCTGAGGAAGCGGCGGATCGCACCGGCGGCCTCGGCCGGTGTCTCGTAGTGGATGAGATGCCCGACATCGGCGATCTCGACGAGCCGGGCGTCCGGGAAGAGCGTCGCGAGGCGGCGTTCCGCTTCGATCGGTGTGATGTCGTCCCGCTGGGCTGCGACGAGCAGGGTGGGAACGTCGATCGCCGGCGCGAAGGCGCGCACGTCGTTCGACACGCTCGCCACGAAGGCGTCGCGCAGCACGTCGCGGTCCGCGAAGTCGGAGAAGTAGGTGTCGTGCTGATCGTGGATGAACCGCCGCAGCTCGCGATCGCGGGTCTTCGCCATCGCGATGCTCATGCCGCGGACGATCAGTCCGTTGCGCAGCAATGCGGTGCCGATGCCGGGAGGCAGTGCGGCACCGAGCCCGTAGTACAGCACCGCGAGCTTGGTGAGCAGCCCTTTCGGCCCCTCCAGTGCGGGGGCGCCGATGGGGTTGATGAGGATCAGTCGCGGAGTGCGGAGGCCTTCCGCGACGGCCGCTGAGGCGACGATCGAACCGAACGAGTGCCCGAGGATGATCGCTCCCGGTGCCACCTCGTCGGCGAACTCCCGCAGCCATCGCGCGTACTCCGCGAGGTCGTGGGTGCGATCCGGCAGCGGGGGCGTCTCACCGAATCCCGGCAGGTCCGGGGCGATGACACGGACTTCCGGCAGATAGGCGACCACGGGCTCGAGCCCGTGGTGCTCGCCCCGGAATCCGTGCACGGCGATCACGGTGACGGGCTCGCCTCCGTCGGGTGTCTGATCAGGGCCGTACGTCCAATAGGCCGTCCGCCCCCCTCGCACATCCACCTCGCGCCGTCGGACGGGGATGCGACTGAGCCGCTCGGCGTAGGGCGAAGATGCGGGCATGAGTCGAGTCTACGGGCGCGCCTGGGCCGCGATGTCCGAGGCCGTTCCTACCGTGGGGTCATGGCCCTCGACCTGCAACTGCCGAACTGGCTCGGTCGCATCGGAGTCTTCGACCTCGAGACGACCGGGGTGGATGTCACGGCCGATCGCATCGTCACCGCATATGTCGGTGTCCTCGACGAGCACGGGCGGCAGATCGCGGCGCGGTCGTGGCTCGCCGACCCTGGGATCCCGATCCCCGACGGCGCAGCCGCCGTGCACGGGATCACGACCGCGCAGGCCCGGGCCGACGGTCGCGCGGCGCCGGAGGTGGTCTTCGAGGTGACGGCCTCGCTACGGGCACTGTTCTCGCAAGGACTGCCGGTCGTCGCCTACAACGCCTCCTACGATTTCTCGCTTCTCGCGCACGAGTGCGTGAGGCACCGCATCCCACCGCTCGATGCACCGGGACCCATCATCGACCCGCTGGTGATCGACAAGGCGGTCGATCGGTACCGCAGAGGCAAGCGCACGCTGTCCGCCGTCGCGCAGCACTACGGCGTCACGCTGGACGGGGCTCATGAAGCCTCCGCCGACGCGATCGCCGCCGGCCGAGTCGCTCAGGCCATCGCCCGCAGCTTCCCTCTCGCCCTCTCGGCGCACGACCTGCACGCGCAACAGATCGGGTGGGCGCGGAGCCAGGCCGCCAGTCTGACCGAGTACTTCATCCGCATCGGGCGCATCGACCCTGACGACGCACTCGACGGCACATGGCCCGTTCGCCGTCGCGGCCCCGCGCAGGATCTCGTGTCCTGAGTCGCTCGAGAGCGGTGCGGACACGACGAAGGCCCCGCCGAAGCGGGGCCTTCGTGGGGACGGAGCTTACTTGCTGCCGCCGAAGCCCTTGAAGCGCTGGTTGAACTTCTCGACGCGGCCGGCCGAGTCCATGATGCGCTGCTTGCCCGTGTAGAACGGGTGCGAGGCCGAGGAGATCTCGACGTCGATGACCGGGTACTCCACCCCGTCCAGCTCGATCGTCTTGTCGCTGGTGACCGTCGAACGGGTCAGGAAGGTCTCGCCCGAGCCCAGGTCGCGGAACACGACGTTCTTGTAGGTGGGGTGAATGTCAGTCTTCATGCGGAATCCTTGGATTGCGGGGTGCGTACAGAATGAAAGTCGAAGGGTGCCGGAGCACCAAGGATCGATTCTAGCAGATCCTCCGCTCAGGCCACGGCACGCGCGGCGTAGCGCCCGTCCTCGGCCGAGAGGCTGATCGGCATCCCGAATGCTTCGGTGAGCGCCTCGGCGGTCAGCGTCTCCTCGATGGAGCCGGCCGCGACGACGCCGCCCTCGCGGAGCAGCAGAACGTGGGTGAAACCGATCGGGATCTCCTCGACGTGATGGGTCACCATCACCATCGCGGGAGTCGTCGGCGACGAGGCGTATCCGCTGAGCAGCCCGAGAAGCTCCTCACGGGCCCCCAGATCGAGGGACGCGGTCGGCTCGTCGAGAAGAAGCAGCTCGGGGTCGGTCATCACGGCGCGTGCGATCTGAACGCGCTTCTGCTCGCCGTCACTGAGAGTCCCGAACGTACGATCGGCGAGGTGGTCGAGTTTCCACTCCCCCAGCACCCGCAGGGCACGTCGTTCGTCGATGTTCTCGTACTGTTCGTTCCAGCGGCCGGTGACCGAGTACGCCGCCGTCAGGACGACGTTGAGCACCGTCTCATCGCGCGGGATGCGCTTGGCCATCGCGGAGGAGGCGAAGCCGATCCGCGGGCGGATCTCGAAGACGTCCGTGCGCCCGAGAGTCTCACCGAGGATGGTCACCGATCCCCCGGTCGGGTGCATCAGCGTGTCCGCGAGCTGCAGGAGCGTGGTCTTGCCGGCTCCGTTCGGGCCGAGCACCACCCATCGCTGGTCGTCTGCGACCTGCCAGGTCACATGATCGACGATGTTGCGCCCGTCACGGCGCACGACGACATCGGAGAAATCAAGAGCGCTCGGCATACTCCTCAGCCTATCGGCTCAGGTCGTCAGCTCCGCGTAGAGAGTCCGCGTGGTGTCGGCGATCGTCGTCCAACTGAACTCCCGGGCGACGCGCTCACGACCGGCCTGACCGTAGGCGGCCGCGCGATCCCGGTCGGAGACGACCTCCGTCAGCACCCGTGCGAGATCCGCGACGAAGCGGTCGGGTTCCACCGGCGTCCCGGTGCCGTCGTCGGTCTGCTCGACGGGGACCAGGCGTCCGGTGACCCCGTCGGCGACCACCTCGGGGATCCCCCCTGTCGCGGTGCCGACCACGGCCGCGCCGCATGCCATCGCCTCCAGGTTGACGATCCCGAGCGGTTCGTACACCGACGGGCACACGAACGCCGTCGCGGCGGTGAGGATCGCGCTGAGCTCGTCGCGCGGCAGCATCCGTTCGATCCAGATGACCCCCTGTCGCGACTGCTGGAGGAGGCGCACCCCTTCCTGGACCTCGGCCATGATCTCGGGCGTGTCCGGTGCGCCGGCGCACAGCACGAGTTGCACCTCCGGCGGAAGCAGCGCCGCCGCGCGGAGCAGGTACGGAAGACCCTTCTGCCGAGTGATGCGACCGACGAATACCACGGACGGCCGCGCCGGATCCATACCGATGGCGGAGAGGAAGTCGTCGTCGGTGACCGGACGCCATCGCTCGATGTCGATGCCATTGTGGATCACGCGCACGCGGCGCTCGTCCACCTGCGGGTAGCTGCGCAGGATGTCGGCTCGCATCCCGGCGGAGACGGCCACGATGGCACTGGCATTCTCGTACGCCAGCCGCTCGATCCCGCGTGAGATCGCGTAGCCGCCACCTAGTTGCTCGGCCTTCCACGGGCGCAACGGCTCGAGGCTGTGCGCCGTCAACACGTGCGGGATGCCGTGGAGCTGCGCTGCGAGGTGCCCGGCGAAGTTCGCGTACCAAGTGTGGCTGTGCACAAGATCGGCGCCCGCGACGTCACCGACCATCACGAGGTCGGTCCCGAGCGTCTGCACAGCGGCGTTCGCACCGGCCAACTCGGCCGGTGCACGATAGGACCGGGTGCCCTCCTCCGCGCGGTCCGCACCGAACGCGCGGACCCGCACATCGACGGATCTGCGCAGTGCCGAGACCAGCTCGGCCACATGTACGCCGGCACCCCCGTAGATCTCCGGCGGATACTCCTTGGTGATCATGTCGACGCGCATGATTGAACGGTAGTACAGCGACGGGTTCGGGTCCTATGGTTGAGCCATGGCGGTCCCCAAGAAGGTATTCGGCATCATCCTCGCCGGCGGCGAGGGCAAGCGTCTCATGCCCCTGACGGCGGACAGGGCCAAACCTGCCGTGCCGTTCGGCGGGCAGTACCGGCTGATCGATTTCGCGATATCGAATCTCATCAACTCCGGCCTCAGACAGATCGTCGTCCTCACGCAGTACAAGTCCCACAGCCTCGACCGCCACATCACTCAGACCTGGCGCATGTCGTCCCTGCTCGACTCGTACATCACCTCGGTGCCCGCCCAGCAGCGCCTCGGCAAGCGCTGGTTCTCCGGATCGGCAGATGCCATCCTCCAGAGTCTGAACCTCATCAACGACGAGAAGCCGGACATCGTCATCGTCATCGGCGCCGACCACGTGTACCGCATGGACTTCCGTCAGATGCTCGACGCGCACATCGCCTCCGGGGCGAAGGCCACCGTCGCCGGCATCCGGCAGCCGCTCGCGATGGCGGACCAGTTCGGCGTGATCGACACCGATCCGGACGGCTCAGGGCTGATCCGCGCCTTCCTCGAGAAGCCGACGGATGCCGAGGGCCTCGCCGATTCGCCGCACGAGGTGCTCGCGTCCATGGGCAACTACATCTTCGACGCCGATGCCCTCATCGCCGCCGTCGAGGCCGACGGTGAGGTCGCCACGTCGGGGCACGACATGGGCGGCGACATCATCCCCTACTTCGTCGAGCGCGGTGAAGCCGGCTTCTACGACATGAAGCAGAACGACGTGCCGGGGTCCTCTCCGCGCGATCGTGCCTATTGGCGCGATGTCGGAACGATCGACTCGTTCTTCGACGCGCACATGGACCTCATCTCCACCCTCCCCATCTTCAACCTCTACAACACCTTCTGGCCGATCCGCACGCAGAGCGTCAACGCACCCCCCGCGAAATTCGTGCGCGACGCCGTCGGGCGCATCGGCAACGCGATCGACTCCATCGTCTCCCCCGGGTCCGTACTGTCGGGAACACACCTGGAGCGCAGCGTGATCGGACCAGGCACTCTCGCCGCCGGCGGCTCGACGATCACCGATGCCGTCCTGTTCGACGGCGTCGTGGTCGGCCAGGGTGCGAGGGTGCACCGTGCCGTCCTCGACAAGAACGTCGTCCTCGCCGACGGAGCGACGGTGGGAGTGGACAGGGAACGCGACCTGGAGCGCGGCTTCACGGTGACCGATTCCGGGATCACCGTGGTCGGCAAGGGAGTGCGGATCGAGCGGTGACCGGCGCGATACGCTCGATTCCGTGACCGTTGCGCGCTTCCTCGTCGTCCTCGATGCCGATTCCACCCTCATCCGAGACGAGGTGATCGAGCTCCTCGCCGACGAGGCGGGCCGTCGCGCCGAGGTCCAGGCGGCCACGGAGGCCGCGATGCGCGGTGAGGTCGACTTCGCGAGCAGTCTCCGCTCCCGGGTCGCAGCGCTCGAGGGTGTCGGCATCGATGCGTTCGAGCGCGTGCGCGCGCGCATCCGACCGACGCCCGGCGTCCGCGAGCTCACGGCCGCCGTGCATGAGCGCGGTGGAGTCGTCGGCGTCGTCTCCGGAGGATTCCACGAGATCCTCGACCACATCGCCCCTGGTCTCGGCGTCGACCGGTGGCTGGCCAACCGGCTGGCGATCGTCGACGACGCCGTGAGCGGCACCGTCGAGGGCGATATCGTCGACGCGACGGTGAAAGCCCGCTCGCTGCGCGCGTGGGCGGATGAGCTCGGCGTCAAGACGCACGCCACGATCGCCATCGGCGACGGCGCGAACGACCTCGAGATGATGGCCGCCGCAGGGCTCGGGCTGGCGTTCAACGCGAAACCTGCCGTGCGCGCCGCGGCGAACCTCGTCGTCGGCCCAGTGGATCTTCGGGCGGTCATCCCTCTGCTGCCCTGACGCCGAGGCCCTCGGGCAGCGCGTGTCCTTCGCCCGGCGTAGTGTCACGGCATGGACATCATCCTCGTTCCCGGTCTGTGGCTCGACGCGACATCGTGGACAGACGTCGCACGCGCGCTCGAGGCACGCGGACACCGGCCGATCCCGCTGACGCTTCCCGGTATGGGCCTCCCGGCCGCGGAGTCGGCGCGGATCGGCATGGCCGACTGGATCGATGCCGTCGTGGTCGAGATCGACCGCGCACCGGGGCCGGTCGCGCTCGTCGGACACAGCGGCGCAGGCAACGTCGTGTGGGGTGCGGCCGATGCGAGGCCGGAGCGGGTCTCCCGCGTCGTCTTCGTCGACACCGTACCCCCGCCACCGGGTGCCGGGATCTCGGAGTTCGCCGTCGTCGACGGGGTGATCCCGTTCCCCGGGTGGGACTTCTTCCCGGAGGAGGACGTGTACGACCTCGACGAGGCCACCCGTGCCGTCGGCGCGGCACTCACGCGATCGGTGCCAGCTCGTGTTCCCACCGACCCCGTTCGTCTGAGCGGCGGGAGACACGACGTTCCCGTCACGATCCTCATGGGGAGCATGGGTGCGACCGAGCTCGAGGCCGAGATCGACAAATGGGGACCGTACGGTGAGGAGTACCGATCGATCCGGGACGTCACGGTGACGCGCATCGGCTCCGGTCACTGGCCGCAGTTCTCTCAGCCGGGCAGGCTGGCAGAGCTGATCAGCGAATCAGTGTCCCATTCCGAGTCCGCCGTCGACGGGGATGACAGCGCCTGAGATGTAGGCGGCATCGTCTCCGGCGAGCCAGGACACCACACCGGCGACCTCGTCCGGCGAGGCGAATCGGCCCGCAGGGATGCTGGCCTTGTACTGTTTCTGCGTCTCCTCGGGCAGTTCCGCCGTCATGTCGGTCTCGATGAACCCGGGCGCGACGACGTTCGTCGTGATCCCGCGGGCTCCCAGTTCCCTGGTCAGTGAGCGCGCGAAGCCCACCAGGGCGCTCTTGGATGCCGCGTAGTTGACCTGACCCGCGGAACCGTAGAGTCCGACGACGCTCGAGATGAGGACGATACGGCCGAAGCGTGCACGCAGCATCGCCTTCGACGCGCGCTTCACGACGCGGAAGGTCCCACCGAGGTTCGTGTTCACGACGCTGTCGAAGTCGTCCTCGCTCATACGCATGAGCAGCGTGTCCTTCGTGATGCCGGCGTTCGCCACGAGCACCTCGATCGGGCCGAGAGACGCCTCCACCTCCGAGAAGGCGGCGTCGATCGAAGCGGCGTCCGTGACATCCGCCCGGACGGTGAGAGTGCCCTCCGGTCCCTCTCCGCTACGCGCGGTGACGGCGACCCGGTAGCCCTCCCGCACGAAGCGTTCGGCGATGGCACGGCCGATGCCGCGGTTTCCGCCGGTGACGAGGACGACGCGTTCTGAAGTCATGAAGAAGGGCTCCCGGTGACGTTGCGAAAGGACTCGAGTCATCCTATCCGTGCGCTGGCGCGTGCCAGGGGACCCGATCCACGACATGATGGGGTGACGCGAGGAGTATGAGGAGGGATCGCGATGAGCGACGACAGAATGCCTGAGGGCGAGCACCCGACCTTCCCTGCAGCGGGATCGGCAGGCCCCGTCGACGGGCCGGGACCACAGCGGTCGTACCCGCAGGCGGACCCGGCGGCACCGCAGTACACGCCGCCGCCGGCTGCCCCGCAGTACTCCCCTGCTTCGCCGCAGCAGTCGTCGTATTCCCCGCCGCCGCTGCAACAGCCCCCATATGCTCAGGCGGCGCAACCGTACACCACGCCGTCGCAGCAGTATCCAGGGCAGGCCGCAGGCGCCTCCTACCCGGTTGCGCCGCAGGCGACGGCGTCGCCGTACGCGGCTCCGCAGTATGCGCCCGGTCAGCCGTACGCCCCGCCGCGGCCGGCCAGTGGACTCGCGATCACTTCGCTGGTCACCGGCATCGCCGGCATCGTCTTCAGCTGGACCTTCGTCGCCCTGCTCGCATCGATCGCCGCTGTCATCACCGGGCACATGGCTCTTCGGCAGACGCGGTCCGACTCGAGGATCGGCGGGCGCGGCATGGCGATCGCCGGGCTCATCCTCGGTTACGCCGGTGCCGCGATCCTCGTGTTCACCGTCGTCATCGGGATCTTCTCTTTCCTGTTCATCGGCGGCATCGGGTTCCTGCCCTTCTTCCTCAGCTGACGCTCGAGGAGTGCCGTGGTCCGGGGCGCAGGAGCGCCGCCGGTGTCCGCCACGCGGCGTAGGCTGGAAGCACCGTGAAACCACAGTCACATGCCGCCCCTGTTACCTCGCTCCCGCAAGCACCGCAGGACGAGGCGACCGCTCGCGTGCGCCGGTACTGGATCACGATGGGTATCCGCATGGCCTGTTTCGCGCTGACGGTGCTCGTGACCCCCTACGGCTGGTACACGTGGGTGTTCGCAGCCGCAGCGGCGGTCCTGCCCTACATCGCGGTGGTGTTCGCGAACGCCGTGAGCCCGACGAGCACGGCCCCGGCGGAATCCCCCGTGCAGGAGATCGCCTCCGCGGCACCGGCCTCTGCGACGGTCGCACCCGACGCTGAGCCGACCGTCATCACGATCCGAGAACGTCCTGCCCCGTCGGACCCGGCGGAGGACACGTGACCCCCCAGTGCTCCCGCGCGGAATGCCGCCGAGACGCGACCCACCACATCGTGTGGCGGAATCCGCGCATCCATGCGGCGGATCGCGAGAAGATCTGGCTCGCCTGCGACGAGCACGTCGGTTTCCTGCACGACTATCTGGCGGCGAGGGATTTTCCCGTGACCACACATGAGGGACTGCCGGCATGAGCAATCGCTTCGTGCGATGGGGCGTCTACCTCCTCATCGCCGCCGCATTCGCCGTGGCCTGTGTCTTCCTGTCGAACTGGCAGTTCGAGCGCAATGAGGGACGCGAGGCGCAGATCGCCCTCGTCGAGAACAACTACGACGCGGAGCCCGTCGCTCTCGGCGACCTCATCACCGCTGACGGTGCGCTGCAGCCGGATGACGAGTGGCGTCCCGTGCTGCTGCGGGGAGAGTACCTCGCCGACGAGCAGGTGCTCGTGCGCAATCGACCCCACGGCGGTACGAGCGCGTTCGAGGTCCTCGTCCCCTTCCTCGACGCCGACGGGCGCGTGCTCATCGTCGACCGAGGTTGGGTGCCACCCGGCGAGGGCGACACCCCGGATGCCATCCCTGCACCGCCCTCCGGCGACGTCGAGGTCGTCGTACGCCTGCGACCCGGCGAGCCGCTCCCCGGGTCAGGCCGCGGCGCCCCCGACGGCCAGGTCCCCACGATCCATCTCCCCACCGTCGCCGCGGGGCTCGACGCCGATGTGATCACCAGCGCCTACGGTCAGCTCGTCGAGGAGACTCCGCTGCCGACGACGTCGCCGGGCGCCTTCACCTCGCCGACGGATGACCCAGGGCCGCACCTGTCCTATGCGATCCAGTGGATCCTGTTCGGCATCATGGGCTTCGTGTTCATCTTCTACATGATCCGCACGGAGGTCGTCCGGCATCGTGAGGAGACCGAAGGGGCGCCGACCGTCAAGAAGCGGGTGCGACGTCGCGATCGGGACGCCGACGTCGAGGACGAACTCCTCGACGACGTCGACAGCCGAGTCTGATCAGTCGGCGAGCAGGTCAGGTCGCCGGTCGCGCGTTCGCACGATCTGCTGCTCTCGCCGCCACGCAGCGATGGCGGCATGGTTGCCACTCAGCAGGACATCGGGCACAGCCCGCTCGCGCCAGCTCGAGGGCTTCGTGTAGGACGGATACTCCAGGAGACCGTCCTCGTGCGACTCCTCGACAAGGCTCTCCGGGTTGCCGACGACGCCGGGGATGAGGCGCCCGACAGCCTCGATCATGGCCATCGCCGCGACCTCGCCGCCGTTGAGCACGTAGTCGCCGAGACTCATCAGCCGGACTTCACCGAGCGTCGTGGCGTACTCGAAGACCCGCTCGTCGATGCCCTCATACCGGCCGCAGCCGATGATGAGGTGGTCGCGGTGCGCGAACTCGCGTGCCGTCGCCTGGCGGAAGACCTCGCCGGCTGGTGAGGGGAAGATGATGGTGGGCCGCGCTGACGGCGAATCGGCGGTGAGCTCATCCAGGGCCAGGCCCCAGGGCTCCGGCTTCATCACCATGCCCGCTCCCCCGCCGTACGGGGTGTCGTCCACGGTGCGATGCCGGTCGCCGGTCCAGCCACGGAGGTCATGGATGTGGAGGTCCAGAAGACCGGTGGCTCGCGCCTTGCCGAGCAGTGACAGCTCGAGCCCGTCGAAGTAGGACGGGAAGATCGAGACGACGTCTACTCTCATGCGTCAAGGCTCACGAGCGGTCACTCAGCGGCGTCGCCGGTGGTGGCGTCCTCGTCGGTGTCCGCATCGGCGATCTCATCGAAGAGGCCTGCAGGAGGGGTGAGCGTCACGCGCCCCGCAGCGATGTCCACGGACGGGACGATGGCCTCGACGAACGGCACCATGACCTCTCGCGCGTCGCGCGCGGTCTTCACGATGAGAAGATCCTGTGCCGGGAGGTGCTCGACGCGCACGAGCTTGCCGATCGGCTCACCGTCGATGACCGCGTCGAGGCCGACCAGCTGGTGGTCGTACCAGGCGTTGTCCTCCGGCTCGTCGGCGTCCTGATCGATCCAGAGGATGGCACGGACGAGTCCCTCTGCGCCCTCGCGATCGTTCACGTCCTCGAAGAAGACCACGGGGTTGCCGTTCATCACCCGGTACTCGCGGACCGTGACGGTCTTGCGGTGCCACGGCGATGCCTCCGGCACCTGCAGCGTGAACTCCGCGCCCGGCACGAAACGGCGCTCCGGGTTGTCGGTGTACAGCTCCAGCTTGAGGGCGCCCTTGAGGCCGTGCGCCTTGACGAGGCGTCCGACCCTCAGCTGGTTCTTGCCCTGGTTGCGGTCCTGAGAGACCACGTCAGTCGTCCGCGACATCGACGCGGACACGCTGCCCGTCCGCCAGGGCGGAGACGAGCGTGCGCAGTGCCTTCGCGGTGCGGCCGCCGCGCCCGATCACGCGTCCACGGTCATCGGGGTGCACGCGCACCTCGAGAAGATCGCCTCGCGGCGACGTGGAGGACGAGATGCGGACATCGTCAGGGTGATCGACGATTCCCTTGACGATGTGTTCGAGCGCGGCGGCGAGCACGGCGATTACTCTGCGTCGGCGGCGGGGGCCTCGGCGGCCTCCGCGTCAGCGGCGGGAGCCTCCTCTGCGGGAGCCTCCTTCTTCTCCGCCTTCGGCTTCACGACGGACTTCTTGGCCGCGTCGACCTCGAACGGAGCCTTGGGCTCAGCGACCTGGACGGTGGACTTCGCGTCCTTGTCGCCCTTGAACTTGCCCCAGTCACCCGTGAGCTTGAGCAGCGCGGTGACCTGCTCCGACGGCTGCGCGCCGACGGAGAGCCAGTACTGTGCACGCTCGGAGTCGACCTCGATGAACGAGGGCTGCTCGGTGGGGTGGTACTTGCCGATCTCCTCGATGACGCGACCGTCGCGCTTGGTGCGCGAGTCGGCGACGACGATGCGGTAGTACGGCGCGCGGATCTTGCCCATGCGCTTGAGACGGATCTTTACAGCCACGATTCTCCTGAATTGTGTGGAAGGAACGAACTGATCGCCTGGAGAGTGGGGTGCACACCCGGCGGAAGCTCAAAATGGAGGACGCGATCTGGATAGAGGGTCGAGAACGTCGTCCGACCCTCTATTCTGCCAGATCCCCGGCGCCTCGCGAAACCGTCCGCCCCGCATGTCGGCGGGTACCGGCACCGCGTGTCAGACTGTGCTCGTGAAGCAGGAGTTCGCCTCGTCCTCTCGTTCGACCGTCGGGCTCGAATGGGAGATCATGCTCGCGGACCCGGACACCGGCGATCTCGTCGGTAGAGCCCCCGAGCTCCTCGCCGCGCTCGAAGAGGAGAGCGCGCCCGAGCGCCACACCGTCACCGGAGAGCTGCTCACGAACACGATCGAGGTGACCAGCGGCGTCGGCGAATCGGTCCAGCAGGCGATCGGTGACATCGCCGCTGCGATCGCGGCCGTCCGCGAACGCACTGATCCGGCCGGCGTCGAGCTGCTCTCGGCCGGCAGCCACCCGTTCGCGCAGTGGTTCGACCAGCAGGTCACGGACAAGAGCCGTTACCACAAGCTCATCGAGCGCACCCAGTGGTGGGGCCGCAACATGATGATCTGGGGCATCCACGTGCACATCGGTGTCGAGGATCGCGACAAGGTGATGCCGATCATCGGTGCACTGTCCGGATACCTCCCCGACCTTCAGGCGCTCACGTCCTCGAGCCCGTTCTGGGCCGGCGACCGCACCGGATACGCCTCGAACCGCGCCCTGGTTTTCCAGCAGCTGCCCACCGCGGGTCTCCCCTGGCCCCTGCACACCTGGGCCGACTTCGAGCGCTACCTGGCGGACATGGTCAAGACGGGTGTCATGGCGGACGCGTCCGAGGTTCGCTGGGACATCCGCCCCGCGCCCCGCTGGGGGACGATCGAGGTGCGGGCCTGCGACGGGCTCTCCACGCTCTCGGAACTCGCATCGGTGGCATCCCTCGTCCAGGTGCTCGTCGAGCATCTCTCACGGCGCCTCGACGACGGAGAGACGCTGCCGACCATGCCGCCATGGTTCCACCGCGAGAACAAATGGCGTGCGGCCCGTTACGGTCTGGATGCCAGGGTGATCGTCGACGAGCACGGGACGCAGCGCCTTGTGCGCGAGCAGCTGTCCGAGCTGCTCTCCGACCTCTCCCCCGTCGCGACGGACCTCGGATGCGCCGAGCAGTTCGCCGGTGCCCGCACGATCCTCGACTCAGGAGCGAGCTATGAGCGGCAACTGCGAGTCGCAGATGCCTCCGGTGGCGATCTGCGCGCGGTGGTCCATCACCTCATCCGCGAGTTCCGCTCAGGACCTGGCGCCCCGGTGATCTGACGCTCAGTCGTCGTCCACCCAGTCGAAGGTGCGGGTCACCGCCTTACGCCATCGCGCCAGCAGCCGGGCGCGCTCGTCCTCATCGATGGCGGGTTCCCAGCGGACGTCCTCCTTCCACATCGCGCGCAGCGCGTCGAGATCCTCCCACACGCCGACGGCGAGGCCCGCGGCATACGCGGCGCCGAGGGCCGTGGTCTCCGACACCGCAGGTCGCACGACGGGTACGCCGAGGACATCGGCCTGGAACTGCATGAGGGTGTCGTTGGCGACCATCCCCCCGTCGACGCGGAGCTCCTGAAGGCCGACACCCGTGTCGGCATCCACGGCATCGAGCACCTCGCGCGTCTGGAAGGCGACCGCCTCCAGCGCGGCGCGCGCGATGTGGCCCTTGTTCACGAAGCGGGTGAGACCGAGGATCGCGCCGCGCGCGTCGGGGCGCCAGTAGGGCGCGAAGAGCCCGGAGAACGCAGGAACGATGTACACCCCGCCGTTGTCCTCCACGCTCAGCGCGAGCTTCTCGACGTCCGGGGCTTCGTCGAACAGGCCGAGGTTGTCGCGCAACCACTGGATGAGCGAGCCCGTCACCGCGATCGAGCCCTCGAGCGCGTACTGGGGCGGTTCGTCCCCGAGGCGATACGCGACCGTCGTGATGAGGCCGTTGTCGCTGTCGACGATCTCGCCGCCGGTGTTCACGATGACGAAGCTGCCGGTGCCATAGGTGTTCTTGGACTCGCCGCGGTCGAACGCGACCTGCCCGAAGGTCGCGGCCTGCTGGTCGCCGAGGATGGACGCGATGGGCGCGCCGTCGAGCGCGGTGCCCTTGGCCTCGCCGTACACCTCGGATGACGAGCGGATCTCGGGGAGCATCGAACGCGGGACGCCGAACGCCTCCAGCAGATCGTCGTCCCAGTCGAGGGTGCGCAGATCCATGAGCAGGGTGCGGCTGGCGTTGGTGACGTCGGTCGCGTGCACTCCCCCGTCCGGGCCGCCGGTCAGATTCCACAGCACCCAGGTGTCCGGCGTCCCGAAAAGGAGCTCGCCGTTCTCGGCACGCTCGCGCGCCCCGTCGACGTTGTCGAGGATCCACGCGATCTTGGAGGCCGAGAAGTAGGTGGCCAGCGGAAGACCGGTCACGTCGGCGAATCGACGGATGCCGCCCTCCGCCGCCAGCTCGTCGACCAATGACTGGGTGCGCGTGTCCTGCCAGACGATGGCGTTGCAGATCGGCTCGCCGGTCTCGCGGTCCCAGACCATCGTCGTCTCGCGTTGGTTCGTGATCCCCACCGCGGCGACGTCCTCGTTGCCGATGCCCGCCTCCGCGAGTGCCTCGTCGATCACCGCGACGATGTCGTCCCAGATCGCTGCGGCATCGTGCTCGACCCACCCCGCGCGCGGGAAGATCTGCTCGTGCTCGCGTTGTCCGATGGCGACGATGGTCCCCGCGTCGTCGAAGACGATCGCGCGGCTGCTCGTGGTGCCCTGGTCGATGGCGACGATATGCATTGTGCTCTCCCCCGCCGGCGACGGCGTTGTCTGGTCTGCCTCTCAGCCTAGGAGAACCTCACCGAGCTCCGTGGATGTCGTGCACGAACGTGCACGTGCCGTCGTCATCCGTCGACCAGCGCCTCAGCGAGGTCTTCATCGAGGACGAGGTCCGTGATCAGGCGCGCCGCGATGGCACCGCGGAGGCTCGCGAGCTTCTGGATTCCGGAGACGACGCAGATCCGGCGGGATGCGCGCGCCAGCACGGTGAACCCAGGACCGGTCGCTCGTCGGTTCAGCTCGATGTCCTGCCAGCTGCCGTCCTCCCGATAGAAGACCGTGGCGACATCCCCCACGATGCCCTCCTCACGCAGGCTCCGGTAGTCGGCGCGGTCCAGATATCCGCCGATGTAGACCCGGCTCGGGACCTCTGCGAACGGCGACCCCAGACCGAACAGGACGACATCCGCCCGCGCCTGCAGGTCCAGGATGCGTCGTGTGCTGCGCTCCCGCCACATCGCCTCCTTGGTGCGCGGGTCATCGAAGAACGCGGGAACGGGGAACTGCTGCACCGCAGCACCGAAGGCCTCGCCGAACCGGTGCAGGATCTCACTGGCGTAGTCGACGCCGCTCGTGAAGGTGTTCCCGGCCCCGTTGAGCTGAACCACGGTGGAGTTGTGGGTGACCTTCTTGGGCAGATGCCGGCTGATGGCGTCCAGGGTCGATCCCCACGCGATGCCGAGTGTCATGTTGGAGTCGAAGTGCAGCGGCAACTGCCGCGCGGCAGTGAGCGCGACGCGCTCGAACCGCTCCACGTCGGAAAGTGTGCGGGGAGCGGGGACGACGTGCGCAGCGATGCCGAACCGCTCGCGGATCGCCTCCTCGAGGCGAAGTTCCTCTCCTTGGGGCTGATGGATGCGCACCTCCACCAGACCGGTGTCGCGCGCGTGCGAGAGCAGCCGGGACACCGAGGACCGGGACGTCCCGAGCTCACGGGCGATGGCGTCCATCGTCATGTCCTGCAGGTAGTACAGCTGCGCGGCACGAAGGGCGGACGCGACCTTCGGGTCGCTCGATGCTCGCTCAACCAAAGCCCCTCCTTGCACGTTCGTGCACCCGGCTTGCGCAGGTGTGCCGTGCGGCTCAGGATATAGGAGATGGACGATCGAGGAGACATGATGAGCGTTGAGACGAACCGTGACGAGCGACCCGGCATCCGAGCAATGCGTGAGAGCGGCCGCACGAGTGTCGTCATCATCGGCGCGGGGATCAACGGCATCTCGACCTTCCGCGATCTCGCCATGCAGGGCGTGGACGTCCTGCTCGTGGAGCGTGGAGACTTCGCCTCCGGTGCCACGGCCGCATCGAGCCACATGATCCACGGCGGCATCCGCTATCTGGAGAACGGCGAGTTCCGCCTGGTCAAGGAGTCGGTGCAGGAGCGCAACGGTCTGCTGAAGATCGCTCCGCACTATGTGAAGCCGTTGCAGACCACGATCCCGATCTACTCGACGTTCTCCGGCATCCTGTCCGCGCCGCTGCGGTTCCTCACCCACAAGAGCGGCAAGCCGGGCGAGCGCGGTGCACTGCTGATCAAGATCGGCCTCACGCTGTACGACACGTTCTCCCGTGACGGCGGCACCGTCCCCCGTCACCGATTCGTCGGGCGCAAGAAGTCCATGGAGCAGTTGCCGCGGCTGGATGAGGACGTCAAGTACACCGCCACCTACTACGACGCGTCCATCCACGACCCCGAGCGCCTCGCCCTCGACGTGCTGCGCGACGGCGAAGCGGCCCACCGGGGTGCGCATGCGCTGAACTACGTCGAAGCCGTCGGACTCGACGATCAGGGCCTGCGCCTGCGCGACACCGAGACCGGCTCCGAGTTCCACGTGCAGGCGGACGTCGTCGTCAATGCGTCCGGCCCGTGGACCGACCTCACCAACGCGTCGCTCGGGACGGACACGTCGTTCATGGGCGGAACAAAGGGCTCCCACATCGTGCTCGATCACCCCGAGCTGCTGGAGGCCACAGCCGGACGCGAGATCTTCTTCGAGCACTCGGACGGACGCATCGTCCTCATCTACCCGCTCAAGGGCCGCGTGCTCGTCGGGACCACGGACCTCGACGCCGACCCGCGTGAACCCGCGCGGTGCACCGAGGAGGAGGTTCAGTACTTCTTCGACCTCATCCGTCACGTCTTCCCGACGATCGAGGTGAACCACTCCGACATCGTCTACCGGTACTCCGGCATCCGTCCTCTGCCCCACCACGACGACACGGCGCCTGGGTTCGTCTCACGCGACTACCGGATCGAACGGCGCAAGGACGAGGGCCTGCCCGCCGTCTTCAGCCTCGTCGGTGGCAAGTGGACGACGTTCCGCGCCCTCGGCGAGAACCTCGCCGATCACGTGCTCGAGGAGCTGCAGCGCCCGCGGGTGACCAGCACCGTCGGCGTGCGCATCGGTGGAGGGAACGGCTACCCCAAGACCCCACGGCGCAAGCTCGAATGGCTGCGCGAGAACGTGGGCGAGGGCGAGCGGGGTCAGGTCCTGTTCACGCGATACGGCACCCGGGCCGCTGACGTTGCGGCGTTCATCCGCGATGGCGAGGATGCGCCGGTCGTCGGCGCCGTCCTGTCCACCCGCGAGCTCACCTGGATGGTCGAGAACGAGCAGGTCCGGCATGTGAGCGACGTCGTCTTCCGACGCACGAGTCTCGCGTTCACCGGTGACGCGGATGCCGCGACCGTCCGCTCGATCGCACAGGCCCTTGCCCCCATCCTCGGATGGGACACCGAGCGCTCTGACGCGGAGATCTCGGACACGATCACGGAACTGCGCGAAGCGCACGGAGTGCAGATCGAGCCCGCGGCGGTCGACGCGGGCTGATCAGCCCGTTCAGCCCTTTCCGAAGAGCTTCTGGATCTCGGCGAGCTCTGCCTCAGATGGCGCCTTCTGGCCGCCGAGTCCGAAGCCGGAACCCGTTGCCGGTCCCGTGGCGAGGCCGGCGTTCTCGGCAGCGCGCTTGGCGGGGTTCCCCGACCGCGAACCGCTCTTCTTGCCGCCCTTGCCCTTCTTGCCGCGCTTCGTCGATGCGCCGGGACGCCCCATGCCGGGCACCGGACCCATGCCGGGGATGTTGGGGGTGCCGCCTCGCGCCACGGTCTTCATCATCTTCGCCGCCTGCTCGAAGCGCTGCACGAGCTGGTTGACGTCGGTCACGGTCATGCCGGAGCCCTTCGCGATGCGCAGCCGACGTGAGCCGTTGAGCACCTTCGGGTTGCGGCGTTCGCCGGGGGTCATCGAACGGATGATCGCCTCGGTGCGGTCGATCTCGCGGTCGTCGAAGTCCTCCAGCTGCTGCTTCATCTGCCCCATGCCCGGCAGCATGCCGAGCATCTTCTTCATGGAGCCCATCTTCTTCATCTGCTGCAGTTGCTCGAGGAAGTCCTCGAGCGTGAAGGCCTCGTTCGCGAGCTTCTCCGCGACCTTCTGCGCCTCTTCCTCATCGAACGCCTGCTGAGCCTGTTCGATGAGGGTGAGGATGTCACCGAGATCGAGGATGCGGCTGGCCATGCGATCGGGGTGGAACTGCTCGAGATCGTCGAGACCCTCACCCGTCGACGCGAAGATGATCGGTCGCCCGGTGACCGAGGCCACCGACAGTGCCGCACCACCGCGCGCATCACCATCGAGCTTCGAGAGCACGACGCCGGTGAAGTCCACGCCCTCCTGGAACGCCTTGGCCGTGTTGACGGCATCCTGACCGATCATCGCGTCGATGACGAACAGCACCTCGTCGGGATTCGTCGCCTTGCGGATGTCGGACGCCTGCTTCATCAGCTCGGCGTCGACGCCGAGACGACCGGCGGTGTCGATGATGACGACATCGTGCTGCTGGCGGCGCGCGTGCTCGACGCCGTCACGGGACACCTTGACGGGGTCGCCGACGCCGTTGCCCGGTTCGGGTGCGTAGATGGTGGCGCCGGCCTGCTCTGCGACGACCTGCAGCTGATTGACGGCGTTCGGACGCTGGAGGTCGGCCGCGACGAGGAGCGGCGTGTGGCCGTCCTTCTCGAGCTGCTTGGCGAGCTTGCCCGCGAAGGTCGTCTTACCGGACCCCTGGAGGCCGGCGAGCATGATGACCGTCGGCGGGGTCTTGGCGAACTCCAGTCGGCGCTGCTCGCCGCCGAGGATTCCGACGAGCTCCTCATTGACGATCTGCACGACCTGCTGCGCCGGATTCAGGGCCTTGTTGACCTCGTCACCAAGGGCGCGCTCGCGCACCTTCGCGGTGAAGTCCTTGACGACGGGAAGGGCGACGTCGGCATCCAGCAGCGCGCGCCGGATCTCGCGGACGGTGCCGTCGACGTCGGCGGCGGAGAGCTTTCCCTTCGTGCGAAGGTTGCGGAAGGTGTCGGTCAGCCGATCGGAGAGCGTTCCAAATGTAGCCATGGTGCTGTCGATTCTACGCGAGCGGCTGCCCTCGCCGTCTCAACGGCGCAGGTCCCGCCACGGCAGGTCGTGGATGGCGTCCAGCGCCTCCTGCATGAACGACTCCGGCGTGCCGTGGCCGGCTCCCCGCTCGGCCCACACACGCAGGGAGGAGAGTACCGCCGTCGCGTAGGCCGCACCGAGGATGTCGGACGGGATGGTCGCGATCCCGCTTCGGGCGGCCGCCCCGGCGATCGCGGCGGACAGGCGCGCGTTGCGCAACCCGGTGTCGCGTACGAGCTCCTCCTCGACGCCCATCGCCGCGGCGTTGCGAAGCGCGAGCGCGAGCGGATCGGGCGCGAAGTCGCGGACGGTCTCGAGGAGGATCGCACGCACCTCCGCGGATCCGGCACCCGCCCCGAGCGCCTCGAGCGCGCGCAGTGCGTTGTCGATCCTGGCATCGAGTCCCGACCACAGCACGTCGCTCTTGGAGGAGAAGTAGTTGAAGAAGCTCGAGCGGCTGACCCCCGCCCTGCGAGTGATGTCGGCGACGGACGTCGCGTCGTAGCCCTGCTCGAGGAACAGTTCGCACGCCGCTTCGGCCAAGGTCTCCCGCGAGGATGCGCGGGGACGACCTGGACGGAGCTCGTTGTTCACTCCCTCACCGTATCGCGACCTCTGTCCTCATCCGTGGTTGTATTGTTGGACCGCATCCAACAATAGACGGAGGGCGACCATGCTCGAGATTCTCACCCCGGGGCTCGCGCCCCGGCTCATCCCCTACCAGGAGGGGTGGGATCTGCAGCGCACGATCCATGCCGAGGTCGCCGCCGGCGCTCGTCCTGATGCGCTGATCCTGCTCGAGCACGAAGCGGTGTACACAGCGGGCAGACGAACGGAGGCGCATGAGCGCCCCACGGACGGCACGCCGGTCGTGGATGTCGACCGAGGGGGGAAGATCACCTGGCACGGCCCCGGCCAGCTGGTCGGCTACCCGATCGTCCGGCTCCCTGAGCCGATGGATGTCGTCGCGCACGTACGGCGCCTCGAACGGATCCTCATCGACATCCTCTCTCCGCTGGGCGTCGACGGGCACCAGGTGGAGGGCCGCAGCGGCGTCTGGGTGCGCAGGCCGCTCGGCGAGGACAAGGTCGCCGCGATCGGTGTCCGCGTGCAACACGGAGTCACCATGCACGGGTTCGCGATCAACTGCGACAACTCGCTGTCCGAATTCGACGGCATCATCCCGTGCGGCATCACGGATGCGGGGGTGACGACCGTGAGCGAAGTCGTCGGTCGTGTCATCTCCCCCGCCGACATCGTCGACGACGTCGCGGCGGCGTTCCGCGCCGAGTACGCCGGAGCGACCGTGGCAGCCGGGACGACCGCCGTAGGAGTGCTCGCATGAGCGCCGCGCCTGAGCATCGCAAGCTGCTGCGCCTGGAGGTGCGCAACGCGCAGACGCCGATCGAACGCAAACCGGAGTGGATCAGGACCAAGGCGAAGATGGGGCCGGAGTATCAGGCGCTGCAGTCACTGGTGAAGACGGAGGAGCTGCACACCGTCTGTCAGGAGGCCGGCTGCCCGAACATCTTCGAATGCTGGGAGGATCGCGAGGCCACCTTCCTCATCGGCGGGTCGCAGTGCACGCGGCGGTGCGACTTCTGCCAGATCGACACGGGCAAGCCCGAGGCGTACGACGTCGACGAACCCCGTCGCGTCGCCGAGAGCGTCGCGCGCATGGGCCTGCGGTACGCCACGGTCACCAGTGTCGCCCGGGACGACCTTCCCGACACCGGGGCGTGGCTCAACGCGGAGACGGTGCGGCAGATCCACGCGCTGAACCCGAACACCGGAGTCGAGCTGCTCGCGAACGAGCACAACGGGGATCCGGAGCTCCTCGGCGAGATCTTCGACGCCCGACCCGAGGTGTTCGCACACAACGTCGAGACGGTGCCGCGGATCTTCAAGCGCATCCGTCCCGCCTTCCGTTACGAGCGGTCGCTCGGGGTGCTCACGCAGGCACGGGATGCCGGGCTCATCACGAAGTCCAACCTCATCCTCGGCATGGGTGAGGAGCCGGAAGAGGTCGTCCAGGCGCTGCGCGATCTGCGCGAGGCGGGCTGCGACATCATCACGATCACCCAGTATCTGCGTCCGACGCCGCGGCATCTGCCGGTCGCCCGCTGGGTGAAGCCCGCCGAGTTCGTCGAGTTCAAGGAGGAGGCGGCGAAGATCGGCTTCCTCGGTGTCCTGGCCGGCCCTCTCGTGCGGTCGTCGTACCGCGCAGGCCGACTGTGGGCGCAGTCGATGATCTCGACGGGCCGCGAGATCCCAGCGCACCTCCGTCACATCGCCGAAGGCGTGGAGGAGGGGTTCGCGCAGGCCGTGTAGCGTCGTCCGCGCGATCGCGCGCCGAGGTCAGTCGGCGCTCATCACCGACTGCACGTTGCCGTCGGAGGCGAGGTTCACGAGGAGGACCTCGTCGGTCTCATCGGCGTCGAGTGCGTATTCGAGAACGGCGAAGGGCTCCGACCCGCCGTGCTCATCGGCGAGGATCGTCATGCTCATGAGGCGGAGGGACCGGATGATGTCGACGGCGGCGTCGCCGCTGACGTCGATGAGCATGTCCGGCAACTCGTCGCCGTAGGACACCTGCTGCTGCAGGATGTACTCCGTCACCTCGCTCGTACGGTCATCCACCTCGGCGAGCATGCTGCGACGCGCGGTGGCATCCACGTTCTCGAGACCCGAGATCAACGCGGCGGCGATGTCGAGCGCATCGGGCGAGATGTCGTCCTGATCAGGCGCCGTGAGGTCGATCGTCACCGTCTGGTCGCCGAGATCCACCGTCTCGCTCCAGAAGATCGAGCCGTCCGGCCCCGAGGAGAGGAGCCCGAAGTAATCGTGTTCGATCGCCATAACGCTATGAAACCAGTCCGATCACTGCCCGACAAGGGATGCCACGAACACGTGCGGCGTGAATCCCGTCAGGTCGTCGATCCCCTCGCCCTGCCCCAGCAGTTTGACGGGGATGCCGGTGCGCTCCTGGACGGCGAGGACGAAGCCGCCCTTGGCGGAGCCGTCGAGCTTGGTGATGACAAGGCCGGTCACCCCGGCGTGCTGCAGGAAGGCCTCCGCCTGCATCACACCGTTCTGTCCTGTCGTGGCATCGAGGACGAGAAGCACCTCGCTGATCGGCGCCTGCTTCTCGATGACGCGACGGACCTTGGACAACTCGTCCATCAGCCCGCCCTTCGTGTGAAGACGCCCTGCGGTGTCGATGATGGCGATCTCGATGCCCTCGCGCTGCGCGTACTCGATGGTCTGGTAGGCGACGGATGCCGGATCCTGACCCTCGTGCTGGGGGCGCACGATGGCCGCTCCCCCGCGCTGCGCCCATGTGGCGAGCTGGTCGACCGCCGCCGCCCGGAACGTGTCGGCCGCGCCCACGACGACGCTGCGCTGGTACCCGCGCAGGAACTTCGTGAACTTTCCGATCGTCGTCGTCTTGCCGACGCCGTTGACGCCGACGACGAGCACCACGGCGGGGCGCTCGGTGAGCTTGAGCGTCGTGTCGAACTTCGCGAAGTGCTCCTCGAGGGTCTCGCGCAGCATGCGCTGGAGATCCTTCGGGTCCGTCGTCCGGTACTTGGCGACCTTGTCGCGCAGCTCGTCGACGACGCGCTCGGTGATGTCAGGGCCGAAGTCGGCGGTGATCAGAGCCGTCTCGAGGTCCTCCCACGTCGTCTCATCGATCGTGGGTTTGACGAACATGCCGCGCAGTGCGCGACCGAGGGACCAGGACTTCTCCGCCATGTCTCCAGCCTACGGTGCAGGTAGCATCACCGGATGCACGGGCGCGGACATCACCGGCGATTGTTCCTCCATGGCGCCGGCAGGAAGGGCATCGCCGCATGGCCGACTGTCGACGCGACATCCGGCACCTTCCTCGCCTTCCCGCCCTCTTCCGACATCGTCAGGAGGACGCAGCAGGTGATCACCGCGATGGAGGGAGGACCGACGACGATCTACGCCCACTCCATCGGTGCGATCCCCACAGTGCTCGCCGCTCGGGCGGCGCGCACCACGGTCTCCCTCGTGCTCGTCGAGCCGGCGCTCTACGACATCACCCGAGGCGAGAGTCCGATCGAACGCCACATCTCCGCCGTGACGGAGTCGCGCGATCAGGCCGCCGCCGGCAATCTGCACGGCGCCTGGGCCATTCTGCGACCGCTGATGTTCGGTGGCCCCCTCGACGAAGACCGCTGGGCCGACGAGGAGCAGATCGCCGCCCACTGGACGTCGACCGATGTCCCCTGGGGTCACGGTGTGCGCGAAGCCGCGCTCGACGGCATCCGGACGCTCGTCGTGACAGGGGGATGGAACGACGAGTACGAACTGATCGCCGGGCGCCTCGCCGACCGCGGCGCGGAGCACGTCGTGATCGCGGGACACGGGCACCGACCACAGGATCACCCGCATTTCCGCGAGGTCGCCGGCGAGTTCGAGTGCCGCCGGCCTGAGGTGCCTCGGCGCTAGCGGCGAAGGGCGGGAGCTGCGGAGGCGATGAGATCGTGCAGCGACGCATCGGGCAGATACGCGCGGGTCAGCGCGATGCCGATGCGCGGAAGATCGCCTTCGTCCCGGTAGAGGAGGTGCATCGGCTCGGCACGCGGGTTGAACTTCTGTTTGAACCGGTGCAGCGAGCGGAAGCCGTACAACGGCTCGATCAGTTCGGCGATGCGGTCGAGCACGGCGTAGACCGCGGTCGCCTGGGTCTCCTCCGTGCGCACGAGCGGCGCACCGGACAGGGAGAGGAAGGAGTGCCCCGCCTCGGAGAAGTGCTGCGCCGAGGCGCCGATGAGGAACTCCATGACCGGGCCGAACCCACCGTCCCTGCGCCGCATGAGGTCGAGCGTCCACCCTTTGACGGTCCCGTCGGCGCCGTACACCGGGAGCCAGGACGTGACCCCGTGGAGGCTCCCGTCCGCGTCGACCGCGATCCCCACGGCTACCTCAGGATCCATCGCGTCGTCGACGGTGCCCAGGGTGAAGCGCATCTCCGGCAGCCCCTTGTCCCCCGTCCACTGCTCGGAGATGGCGCGGACCTGCGCACGGACGCTCCATGGCTCATCGGCGAGCCGGACCATCCGGAACTCCACGCCTTCCCGCGCGGCGCGGTTGATCGCCGTGCGGACGGCACCCCAGGCCTTGCCCTTGAACTCCAGCCCCGGCAGATCGACGATGGTGTCCTCGGCGACGACGACCGACCGCCACCCCTCCGGCATCACCTGCCGCAGCGTCTCGCTGGAGGAGAACGCGCACGGGATGAGCCCCGACCGCTGCGCGGCGGTCGCGAACGACTCCAGCGCCTCGCGCTCCGCCCCCGTGGGGACGATCGGGTCGCCGAGCAGGATCGCGACACCGGAGTGCGCCTGGTAGGCGATCACACCGTCCGCCGCCGGCATGTGCTGATTGCCGCGCCACGTCGCCATCCAGGACAGCGTGCCGCCGCCGTGCCGGTGCAGCACATTGCGGACCTCGTCCTCGCGGACCGGCGTCGCCGACAGCGTGCGGCGCGATCGGCGCATCCGCACCCGGAACGCGCCGCGCGCCACGATGAGGAAGATCAGCATCGCGATCCACAGCAACGTCGGTGCCAGCTGCAGTCCGACGACGTCCCAGGCCGAGTCGATCTCTCCCTGCTCGATGAGCAACGGCAGGAACGCGAAGGAGAGCGCTGCGGTGAGGACGTTGAGCGCCCCGAAGATGACAGTCAGGAGCCAGGCGATGCGGTGCCCGATCCGGATGCCGTTCGCGACCAGCGCGATCACCACGACGTCGAAGGCGACGTCGAAGAAGGAGAACACGGGGGCGTTGACCCCCATCGGCCCGTCGTACGGCACCGCGAGGTCGATGAGCTGGATGGCACCGATGGCGAGGAGCCCGGCGAAGGCGATGAGACGCCACTCCCGTTCACTCGGGCGTCCCTCCGGATGCCGGAATGCGGGCAGAAGCCCGCTGACGGTGAGGGCGACGGTCATCGCGACGGCGTGCTCGAGGTCGAACAGCTGGCCGAGGTAGAGCACGGAGATCGCCGCCCACAGACCGATGGCGAGGCGTGCCCGCAGGCGCCACGGCGACGGTAGGGTCGCGATGGCGAAGACGAGGGCGGTGAGGGCGCCGCAGGACGGGCCGACATCGAGCGTCTGCGAAAGCCGATCGGACCAGTGCCAGTCCACCGGTGTGAGCAGGGCGAGCACCCCGGCGGCTCCGAGGACGCCTATGACGTGGCCGGCGACGAAGAGACCGACCGTCCGCAGCGTGCCGAACTGCCACTCCGCCCAGCCGATGCCACCGACGATGAGCGGCAGCAATGTCAGGTATGCGAACGGCGGCTCGGCGAAGAAGGGGGATGTGAGGATCGTCCACCAGCGCCCGTCTGCGAAGCTCGGCAGTCCCGTCGCCACCTCGCCGAACCAGGCGCGCTCGTCGACCGGCGACCACAGCGCCCCGGTGGCCACGCCGATCGCGAGGAACACGAGGGTGAACACGATCATGAACGGCATCCGGCGCACCGCGGTGAGGACGCGGTGGCTCATGGCCGAGGCAGGCTTCTGCGAGGGAGTCTCGACGGTCATGTCTGAATACTATGGCTCGCCGATGGCGCGTCTGAGCCCTGTTTCAGCCGGCCGCCGCGCGGTCGCCGACGCGTTGCCCGACGACCGCGGAGACGCCGTCCTGGCGCATGGAGACGCCGTACAGTGCGTCCGCGATCTCCATCGTCCGCTTCTGGTGCGTGATGACCAGCAGCTGGGAACTCTCACGCAACTGTTCGAACACCGTGAGGAGACGCCCGAGGTTGGCGTCGTCGAGTGCGGCTTCGACCTCGTCGAGGATGTAGAAGGGACTCGGGCGAGCCTTGAAGATCGCCACGAGCAGAGCGACGGCCGCGAGGGAACGCTCGCCGCCGGACAGCAGTGACAGGCGCTCGATCTTCTTGCCGACCGGACGGACGGCCACTTCGATCCCGGTCGTGAGCATGTTGTCCGGGTCCGTGAGGGAGATGCTGCCCGAGCCCCCGGGGAACAGCAGGGGGAAGACCTCCCCGAAGGCCCGCTTCGTGTCTTCGAAAGCGCTGGCGAAGATCGTCTGCATGCGCTCGTCGAGGTCTCCGATGATCGTCAGCAGGTCCTCGCGGGTCTGCGTGAGATCGGCGAGCTGTTCGGTGAGGAACGCGTGGCGCTGCTCGAGTGCGGCGAACTCCTCCAGCGCCAGTGGGTTCACCCGGCCGAGTTGCGTGAGCTTGCGCTGCGCATCGGCGAGGCGACGCTCCTGCATCCGCCGGTCATACGGGATCGCCGTCGCATCGACGCCGTCGATCGCCTCCGGGTCCGCCTCGGCGAGCGGATCACGGGGAACCATCTGATCCGGTCCATATTCCGCAACGAGAATATCTTCGTCGAGCGCGAGTTCCGAGGCCACGCGCTCCAACAGGCTCGTCAGATGGAGCTTCTTCTCGTGGATCTGCAGCTCCAGCCCGTGCACGTTCTCCGTCAACCCGGCCAGACGCTCACGCAGCGACGTCTCCTGCGCGCGGAGAGCGGTGAGCTCCTCGTTCTGCGCGGACCGAGCGCTCTCGGCTTCGGTGAGGGCGACCCTGGCCTCTGTGACCGACCGATCGAGCGAGTCGAGGATGCGTGGGAGCTCCGCTGCCACACCGGATGCCGCCTCCCGCTGCGCACGCCGGATGACGGCCCGACGGGCAGCCTCCGCCGCCGCATCGCGTTCCTGCTCGCGACGGCGCTCGAGGCTCGCGACCCTGGCCTGGGCGGCACGGATCCGCTCCCTCAGCGTCTCGATCTCGAGTCGTGCCCTCACCTCATCCTCGCGAGCCGCCTCCAGCGCTTCGAGGAGTCCGTCCCTCGCCGAGGCATCCAGCACGGGACGAGGTGCGGCCTCGGCCTCCTCGAGCTCCGCCTTCGCCGCCGTCGCCGTCTTCTCGGCGTCGGCCACGGCTGACTGTGCTTGGGCCAGTCCGCTCTCCAGGCGCTCGCATTCGGCCACGGCCGACTCGTGACGCACCGTGATGCGGTTCACCTGTTCGGTGTGCGTCGCCAGCGCCGCGTCATGCTCCCGCAGGGCCCGTAGTGCGTCCTTCGCGTGCCGACGCGTGTGCTCGACCTTCTCCGCGGCATCCTCGCGCGCTTCGCGCAGCGTGTCGACGATCACCCGGACCTCGGCGAGACGCTCCTGCGCGGCGTCGCGCTCCGCGGCCAGCTCGAGGCGCGAACGCTCCCCGCCTGCGCCGGTGCGCAGCGTGTGCGCCGTGACGACGTCGCCTCCGACCGTGACGATCGTGATGCCCGTCTCTCCGAGAGCGTCGAGCACGGCTCTCGCGCGGCGCGCGGCGTCGAGATCATCGGCGATCAGGACGTGAGCGAGCACACCGCGGACACCGTCCGGAGCGGTGACCACGGAGACCGCCGGTGTCGTTCCTGCGACATCGGGAAGCTCGACATCGGACTTCGGGGCCTCGGCGAGGACGAAGTCCACGACGCCGCGCTTGTGCGATGCCGATTCCGTCGCGAGTTCGAAGGCCGCCGTGGCGTCGTCGACGAGCACGCCCTCCGCGAGGGGACCCAGCACGGCGGCGACCGCCGCCTCGTATCCCGCTGTCACCTGGACCGCGTCGCCGACGAGACCGCGTACGCCCGCAGCCCCCGAGCGGACCACCTCTGCGGCGCCACCGGACAACGACAGCGCACTGGTCAGTGCACTCGCCTTGGCCGTGAGCGATTCGGCCTCTCGCTCTGCAGAGTGCAGTCTCTCCCGCAGGCCCTCGAGTTCCGCCTCCGCAGCCGTCGCGTCGCGCTGCGCCGCCTCGTACGCCGCGGCGTGCTCGGCAGCACTTCCCTCCGGCGCCTCGGCGTCCTCGATCTGCTCCAGTGCCTCCGCGGCCTCGCGCCGGCGTTCGTTCGCGGCCTCCAGCGCGTTCTCCTGACGGAGCACCGCGCCGCGGACGGCAGCGAGTGCGGACTCCGCAGCCTCGGCCGATCCGCGCAGGGCCGTCAGTCGCATGTCGTGCTCCGAGACGAGGGCGCTCTGCTCCGCGATGTCGACGTCGAGGGTGTCGAGCTCCGCCCGCGCGGTCACGACGGCTCTGCTTGCGGCAGACGCGGCATCCTGTGCGTCACCGAGCCCTGTCGAGATCTCCGTGATCTCTTCCTTCGCCTCGTCGATCGTGGCCTGGGTCACCGTGACGGCGGCGACGGCGGTGTCGTCCTCCTCCGAGCCGAGCAGTGCCAGTCGCTGGTTCGCGAGCGTGTACAGCGACCGCATCCGCTCCTGGACCTGCTCGAGGCCGAAGGCGACACGACGGGCCTCGTCGACGGCGACGGAGTTCTGATCAGCCTCGAGTTTCGCGATCCCGGCGCGGACGGCATCGGCCTGCTCGGTGAGCACGAGTCGTTCCGTGTGCCGCTCCTGCTCGGTGCGCGCATGGTCGGCCAGCGCGGTGCGCAGCGCCACCACGTCGTCGGCGAAGATCCGCGCCTTCGCATCGCGCACGACCGCTGCGATCGTCTGTGCCTCGCGAGCGATTTCCGCCTGTCGCCCCAGCGGCTTGAGCTGACGACGGATCTCCCCGGCCAGATCGCTCAGCCGCGTGAGGTTGGTCTCCATGGCGTCGAGCTTGCGGAGGGTCTTCTCCTTGCGCCGGCGGTGCTTGAGGATTCCCGCTGCCTCCTCGATGAACCCGCGGCGGTCCTCCGGGGACGCCTGCAGCACGGTGTCCAACCGGCCCTGCCCGACGATGACGTGCATCTCCCGCCCCAGGCCGGAGTCGCTGAGGAGCTCCTGCACATCGAGAAGACGGCAGCTGGAGCCGTTGATGGCGTACTCGCTGGACCCGTTGCGAAACAGCGTGCGACTGATCGTGACCTCTGCGAACTCGATCGGCAGCGCGCCGTCGCTGTTGTCGATGGTCAGCTGCACCTCCGCGCGCCCCAGCGGCCCGCGTGTCGAGGTGCCGGCGAAGATGACGTCCTCCATCTTGCCGCCGCGGAGCGTCTTGGCCCCCTGCTCCCCCATCACCCAGGCGAGACCATCGACGACGTTCGACTTGCCGGAACCGTTCGGTCCGACGATGCAGGTGACGCCGGGTTCGAACACGAAAGTCGTCGGTTGGGCGAACGACTTGAAGCCCTTGAGCGTGAGGCTCTTCAGATGCATGCGGGCACCGTTCGTCCGAGGAGAAGCACGCCGCAACGTTACCGGAATTCCGCGGATTCCCCGGCATACCGCGCCGCGCCGGACCGACGACTCGTCGACCCACGACACGCCGCTCCGGAAAAGAATCCTTGACGCCGCACCCGCACGGCGCTACGTTTGCAACCCGGATCGCTCACGGAAGGAGGACGGACATGATCATCGCACCCATCACCGCATCGGCTGCAGGCTACGATGCGTCGCGCGTTGCGCACATGTCGTCCTTCGGCTTCGGCATCCGACGCAGCGCGCGCTCGTAGCACCGCAGCCCGAGACTCCCGCCTTTCGTGCCGGGACTCCGCCGGTCTCCCGCCGCTCCCGCACGGTCGACACGTCGACCCTCTGCTCCTCTGGATGACGTCTCCATTCCTCGAGACCTCTCGTCCGCGTTCCGCGCCCGCATCGGGCGACGACGCGACCCATCGAAACACTCGAACAGAAACGAGCTCCCTCGTGAGTAACGACACGCTGCTTCGCAGCACGCTCCACCCGCCATGTCCTCAGACCCAGGAAGTCGTCGAGGTCACCGTTCCCATCAACCGCAAAGAGCTCGCGCTCACCGACCGGCTCTCGCTGCGCTTCGGCCTCTGGCTGCTGCTGCGTGCCGAGCGGTCCCGTCGCAGGACGCCGCGCACCCTCACGCAGGAGGAGATGATGCTCCTGCAGGCGAACCGGCGTCAGCTCGAACGCGAGTCCCTCGCCATGCTCACCTACGGCCTGCAGCGCTTCGGGCGCTGAGATCGGAGCACGCATGGCCATCTCCCTCATCGACTCGGTGACGCTGCATCCGCTCGAGCTGCCCGCTCGCGCGGATGCAGCGCCCGATGAGATCCTCCGTCGGTACGCCGACGTCCGCAATCGGTCGATCTCGGATGTCACCGGTCGCCATGAGGACGACGTGACCGCCGAATCCCTGTTGCCGATGCTGCGCTCGAATCCCGAGGTGGCGCGTCGCCAGTGGTACATCACCGACAGCGACGACATGGTCGGAGTGGCGACGCTCAACATCCTCACCGACGCGCAGGGACGAACGGCGATCGCGATCATCAGCCTATGCAAGGCCGTGTGGCGCCGCGGCATCGGTTCCGCGGTCGCCGCGCACATCGAGCGCACCGCGCGCGACGTCGGCGTCCGCCGTCTGCTCGCCTGGGTCGAACACCCCGCGAGCACGGCGGATCGCGTGCCCTCGCCCACCGGTTTCGGAGAGATCCCCCGTGATCACCACGCCCGGTTCCTCCTGCGGCACGGGTTCACTCTCGAGCAGGTCGAACGTGTGAGTGAACTGCGCTGGTCGGAGGACTCCGTCCAGCGGGTGCGCCGCGCGCATGCGGACGCGAGGCGCAGGGCGGAGGGGTACCGCGTCGTCCAGTGGATGCTGCCGACGCCCGCCGAGCACGTCGCCGGGTACGCGTGGATGAAGGAGCACATGTCCACCGATGTGCCGGATGCCGCGCTCGGCATGCCGGCGGAGAAGTGGGACGCCGACCGCATCGCCCGACATGATGACCGCTACCGTGCGCGGGGACAGACCGTGCTCGTCACGGCCGCAGAGCACACCGCGACCGGCGAACTGTGCGCCTACAACGAACTCGCCATCGACACCACCGGCGGCGTCATCACCCACCAGGAGGACACCCTCGTCCTCTCCGCTCACCGCGGCCACCGACTGGGAATGCTCGTGAAGACCGCCGGTCTGCTCACCTGGCGCGAGGAGCACCCCCACTCCCCCGCCGTCATCACCTACAACGCAGAAGAGAACCGCCCGATGCTCGACATCAACGAGGCCATCGGGTTCGCGCCGATCTCCTACGTCGGCGCCTGGAAGAAGGACCTGACATGACCCGCACCGCACCCGACATGACGATCACCGAGATGGTCGTGCCCTCATCGGTCGACGCCCCGGATGCCGAGGAGTTCCTCGCAATGGTCGATCTCGGCAACCAGGTGTGCGTGCTCGATGCCGGCACCGACGATCTGTACGAGACACCGGCGGAGGCGCTTCCGCGATGGCTCGATCGCACCGACGACACGTACCGGGGGTACATCGCGCGCAGCGACGACGGCGACATCATCGGCGCCGCCTTCCTGAGAACCTCGAACGAGGAGGGAAGCACGACGGCGGAAGCCGACATCGCGGTCCTCCCGCCGCACGTCTCGTCCGGGGTCGCCGCGGCACTGCTCGAGCATGTGCAGGAGGAGGCCAGGCGGCTCGGGCGCCGCACCCTGCAGGTGTGGACGCTGCATCCTGTCGCCCCGGCCGCCCGGATGCTGACGCCGGCGACCGGCCACGGCCACGTGGCCGCCACCGAGCTGAGCGATGTGCTCACCGCCGACGGATTCGTCATGGAGCAGGTCGAACGCACAAGCACGCTCGCGCTCGACGGCGACCTCTCCCTCGCGGAGCGGATGCTCGCCGAGGCCTCGGCGATCGCCGGAGACGACTACCGCGTGGCGTCCTGGACGCTGCCGACGCCCGAGCACCTGCGCGAGGGGTACGCGAACGTCATCTCGCGCATGGCGACGGATGTGCCGAGCGGCGATCTCGTCTTCGAAGAGGAGAAGTGGGACGCCGAGCGGGTGGTCCGCCACGACAGGGTGATCGCGGATGCCGGCCAGATGCTCTCGGTCGCGGCGGTCGAGCACGTGCCGACCGGCCGGATCGTGGCGTTCAACGAGCTCGTCATCGGTCCCGATCGGTCCGCCGTCACCCATCAGTACGGCACGTTGGTGGTGAAGGAGCACCGCGGCAAGCGACTCGGCACGATCGTCAAGTGCGCCAACGTGCTGCGCTGGCGCGACCTCGCGCCCGACTCGCCGCGCATCTGCACGTTCAACGCCGAGGAGAACCGGCCGATGCTCGACATCAACGAGGCGATCGGCTTCGTCCCGGCGTCGTACGCCGCCGGGTGGCAGAAGAAGCTCTCATGACCGTCGGCCGGGAATCATCCTTGCGGTGTACGCCCGGCCGGCACGGTCATCCTCTCGCCGGATGAGGTGAGCGATGCGGCCGACGAGGCTGGAAGACATGAACGCACCCGTCCTCCAGGCCCGAGGCCTGCAGAAGTCCTATGGCCCGACCGTCGCCCTCGCCGGCGTCGACCTCACGATCCACCGCGGGGAGTCCGTCGCCGTGATGGGTTCCTCGGGTTCCGGCAAGACGACGCTGCTGCACGTGCTCGCCGGCATCATCTCCCCGGATGCGGGAGAGGTCACCTTCAGCCCATCCGCCGCGCCGCCCGTGTCGGTGACGGCGCTGAACGAGGGCGCGCGGTCCAGGCTCCGCCGGGAATCATTCGGATTCGTGTTCCAGCAGGGGCTGCTGATCCCCGAGCTCACGGCGGTCGAGAACGTCGCCCTCGCCCTCATGATCACCGGGCAGCCGCGTGATGCGGCCACCGCACAGGCGACCACATGGCTCGGCGCTCTCGGCCTCGCCGGCATGGAGGACAGGCGGATCGGGCAGCTGTCCGGCGGACAGGCCCAGCGCGTCGCGATCGCTCGCGCCCAGGTCACCGGGGCCGAGGTCGTCTTCGCCGACGAACCGACCGGCGCCCTTGATTCCCGCACGTCCGGCGAGGTCATGGACGCCCTGCTGTGGGCGACGTCGCAGCAGGGCAGGACACTCGTCGTCGTCACCCACGACCCCGAGGTCGCTGCGCGCTGCTCGCGGACCATCCACGTGCGCGACGGCCGCCTGGCCACGCAGGAGGTGTCCTCGTGAACCTCGGCGTCCTGCGGCTGCTCCTCCGCCCCGCTCCCGGGAGCATGGGCACGATCGCGCTGCCCGCCGTCGCCTTCGCGATCGTCACGACGCTCGTGCTCACGGTCGTCGGCGGCGCCCAGAAGTTCTGGTCGTGGACCGACCCGGACGGCACCATCTACCAGGTGCTCGCGGCGATCGCCCTCGTGCTGCTCGTCGTCCCGCTGGCCGGCCTCGGCGGGGCCGCCGCCCGCCTGTCCGCCCGCCGACGGGACGAGCGGCTGTCGACCCTTCGTCTGCTCGGCGTCTCCGGATCCGGGGTCGTCGCCGTCACGGTGGTCGAGTCCGTCCTCGTCGCCGGCGCCGGAGCCGTGGCCGGTGTCCTCGGATACCTCGTCATCACTCCGCTGGTCGGTCTGATCCCGTTCCGCGGCGAGCCCCTCGGTGCCGCCGCGATCCTTCTGCCGGTGCCGGCGCTCGTGGGAGTCATCGCATGCGTCATCGCCCTGGCGGGGGTGAGCGCCGTGATCGGACTGCGCCGCGTCGTCATCTCGCCCCTGGGTGTTCGCACCCGTGCGGATGCTCCCAAGGTGCACTGGATGCGGGCGGTCATCGCCGTCGCCGTGGTCGTGACCGCCTTCGCCGTCATCTCCCTCTTCCCCGGGACCGCCGAGATGATGCTGACGGTCGTCGTCGTCGCAGGCATGTTCGCTGCGGCCATGGCGGTGCTCAATCTGCTGGGCCCGTGGGTGCTCCGCACGCAGGCCCGCTTCCAGCTCCGTCGCGCGAAGACGGCGGAGAAGCTCCTCGCCGCGCGTCTGGTCCTGGAGTCCCCCAAGGCGGCATGGCGTCAGGTGAGCGGGATCTCGATGGCCAGCTTCATGGCGGTGTTCGCGGGATCGGGCATCGCTGTCGTGGACATGATGGGCGCGAACGAATCGGCCGCGAACCTGGAGCTCGCCGTGGACATCCGCACGGGTCTCATCATCACGCTCATCGGATCCTTCCTCATGGTCGCCGCCTCCGTCGGTGTCAACCAGGCGGCCGGACTCCTCGACCAGCGGCCGCTGCATCGGAGCCTTCACTCTTTCGGCATGCCGATGGAGACAGTGGATGCCGCTCGGCGACGCGCGGTGATGTCACCGCTGCTGATGACCGCGATCGGTTCGGCGCTGTGCGCGGGGGTGCTCGTCTTCCCGTTGCTGGGCCTCGCGCTGATCATCGCCCCGCTGTCGATCCTCACCATCCTCCTCGTGATCGGGGCGGGAATCGGCATCGTCTGGTCGAGTACGCGGGTCACCCGCCCTGTCCTCGCTCGCGCGTTCGCCCCGGCCTGAGCGCAGTAGTCTCGACCGGGTCAACCGACCTGAGGGAAGCGGAGAGCGCGTGAAGATCGTTGTGTTCGGATCGACCGGCGGAGTCGGACAGCTCGTCGTACGGCGCGCCGCGTCCGCGGGTCACGAGGTGACGGCATTCCTGCGCTCGCCGGAGAAGCTGCAGACCCGACAAGGCGTCACGATCGTGGAGGGTGATGCGTTCGATGCGGACGCCGTCGCCCGCGCCATCGACGGCGTCGACGCGGTCATCTCCTGCCTGTCGTCCTCTGCGCCCATGAAACCGTCGACCGAGGTCGCCCGCATGACGCAGAACATCGTCGCGGGGATGCAGCGCTCCGGCGTCGACCGCATCGCCTACTGCGCCTCCGCCGGTGTGGACGACGAACTGACCGGTGTCATCGGTCGGTCGATGATGCTGCTGCTTCGCAATCCGCTCAAGGATCACCGCGCGGCGGTGAAGCACATCGCCGACGCCGGACTGAACGCGACGATCGCCCGGCCGAGCGGTCTCACGGACGGTGCGTTCGACCCGGACTACGCCGAGGCGTTCACCGGCATGCCGGCGGGCATGCGTTCGATACCGCGGGCGTCCGTGGCCGACTTCCTCGTGAAGGCGATCGAGCAGCCCGAGGTCTACAGCCGCAGCTCGGTCGGCCTCGCGCTCGAGAAGAAGGCTTGACCGTGGTCGTCGACGCCCGCGCCGGCCGGACGAACAGCCTGCGATCGGCCGGCAGCGTCCTCGCCATCGCCGTGATGACGTTCCTGCTCAGCGGATGCTTCGTCATCCCGCTCCTCGACGACCGGTCGCCGTTCGATGATCCGTTCGGGGCCTCGACGCGCGAGGTCGACGCCGCCGCCCCGCAGGTGCAGTCCGCGCTCGACGGCGTCGACCCCCGCGGTGGCGCATGGAGCTTCGAGGCGGAGCCGTGGGCAGACCGCACGTGCGAGGGGCGGTGCCATCTGCATGTGCGCGTCACGATCCGGCCCGTGCAGTTCGACCTCGATGACCTCACAGACGCCGACCGCGCCGTGACCGTTCCGGCGGATGTCCTGCGCGACGTCCTCACCGCGGTCGTCCCGGTCGGTGAGGAGACGTCGGTCGACATCCGTGTCCGCGGGGACGAGGGCATCGAGGTTCCGGCCGACGTCTCCGCCTATCTCACCTTCCCACCGATCGCAGATCTCGGCCCTGCCGTCACCGAGCTCTTCGGGCCGGTGCCGGAGTACGGGCTCGATGCGGAGAAGTACCGCATCGACGAGGATCTCGGCGAGTACACCGTCATCGCGCACACGCGTGACACGTCGGGCGTGCTCGAAGCGATGGGCCTCTGACCGGTATCCCACCCGCGGCGACCGTGGCCGGCTCAGCCGATGGCGGTCAACGGCGCCGCTGGCACCGCGGGCAGTAGTGCGACGACCTGTTCATGAACGCCTCGCGGCGTATCTCGCCACCGCAGCGCGGACAGGGTTTCCCACCTCGGCCGTACGCGTTGAGCGAGTGCGCGAAGTATCCGGCCTGACCGTTGACGTTGACGTACTGAGCATCGAAGCTCGTCCCACCCTCGGCGAGAGCCTTCTCCAGCACGAACCGCACCTCGTCGAGCAGGCGACGCACGGCCTGCACCGACAGTGCCCTGCCATGCGTCTCCGGGTGGATGCGCGCGGCCCACAGCGATTCGTCGGCATAGATGTTGCCGATGCCGCTGACGAGCGTCTGATCGAGCAGGATGCGCTTGATGGCGCTTCCCCTGCGCCGCACGGCAGCGACGAACGCGGCATCGTCGAATGCGCCGTCGAGTGGATCACGCGCGATGTGCTGCACCTGGGTCGGGACGAGGTCGTCCCCGTCCGGCACCAGGTCGTCGACGGCGAGCGAGCCGAAAGTGCGCTGATCGGCGAACACGACGGCGAGATCGCCGTGCTGCGGATGCCGGATGCCGAGACGGATCCGCTCGTGACGCTCCGTCGGAGCATCCGGCGCACGCAGCAGCATCTGCCCGCTCATCCCGAGGTGAGCGGTGAGCGCATCCGCCGTACGCGACGGGTCGTGCGCGAGCGGGAGCCACAGGAACTTGCCGCGGCGGGATGCGGCGGCGACCGCCGTGCCCTCGAGCCGCGCGACGAAGTCGGCCGCGCCGGCTGGATGCCGCGTGAGAGCGCGTTCGTCGAGCACCGAGACGTTCGTGATCGTCGCACCGACGACGGCGGGGGCGAGGCCTGCGCGGACGACCTCGACCTCGGGGAGTTCAGGCACGGGCGCTGAGGGTGCGCCAGACGCTGAGGGCGGCGGCCATCTCTGCGGTCTTCTTGCTCGTCCCCTCGCCGGTCTTGCTGACGTCGCCCACGGTGACCGTCGCCGTGAAGCGGCGGTCGTGATCCGGTCCTGAGGCGGAGACCGCATAGATCGGCGGCGCAGCGCCGAGTCGTGCGGCGAGCTCCTGAAGACTCGTCTTCGGATCCATCGCAGCGCCGTAGCGCTCGGGGTCGGCGAGCAGCGGCGCCGTCAGGCGCAGCACGAGTTCCGTTGCCGCCTCGGGCCCTGCGGACAGGTAGGTGGCCCCGAACACCGCTTCCATGGTGTCGGCGAGGATCGAGTCCTTGTCGCGGCCCCCGGTCTGCTCTTCGCCGCGCCCCAGCAACAGGTGCTCTCCGAGGCCGATGGCGCGGGCCACCTCTGCGAGGGCGACGGTCGAGACGACGCTCGCCCGTCGCTTCGCCAGCTGCCCCTCATCGAGATCGGGGTGCGTGGTGAACAGCATCACCGTCACGGCCTGACCGAGCACGGAGTCCCCGAGGAACTCGAGGCGCTCGTTGTGCGGGATCCCGCCGTGCTCGTACGCGTAGGAACGGTGAGTCAGCGCCAACGCAAGCAGCTCAGGGTCGATGTCGACCCTGAGCTTTGCGGCGAGTGGCGCTGTCCCTCCAGGGACATCGGTCACGATCGTGAGACCGTGATCAGACGTCAGCGACCTTGCGACCCTTGTACTCGAGGAACAGCTCGGTGCCCTGCGAGTCGGTCACGACCTTCGCCTGGTGCGGACGGCTGTAGACGACCTTGCCGTTCTCGACGGTCTTCACCAGGGGCGTCGGCTCCGCCTTCCACTGCGCGCGACGCGAGCGGGTGTTGGAACGGGAAACCTTGCGCTTCGGGGGGTTACCAGCCATGGCTAACTCTCTTCTGTGTTCTCGGGATCACGGCTCTGTGCCGTGCTCCCCTGGTCTGCGATCTGTCGGAGCGCACTCCACCGAGGATCGATGGGGGCCTCTTCGTTGGCTCTGGTGCTTCCGGTCAGCCGCTCACCCGTGTTCGGGTCGAGCCCGGGGCAGTCCGGCTGACACACCGGCTGAAATGGAAGCGCCAAAACTGCCGCTTCCCTGACCAGAGTTTCAAGATCCACGTGGTCGTCTTGAACCTCGAAGTCAGTTTCTTCTCCACCAGGATACGCGAAAAGCTCCTGGAACTCGACTTCGACAGGCTCAGAGATGTCGATGAGGCATCGTCCGCACACTCCGGAGTACGCCGCATCCACCGTTCCGGAGACGAGAATGCCCTCGTGAACCGACTCGAGGCGCACCTCGAGATCGACCTCGGACTGCGCCGGGTACGAGACGATGCCCTCGCCCCACTGCTCGGCGAGAGTGACGGAGAAGCGATGCTCGCGCATCTCGCCGGGTTTCCGGGCGATGTCGCGGGCGGGCACCACGAACGGGCCGTTGAGTCGAGTCTTCACCCCTCCATGCTACCGGCGGGCCACCTGGACGGGCGCGGTGAACGGCGGGGATGCCGTCGGATCAGATCCCGCGCGCGCCGGTGTCGAGGAAGGAGGCGACAGCCGGAGGCACGAACGGCGACACGTCTCCCCCGAGGCCGGCGACCTGCCGGACGAGCGAGCTGGACACCATGGCGTGCGAGGGATCGGGCAGCAGGAAGACCGTCTCGATGTCGGCGAGATGCCGGTTCACGATCGCCATCGGCGACTCGTATGCGACGTCGATCTGCGAACGGATGCCTTTGACGAGGACCCCGGCACCGACATCGCGGGCGTAGTCGACCAGAAGTCCCATGCTCCACGACCCGACGATGATCTCGCCCTCCATGCCGTCCTCGGCGATGGACTGCTCGAGAAGCGACAGACGCTGCGCGATCGGCAGCATCGCCTCCTTACCAGGGTTGTGCACGACCAGCACGTGCAGCTGGTCGTAGAGCTTCGATGCCCGACGGATGACATCCAGGTGGCCGAGCGTCGGCGGGTCGAACGAACCGGGGACGACGGCGATCCGGCTACTCACAAACACTCCTTCGATCGCATGCTCTCACCCTATTGCACGTCCTGCTCAGTTCTTCGCGAGCGCCGCCCTGTCCTCTTCGGTGACGCGACGCGCGATGACCTCGCGCAGACCCGGATGACCTGCCAGCTCCGGGTCATCCGCGAGGATGCCCTGGGCGAGCTCCCTGGCGCGCGCGATGAGGGCGGAATCCTTCACGACGCGCAGCAGACGCAGCGACGATCTCGCGCCGGACTGCGCCTGACCGAGGACATCGCCCTCGCCCCGCAGCTCGAGGTCGACCTCGGCCAGGGCGAACCCGTCCAGCGTGGCCGCCACGGCCTCGACACGCTCGCGGGCGAGCGTCCCTTCCTCGGCCTCGGTGACGAGCAGGCAGAGCCCGGGCACCGACCCTCGACCGACACGACCCCGCAGCTGGTGCAGCTGCGAGACGCCGAAGCGGTCGGCATCCAGCACGATCATCGTGGAGGCGTTGGGGACGTCGACGCCGACCTCGATGACGGTCGTGGCGATCAGCAGGTCGATCTCGCCGCGCGCGAAGGACTGCATCACCGCATCCTTCTCATCGGACGGCATCTTGCCGTGCAGAACGGCGCGCCGGAGACCGCCGACGGTCGGATGGGTCGCGAGCGCCTCGTCGAGCTGCACCACGCCCCACCGCGGACCCGTCGCACCCTCTTCCGGCGGCAGCAGCGCGGACTCGTCCTCTTCCGCCGCTCCCGCCTTCTTCGTCGTGTCGATGGCCGCGCAGACGGCGAAGACCTGCCGTCCCTGTGCGATCTCCTCGGCGGCACGATCCCACACGCGCTGGAACCACGCCGGATGCTCCGCCAGCGGTGCGACGAAGGACTCGATCCCCGCACGCCCGGACGGCATCGTGCGGATGACCGAGGTGTCGAGGTCGCCGAACACGGTCATCGCCACGGTGCGAGGGATCGGCGTGGCCGTGAGCACGAGTGCATGAGGGCTCGAGCCCTTCGCGCGAAGCGCCTCGCGCTGCTCGACCCCGAACCGGTGCTGCTCATCGACGACGACGAGCCCGAGCTCGGCGAACGTGGTCTTCTCGCCGAGCAGCGCGTGCGTGCCGACGACGATCAGCGCCTGCCCGGCGGCGACGCGGAGGGCAGCCTTCCGCCGCTCGGGAGCGGACATCTGCCCGGTCAGCAGGGTGGGCATGAGCTCCGGCGCGAGGGCCGGACCGAGCATCTTCGTGATCGAGCGCAGATGCTGCGCCGCGAGCACCTCCGTGGGGGCGATCAGCGCCGATTGCCCGCCCGATTCCGCCACCTGCAGCATGGCGCGCAGGGCGACGAGCGTCTTTCCCGAACCGACCTCGCCCTGCACGAGACGGTTCATCGGCCACTGCTGCGTGAGGTCGTCGGCCACCTGAGCACCGACCGTCTCCTGATCGGCGGTCAGCGTGTACGGAAGGGCCGCGTCGAACCTCTCGAGGAGTCCGCCCGGTCGCGCAGGTCTCGGTGTCGCCGTCAGCGACCGCACCGCCGCCCGCTGCTGCAGCAGAGCGGTCTGCAGCACGAGCGCCTCGTGCATCCGCAACGTCCGCACGGCGGGGTCGACCTCGCTCTTCGTCTGCGGTCGGTGCAGCTGTATGAGCGCGGTGCGCGCATCGAGCAGGCCCTCCGCCGTCCGGACGGACTCCGGTAGCGGGTCGGGAACGTCGGCGACCTGAGGGAGCACGACCTCGACGAGCTCTCGGAACTGCTGGGTCGACACCGCAGAGGTCGCCGGATAGATCGGTATCGGCCTGCTGGCGCGGTCCTCCGCCCTGGCCTTGGCGCTCTCCTCGTCGTCGAAGAGTTCGTACTGCGGGTGAGCGAACTGCGTGACGTCGCGGAACATGCCGACCTTGCCGGAGAACATCCCCCGTCGGCCGCGGCGCAGCTCTTTGGCGCGCCATTCCGCCTGGCTGAGGTTCTTCGCGAAGAACGTCAGGGACACGCGACCGTGCCCGTCGCCGATGATCACGTCGGTCATCGCGCCGGATCGGTTGCGCATGGCGCGAGCCGATGACGAGAGCACCTCGGCGACGATCGTGACCGTCTCACCGACGGGCAGGTCGCGGATGGGTGTCAGCTCGGCGGGGTCGGCATACCGGCGGGGATAGTGCGCGAGCATCTCCCCCACCGTGTGCATGTCGAAGGCACGCTCGAGCTTCTTGGCCGCAGCGGGGCCCACGGCATCCGCGAGGCGGGTGTCGAAGGAGAGGACCATCCCTGAAGTCTAGATAACACCGGCGACAGTCCTAGGCTGGTGGGGTGACGAGGATCATCGCCGGCGACGCGCGCGGACTGCGCCTGGAGGTGCCGGGCAGCGGGACCCGGCCGACCAGCGACCGGGTGCGCGAGTCCCTGTTCGGTGCGCTGGAGTCAGCGGGCGCCATCGAGGGGGCGCGGATCCTCGACCTGTACGCGGGATCAGGTGCCCTCGGATTGGAAGCCCTCAGTCGCGGCGGCGCATCCGCCGACCTCGTCGAACGCTCCCGCCCTGCTGCAGCCGTCGCCCGCCGGAACGGCGCGACCGTGGCCACGGCGGTTCGCGACGCGCGTGTCAGAGTGCACGAGAGCGCGGTGCTCACGTTCCTCTGCCGGTCCACCGGGCCGTGGGATCTGGTGTTCACCGATCCGCCGTACGATCTCGACGACGACGCCATGACCGCCGACCTCGTCGCCCTCGCACCACTGCTCTCGCCCGACGCCGTCGTGGTCATCGAGCGCGCACGCCGGTCGACCGCGCCCGACACGAACGCCGCGGGGCTGGAGGTCTTCCGCGAGAAGGTCTACGGCGACACCGCCGTGTGGTGGGCTCAGCCCGCTGCGGCATCCCAGTCGCGGTAGGGGTCCCAACCCGCGACATCCACCGGCTGTCCGTCGCAGAGCACGCCATCGGCACCTCGCGTGCGCACGTCGCCGATGACGCGGAACCCCGGCGGCAGGACATCGGGCGGGAAGGTCGCCAGCAGTGCGTGGTCCTCGCCGCCCGCCAGCGCGAGTCGCGGGTCGTCCCCGAGGGAATCGGAACGCAGGTCGATGGTGATGTCCGAGGCGGATGCCATCCGGCCGGCGTCCAGAGCGAGCCCATCCGAGATGTCCATCATCGACGTCGCTCCCGCCATCGCCGCGACGGGACCGAGCCCGATCGGAGGAGACGGACGGAGTTGGGCGTCCAGTGCCGCCCGCTCTCCCGCGGCGAGTTGCGAGGCCACGACCGGTACGGGCACGTCGCCGTCGCGGAAACGACCGAACAGCACGGCGAGCCCGCGAGCGGAGAGTCCGAGCTCCCCGGCGACGGCGACGACGTCTCCCGGGCGGGCGCCGGACCTCGTGACGGCGCTTCTGCCCTCGAGGTCACCCAGCGCCGTGACCGCGACGGTCAGGACATCGGACACCGTCAGGTCGCCGCCGACCACTGCGCATCCCGGTGCGAGCGCCTCGCACGCCGCCCTGAATCCGTCCGCGAGCTGCTCGACGAATGACAGGCGCAGGTCGCGCGGCACGGCCAGCGCGACGAGGAGTGCGGTGGGACGCGCTCCCATCGCCGCGACATCGGCGAGGTTCACGGCCGCCGACTTCCAGCCGAGGTCGTATCCGGACGACCAGGCGAGGCGGAAGTCCGGACCGTGGACGAGCGTGTCGGTCGTGGCGACCACCGAGCCGGACGGCGCCGCCAGAACGGCCGCGTCGTCACCGGGGCCGAGGATCGTGTGCGAGGCGGACGGCGTGCGGGCGAGGATGGCACGCAGAACGGTGCCTTCTGAGACGTCGCCCAGGCGCGGATCGTCGTCGTCGGAGCGGGAGGGCATGCTGTCAAAGGTAGCCTGGAATCATGTCCCGCCGTCTCGCCGTCGCCACCGTCCTGCTGCTGGCCGCGGCGTTCCTCGGAGGCTGTTCCACCACGGTGCACCTCGAGCCGGCGGACGATGCGAACAACCCGCTGTGCGCCGAGGTCTCCGCCGGTCTGCGGAATGCCGATTCGATCGCCGACCTCGATCGCCGGTGGACGGACGCACAGGCCTCGGCGGCCTGGGGCGCACCGGGCGAGGACACCGCCATCATCCTGCGCTGCGGCGTCACCGTGCCAGGGCCGACCGCCGATCTGCAGTGCGTCACGCTCGAAGGCGTCGACTGGTTGGTCGACACCGCAGACACGCCCTTCCTCCGTGTGACGACCTACGGCCGCGACCCGGCCGTGCAGCTGTACATCGACACCACCGCGGTGAGCTCGAACGACGTCATCAGCAGCCGCACGCTCGTCGGCGCCATCACATCGATCCCGGCGGACGGACGATGCACGACGCCCGATGAGCTCGATGAGGACGCCCAGGAACTCCTCGACGGCACGCCGTGACCCGGCTGCGGGCGTGATTCAGCGGCGCAGCCCCGCCTCGATGAGCTCGCCGATCAGGTCGGCGTAGCTGAGCCCGGACGCCACCCAGCACTTGGGGAACATCGAGATCGGCGTGAAACCGGGCATGGTGTTGAGCTCGTTGACCACGAGGTCGCCCTCATCGGTGAGGAACATGTCCACACGGGCGAGACCTCGGCCGTCCACGGCCGCGAAGGCGCGCACGCCGGTGTCCTGGATCGCCGTGATCTGATCGTCGCTGAGCTCTGCGGGACACACGACCTCGACGCCGTCCCCGCCGAGGTACTTACCCTCGAAGTCGTAGAAGCCACGCGCGGTCAGCACGATCTCGCCGGGGAGGGACGCCCGCACGCCGTCGGCGCTCTCGAGGATCGCCACCTCGATCTCACGGCCGCTCACGCCGGATTCGATGAGCACCTTCTCGTCCTCGGCGAACGCGAGTTCCAGCGCCGCCTCCAGCTCGTCGAGATCGGAGACCTTGGACACTCCGACGCTCGATCCCGCGCGCGCCGGCTTGACGAACACGGGGAGCCCGAGCGCCTCGATGCCGGCGCGCTGCGCGTCGGCACTGTGCGGACCGTCGCCGCGGCGGACCGTGACCCATGGGGCCACCCGGATGCCGGCTGCCTCGAGGACCACCTTCATGAAGTGCTTGTCCATGCAGAGCGCGGAATCGAGCACTCCGCCGCCCGCGTACGGGACCTCCAAGGTGTCGAAATACCCCTGGATCGTGCCGTCCTCGCCGTGCGTGCCGTGCAGGATCGGCAGCACGACATCGATCGTGCCGAGGTCTTCGACCTCACCGTCCGCGTGCACCACTCGCAGCGACCGCGTTCCGCCCGGCTCCGGCCAGAGCACGCGGGAGCCGTTGTCCACGACTTCTGGCAGGTGCGCGGCGTCGAGAGCGAACTTCGCCGGAGCGTCCTCTTCCAGGACGAAGGCGCCCTCACGGGTGATCCCGACCGGGATCACCTCGTACCGGTCGCGGTCAATCGCCTGCAGTACCCCGCCCGCCGTGGCGGAACTGATCGAATGCTCGCTGGAACGCCCGCCGAAGAGCACCACCACCGTCTGCTTGTCCATGATTGGTCCGCTCCTCCTGGGGAGTGTCGTCGTCCGTGGTCAGGTGCGGTGCGATGTCGCGCGGGTTCATCTTCCCGTCGAGCACCATCTTCACCTGCTCCACGATGGGCATGTGCACGCCGGCCGCGCGGGCCAGCTGGAGCACGGGAGCGACTGATGCCAGCCCCTCCGCGGTCTGATTCATCTGCTTCACGACATCCTGGTAGCCGTAGCCCTGGCCGAGCAGACGCCCTGCCGTGTTGTTGCGGCTGAGCGGCGACTGGCACGTGGCGATGAGGTCGCCGAGGCCGGCCAGGCCCTGCAGGGTCTCCGGCTGAGCGCCGTTGGCGACGGCGAAGTCGGTCATCTCGACGAGACCCCGCGTGATGATCGACGCCTTGGTGTTCTCGCCGTACCCCACACCGTCGACGATGCCGATCGCGACCGCGATGAGGTTCTTGAGGACGCCGCCGAACTCCGTCCCGATCACGTCCGTGTTCACGAAGGTGCGGAAGTAGCCGTTGCGCGCGGCGCGAGCGATCGTGTCGGCCGTCTCCTGACTCAATGACGAGATCACGGCGGCCGTCGGCTGCTCTCGGGCGATCTCGAGTGCGAGGTTGGGGCCGGAGGCCACGGCGATGCGCTCAGGGTCACAGGCGAGCTCCTGCTCGATGACCTGGCTCATGCGCAGACCGCTCGTCCGCTCGACCCCCTTCATGAGGCTCACGATGGGGATGTCGGTGTTCGCCAGCAGCGGGCGAAGGGCCTTGAGGTTCTCGCGCAGCGACTGGCTCGGCACGGAGAGATACACCTGCTCCGCGCCCTCGATCGCCGTCGAGAGCTCGTGCGTCGCGGTCATCGACCGGGGCAGATTGATGCCGGGGAGGTAACGGGTGTTCCGTTTGCCCTCGGAGATCTCCTGCGCCTGTTCCGGGCGGCGGGCCCACATGGTGACATCGGCACCGCCGTCGGCGAGGATCTTTCCGAAGGTGGTCCCCCAGCTGCCTGCGCCGATGACGGTGACACGGGTGGCTCGCGCGTCGGTGTTCTTACGAGTCAAGGCGCCCGGTCTCCTTCTGACCGTGTTCGGTCGGGTTCCACCGCTTCGCGGGGGCCTTCTCCTGCCGGACGTCCTCCAGCAGTGCGGTGATCGCGTTCATCAGCCGTTCGGTGGCCTCGGCGATCGCCGCGGGCTGGTGCTCGCGGCCCTTCAGGTCGCTGAGGTCGACAGGGTCGCCGATCACGATGTCGATCGGTCGGCGCGGCGGCCAGATCCGCAGCCCCTTCTGATAGCGCCCCATGATCTGCTGCGTGCCCCACTGCGCCATCGGGATCAGGGGGATGTCGCCGGCCATCGCCAGTCGTACCGCACCGGACTTCCCGCGCATCGGCCACAGCTCAGGGTCACGGGTGAGCGTGCCCTCCGGGTAGACGATCACCCCGCGACCGTTCTCGACCAGCTCCTTGGACTGGGCGATCGTCTGCGCGGACGCCGCCCGCGACGACGACCTCGCCACGGGGACCATTCCTGTCGCCCGAAGGATGGCGCCGAGCACCGGCACACGGAACAGGCTCTCCTTGGCCATGAACCTCGGCGCACGGCCGATCTTCCAGACGGCTGCCGCCACGATGATCGGATCGAACTCCGAGTAGTGGTTGGGCGCGAGAACGAAGGCGCCGCGGGACGGGAGCTTCTCCCGTCCCGTGAAGCGCATCTTCGACACGAAGTTCACGAACGGTATGACGAGAACGGCCAGCACCCAGAACAGGCTCGGCCGGGTCTTCTCCGGCGATGCGGATGCCATCCGCGTCAGCCGATGACGTCGAAGTCGGCGCCGAGGGCGTCGAGCTTGGCCAAGAACTTCTCGTAGCCGCGGCTGAGGATGTCGACGCCGGAGACCTTGGATTCGCCGGTGGCGGTGAGCGCCGCGATCACGTGGCTGTAGCCCCCGCGCAGATCGGGGACGACGATGTCGGCGCCGTGCAGCGGCGTGATGCCGGTGATCACCGCGGCCTGCTCGAGCTCGCGGCGCGGTACGCGTCGCGGTCCGTCCTGCAGTCCGTGCGGGTGCACGACGATGTCCGCGCCCATCTTGACCAGCGCCTGGGTGAAGCCCATACGGTTCTCGTAGACCGTCTCGTGGACGACCGAGCGACCCTCGGCCTGGGTGAGGGCGACGACGAGCGGCTGCTGCCAGTCGGTCATGAAGCCCGGGTGCACGTCGGTCTCCACGACGACGGGCTGCACGTCTCCCGCACGGCGGAAGAGGATGCCGTCCTCCTGGATGTCGAACCATCCGCCCGCCTTGCGGAAGACGTTGAGGAAAGTGAGCATCTCCTGCTGCTTGGCGCCGCCGACGAAGATCTCGCCGTCGGTCGCGAGAGCGGCAGACGCCCAGGACGCGGCCTCGTTGCGGTCGAAGATCGAGCGGTGGTCGTAGCCGCGGAGCTTCTCGACACCCTCGATGAGGATGACGCGGTTGGGCTCGTACGAGATGATCGCGCCCATCTTCTGCAGCACGGCGATGAGATCCATGATCTCGGGCTCGATGGCGGCATTGCGCAGCTCGGTCGTCCCCTCCGCGCGGACGGCGGTGAGCAGGACCTGCTCGGTCGCGCCGACGCTCGGGTACGGCAGGTGGATGTTCGCACCGTGGAGGCGACCGCCCTGTGTGGACAGCCGGATGCCGCTGGGGAGCTTCTCGACGACGGCGCCGAACTTGCGCAGCGCGTCCAGGTGGAAATCGATCGGGCGATCACCGATGCGGCATCCGCCGAGGTCGGGGATGAACGCCTGGCCGAGTCGGTGCAGCAGCGGGCCGCAGAACAGGATCGGGATGCGGGAGGCGCCGGCGTGCGCGTCGATCTCCTCCATGTGAGCGGACTCGACGTCGCTCGGGTCGAAGGTCAGCGAGCCGGGCTCATCGCCCTCCGCGACCCGGACGCCGTGCACCTCGAGGAGCGAGCGGACGACGGCCACATCGCTGATTCCCGGCACGTCGCGCAGGATGCTGGTGTCCTCGCCGAGCAGCGACGCCACCATCGCCTTGGTCGCGAGGTTCTTCGCGCCCTTGACGTCGACGCGACCGCGCAGCGGCCGTCCGCCTCGGATCGCCAGCACGTCTCCGGTCAGGGCGGATACGCCACCGGGAAGGTCAGCACGCACAGGGGTCGTCATTCGATGAGCCTCACTTCATGTTCACGAATCGCGGCCTGGACCGCAGGGGCGAAAGTGCCCCAGGCTCACGTGCTCGATGTCAGCGGACAGGGAGCGTACGTGGCCGCCACGACTCGCGGCGGGCCTCGAACTGCGCGATCTTGTCTTCGTTGCGCAGGGTGAGCCCGATGTCATCGAGCCCTTCGAGGAGCCGCCATCTAGTGTAATCGTCGACGCCGATGGAGGCCTGGAAATCGCCGATCGTCGCCGTCCGAGCCTCGAGGTCCACCGTGATCTTCGCGCCGGGATCGGCGTCGATGGCCGCCCAGATGCGCTCCAGGTCGTCCTCGGAGATCGTCGCGGCGAGCAGACCCTGCTTGCCGGCGTTGCCACGGAAGATGTCGGCGAAACGCGGGCTCAGCACGACAGCGAAGCCGAAGTCGCGCAGCGCCCAGACCGCGTGCTCGCGGCTCGATCCGGTGCCGAAGTCAGGGCCGGCGACGAGAACGGATGCGCCCTGGAAGGGCTCCTGGTTGAGGACGAAGTCGGGGTCCTGACGCCAGGCGTGGAACAGCGCGTCGTCGAAACCGGTCTTCGTGACGCGCTTGAGGAACACCGCGGGGATGATCTGGTCGGTGTCGACGTTCGAGCGCTTCAGCGGGGCGGCGATGCCGGTGTGCGTGGTGAACTTCTCCATGGTCAGGCTCCCACCAGTTCCTCGATCGGTGCCAGATCACTCGGGCTGGACAGTGTTCCGCGTACCGCGGTCGCGGCGGCGACGAGCGGCGAGACGAGGTGCGTGCGTCCGCCCTTGCCCTGTCGTCCTTCGAAGTTGCGGTTGGACGTCGATGCGCAGCGCTCACCCGGGGCGAGCTGATCGGGGTTCATCCCCAGGCACATCGAACAGCCGGCGAAACGCCATTCGGCGCCGAAGTCCTTGACGATCTGGTCGATCCCCTCGGCCTCCGCCTCGAGTCGCACCCGCGCCGAGCCGGGGACGACCATGACCCGCACGCCCTCCGCCTTGGTGCGTCCGCGGATGATCGACGCGAACGCCCGCAGATCCTCGATCCGGCTGTTCGTGCACGAACCCATGAAGACGGCATCCACAGGGACGTCCTTGAGCGGGACACCAGGGGTCAGATCCATGTACTCGAGCGCACGCTCGGCGGCGGCGCGCTCGTTCGGGTCGGCGATGTCGGCGGGGTTCGGCACCGTCGAGGACAACGAACTGCCCTGGCCGGGGTTCGTCCCCCATGTGACGAACGGTTCGAGCTCGTCGGCGTCGATGAACACCTCGGCGTCGAACACCGCGCCCTCGTCGGTGGGCAGGGTACGCCAGTACGCGACCGCGTCCTCCCAGTCCTGCCCCTGCGGAGCGTGGGGCTTGTCCTTGACATAGGCGAACGTGGTCTCGTCCGGGGCGACCATGCCGGCGCGCGCACCCGCCTCGATCGACATGTTGCAGATCGTCATCCGGCCCTCCATCGACAGCGAACGGATCGCGCTGCCGCGGAACTCGAGCACGTAGCCCTGCCCGCCGCCGGTGCCGATCTTCGCGATGACCGCGAGGATGATGTCCTTGGCCGTCACGCCCGGCTTGAGTTCGCCGTCGACCGTGATCGCCATCGTCTTGAAGGGCTTCAGCGGCAGTGTCTGCGTCGCCATGACGTGCTCGACCTCGCTGGTGCCGATGCCGAAGGCCATCGCACCGAACGCACCGTGTGTCGAGGTGTGCGAATCGCCGCACACCACCGTGATCCCCGGCATCGTCAGGCCCAGCTGCGGACCCACGACGTGCACGATGCCCTGCTCGGCGTCGCCGAGCGAGTGGATCCGGACGCCGAACTCCTCCGCGTTGCGGCGCAGGGTCTCGATCTGCGTGCGGCTGGTGAGGTCGGCGATCGGCTTGTCGATCTCGAGGGTGGGCGTGTTGTGGTCCTCTGTCGCGATCGTCAGGTCGACGCGCCGCAGCGGTCGCCCTTCGGTGCGGAGGCCGTCGAAGGCCTGAGGGCTGGTGACCTCGTGCACGAGGTGCAGGTCGATGTAGATGAGATCGGGCTCGCCGTTCTCGCCCTTGAGGACGAGGTGGTCGTCCCACACCTTCTCGGCGAGAGTGCGCGGACGGCTCACGGGAGCGGGGGAAACATCTTGTGTCATGTCGGTATCTCCAGAATTCGGCGGTTCGGCCACGCTGGACGCCGCGACGAGGAAGGCCTAGATCGAGGTCTCGTCGCGGCCGCTAAGGAGAAGAACCACCCGCCGCATGTCGGTCAGTTTACACGGCGGCGGGTGGTCGACGTCTCAGTGCGTCGGGGGCGCCGGATGCGTCGATTCCACCGCGCGGCGCTTGTCGCGCGACGAGGCGATGAGGCTGGCGATCGTGGCCGCGCCCATCGCGACGAGGATGACGGTGAGCGACAGCCAGATGGGGATGTCCGGGGCCCATTCGATGTACTCTCCGCCGTTGATGAACGGCAGCTCGTTGACGTGCATGGCGTGGAGGATGAGCTTCACGCCGATGAAGCCGAGGATCACGGCGATGCCGTAGTGCAGGTAGCGCAGCCGGTCGAGCAGGTCGCCGAGGAGGAAGTACAGCTGACGCAGTCCCATGAGGGCGAAGATGTTCGCGGTGAAAACGAGGAAGCTGTCGTGCGTGATGCTGAAGATCGCCGGGATCGAGTCGATCGCGAACATGAGATCCGTCACGCCGATCGCCACGAAGACGATGATCATCGGCGTCCACATCTTCTTGCCGTCGACCACGGTGCGCAGCTTCCCGTCGTCGTACTCGTCACTGATGTCGACGCGGCGACGGATCAGACGCACGACGAAGTTCTCGCGCTTGACCTCGTCGTCGTGGTCGCCCTCCGGCATGGCCTGGCGGATCGCCGTCCAGATGAGGAAGACGCCGAACAGGTAGAACACCGGGGAGAAGTTCTCGATGATCGCGACGCCGGCGAGGATGAAGATCCCTCGGAGCACGAGGGCGATGATGATGCCGATCATCAGCACCTGCTGCTGCAGTCGACGCGGCACGGAGAACTGAGCCATGATCAGGACGAACACGAAGAGGTTGTCGATCGACAGGCTGTACTCCAGCGCCCATCCGGTGAGGAACTCGCCGGCGAACTGCCCGCCGGCGATGAAGTACAGCAGAGCGGCGAACACCAGCGCGAGTGTGACGTAGAAGGCCACCCAGAGGCTGGATTCCTTCGTCGAGGGGATGTGCGGACGAAGGCGGACCAGCATGAGGTCGCCGACGAGGATGACGATGAGCACCGCGAACGCGGTGATCTCGAACCAGAGCGGGATGTTCAAGGGCGCACTGCACCTTTCGAGAGGGTCGGTAAATGGCCGAAAGTCTCTCCCCCGCAGGATATGCGGCCCGCGTCCGGAGCAACAGTGTCGGTGCTCGTGGTGACGAACGCGGAGATCCGGGATACTCCCTCTCGCTCCACCGATGATACCGGAGCTTCCGCTCGTCGGGCGTTCTGAGACGATGAGTCATCTCGCGACACTTCTCAGTGAGAGACACCGAAAGGAACCGGATGTCCGAGCGATCTGAGGACCAGGACCTCGCGGCGCGCGCCGCGGCAGGCGATGAGAGCGCCTTTCGCCGCATCTACAGCGCCCACGTGCGCCCGGTCTACTGGATCGCTCACGGGATCCTCCGCTCCCCCACGGATGCCGAGGACGTGACCCAGGAGACGTTCGTGACCGCGTGGCGGAAACTGCCCGGCCTCGAACTCGCCGGGGAATCGCTTCTGCCGTGGCTGGCGACGATCTGCCGGTTCCACGCAGCCAACCGGATGCGCCGCCGCAGACGCGACGAGGCGCACACCACGGATGCCGTCGGCGAGGACGTACCGGACACGGTCGACGTGGAGGAGCAGATCATCACGGGAGCCCTCGCTGACCGGATCGCCGACGAGATCGGCACCCTGGGCGCGCTCGACCGGGAGATCCTCCGGCTCTGCGCCGTCGAGGGCTACGCCTATCGAGCAGCGGCCGACGAGCTCGGGGTGACCACCGCCGTCGTTCGGAACCGTCTCTCACGGGTGCGCACGCAGTTGCGTGACGCCGTCCAGGAAGCGAGAGACGCATGAACGACAAGATCCCCGCCGACGCCTCCGTCGAGCTGCCCGAACTCTCCGAGGAGAGCATCGGACGTATCGAGGAGGCCGTCTTCGAGACGATCGCCGCCGAGCGCACGCCGGCACACACGCCGACGGTGATCCGCCGACGCCCCCGTCGGCGCGCCTGGCTCACCGGTATCGGGGTCGCCGCCGCCTTTGCGGCCGGTGTCGTGGTGACGGCACCGATCCTGACGATGACCTCGACGACCACCGGGAGCGCGGTGGACGCGACGGCGCGGCATTCGGATGGCGCGCGAGGCGGAGCGGAGGAGATGAGCGCACCAGACGGCGTGTCGCTGGATGCCGCGGGCGGCGTGCAGACCGGTGTGACCGACCGCGAGATCATCGCCGCAGCGTCGGCATCGCTTCGTGTCGACGATGTCCGAGCAGCCGCAGAGGCCGTGACCGCCCTCGCGACAGACCTCGGCGGCTACGTCGAGACCACTGACCTGACCGCCGTCGCGCGGACGGATGAGCGGATCGTGCCGCGTCCCGACGGACGATACGGGTGGATCAGCATCCGCGTCCCCGCAGAGACCCTGACCGAAGCGATCGAGGAGCTGGGTGAGGTGGGCGAGGTCGCGTCCTCTTCGACATCGAAGCAGGATGTCACGGCAGCCGCGATCGACCTCCGCGCACGGATCGACGCGGCCGAGGCGTCCGTGGAACGGCTGACCGAGCTCATGGCCCAATCGGGCAGTGTCTCAGAGCTCATCGATGCCGAGATGGCTCTCACGGACCGACAGGCGCAGCTGGAGTCCTACACCCAGCAGCTCGCTTCTCTCGAGGACGAGGTCGCGATGTCCTCGCTGCAGGTCGAGCTGACCGAGCGGACGAGTGTCGCCCCCGCAGAGCCCGACGGTTTCGCGGACGGACTGCTCGCAGGGTGGAACGGCCTGATCGTCTCACTGAACGCCGTGGTCGTCGCGATCGGATTCGCGCTCCCGTGGCTCGCCCTGATCGGCGTCGCTCTGGCGGTGTTCTGGCTGATCCGAGGCGCGCGACGTCGAACCCACAACCGCGAGATCAGCTGAATTCGGGGTATACAAGAAGTCTTGTGGACATTGCGACTCGCGCTTAGCGTGAGTCGCATGGAAGACATCGGGGCGATCACCGCCGTCCACCACCCGGTACGGCGTCGCATCGTCGACCACCTGGGCCTGTACGGAGCGAGCCAGGTCGGCCGCCTTGCGCGCGCACTCGACCAGCAGGTCGGCAGCATCAGTCACCATCTGCGGATGCTCGAGCGTGCAGGGCTGGTGGAACGCGCCGACGACCCCACCGGTGACAAGCGCACGAGCTGGTGGCGGTCCTCGGGGCGGAGCCTGAGCTGGTCGGTGGCGGACTTCGCGGATTCACCGGCCGACGCCGTGCTCGCCCGCAGCGCGGAACGGGCGAACATCTCCACCCATGTCGGACGGCTGTCCGCCTGGCACCGAGAGGGCGCGCGGGATCCCGAGTGGAATCGTGCCGCTTTCAGCACCGACACTCTCACGTGGGCGTCAGCGCAGGAACTCGCAGCGCTCTCCGAGGCGCTCAACGCCACGATCGACCGGTGGCGGCGCTCCATCGATGTTGAGGACGGCACGCAGCGGCGTCCCGTGTTCGTGTTCGCCCACGGATTCCCGACGACACCATGACCTCCACCGATCCGATCCAATTGCGCGAGCCTCCGCGCTTCTCGCGGGACGTCGCCGTCCACGCGTGGATCTCGGTCAAGGCACTCTCGGATGCCGGAGACGCGATCTGGACAATTGCGCTGGCGTGGACGGCGGTGCAGATCACCTCCCCCGCCGTCGCCGGAGTCATCGTCGCAGCAGGTGCCGTCCCGCGCGCCGTCGTGCTCCTGTTCGGAGGGGTGCTCGCCGACCGTGCCGACGCACGTCACGTCATGATCGCGTTCAACGCCGTGCGCGTCGCTGTCCTCATCGGTACCGCGGCGTGGGTGCTGAGCCATCCGCCGACGGTGCTCGTCCTGCTGCTGGCGGCTGTGGCGTTCGGCATCTGCGACGCCTTCTACGAGCCGTCCGCGGCGACGATCGGTCGCCGGCTCGTGCGCGTCGATGACTTGCCGGCATACAGCGCGGTGATGCAGACGGCGACGAGACTGGGCACCATGGGCGGAGCTGCACTCGGCGGCTTCCTCGTGGCCTACGCCGGCATAGCCGGGAGCGCATCACTCAACGCGCTGACCTTCACGCTCGTCATCGCCTTCATCGCGATCTGGCTGCGCCCGCGCTTCGCGCTGGTCAGAGCGGCCCGCGAATCCGCGCTCCGCGGAATCGTCCGCGGCTTCGCCCACCTGAAGGAGGCGCCGACCACCCGCACGCTCGTCATCGCACTCTCTGGCCTCAATCTCGCCGTGGGGCCGGCCACCGGGATCGGGATCGCGCTGCGCGCGCATGAGGAGGGCTGGGGCGCGGAGGCGGTCGGGGTGCTGGAGGCGCTGATCGGGTTCGGCGCGGCATTGGGCGCCCTGGCGGTGACGAAGTGGCGCCCGCGGCGGGAGGCGCTGGGCGGCTTCGGAGCTCTCGTCGCCCAGGGTGCGGGCATCATCCTGGTGGGAGCGGGCCCGGTCTGGTCATCCGGCATCGGCTGCCTGCTCATCGGCCTCACCGCCGGCTTCGCCTCCGTGCTCCTGAGCGCGACGTTCGCCGCAACCGTCGACACCGCGTACCTCGGTCGGATGAGCGCGATCACCCGCCTCGGCGACGACGTGCTCATGCCGTTGGCGATGGCCGCTTTCGGTGCCCTCGCTGCGGCGACGGAGATCTGGATCGCCTTCACGGTGTTCGGATGCGCGCTCATGGCGATGATGTGGTTCCCGCTGCGCAACCCTCGATTCCGGGAGCTCACGCTCCGTCGCTGATCGCCGGGATCACGTCGTGGTCGTCAGGATCAGCCCGTCGAGAAACACGTCGGCCATCCGGCCTGCGCCGTTCCCCGGTCCGACCTCCGCGCCATCGGCGAGCCTGCTCAGCGCATGAAGCACGTCTTCGGCCCGGACATCGTCCCGGATCGTCCCCGCGCGCGCTCCGGCATCCAGGATGCTCTGCAGCTGCGGTGCGAGGGTGCCGAGGAAGTACGCCGGCAGGGTCTGATACGCCGGATCGCCGGAGTGCAGGGCGTCGGCGAGCCCGCGCTTGGTCGCGATGAAGCGCGCGAACCGTGCGGCCCACAGGCGAAGGGCGTCCGCGGGCTCATTGTCCTCCGCGATCCTGCGACCTTCCGCGGCCGTGGCATCCACCTCGCTGCGGAACACCGCGATGATGAGGTCCGATCGCACCGCGTAGTTGCGGTAGACGGTTCCGACACCCACTCCGGCGCGCGCCGCGATGTCTCGCATGGGGGCGTCGACGCCGGACTCGGCGAAGACCGCCTTCGCCGCCTCGAGGATGGTCTCCGTGTTCCGGAGAGCATCCGCCCGCTTGCGTCGAGGCGCGGTCTCCGGGGACGGGATGATCGCCCGCGCACTCGACGCCGGCATCAACTTCGTGGACACGGCCGACGCATACGGCGACTCGGAGGAGATCCTCGGTCGGGCCCTGAAGGGACGGCGCGACGACGTGATCCTCGCATCCAAGTTCGCCCGCCCGATCGGTGACGACCCGAACCACCGCGGCGGCTCGCGCCGCTGGATCATCTCCGCCGTCGAGAACTCGCTGCGTCGGCTGCAGACCGACCACCTCGACCTCTATCAGGTGCACCGCCCCGATCCGGACACCGACATCGAGGAGACGCTGTCCGCGCTCACGGACCTCGTGCGCAGCGGGAAGGTGCGGGCGATCGGCACGTCCGACATGCCCGCCTCCGACATCGTCGAGGCGCAGTGGGTCGCAGAGCGCCGCGGGCTGGAACGGTTCCGGACGGAGCAGCCGCACTATTCGCTGCTGGACCGCTCGATCGAGCGCGAGGTGCTTCCCGTCGCACAGCGGTACGGGATGGGCACGGTCATCTGGAGCCCGCTCGCCAGTGGGATGCTCACCGGCCGCGTCCGACGCGGCCAGGAATCCGATCTTCGCCGCGTCACCCGGTTCGCCGCCCTCCGCGACGAGCGACGGATCGACGCCGTCGAGAAGTTCATCCCGCTGGCCGCCGAGGCCGGCATGCCGCTCACACACCTCGCACTGGCTTTCGTGATCGCCCACCCCGGTGTAACGGCCGCACTCATCGGGCCGCGTACCCCTGCCCAGTTGGACGATCTCCTCGCGGCGGCAGAGGTCCACCTCTCCGACGACCTGCTGGATCGCATCGACGCCATCGTTCCGCCGGGGACCGGTGTCGGTCGCATGGACCAGGAGTACGACACCCCGCCGATCGAATCCGCCGTGCTGCGCCGCCGTCCCGCCGAGGAGCGGTCGGCGGCCTGAACGCTCCGCGGACGGCGACCTCCTGCGGGGACAGGTCAGTGCGGGGGAAGGACCGGGTGATGCGCCGGGCGATTTGTCGCGCGGCGCTCACCGGTCGGGCACTGGCGGAAATATCCTCACGGTGAGCTGGCGCTCCCGAAGAAAGGACACGTGACACCGATGTGCACACGAGTTGTATGGCCCGACGCCGATGGATCGGTCATCGTAGGCCGGAACATGGACTTCCACATGGACCTGCTGACCAACCTCTGGAAGCTGCCGCGAGGTATCGAGCGGTCGGACGGGGCGAACAACACGCTCACCTGGAAGGCGAAGTACGGCAGCGTCGTGGCGACCGCCTTCGACCTGATCGCCACCGACGGCATGAACGAAGAGGGCTTCGCCGGACACATCCTGTGGCTCGCCGAGTCTGACTACGGCAAGCCCGATGCCGACGCCGTTCAGCTGAGCCAGGCCATCTGGCTGCAGTACTACCTGGACAACTTCGCCACCGTGGCGGAGGCCGTCGAGTGGACCGAATCCAGTCAGGTCCAGATCGCGCAGCTGTTTGACCCCACCGGACACCTCGTCCCCACGCTGCACCTCGCCATCGACGACGCCACCGGCGACTCGGCGATCATCGAGTACACCGACGGCAAGCCGAAGGTCTACCACGGCCGCGAGTACCAGGTCATGACGAACTCCCCCACCTTCGACAAGCAGCTCGAGCTCGTCAAGGAGATCGACGGCCTGGGTGGCGACAAGCCGCTCCCCGGTTCGACGCTCGCCAGCGACCGTTTCGCGCGTGCCTCGTACTATGTGGCCCGCCAGGTGCAGCCCAAGACACAGATCGACGCGATCGCGGCGATGTTCAGCATCATCCGCAACGCCGCTCAGCCGTTCCGCACGCCGGAACCGGGTAAGCCCGACGCATCGCAGACGATCTGGCAGGTCGTCCTCGACCTGACGAACAAGCGCTACGCGTTCGAATCCACCACCCGCCCCAACATCGTCTGGGTCGACTTCGACGAGCTGGGCTTCGAGGAGGGGACCAAGGTGCAGAAGCTGAACCTGCTCGGCCGCCTCGCCCTCGAAGGCGGGCTCGCCGGCAACGTCAGCGCGGAGTTCACGGACGAGAGCAAGCTCATCGGCGGGCTGCGCGCAGCGGGTGTCGACGCCCTGGAGTGGGTCGCACGGGAGCAGGACGAGTTCGCGGCGGTGAAGAAGGCCGTCCAGCGCCTGGTCGGGCACAAGAAGAAGGCCGAGTGAACCGGAGGGCGCGTCGCTTCGGCGGCGCGCTCTCCTCGTGACCACGACGCGCGGGATGCCGCCGACACGTCTCCGTCCGGAACGCGAAAACCCCCGGCAGAAGCCGGGGGTTCTCGGTGTTGTGTGACCCCAGCGGGATTCGAACCCGCGTTACCGCCGTGAGAGGGCGGCGTACTAGGCCGCTATACGATGGGGCCAGGTCTCGCGGCTCGTTTCCGTGCCGCGACAACTGTTCAAGTATGGCACGGGGATTTCACGTCCGCCAAATTGAGGCGGCTTCGGCGTGATTCCCGGGCGCGTCTCGCTCCGGACGTTTGCCGAGGCGCCCGGAACGGAGTTGACTCGGCGTATGCGTCTGACGAAACATGAACACGCCACGCTCCGGCTCGACGAGAGCGGCGACACGCTGATCATCGACCCCGGCACGTTCACCACCCCCTTGGACGCCCTCACCGGCGTGGTGGGTGTCGTCCTCACCCACGAGCACCCCGACCATTGGACGCCGGAGCAGCTCGACCGCATCCTGCGCGATGCACCGGGCATCCCGATCTTCGCGCCGGCGGGCGTCGCGGCGGCGACGGACGATCATGAGATCACCGTCGTCTCCCCCGGTGACGCCGTGACCGCCGGCCGGTTCACGATGCGCTTCTTCGGCGGCGACCACGCCGTCATCCACTCCTCACTCCCCCGCGTGCAGAACGTCGGCGTGCTCGTCAACGACCAGCTCTACTACCCGGGCGATTCCTACGCGGTCCCGGAGGGTGTCGAGGTCGACACGCTCGCGGCCCCGCTCGGTGCGCCGTGGCTCAAGATCGGAGAGGCGATGGACTTCGTCCTCGCCGTCCGCCCGCGGAGGGCCTTCGGCGTCCACGACATGACCCTCTCCGTGATCGGCCGCAACATGCATCGTCAGCGGCTCCAGTGGGCGACGGAGCAGCACGGCGGCGAGTTCTTCGAGCTCGACCCCGGCGACACCCTCGACCTGTGAGCGCGCGCCTGCTCCCCGCTCCCACCGCCCGCCTGCGCTTCCGCGAGATGGATGTGGACGACCTCGACGACGTCGCGGCACTGTGGGGCGATCCCGAGGTGATGACGTACTACCCGTCCACGAGGACGCGTGAGGAGGCCGGGGAATGGATCGCCCGGATGCAGGACCGCTACGAGCGCGACGGACACGGCCTGTGGATCATCGAGACCCATGACGGCCGATTCGTCGGGGACTGCGGCATCACCTGGCAGTCGTACAACGACACCCCGGTCCGCGAGGTGGGCTATCACGTGGTTCGGAGCCTGCACGGACGAGGCTACGCGACAGAGGCGGCTGCGGCGTGCGTCGAACTCGTGCGTTCAACGTGGGCGCCCACGCTTCTCACGGCGATCATCCATCCTGACAACACCGCGTCGCGCCGGGTCGCCGAACACCTCGGAATGAGCCACATCGCCGACGACCACGCGCACCCGTGGATCGTCCGCACGGTGATGGGGATGACGGTCGAGGAGCCTCCTCAGACGGCGAGCTGATCCTGCGCGGCGCGCACGCGCAGGTCCCTGGCGAGGTGATCCCTCTGCTCGAGGACCAGCCGGCGCAGCGCCCCCGGGGCGGCATTCTCGTCCTCGAGCCAGCGGTCGACCGGTTCCAGATCTTCGGTCGACGGGAACAGCCCCACCACGAGGCGCCGCGCGAGCTCGATACTGCGATCTCGCCATGCCGGCATGATCCGCGGGAAGTACTCTGCATCGAGATCGTCGACGAGATCCCGCCGACCGCCGGCCCTGACCCCTGCGATGGTGGCGCTGAGGTGATCGTTGCTCAACCCTGTGTCGTCCCACGCGCGGTGCCAGGCACGCACGCGCACCTCTCGCTCGGGGAGCGAGGCCCTGGCCCTGACCGCCGCCGTCCGCCCGCTGGCCGTGTCATCACGGGCCAGCTCCGCCTCGATGTCGTCGAGGGACGCGTTCCCGCTCGTGGCGAGGGCGGTGAGCAGCGCCCACCGGAGGTCCGGATCCACGCGCAGACCCTCCGGTGCGGTGCCGTCGAGGATCGCCCGCGCTCTGGACGCACCGGCGTCGACGTACGAGGCGGCAGCCGCGAAGGCCCGCGCCCACGAGAGCTGGGCGTCGCTCGCCGGGGCTGCGTCGGTCATCGCCGCCCATGTCGTCTCGAGCCAGCCGGCTCGCTGTGCCTGACGGTCATGTTCGGCGACGTAGTGCCCGATCGCGTGCGCGGCATTGGCGAGCACGCCCGTCAGCAGCCCGATGTTCTCCTCTGCCGGAGCATGCCGTCCGACGATGGCCAGATAACGGACTGCGGCCAGCTCGCCATCGCGCGTGGCGTTCCACAGGGATGCCCAGACGAGAGCGCGAGGAAGCGGCGCGAGGGTCGACAGGGCCTTATCGACGGCAGTCAGCGATGTCGGATCGAGCCGCACCTTCGCATACGTGAGGTCGTCGTCGTTGAGCAGCATGAGATCGGCCGCTCCGGCCTCCACGGTCGTCCGCGCGTCCGTGATGTCCAATTCCAGGATGTCTCGGCGGGCCAACGCGTCGTCGACGAGGTCGTAGAGCCCGACGCGGAGACGATGCGGACGCGGATCGGTCTGCTCGAGCGTCCACTCCCCCTCGCCGGCAGGGGTGAGCGACAGCGTGGACATCCCACTGGTCTCGAGCCACGCCCGTGACCAGGCGCGCACGTCCCTGCCGGAGACCTCCTCGAGTTGGACGAGCAGGTCCTCCAGCGTCGTGTTGCCGAACGCGTGCGCGGCGAAGTAGCGCCGGGCCCCCTCGAAGAAGTGGTCCTCGCCGACGAAGGCGACGAGCTGCTTGAGAACCGACGCCCCCTTCGCGTAGGTGATGCCGTCGAAGTTCAGCTTGGCCGCTTCGAGGTCGACGATGTCGGCGACGATCGGATGCGTCGTGGGGAGCTGATCCTGCTGGTACGCCCAGGCCTTGCGGTTCGCGGCGAAGCGCACCCAGGCGTCGGTGTACCGCGTTGCCGCGGCGGAGGCGTGCGCCCCCATGTAGTCGGCGAACGACTCCTTCAACCAGAGGTCATCCCACCAGCGCATGGTGACGAGATCGCCGAACCACATGTGCGCCATCTCGTGGAGGATCGTGTTTGCGCGCCCACCGCGCTGCGCGTCCGTGGCAGCGCCTCGCGGGAGATACGACTCCGTGAAGGTCACCAGGCCCGGATTCTCCATGGCACCGAGGTTGTACTCCGGCACGAAGATCTGGTCGTACTTGCCCCACGGATACGCGAATGCGAATGCGTCCGTGAAGAAGTCCAGCCCCTCTCTGGTCACCTGGACGATCTCGTCCGCTTCGAGGAACTCGGCCAGCGACGGGCGGCACAGCACCCCGAGCGCGACCGTCTGATCGCCGCGCGTCCATTCCGCATCGACCCGGTGGTACGGCCCCGCAGCGATCGCCGTGATGTAACTCGACAGGGGCAGGGTGGGCGCGAACGTCACGGTCTGCGCATCTGCGGCCTGAGCGACCGACGCGGCGGACTGATTGGAAAGGACGTGCCACCCGATGGGCGCGTGGACGACGAACGTGTAGGCGGCTTTCATGTCGGGCTGCTCGAAGCAGGCCATGACGCGCCGGGAGTCAGCGGGTTCGTACTGGGTGTACAGATAGGTCTCGCCGTCGACGGGGTCGACGAAGCGGTGCAGCCCCTCCCCCGATCGCGAGTACAGCCCCGTCGCATCGACGACGACCGTGTTGGATGCCGTGAGCCCCGAGACCGAGATGCGCGCGCCGTCGTACTCCACGGGCTGCTCCTGACCGTTGACGGTCACGCGGTGCACGTCCTCGCCGATGAAGTCGATCCACGTCTGCGGCGCGGTCGCATCGAAACGGAGCGTCGTCGTCGAGCGGAAACCCGCCTGCTGCGGGTCGCGCGCATGCCGCAGATCCAGCTCGACATGGACGTCACTGAGCGTGATCGCCGCGGATCGCGCGGCGCACTCCTGCCTGGTCAGATTCGCTGAACTCATCTCGCTATCGTTTCACGGCCGGACTTCCGCTACGATGGTGTTGTTCGTCCGCCTTCATCTACCTCACCCTCTCGAGCCAGTCACGCCGCGTCTTCGCCGCTTCTCGGGAGATTCTGACACCGCCGCATCTGTACAGCGCGGCCGCCGGGTCGATGATCGGCCCACCGAACACCAAAGGAAACACAGCATGGCCACTGGCACCGTCAAATGGTTCAACTCCGACAAGGGCTACGGCTTCATCGCTCCCGATGACGGTTCTGCCGACGTCTTCGCGCACTTCAGCGCGATCCAGTCGAGCGGTTACCGCAACCTCGAGGAAGCGCAGAAGGTCGAGTTCGACACGGAGGCAGGACCCAAGGGCCCTCAGGCGACGAACATCCGTCCCCTCTGATCTGACTTCGAAAGCCCGGTCTCGCAGCATCGCGAGGCCGGGCTTTCTGCGTGTCCGGCGACCTCGGTCGATTTGACGATCGTTCGGACACCCCGTAGATTACAGATCGGTAACGGTCCTGCCCTGAAGGATCGACCGATGAGCTGCCCGGCTCTCCCGGAAGGATCCTCACGATTTCAGTTTCACCCGAGCGCGCGCCCGAGACCGCTTCTGCGGCCACCTCGGACACCCCCGGCGCATCTCGACCTCTCCTGCGGCGCGACCTGCGACGCATGTCGGCCCAGGATGCCTCGGCTCGCAGCGCCTCCACGCCCTCTCCCGCTTCTCCCGCATCTGCTCCGCCGGTCGCGCCGGCTGCGGCCCGACCCGTCGGTCAGGGCGCCGCACGTCGGATGCCCGCAGCGGATCAGCCCCGGGTGACTGTGCGACCGGCACGCCGCGCGACGTCGTGGTCGAGGGCGAAGACGGTGGGCGCGACATTCGCCATCGGCGCACTCATCACCGGAGTCGCCCTTCCCGCGTTCAGTTCAGGCGCAGATCCCGTCTCCGCCACGACGCTCGCGGTCGCAGAAGAAGGCAGCGCGCAGTCCTTCAGCTCCACGGACGAGATCCGTGCCGAGATCGCTCCGCGCGGCAGCTTCTCCGCCACCACTCCGCAGGAGATCGAGGAGACGCGCTCTCGTGCCGTCGCCGCGGCACTCGCCGCGGGTATGCCGCTGTCGTCCGCCGTCGACATCCCCATCGCCGATCACGTCGTCCTCCCGATGGCCGCCGGTTCGTACTCGTACACCGACGGTTTCGGCGCCTCGCGCCCCGGTCGTTCCCACCTCGGACAGGACTTCGCCGCACCGATCGGCGAGCCGATCCAGGCGGCGATGGACGGATGCGTCTCACGGTCGACCGAGAGCTTCGAAGGATACGGCGTCACGATCCAGATCGAGAGCATCGTCGACGGCGAGGCCGTCAGCACCGTGTACTCGCACATGGGATACGGCACTCGCGCCGTGGAGGTCGGCGACTGCGTCGAGGCCGGCCAGTACATCGGCGACGTCGGCTCCACCGGTTACGTCTTCGGATCGTGCCTGCACTTCGAGGTGCACATCGGCGGCGCCCCCGTCGACCCCATGACCTGGCTCGCCGGCCGCGTCAGCTGACGTCCCCCCGGGAGCGTCGTTCAGACGACCCGGCGGCACCCTGCCGCCCGTGGCTCTGCGGTCAGCGGCGCCGAAGGACCTTCAGCACGCACTGCTCCTCCACCGTGAGGTGCTTGCGCGGACGCATCCGTGACATCGCGCCGCGCAGCTGCGGAATCGTCACCCCGTCCTCGAACGCCGCGAACACGCGGGGGTCGATGTACGAGTCCCTCGTCACCGTCGGTGTGTTGCCCAGCCGGTCGGCGACGTGCTCGATCACGTCACGGACGACCGCGGCATCCTCGGTGCCCTCCGGGGTCTCGGCGGCGAGCAGAGCCGACGTCGCCAGCAGTGTCCCGCCCCAGGTGCGGAAGTCCTTCGCGGAGAACTCCTCGCCCATGTGACGCTTGATATAGGCGTTCACGCGCTTGCTGTCGACGTCGCGCACGTCGCCGTCCTCGTCGAAGAACCGGAAGATCTCATAGCCGGGCATCTGCTCGAGCTGGGCGATGACCCGCACCAGCTTGGGATCGCGCACCTTCTTCACATGCCGCTTGCCGCTCTTGCCGACGAAGTCGAACGTCACAGTGGAACCGGACACGTCCGTGTGCTTGCGGCGGAGCGTGGTGATGCCGTAGTGGTCGTGCTTGCGCGCGTATTCGACGTTGCCGACTCGGAAGAACTCCCGGTCGATCAACGCGACGACGCATGCGACGACCTTGTCCTCACCGAGCCGACGACGCCGGAGGTCGTGTTCGACCTGCTTGCGCAGCTGCGGCAACCGCTCTGCGAACCGCAGGATGCGTGCGTACTTCTTGCGCTCCTGCTTGCGCCGGAACGCGGGGCTGTAGATCGCCTGCGTGCGCCCTGCGGCGTCGATGCCGCGCGCGATGACCTTGCCGGACGAGGAGCGCGCGATCTCCACGTCCGTCCATGCCGGTGGGATCGCCAGGGACTCGATCCGTGCGATCTCGCGCCTGCTCCGGATGCGGCGACCACCGTCGCGGTACACCGTCTCCCCATCGATCTGCTCCCTGGAGATCGGAAGGCGGCGAGACCTGCTCACTGGCTGCTCCATCCTGTCAGGGCGCGTGGCGCGCTGTCGGGGCGCGGTGCGCCATCCTTGCGAGGATACTCTCCGTGATCGGCTCAGCCTGCACCGGGAGCCGTGTCCGGCCCGGACGCGGCCGGTGTCACGACCGCGAGGGTCTGGCCGCGCGACACCGTCTCCCCCGGGGCCACGCGCAACGACACCGTCCCGGCGACGGCCGAGCGCACGACGTGCTCCATCTTCATCGCCTCGACGACCACGATCTCATCACCGACCTGCACGGTGTCCCCGTCGGCGACCCTGGCGACGACGACCGTGCCCGGCATGGGCGAGATGAGCTGCGGGTCCGCCTGTCCCGCGGCGTCCGCCGCGTGCCGCGCACGCTCGATCCCGATGTCGATGACGGCGCCGTCCCGGAGGAGGGAGACGGACTCCTCGCCCCGCAGCGCCGAGAAGGTGCGCACCGATCCACCGATGTCGACGGAGACCCGCGTGTCGTCGAGGAACACGACCCCGGCGGACTGCTCGTGCGCGTCGATCCCGACCGTCAGCACGCCCGCTCCCCCGACGGACACCGTGCGTGCCTCGTCCCCGGCCCGGAGGGCATAGCGTCGCGGAACGGGATCGCCCAGCCGCCAGCCGTCACGGCGGGCCCATGGCCCGGTGTCGCGTGTCGCGGCGGCATCGAGGATGAGCGCAGCCTCGGCGAAGTCGCGGTCCTCCGCCCGTGCGAACGAGAATCCCTCCAGTTCGCGAGCGATGAGGTCCGTGTCCAGACGGCCGGCGACCACGTCGGGGAGCTCGAGCAGCATCCGCAGGAACTCGACGTTCGTGACGACGCCGAACACGGCGGTCTCACCGAGGGCTGCCACGAGCCGGCGTCTTGCCTGCTCGCGGTCGGCTCCCCAGGAGATGACCTTCGCCAGCATCGGGTCGTAGTCCGTGGAGACGTCGAGGTCATCTTCGAGTGCGGTGTCGACGCGGATGCCGTCGCCACGCGGGTGCTGCACGGACGCGACGTGCCCTCCCGTCGGGAGGAAGCCGGAGGCCGGATCCTCCGCATAGACGCGCGCCTCGAAGGAGTGACCGCGGAGCACCACATCCGCCTGCGCGAACCCGAGAGGCTCGCCGGCCGCGACGCGGAGCTGCTGCTCGACGAGATCGAGACCGGTGACCTCCTCCGTGACCGGATGCTCGACCTGCAGGCGCGTGTTCATCTCCATGAAGAAGAACTCGTCCGGTGCGTCGGCCGAGACGATGAACTCGACCGTGCCCGCGCCGCGGTATCCCACGCTTCTCGCGGTCTCGCAGGCAGCCGCCCCGATGCGTTCCCGCGTGCGCTCGTCGAGGAGCGGAGACGGCGCCTCCTCGATCACCTTCTGATGGCGACGCTGGAGAGAGCACTCGCGCTCTCCGAGATGGACCACGGCCCCGTGGGCATCGGCGAGCACCTGGACCTCGATGTGGCGGGGATGGGAGATGTAGCGCTCGAGGAAGAGGGTGTCGTCCCCGAAGCTCGCAGCGGCCTCGCGGCGCGCGGCGGTCAGCGCAGGGATCAGTGCACTCTCCGAGTCGACGACGTGCATGCCCTTGCCCCCGCCGCCGGCGGACGGCTTGATCAGCAGCGGGTAACCGACCTCATCCGCTGAGGCCGCGAGCTCGGCGTCGGACATCCCGGAGCGCGCCACCCCCGGCACCGTGGGGACGCCGCGCGCTTCGACGGCGTGCTTGGCCGTGATCTTGTCCCCCATCACGGATATCGCCTCGGATGTCGGACCGATGAACGAGACGCCCGCCGCTTCGCAGGCGAGCGCGAACCCCGCGTTCTCTGCGAGGAAGCCGTAACCGGGGTGGATCGCGTCGGCTCCGCTCTGGCGCGCAGCCTCGAGGACGGCCTCGGCGTCGAGGTAGCTCTGTGCGGCCGGCGCAGGCCCGAGCCGCACCGCGGTGTCCGCCAGATGCACGTGACGAGCACCGGCGTCGGCGTCGCTGTAGACCGCGACGGAGCGGATGCCGAGTTCGCGCAGCGTGCGGATGATGCGGCAGGCGATCTCGCCGCGGTTGGCGATGAGGACGGTGTGGAACATGGCGATCACATCCGGAAGACGCCGTAGCCCGGCGTGTCGAGGGGCGTACGGGTGACGACGTCGAGGGCCAGCCCCAGGACCTCACGGGTCTGTCCCGGTTCGATGATGCCGTCGTCCCAGAGTCGGGCTGTGGAGTAGTACGGGCTCCCCTGGCGGTCGTACTGCACGCGGATCGGTTCCTCGAACGCCGCCTGATCGGCCTCGCTCCATTCACCGCCGGAGGCTTCGATCTGATCGCGGCGCACCGTCGACAGCACGGACGCCGCCTGCGGACCGCCCATCACCGACACGCGAGCACCGGGCCACGCCCAGAGGAAGCGCGGCGAGTAGGCGCGTCCGCACATCGAGTAGGTCCCCGCGCCGAAGGAGCCGCCCACGATGACGGTGAGCTTCGGCACGGACGCGCAGGCGACGGCGTTGACCATCTTCGCGCCGTGCTTCGCGATGCCGCCGGATTCGTACTCCCTCCCGACCATGAAGCCGGTGATGTTCTGAAGGAACACCAGCGGGATTCCCCTCTGATCGCAGAGCTCGATGAAATGCGCGCCCTTCAGCGCGGACTCGCTGAAGAGGACACCGTTGTTGGCGATGATCCCCACACGATGACCGTGGATCCTCGCGAAGGCGGTCACGAGCGTCGTGCCGTACTCGCGCTTGAACTCGTGGATGCTGTCCGCATCGACGATGCGCGCGATGATCTCGCGTGCGTCGTACGGCGTGGTCAGTTCGACGGGGACGACGTCGACCAGTTCGTCCGGCGAATGCTCCGGCGGCGCCGCCGATGTCGCCGGCACCGCGGGCGCCACGGGTGGCGGAAGGGTCTCGACGATGTCCCGCACGATCTGCAGGGCGTGCTCGTCGTTCTCTGCGAGGTGATCGGTGACACCGGACACCCGGGTGTGCACCGCTCCGCCCCCGAGATCCTCGGCGCTGACGACCTCGCCGGTCGCCGCCTTCACGAGAGGCGGGCCACCGAGGAAGATCGTTCCCTGATCCCGCACGATGACGGTCTCGTCGCTCATCGCGGGCACGTACGCACCGCCGGCGGTGGACGAGCCGAGCACCGCGGCGATCTGAGGGATGCCGTCTCGCGACATCCGAGCCTGGTTGTAGAAGATCCGCCCGAAGTGGTCGCGGTCGGGGAACACCTCGTCCTGCATCGGCAGATACGCCCCGCCGGAGTCGACGAGGTAGACGCACGGCAGCCGGTTCTCCGCCGCGATCTCCTGGGCGCGGAGGTGCTTCTTGACGGTGATGGGAAAGTAGGTGCCGCCCTTCACCGTCGCGTCGTTCGCGATGATCATCACATGACGGCCGTGCACGAGCCCGATACCCGCGACGACGCCTCCGGACGGACACTCGCCGTCATACATGTCGTATCCCGCCAGCGGAGCGACCTCGAGGAAGGGGCTCCCGCGGTCGAGGAGATGATCGATCCGATCGCGTGCGAGCATCTTGCCACGCCCCGTGTGCCTCGTGCGCGCCTTCTCCGGACCGCCGAGGGCCACGAGGCGACGGCGCTCCCGCAACTCGCTGACCAGGTCGGCGTACGTCACGGGTGCAGTCATGACAACTCTCCATCCGGTTATCGAACATTAACTGAAATCAGGCTACTGCCCGACAACGGGAATGTCTATGGAGGCGATCATCCGCTGGGTACACCCACCAGGTGAAGCGCTACCTCATTTCACGGCGGTAGTCAACACCCACCGCTCGAGAGGGGCCATGGGCTTACATAGAAGAACACAGCGAAAAGGAGGCCCAGATGTCCGATGCATACGCACCGACGACGTTGACACGGTTCACGAGCTCACTGCGAGACCTGCTGCGGCCGCGCCGCCGTCGCCGCTCGACGTGGATCGCGCTCTAGGCGGTCGCACCATCAGGTTCAGGCAGCAGGACGAGTCCGCCAGGAGAATTGGCGGACTTCGTGAGCACGTCGATCCATGCCGGATTCAGACGAGGCGTGCGGCTGCCGAAGTACTGGAAAGACAGCGGAGCATTCGGCGTCAACCAGACCGAGGTACGACCGAGGCCCGCACGCGTCGGATCCGTCCAGGTGAACGGGAAGGCCTCACCCCTTCGCAGCTTCGACCAGATGACCTGCTGCAGATGTGCGAGGACGCGGTCATCGAACGATGCGGTGACCTTGGAGTCATAGGTGAGAGTTCCCATCGAGTTCAGGATACCGAACTCGGATCGGGAAACGATGTACATCGCCCCCTCAGGAGAACTGATCGTGTCCATGACACTCGAACCGCGTGACCTCCACGAAGCACTGAGGTCCGGGAACCTCTCCCTGGCCTACCAGGCGCAGTGGGACATCGCCGACCGTGCGCGCTTCAGCGACGCGCGACCGGTCAGCGTCGAAGCGCTCTCCCGATGGCACCACGAAGACGCCGGCGACGTGTCACCGGGCGCGTTCGTCCCCCTGGCCGAGCAGGGTCGATTCCTCGATGCGCTCGACGTCGACGTCCTTCAGCGCGCCACCCGGCAAGTGGCCGCGTGGCGCGCCGACGGGCATGAGCTCGGGCTGTCGGTCAACGCCGCTCCGTCCCACTTCTCCACCGCGTACGCCGATGCCGCGTTGCGGGCCGTGGACCAGGTCGGCCTCGACCCGCGCGCTCTCACCATCGAGATCACCGAGACGCCCTCGCCGCAGTTCAGCGAGGCGATGCGCGTCGGGCTCCAGAACCTTCGATCGGCCGGGATCGGGGTGTCCGTCGACGACTTCGGTGCGGGAGACACCACTGTGGATGCGCTTCGCACCTGGCCCATCGACGAGGTGAAGATCGACCGATCGCTCGTACGGCGGACGGACGCCGAAGCGGACGCCGTCATCGGTGCTGTCGTCGCCACGGCGCGAGAGCACGGGTGGCGCGTCGTCGCCGAGGGCATCGAGACGATCGATGACCTCGACCGTTCCATCCGGCGCGGCTGCGACCGCGGTCAGGGATTCCTCTGGGGGATGCCTGTCCCCGCATCCGACATGGCGGCGATGCTGGGCTGACGGGCTCACCCGTCAGAGCGGCAGACGCCCCAGAGGTCAGACGTCGAACTCGTCCGTGACGGCGCCGGAGTCCTCTGCGGATGCCCCCTGGTCGCCCACGTCGATCTGCGTCCAGGTCACGGGCATACCGGGCGAGAACAGGATGTCGATACCCGGACCGCCGCGCAGCGGCGGGATGTTGACGTAACCGCCGCCCTGCTTGATCGCGGTGAGGATCTCGTTCTTGAGCTCCGTCACCGGATCCGGGAGGAAGTAGTCTCGTCCGTCGACACTCAGTCGGTTTACGATCGCCATGTCTTCAGGCTATCGTGCCCGCACACCATAGACTCGACGCGTGGGCATACTTCATTACGGATCGACACCGGCATCCTTTCCGATCGACGACCGCGCACTTGCTCATCTCGAGCTGGTGATCCTCGCCAAGCTCCGCCGGCAGGAGAGCTTCTCCCTCGCCCTCACGGATGCGAAGACATCGAACCGTCAGGCGATGTGGGTCTCCCCCGACCTGACGCTGCGCTTCGAGTACGAAGGGTCGATGCCGGAGATCAATCGTCGTTGGCTGCAGGAGCTCATCGACACGGCGAACTCCCCGGGCGGGCTACAGATCGTTCCCGAGCCCGACATCTCGCACTGAGGGCGAACGTCTCAGACCGAGACCTGGCCGCCGCCTGCGTGCTTCGCGCGATACATCGCCGCATCCGCCGAGGTGAGGATGTCGCCTCCGGCTCCTCCTGAGACGACCCCTGCGGAGGCGCGGACGATGATGGACTCGCCGTGGATCTCGATCGGGTGACCGATCGCCTGCAGCGCACGGGTGGCGATCTGTTCGGCCTCGGCGACCTCCGTCTCCGGGCACGCGATGACGAATTCGTCGCCTCCGAGCCGCACGACCGCATCGCCGGAGCGCACCGCCGACTGCAGGCGTTCTGCGATGACCGAGAGCACCAGGTCGCCTGCGCTGTGACCGTAGACGTCGTTGATGCTCTTGAACTCGTCGATGTCGAAGAAGATGACCGTCAGACGTGCCGCCTCTTCGCCCTCCATGCCGCCGAGGAGCCCCTCGAGGAAGCGGCGGTTGTGCAGACCGGTGAGCGGATCCTGCAACGCGAGGTCGGCCAGCTCCGCCTGCGCTCTGGCATCCAGCGCACCCCGGAGCGCACGGCCGAAGTCCTGCGCGTCCTGCGCGAGGATCCCCCAGGGCAGGCTGCGTCCGGTCACGCTCTCGCGCCATGCGGAGAAGGACCGTCGCGGCGACAGGGCGTGATCGCGGTTCTCCGGTCGCTGATCGCCGAGCCATTCGACCGTCTGGGTGACCTCGCTGCGGACGTAGACGATGCAGTCGCCTCCGTCCCCCAGGGGGACCACGAGCAGGCCCGCGACGCCGGGGACGGTCGCTGCCGCTTCCGGGTGAGTGAGGGGCAGTGCCTCCAGGGCGTGACCCCCCGGTCCGAGCGCATCGATGATCGCGAACAGGCGCGACGGCGGAGGGACGACGCCGACCGTGTGCACGACGCCCTTCAGCCGGACGAGCGCACCGTCGGAGGGGACGATGTCGAGCATGGTCCGCTCACCGGTCGTCAGCGCCTCTCCCGGATTGCTGCGCTCGTAGAGGGTGGCCATCACGGCCGAGCGACGCCGTTGGGCGTCGATGTCGCGCTCGAGGTGATGGATGCGCCGCAGCAGCCCCATCTGCAGGGACAACTGACCTGCCAGCACCTCCAGTGCCCGGCGCAGCAGCACCGGAAGACGTCGGGGCGTGCGGTGCGCGCACGTGATCATGCCCACGAGATTTCCGTCCACGACGAGGGACAGTGAGAAGGTGGCCGCCTGCCCCATGTTGCGCATGAAGGTGAGGTGGTGGGGAGACGAGGCGCGCAGCTCGGTCGGACCGAGATCGATCGGCGCCTCCTCTGCGAGCAGCGTGAGGATCGGGACGCCGGGGTCCTCTGTGTCGGCGATGACACGAGAGCGCTTCTCGATGTACAGCGCACGTGCCTGGGACGGGATGTCCGACGCCGGGAAGTGCAGTCCGAAGTACGGCTCCATGTCGGGCTCGCGCTCGTCCGCGACGACCTGGCCGTGGCCGTCGGCGTGGAACTCGTAGACCATGACGCGCTCGAAGCCGCTGAGCGCCTTGATCTCCCTCGCGACGGCGACGTAGAGCTCGTCGAGCTCGGAGATCTCGGCAAGGCGCTGGATCGCCGACACTGCCCCGGTGCGGGTGTATTCGAGCTCGCGCGATGTCGGCTCGATCTCCACGAGCAGCGGTGAACTCCCCCGGTGCACCATCACATCGACGGCGCGGCCCTCGAACTCCGTCTGCGCGGGGTCGAGTGCCGTGCTGTGCGCGACGATGCGCCCGAGGTCCTCGTGCTCGTCGCGAAGGACGCGTCCGAGAAGATCTTCCGCATTGGCACTGGCCAGCACCACGGTGCCGGAGGGTTCGTCGAGTCCGAGCAGGATCCCGTGGGACTGCACGCGCCCGATCATGCGTATCGGCTCGGCCGCGCATTCGGTCAGGCGCGCACTCTCATCGCTCGTGCGTCGCGCCGATTCCTCCGGCGACAGTGCGAACAGTTCCGTCAAGTGGTGATTCCTCTCGTGACGGCGTCGACACGAGATCGACGGACGCCCTCAGCCTATGGCACGGATGCTGTACAGCGCGGCTGGCGGGCCGCTGCCGACCGTGAGGACGACAGAAGCCCGGATCCGCAAAGTGCGGAATTCCGGGCTTCTCGTCTTGCTGGGGTACCTGGACTCGAACCAAGAACAACTGAACCAGAATCAGCCGTGTTGCCAATTACACCATACCCCAAGGGCATCAGCCGGAGCCGTGCACCGAGGTACTACTCTACCCGATCTCTCGGATGCGACCAAAACGGGGCGCCGCCCCCGGGCGCGTCGGAGGAGTCTTCCCTCGTTCGCGCCCGGGCGCGGGCGGTCACTCCGAAGTGGCCTGCCGGCCGAGGAACTCGGACAGCGCCGCCAGACGCCGCAGCGACTCGTCACGCCCGAGGAGTTCCATCGACTCGAACAGCGGCGGCGACACCCTACGCCCGGTGATCGCGACGCGAGGCGGACCGTATGCGACGCGCGGCTTGAGCGCGAGTTCCTCGACCAGCGCCGTTGACAGCGCCTCCTGGATCTTCTCCGTGGAGAAGTCGGTGACCGGTTCGAGTGCGGCGACGCATGCGTCGAGCACCTCGGCGGCGTTGGCGGGGAGTCCCTTGAGCGCGTCGGCGGCGTACGAGACGTCCTCGGTGAAGAGGAAGCCCAGCATGCCGGGGACGTCGCCGAGCAACTGCACGCGCTCCTGCACGAGTGGTGCGGCGCGGAAAGCGAGGACGAGCTGTTCGTGGGTCGGCTCGTCGAAGAGCCCGGCGGCGGCGAGGTACGGCACGCTGCGCTCCGCGAAGTCCTTCACATCCAGCATCCGGATGTGATCGCCGTTGATGGACTCGGCCTTCTTCTGGTCGAAGCGCGCCGGGTTCGGATTGACGTCTGCGATGTCGAACGCCGCGATGAACTCGTCGAGCGAGAACACGTCCCTGTCCGGCCCGATGGACCAGCCGAGCAGGGCGAGGTAGTTGAGCAGCCCCTCGTGGATGAATCCACGCTCGCGGTGCAGGAACAGGTCGGCCTGCGGATCACGCTTGGAGAGCTTCTTGTTGCCGGTCTCGCCGAGCACCAGTGGCATGTGCGCGAACCGCGGCACGAACGTGGTGACACCCGCGTCGATGAGCGCGGCGTACAGCGCCAGCTGACGGGCGGTCGAGGGCATGAGGTCCTCGCCGCGCAGGACGTGGGTGATGCCCATGAGCGCGTCGTCGACCGGGTTCACGAACGTGTACAGCGGGATGCCGTTGGGGCGGACGACCACGAAGTCCGGGAAGGAACCGGCGGGGAATGTGACCTCGCCACGGATGAGGTCGACGTAGGTGAGGTCCTCGTCCGGCACACGGAGGCGAAGGGCGGGCTGACGTCCCTCTGCGCGGAACGCGGCCTTCTGCTCCTCCGTGAGGTCGCGGTCGTGGTTGTCGTAGCCGAGCTGCTTGGCGCGGCCGTTGGCCTCGTTGCGCGCGTCGATCTCCTCCGCGGTGGAGAAGCTCTCGTAGAGCGCACCCGACTTCATGAGGGTGTCGATGACCTCGCGGTAGATGTCGTGACGCTGGGACTGGCGGTACGGCGCATGCGGTCCGCCGACCTCGACGCCCTCATCCCAGTCGATCTCCATCCAGCGGAGCGCGTCGAGCACCTGCTGGAAGCTCTCTTCGCTGTCGCGCGCGGCATCCGTGTCCTCGATGCGGAACACGAGCTTGCCACCGTTGTGGCGTGCGTACGCCCAGTTGAACAGGGCGGTGCGGATCAGGCCGACGTGCGGCAGGCCGGTCGGGGACGGGCAGAAGCGCACGCGCACATCGGAGCCGGTCGCCGTGGTGGTGAGGGGATGAGGAGTAGCCATAGCCCCTCAATCCTACGCGTGCGGCGTATGACTCCCCAGCCGTCCCAGTGGAGAGAGCACCGCGATAGCGACGACGAGTACGGAGGCGGCAACGGCCAGACCGCCGTACTGGAAGTTCGACAGGATGATGCCGGCGAGCACCGCCCCTCCGGCCGCGGAGAAACTCATGAGTGAGTCGCTGCGTCCCTGGCGCCGGGTCCGCAGGGCCGGCGTCGTCGCCTCGGTGAGCAGGGCGGCTCCGGCGACCGTCGCAGCGCTCCAGCCGAGGCCGAGCAGGATGAGTGCCACCATCACTCCCCACGCCTGGTCGTTCACGGTGATCGCGAACAGGAGTGCACCGGCGAGCAGGCCCTGTCCCAGCAGCACGACGCGCAGGCGCCCCCACCGGTCGGCGAGGATCCCGAACAGCGGAGAGAGGGCGTACATGCCGGCGACGTGCATGGCGATGGTGACCCCGACGAGCGTCGAGATGTCGGCGGGGGTCGCGTGGCCGCCGTGTGTCGAATGCGCCATGTGCGCCAGGTGGATGGGCGTCATCGCCATCACCGACGCCATCACGACGTGAGACGCGGCGATCGCGAACATCGCATAGCGCGCAGCCACGGGGTGGTCGCGGCGTTCCTTCACCGCGGTCTTGCCTACACCTGCGGCGAGGATCCGCTGCGCCAGCAGCAGCGGGTCGGGTCGCAGAGCCACGAGGTAGAGCACGAGCGCGGCGACCTGCGCCACGAGCGAGAACAGGTACGACCCGGTCTGGGGCGGCATCCCGATCGCCTGACCGACGATCTCACCAGGGCCCAGCAGCAACGGCCCAGCCACTCCCCCGACGGTCGTCGCCCAGACGACGACCGAGAGATCACGACCGCGATGGCGCGGGCTTGCCAGGTCGGTGGCGGCGAAGCGGGACTGGAGGTTCCCCGCGTTGCCTGCACCGATGAGGACGATGCCGACCAGCAGCAGCGGAAAGCTCCGGACGGCGGCCGCGGAGATCACGATCCCGATGCCGACCAGCGCGAAGAGGTTGCCCAGTGTGAGGGCGCGCCTTCGCCCCAGTTTCGTCGCGAGTCGCGCGAGCGGAATGGCGCACAGCGCCGCGCCGAGGGTCACCGACGCGGTGGCGAGGCCGGAGAGCGCATCGTCGCCGGAGATGTCGGCGGCCAACAGCGCCCCCAGCGACACGGTCGCGCCGAAGGCGATCCCGCCGAGCACCTGCCCCGCCGAGAGCACCGAGACCGTACGCCGCTGCACCGCCCGCTGTTCGGCGGCGCTGGGGACGGTCATGCCACCGGCAGTGCGTCGCGCACGCCGTTGCGCAGGATACCGATGCCGGACACCTCGACCTCGACGGTGTCCCCCGCCTGGAACGTGCCGACGCCGGCGGGCGTGCCGGTGAGGATCACATCACCGGGCAGGAGCGTGAACACCGCGGATGCGTAGGCGATGATCTCCTCGACGGAGTGGATCATGTCGCTGAGCGGGGCCTGCTGGCGCACCTCGCCGTTGACGCGGGTCTCGATGGTCGCGTCCGCCGTGTCGAACTCCGTCTCGATCATGGGGCCGATCGGGCAGAAGGTGTCGAACCCCTTGGCGCGGGTCCACTGTCCGTCCTTGCGCTGGAGGTCGCGCGCGGTGACGTCGTTGGCGACCGTGTACCCGAACACGTACTCCAGGGCGCGTTCGGCCGTGACGTTCTTGGCGACCCGACCGATCACGACGGCGAGCTCTCCCTCGTGCTCCGTCTGCGCGGAGAGGGTGGGGCGCACGATCGAGTCGCCGGGGCCGATCACTGCGGTGTTCGGCTTGAGGAACAGCAGCGGTTCCTCTGGTGCCGTTCCGCCCATCTCGGCCGCGTGATCGTGATAGTTCTTGCCGACGCAGACGACCTTCGACCGAGGGATCACCGGGGCGAGCAGGGCGACATCCGACAGAGCCACCCGCTCCCCCGTCGTGTCGAAGCCGGCGAACATCGGGTCGCCGGAGAGGACGACGAGCTCCTGCTCGTCGAGGATTCCGTACTGGATGGCGTCGTTGTGGCTGAACCGAGCGATCTTCACCGCACCAGCCTAGCTCCGCCGTGTTGCAGAAGTGGCGGGCTCCATGATCGGAACCCGCCACTTCGGTGACATGCGCGCGCGGCACGATCAGTCGAGCTGGTGCATCCAGCCGTGCTTGTCGGTGGCGCGGCCGTACTGGATGTCAGTGAGCTCCTCGCGCAGCGAGAGCGCGAGGTCTCCGGTCGGCTGCCGCTCCTCACCGGCCGCCGTCACGAGAGCGCCGATCGGGGTCACCACGGCAGCGGTGCCACAGGCGAACACCTCGATGATGTCGCCAGATGCCACGCCGTCGCGCCACTCCTGCAGCGAGACGGGCCGCCGCTCCACGGTGTGACCGCGGTCCTCGGCGAGCTGCAGCAGCGAGTCGCGGGTGATCCCCTCGAGGATGCTGTCGGACTGCGGCGTGATGATCCGACCGTCGCGGTGGACGAAGACGACGTTCATGCCGCCGAGCTCTTCGACGTTGCCGTCGGGATCGAGGAAGACGACCTGGTCGCACCCGTTCTCATAGGCCTCCGCCTGCGGCAGGAGGCTGGAGGCGTAGTTGCCGCCGGTCTTCGCCGCGCCGGTGCCGCCCTTGCCCGCACGGGCATACGTCTCGGACAGCCAGATCCGCACGGGCTGGACGCCGCCCTTGAAGTACGACCCTGCGGGGCTCGCGATCAGGTAGTACGCGACCTTCTCCGCCGGACGGACGCCGAGGAACGCCTCCTTGGCGAACATGAAGGGGCGCAGGTACAGGCTCTGGTCGGCGCCGGACGGGGTCCAGTCGCCGTCGACCGCGATGAGCTCGCGCAGGGACTGCAGGAAGTACTCCGTCGGCAGTTCGGGAAGAGCCATCCGTCGCGCGCTGCGCTGCATGCGCTCGGCGTTGGCGCGGGGACGGAAGGTGTGGATCGAGCCGTCGGCGTGCCGATAGGCCTTGATGCCCTCGAAGATCTCCTGCCCGTAGTGCAGCACGGCGGCCGCAGGGTCCAGGGAGATCGGACCGTAGGGCTGGACCCGAGGTCGGTGCCATCCGCCCCTGGTCGACCAGCAGATGTCGACCATGTGGTCGGTGAAGACCGTGCCGAAGCCCGGGTTCTTGAGGATCTCCTCGCGGGCGGCTGCGGACTTCGCCGCGAGATTCTTGGTCACGGCGAACTCGAGCGGGGCGAGTTCGGTTTCGGTCGTTGTCATTGTCACATCCTGCGTTCGTGGCGGGCGGCGCTCGCGTGCGTCCAGGTTACGCCTGGAGCCGGGCGATGATGGCGTCGCCCACCTGACTGGTGGTTCGAGAGCCGTCCCGATCGGCGATGTCCGCCTCGACCGCTCGTGTCACGCGGTCGGACTCGTCCCGAAGCCCGAGGTGATCGAGCAGGAGGGCGACGGACAGGATCGCCGCCGTGGGGTCGGCTTTCTGCTGACCTGCGATGTCGGGCGCCGAACCATGAACGGGCTCGAACATCGAGGGGAACGTGCCGTCGGGGTTGATGTTGCCCGAAGCGGCGAGGCCGATGCCACCGGTGACGGCGCCTGCCAGATCCGTGAGGATGTCGCCGAAGAGGTTGTCGGTGACGATCACGTCGAAACGGGAGGGGTTCGTGACCATGAAGATCGTCGCCGCGTCGACGTGCAGATAGTCTACGACCACCTCGGGGTGCTCCTGCGCCACCTCGTCGACGATCCGCTTCCACATGCCGCCCGCGTTGACGAGGACGTTGGTCTTGTGCACGAGTGTGAGCTTCTGCCGACGCCGTGCGGCGAGCTCGAACGCGTAGCGGACGACGCGCTCGACGCCGAAGGCGGTGTTGACGCTCGTCTCGTTGGCGATCTCGTGCGGGGTGCCGGTCCTGATCGCACCGCCGTTGCCGACGTACGGGCCCTCCGTCCCCTCGCGGACGACGACGAAGTCGATGTCGCCCGGTTCGGCGAGCGGCCCCGGTGCGCCGGCGTAGAGCTTCGACGGGCGCAGGTTCACGTAGTGGTCGAGGGTGAACCGGAGCTTCAGAAGCAGACCGCGCTCGATGTTCGCGTCCTTGAGGCGGGGGTCGCCCGGCGTTCCCCCGACGGCGCCGAGAAGGATCGCGTCATGCGCGGAGATGGCGGCGAGGTCCTCATCGGTCAGCGTGTCTCCGGTCTCGAGGTAGCGTGCGGCGCCGAGCGAGAAGTGGGTCTTGTCGAAGACGACATCCCCGCCGACCGTGACGGCTTCGAGCACCCGCTCGGCCTCGGCGACGACCTCTGGACCGATGCCGTCCCCGGGGATGACGGCCAGCTTCACGACACGCGACATGCGCACTCCTTACGTGGGGAATCCCGCGGCACAGCGGGCTCGGCGGGTGTCTCCAGCGTACTGTCAGCGCGAACTCGGCGCGCGCAGCGTGACGGCCGCGATCACGGATGCCGCCACGACCAGCGCCGCGCCGATGAGCGAGGTCACCACCACACCGGATTCGAAGGCGGATGCCGCAGCCTCCCACAGCGCGGAGCCGACGCGCTCAGGAAGCTCCTGCGCGACGGTGTACGCCCCTGCGAGCGTCTCTCTGGCCGCACGGGCGGCCTCGACGGGGACCCCGTCCGGGATCACGAGCACCCCGCGGTAGAACGCGGTGATGATGCCTCCGAGGACCGCGGTGCCGAGCACGGCGCCGAGCTCGTAGGCCGTCTCCGACACCGCGCTGGCAGCGCCGGCCTTCGCCGCCGGGGCACTGGAGAGGATCAGTTCGTTCGAGATGGTCTCCGCCGCACCGATGCCGATGCCGAGCACGACGAAGGCGATGATGAGCGGAACGGCGCCGTTCCCGGCGGCGGTGAACGCGACGAGCAGGTAGCCGATCACGGTGAACACGAGTGCGGAGGGGACGACGATGTGTGGGGCGATCCGGCGCGAGATCGGGACGACCGTGAGCCCGGCGATGATGACGGCGGCCATCCCTGGCACGAGAGCGAGACCGGCCACCATCGGCGAGAGGCCGAGGACGAGCTGCAGGTGCTGCGGGACGAAGTAGAGGAAGCCGACGAGCGCGACGACGCTGAGCAGGTTCACGAGGATGGCTCCCGAGAACGATCCTCGGCGGAACAGCGCCATGTCGAGCATGGGCGACGGCGCACGCAGCTGGCGGCGCACGAACAGCACGCCCATCACGATTCCGCCGAGCGCCCACGCGACCGCTCCGAGGCTGACGCCGTCGGTGGCGAACGACTTGATCGCGTAGACCACGGGGATCATGGTCGCCATGGACAGGATGATGCTCACCGGGTCGATGCGCCCCGGCGCCGGATCCCGGCTCTCGGGCACGAGCAGAGGAGCCCCGATGAGCAGCGGGATGAGCACGGGGACGGCGATGAGGAAGACGGATCCCCAGGCGAAGTGCTCGAGGAGGAAACCGCCGACGATCGGCCCCAGCGCGGATCCGGCGGAGAACGCGGACGCCCACACGGCGATCGCCATGCGCCGCTGATCGCGGTTCAGGAAGATCGATCGGAGGAGCGAGAGGGTCGACGGCATGAGCATGGCGCCGAAGAGGCCGAGAAGCGCACGCGCGGCGATGAGGAGCGCCGCACTGGGAGCCATGGCCGCGACGACGGAGACCGCCGCGAATCCCGTCGCACCGATGAGGAGCATGCGCCGCCGGCCGAACCGGTCACCGAGTGTTCCCATCGTCACGAGCAGTCCCGCCAGCACGAGCGGATACGCGTCGATGATCCACAGCTGCTCCGCACCGGTCGGCGTCAGCGCGATGGCGATCTCCGGCAGCGCGAAGCTCAGCACCGTGTTGTCCACGGAGACGAGCAGCACGGGGAGCATGAGGACCGCCAGCGCGACCCACGCGCGTGCGCCCGCTCGCGGCGCGCGCGTTCCGCCCGTCTCCACCGACTCGACGCGAGTCATGTCACACCTTCCGCGGCCCCGAGGGGACCCTGTTACTGAACCGTCCGGCTGGTATAGTAACAGACATGCCCCGCCCTCCCCGCGCCAGAGAGCGCGTCCTCGACGCCTTCGAGAGAATCCTCATCGACGACGGCGAACGGACCGCGACCCTGGATGCGACGGCCAAGGCGGCCGGGGTGTCCAAGGGCGGCCTGCTGTACCACTTCGCGTCGAAGGATGACCTCGCCGCCGGGCTGCTCGCCCGACTCGAAGCCCTCGCCCAGGACGACCTCGATCGCATGGCATCCGCCGAGGAGGGCCCGATCGCCTACTTCCTGCGGACGTCGGTGATGGAGGATGCCGGACTCGACCGGGCACTCGTCGCCGTCTCCCGCCTCGCCCAGAGCGGCATCCCCGCTGCGGCTGACGCCCTCCGTCGCGTGCGGGAGGCATGGGCCGACGCGCTGCGTCCGCACGTGCGCGACGACACGGCGCTCGAGCTGGTGATGCTGGTCAGCGACGGCTTGTACTACAACAACGCGCTCGACACGGCGGGCGCCGAGGGCAGCGCGCTCGCCGGCCCCGTCCCCACCGGCGGCCGGCTCGAGAAGCTCATCGCCCTGGTGAGCAGCGCCGCCTCCTGATCACGCGATCGCGCAGGGCGCGACGAAGAACGGGGCCCTCGTCCGCCCTGGCGGTCCGCGCTCAGACCTCGGCGATCTCGATCTGCTTGACCACGCTGGCCTCGATGGCCTCGCCGACCTCGCTGAGGAGTTCCTCCGGCACGCGGGAGTCCACGGTGAGGACCGTCAGCGCCTGTCCGCCTGCCTCTCGGCGGGCGACCTGCATACCGGCGATGTTGATCCCGGCATCACCGAACTTCTGGCCGTAGACGGCGACGATGCCCGGACGGTCGATGTACTGCATGACGATGTGGTTCGTCTCGATCGGCACCTCGATGTCGTGGCCGTTGATCCCGACGATCTTCTGCACCATGCGGGTGCCGGCGAGCGTGCCTGCGACGGTGAGGACCGTGCCGTCGGCCAGCGCACCGCGCAGGGTCGTCAGGTTGCGGTACTCCGGGCTCTCCTTCTCGACGATCAGTCGAGCCTCGATGCCGCGCTGCTCGGCGAACAGTGGAGCGTTGACATACGAGACGTTCTCGCTGACGACGTTCGAGAGGATGCCCTTGAGCGCTGCGAGGCGGTACACGCTGACGTCGTAGTCGGCGAGCTCGCCTCGCACCTCGATGTCGAGGTTCGTGACCGCAGAGCCGGCGAGCCCGCTGAAGACCTGACCGAGCTTCTCGACCAGTGCGATGCCGGGGCGGACGAACGGGTCGATGACCCCGCCGGCGACGTTCACGGCATCCGGGACGAGGTCGCCCTCGAGGGCGAGCCTGACCGAGCGGGCGACGGAGATGCCCGCCTTCTCCTGCGCCTCGTCCGTGGACGCGCCCAGGTGCGGGGTGACGACGACGTTCGGCAGATCGAGGAGCTCGCGAGCCGAGCCGCCCTCCGCAGGCGGCTCGGAGGTGAACACGTCGAGGCCGGCGCCGGCGATCTCGCCCGCCACCAGCGCTTCGCGCAGAGCGACCTCGTCGATGAGACCACCGCGCGCGACGTTGACGACGTAGGCCGTCTTCTTCATCGCCGCGAACTGCTCTGCACCGATCATGCCGGTCGTCTCGGGGGTCTTGGGCATGTGGATCGTGAGGAAGTCCGCCTCGGCGACGAGCTCGTCGAGCGTGCGGAGTTCGACACCGAGCTGCTGCGCCCTGGAGCTGGTGACGTAGGGGTCGAACGCGATGACCTTCATCCCGAAGCCCTGCATGCGGGCGGCGACGAGCGCGCCGATGCGGCCGAGACCGACGATGCCGAGGGTCTTCTCGAACAACTCGGTGCCGGTGTACGCGCTGCGCTTCCACTGCCCACCCGCCAGCGAGGCGTGTGCGGCCGGCACGTGACGCGCGAGGCTGAGGATGTGGGCGCAGGTGAGCTCCGCCGCAGAGATGATGTTCGAGGTCGGCGCGTTGACGACCATGACGCCGGCCTTGGTCGCGGCGGGGATGTCGACGTTGTCGAGACCGACGCCGGCGCGGGCGATGACCTTCAGCTTGGGGGCGTGCTCGAGGGCCTCGGCATCCACCTTCGTCGCCGACCGGACCAGGACCGCGTCTGCCTCGGCCAGAGCCGAGAACAGGGCCGGGCGGTCCGTTCCGTCCACCTGACGGACGTCGAAGTCGGGGCCGAGAGCCTCGATCGTGGCGGGCGAGAGAACTTCGGCAATGAGCACGACGGGCTTCGGCACAGACGGATCCTTCTTGTTGGCGGCACAGCGCGGATGGGGATCGATGCGCCGCACACCGTCGGGGCGCGATCGTCTCCATGCTACCGGAGCGTCGGCGGTGCTCCGTGTCCGATGACGGGGCTCTCAGCTCGTGAGCGACGACATGTTCGACACGCTCATGGCGACCACGTTCATCCAGAAGACCGCGACGAGGGCGAGGCCGGCGGCGAGGACGACGGCGAACTCCAGCGCTCCGCGGCGACGTCCGAGCGCGAAGGCCGCGGTGAACACGAGCACGGGGAACAGCACCGAGAACAGGAGGACGAACCAGCCGTAACCGTTCAGCCCGAACTGGGCGACCGTGACGAGGTAGGCCACCGCGTTCCAGACGCCGTAGGCGTAGAACAGGCCTGCGAGGCCGAGGATCATCGTCTTCACGACGCCGAGCGGGCGGCGCCCTTCCTCCCGTGAGGAGGTCTGGCTGATGTGCTCGCTCATGCGCCGAACGCTCCTGTCATCACGAATGGCCACGGCACCAGCAGCGCAGCGCCGGCGATCAGCCCCGCCACGCGCACCCAACTCGCAGCGCGGCGGGTCAGCAACCAGACGGCGAGGAACCACAGCGCGGGGGCGAGCACGGCGGCCCACACGGCGGCCTGATACATGATCGCCGGGACGAGGAAAAGCGCGCTCCCCTGCAGAGTGAGCCCACCGATGATCCACCCGACCGTGTAGAGCAGATAGACGCCGCCGATGATCCCCACCGACAGGAGCATCGGAGTGCTCAACGGCTGCGGGGCGTCCGCGGCTGCGGACTCGTTCGCGGCGGGGCGCACGGTGTCGCTGTCCTTGCCGACGGCCGTCCACCCCTCCGGCAGCTCGCTGCGTGCGGCGGAGGGTTCGGACGGAGTCCGGTCCACGGCCTCCGGCCGATCCTCATCGCCGTCCCAGGAGAGGGCGTCGTCAGCATCCGATGTCATGTCCCCAGCGTAGCGACGGCGCAGAGGCTGCCGATAAGCTCGGGGCGTTCACAGCGACATGAGGGGATGCATCGTGGCCGAGCCCGAGAAGAAGATCGAGACGCCGGCCGCGGGCGGCTCCGGACGCAGATGGACTCCGACGGAGAGTGCCAAGAAGAAGGCGACCACGTTCCGCTGGATCGCGGCGGCGCTGTGGGTCGTCGCGATCGCCGCGGAGGCAGTGGCGATCTTCTGGCTTCTGCGTCAGCGGGAGTTCATCGGCGAGGACGGCGTCCTCGTCCGCGACCCCGAGACCGGGCTGCTGCAGGAGCAGGGGGTCACTGCGCAGTTCCCGCAGTGGGCGTTCATCACCCTCATCGTGCTGCTCGTCGTCATCGCCGCGCTGTCGATCACCGGATCGTTCCTGTGGAAGAAGGCCAACCGCCTCGACCCGGCGGAGAAGTCCGACACGGTGCGATTCTTCGTGCAGAACCAGCTCGGTGCCATCATCGCCGTCATCGCCTTCCTCCCCCTCGTCATCCTCATCTTCCTCAACAAGGACATGGACAAGGGCCAGAAGACGACCGCCGGCATCATCGGGGTCATCCTCGCGATCGGGGCGGTCGCACTCGGGATCGACTACGACCCGCCGTCGGTCGAGCAGTACACCGCCGACCAGTCGACGGTGATCCAACTGCTCGGACAGGACGAGGTCGTCTGGGTGGACGGCGGTGCCGTGTACCACGTGTGCGACAGCGTCTCGGACATCCAGACCGGCAGCGAGAAGCGCACCGGGACGACGGCTGAGGCCGTGGAGGCGGGCAAGATCCGCCTGACGCTGAAGTTCGCATCCGAGCTGCGCGCCTGCGGTCTCGCCGTGCCGGAGAACGCCGACGAGATCACCGACGCGCTCCGGGCGATCCAGGACGGACAGGTCGACACCCTGCTGCCCGCACCCGTGTGGGCAGACCCGGCGGATGCGCCGATCGAGGTCGAGGATGCGGCGACCGACGATTCCGACTAGTCGCCCAGCGCCTCGATGAGGCGCTCCTCGGCGGACCCGAGGTGCGCGGCGAGCAGCGCTGCGGCGTGGTCGGCCGCACCTGAGGCGACGGCATCCAGGATCGCCGCGTGCTGGTCGGCGATGACCTGCGCGTCGATCAGCCGCCTGCCCTGCACCTGCGCCATGCACAGCCGAACCTCGTCGAGGACGCTCCGATACATCCGAGAGGTCCGCTCGCTTGCGATGCCGTCGATGAGCGCCGTGTGGAATCGGAGGTCGGGATCGACTGTCGCCTCGTCCGGCCCCGGTGGCATCGCGGCGATCTCGGCGTTCGCCGCCGTCGCCGCATCGGGGACCGCACCTGCCGCCGCGAGCTCACGAAGGGCCGCGCTCTCGAGGCGCGTGCGGGTGCGGTAGACGTCGCGGACCATCGCCGCGTCGATCGACACGACCCGCGCCGAACGGTGCACGCTGCGGATGAGGAGCCCTGATGCGACGAGCTGCTCGATCGCCGCCTTCGCACTCGGTCGGGCGACGCCGAACGCGGCGGAAACCTTGGCCTCCGTGAGCGGGGTCCCCGCGGCGAGCTCGCCCGAGAGGATCTGCTGACGAAGACGGCGAGTCACGGCGCCGACGATCCCGACGACGTCGAGCGAGGCATCCGTCATGGTCATGGGAACAGCCTAGGCGAGACTAGACTTCCCAGTATTCTTGTCTGACAATTTTGGAGGATGTCGTGGCCACGGCTCTCGCGAACCCCCTCGACCCTGGCGTGCTCGGCGCAGCGACGACGATCTCCTCGCGATCGATCGATCGTTTCGCTCGGGCGCACGACGCCTCGCATTATCTGCTCATCCCCGATGCCGTTCTCGAGCCTCAGGATGCCGCCGGCGTCGCGGACGCCTTCTCCGCGGTACGCGCGGCCGGTCGCACCCTCACCTTCCGCTCCGGCGGGACGAGCCTCTCCGGGCAGGGAGTCAGTGGAGACATCCTCGTCGACACCCGCAGCCGCTTCCGCGGCATCCGCATCGAGGACGACGGGCGGCTCGTCCGAGTCGAGCCCGGCGCGACGGTCCGGCAGGTGAACACCCGCCTCGCCCGATATCGACGGAAGCTCGGGCCCGACCCCGCGAGCGAGATCGCCTGCACCGTGGGCGGCGTGATCGCGAACAACTCCAGCGGCATGGCCTGTGGTGTCGTCGAGAACTCCTACCGGACCGTCGACTCGCTGGTGCTCGTCCTCCCCAGCGGCACGATCCTCGACACCGGCGCCCCCGATGCGCGCGCCCAGCTGGAGAGGGAGGAGCCGGCGATCGCGACCGGTCTGCTCGCGCTCCGCGACCGGCTGCTCTCGTCTCCCGAGTCGGTGGCGTTCGTGCTGCAGCAGTTCTCCATGAAGAACACGATGGGGTACGGCATCAATGCCCTGGTCGACTTCGACGATCCGGTGAAGATCCTCGAGCATCTCGTCATCGGCTCCGAGGGCACCCTCGCGTTCGTGGCCGAGGCGCGCATGCGCACCGTGGAGGTGCGCCCGCAGATCGCCACCGGCCTGCTCGTGTTCGCCACACTCGCCGACGCGATGGCGGCCCTTCCCGGCCTCACCGGTCAGGGACTGGCGACGATCGAGCTGATGGATGCCGCCTCCCTCCGCGTCGCGCAGGGGCTCAGCGATGTGCCCGCATCGATCGCCGAGGTCGCGGTGGAGGGCCATGCCGCCCTCCTCGTCGAGGTGCACGCGTCGAGTGAGGACGAGCTCGCCACCGCAAGCGAAGCCGCCCTCGAGCACTTCCGCACGCTGCCCCTGGCCTCCCCTCCTGCCCTCACCACCGACGCTGCGCAGCGCGCCTCCCTGTGGCAGGTCCGGAAGGGGCTGTACACCGCCGTCGCGGGCGCGAGGCCCTCGGGGACTACCGCCCTGCTCGAGGACATCGTCGTCCCGGTCGATCGGCTGCTGGACACCTGCGAACGTCTGATCGAACTGTTCGACGAGCATGACTACGAGGATTCGGTGATCTTCGGCCACGCGAAGGACGGCAACGTCCACTTCCTGCTCAACGAGCGGTTCGACGACGAGGCGAGCATCGCACGCTACCGCCGCTTCACCGCCGACCTCGTCGACCTCGTGCTCGGTCACGGCGGATCGCTCAAGGCCGAGCACGGCACGGGGCGCATCATGGCGCCGTTCGTGCGCCGCCAGTACGGCGACTTCCTCACCGACATCATGTGGGACCTCAAGCGCCTCATCGACCCCTCCGGCATCCTCAATCCCGGCGTGGTCCTGTCCGAGGACGCGGAGTCGTACCTCAAGGACCTCAAGCGCGTCCCGACGGTCGAGGCCGAGGTCGATCGGTGCGTCGAATGCGGCTACTGCGAGCCGACCTGCCCCAGCAAGGACATCACGCTCACACCGCGGCAGCGCATCGTGTTGCGCCGCGACATGGCGTGGGCGGAGGAACAGGGAGACAAGGCCCTGCTGAACGAGCTCAGAGCCGACTACGACTACGAGGGCGTGCAGACCTGTGCGGTGGACGGGATGTGCGGCGTCGCATGCCCCGTCGACATCAACACCGGCGACCTCGTCCGGCGCCTGCGCGCCGAGGAGGCCTCGAAGGTGGAGGACGGACTGTGGGATGCCGCGGCGAAGGGATGGGGTGCGGTCACCCGCATCGGCGGCATGGCCCTGACGGTCGCCGATGCTCTGCCTGCTCCGCTCGTCACCGGGGTCACGAAGGTCGGCCGCGGTGTCCTCGGCGCGGACACGGTCCCGCTGTACGACGCCGGACTCCCCCGCGGCGGATCGCGCGCGCCCCGAGCCGATGCACCGGCCGACGCGCAGGCGGTGTTCTTCGGCGCCTGCATCGGGACGATGTTCGGTCCCGAGGGCGACGGGCATGGTTCGCGTGACTCGCTGCGCGCACTCCTCGATCGCGCGGGGATCCCCGTGGTCGTCCCCGATGACGCAGGCGGACTGTGCTGCGGCACACCATGGAAGTCCAAGGGGCACCTGTCCGGATACGACCGAATGACCCGTCGCGTGCTCGAGTCGCTCTGGACCGCGAGCCGCGAGGGCGAGATCCCCGTCGTATGCGATGCCGCCTCGTGCACGGAGGGCCTGCACGTGATGCTGTCGAAGTCCCTCGCGGAATACCCCGAGTATGCCGCGCTGCGCATCGAGGATGCCACGACCTACGTCGCCAGGGAGGTCCTCCCCCGCCTCTCCGTCGGCGAGAAGCTCCCCTCCATCGCCGTGCACCCCACGTGCTCGACCACGGCATTGGGTGCCACCGGCGCGCTCACCGCCATCGCGGGCGCCGTCGCCGATGACGTGTACGTGCCCGACGGCTGGGGCTGCTGCGCGTTCGCGGGCGACCGAGGAATGCTGCATCCGGAGCTCACCGAGAGCGCGACGGCCGTCGAGGCCGGCGAGGTGCGCGCCGCGGACGACGAGCGCGGCGGTTTCGACGCCTTCGTGTCGGCGAACCGCACGTGCGAGATCGGGATGACCCGCGCGACGGGCCGCCCCTATCGTCACGTCATCGAGGTGCTCGAGGAGCTCACGCGTCCGTGAGCGCCGCTGCCGCCGCCGCGACCGTATGCGGGTCGGTGATGTCGTAGCCCACGGCGCCGCCGCCCGGCCCGCTGGGCGCGGCGTCGTCGGACGCCGTCCGTGCCGACAGGTGGACGGCATGCACGCCGACGGCCGCGATCGCAGGGATGTCCTGCACGCGCACCCCGCCGCCCGCCATGATCTCGACCCGATCGGCCGAGCGCTCCACCAGTGACCGAAGCGTCGCCAACCCGTCGATGCTTCGGGCGGCACCGCCGGAGGTGAGTACGCGACGCACGCCGAGGGACGCGAGCACATCGATCACGTCCGCCGGTTCGCGGAGGGTGTCGATCGCACGGTGGAGCACGACGTCGGCGTCGCCGGCCGCGTCCGACCATCGCGACATCGCCTCGGTGTCGAGCGCACCGTCCGCGGTGAGGGCGCCGACGACGACCCCACCGACCCCGCGCGCGACGAGGTCACGGATGTCGGCCGTGACGACCGCGATCTCCTCCGCGTCGTACACGTATCCGCCCGGCCGCGGCCGTACGAGCACCGCGACGCGTTCTGCCGAGCCGGCGACATCCAGCGCCGCATCCACCGTCCCGGCTGACGGGGTGAGCCCTCCCGTCGTGCCAAGCGCCTGGCACAGTTCGATCCGGTCGGCCCCGTTCGTGAACGCCACTCGGGCGCCGGCGGGATCCTGGACGGCGATCTCGAGACGCATCATCGACTCTCCACGGTGAGGACGGCCACCGGTTCGGCGCGCAGGCCGGCGGGAATGACGGCCACCGTCGTCCCGTCCGCCCGCTCGGCGATGTCCGCCCTCTGCCCGTCCGCCCAGACGGCGGCGCGGCCGGCGAGCTCCGGCGGCAGGTCGATCTCTCCGACCGTCGGGTCGAAGGCGTGAACGTGCACCGCGGCACCGGAAGTCGTGTACCGGCGCGGTGCCCCCACGCGCTCCTCCGCGCGGATCCACGGACGCGTGCCGTAGACGGCATCGCCATTGCTCGACAACCATGCGCCCAGCTCCCGCATCGTCGCACGCTGCAGGTCGGGAATCCTCCCCTGGGCGTCGGGTCCCACGTTGATGAGCAGGTTGCCGTTCTTGGAGACGACGTCGACGAGCAGGCGGATGAGGTCGGGACCGGCGAGCGTGTGCCGCTCATCCTCGTCCTGGTTGTACCCGAAGGAGAACCCGAGCCCGCGAGTGGATTCCCACGGGACGTCGAGGATGTCCGGGACGTCGGTGTACTCACGGGTGAGGAAGCCGTGGAACGGCACCCCCCATCGATCGTTCACGACCCCACCGGGGACCGCGTCGAAGTATCGGGACAGGAGCGCGGCGACCCCGTACTCCTGCGCTCCCTTGCCACCATCGGGCCAGTCGATGTCGTTCCACAGCACATCGGGCGAGAACCTCGCGACGAGCTCCTCGAGTTGACGCGCGGAGTATCGCGCGAAAGCCTCATCGTTGCGGCGGTGCCGGAAGAGATCGGTGTCGGACTCGATCGGCGGGTGGTCGCCGACGTGCCAGTCGAGCGCTCCCGAGAAGTACACACCGAACCGTGCACCGGCGCGGCGCGTGGCGTCGTGGAACTCCGCGATGAGGTCGCGCCGGGGGCCGCGTGCGGCGGAGTTGAACGTCGTCGTCTCGGTGTCCCAAAGGCAGAAGCCCTCATGGTGCTTCGTCGTCGGGACGATGTACCTGGCACCGGCTCCGACCAGTTCGGCGACGAACGCGTCGGCATCGAAGGCCGACGCGTCCCACAACTCGGCGAGATCCTCGTAGGAGCGCCCTGGCCCGTAGAGCTCCTGGTGACGACGCCAGCTCGGACTGCCCTCGATGCGCACCGTGTTGCCGTACCACTCCGCGTACTGATGCCAGGCGTAGGCGTCCTCCGTCGGGACGCCGCCCTCCGGGTGGGCGACCGCCCAGGCGGGGACGGAGTAGAGTCCCCAATGCACGAAGAAGCCGAGCTTGGCGTCGCGGTACCAGTCCGGCACCACCGCATCAGGGTAGACGGGAGCGGCTGACCCGAAGTCCGGCCCGGTGCGGGTCTCGAAGTTCATCATGGTGCGATCTCCTCACCGCGGCGTCCGACCACTGCCTCCAGCGGCGGCCGACCTGTCGTTTCGAAGGGGTAGACCCCCTCCTGTAGATTGTGGTGCCCGAGGCGCAGCAGATCCTGATCCACGCCGCCCGGGGTGAGCGCGAGCGTCCAGTCGCCGGCGAGCTCGTACAGCTCCGGTTCGAGGTAGCCGATCTTCACCACGACGATGTCGGCGGATTCCGGGTCGAGGCCGAGCATGCGGAAATCGTCGAGGTGATGGAACGGCTTGCGCCGCTCGGTGATGATGGCGTGCACTCCGCCGACGGAGATGACCGCCTGCGTGCCGGCGACGGGATCGCCGTCGGTGATCGAGTAGACGGTGCCCGTGATGCGCACAGGGCCCGATGGCCCGTCGTCCACTCGCGCCCCCGCGGTGAGGGTCACCTCGGCTCCGACGCCCGCGCGCACGGCGTCGGCGACGGCATCCGGGTCGAAGATCGACGCGACCAGGGTCGTGTACGCGCCGCCGGTGAGGTCGTCCCGTTCGAGCAGGCGCGTGAGCGTCCATGTGACGTCGCCGGCACCGCCGGCTGTCGGGTTGTCGCCAGAATCGGAGATCAGGTACGGACGCGCGGCGCCCGCGGCGAGGGCCTTCTCCAAAGCACCGTCGAGAGTGGCCGTCGGGGCGACGAAGGCGAAATGCTCCCTCGCATCCCAGAACATCCGCGCGATGCGCTCGGCCTCGCGCGTGATCACGGCACGGTCGTCGCCGGTCACGACGGTGTACGCCTGGCACCGCGGCTCGTCCGCCCAGGCGTAGCCGATCCACACCGAGGCGTCCAGGACGCCGTCGAGCTCTTCGATCTCCGGCAGCTCCGCATAGATGCTCCGTGCGGGCTCCAGGCGCGTGCTCGTCTTCTCTCCCGGCAGCAGCACGGGGATGGGCACCCACGCCTGAAGGGGACGACGGCGCAGCGGATCCGATCCGTACTCGCCCCGAAGTCGCTCGAGCAGGTTGTGCACCGCTCGCTCCTTCGTGTTCAGCCAGTCCTCGTGAGGTGCCATCCGATAGCAGGTGAGCAGATCCACGGCGTCACGGAGCACCTCGGAGACATTACCGTGCAGATCCATCGACGTGGAGATCAGCGTGTCCGGACCGAGCGCCTCGCGTACTGCGCGAGCGAGGTCACCCTCGGCATCCGCCATCCCGATCACACTCATGGCGCCGTGGATGTCGAAGAAGAACCCGTCGAACGGTCCGTTCGCGCGGATGCCGTCGACGATCGCCGACTTCATCCGCTCGTACGTCGCCGGCGCCACGGCTCCTCCCGGTAGCGAACGCCCGTGCGTCAGCGGGATCCATTCCGCCGCCGACCCCAGCTCGGTCCCCTCGTCGAGGAACGGGTAATAGGCCCGCAGTTCCGCCCCGGTCCGGACAGTGAAGGCCTCGTCTCCCGACACGTGCGGAGAGAACGTGCTGGATTCGATCGAGATGCCGCCGATGCCGACGCGCGGACGGGCGATACCCCCTTCGGCGAGAGGGGCCAGTGGGCCCTTCCAGATCAGATGCGCGTCAGGACGGGCGTTCACGCGGTCTCTCCTTCGAGGACGAGGGGCGGTACGGGGGTGACGGTTTCGAGGAACGTGCGACGCGCCGCGGCCGCGGCACCCAACGCGACGGCATCCGTTCCGAGCTTTGCGGGTTCGATGATGAGCGGGACGCCGGAGACCGGCGAATCGGTGAGGAGAGTCGCCTCGATGGCCGCTGACAACAGGTCCCAGGCGTGGATCACTCCCCCGCCGACGACGACGCGATCGAGGTCGAGGATGCCGGCCGCGCTCGCGCAGGCGAGCGCGAGCGCGCGCCCTGCGTCGGAATAGACGTCCGTGGCGATGCGGTCGCCCGCTCGCGCACGGTCGGCGACCTCGCGGGCGGACAGGCCGGCGACTCCCGAACGCTCCGCGTAGCGCAGCCCGATCGATGTCCCGGAGGCGAGCGTCTCGAGATGGCCGATCTGCCCGCACGTGCAGCGCAGATCGCTGTAGCCGGGGGTGTGGCCGATCTCACCGGCCGAGCCGTGACCGCCGTGCCGCAGTCGACCGTCGAGGACGATCGCACCACCGACGCCGGTGCCGAGCATGACGCCGAGGACGTCGGCACCGTCGGTGTCACCGTGATGGATCTCTCCGAGCAGGAATGCGTTGACGTCGTTCTCCACACGGACGGGTGCACCGATGCGTTCGGCGAGCTCGTCGGCCAGCGGGAAGCCCGCCCAGTCGACGAACATCTCGGACGCCGCGCGGATCGTGCCGGTCTCATGGTCGACGACACCGGCGGCACCGACGCCCGCAGCGACGATGGAGCGGCCTGTCTGGGCGGACAGGCGCTCGGCGAGCGAGGCGGCCGCCGAGGCCATCGCGCGCCCGCCCTCGGCGGCGGGAGCCGGCACCACGCCTCGGGCGAGGACCGTGCCTTCGTCGTCGATGAGCAGTGCGGCGATCTTCGTGCCGCCGATGTCGACGCCGAGCACGGCCTTGTCGGTCGGGAGGGAAATGGACATGGTGGTCCCCTGGTTCTCGGTCATGTGGGATCAGCGCCCGCCGAGGCCGGCCATGGCGATGCCCTTGACCAGATGCTTCTGCAACGCGATGATCAGGACCGTCGTCGGCACCATGGAGATGATCGCTGCCGCCATCTGCAGATCCCATCGCGTTCCGGTGAGTCCGGAGAAGCTCGCAAGGCCGACCGGCAGCGTCCCGAGGGTGTTGTAGTCGACGGTGACGATGAGCGGCCACAGGTAGCTGTTCCAGAACGACAGGAAGCTGAAGACCGTGAGCACCGCGATCGACGACTTCGCGAGCGGGATGATGATCTGCAGGAAGGTGCGGATGGGGCCGGCGCCGTCGATCCGCGCGGCCTCCTCGAGTTCATACGGGATGCCGCGGAAGAACTGGCGCATGAGGAATGTGCCGAACGCGCCGAAGGCGAAGGGCAGCACGAGCGCCTGATACGTGTTCACCCAGTCGAACCACTGCATCACCTGGAACATCGGGATCACGAGGACCTCGGCCGGGACCATCATGGTCGCGAGGAACAGGATGAACACCGTGTCGCGGCCCTTCCAGCGAAGACGGCCGAACGCGTACCCCGCCATCGTCGACACGATGATGGTGACGGCCGTGCCGAGGACGGCCACGAGGAACGAGTTGCCGATGTAGGTGAGGAAGGGTCCGTAGTTGAAGACCTCGATGAAGTTGCTCCACCGGATCTCGGACCCCACCAGGGTCGGCGGCATGGAGAACATCTCGGAGTTGGGCTTCAACGCCGAGAAGAAGGCGTAGACGATCGGTGAGACGAAGATGAGGGCTGCGACGTAGATCGCGACGTGCGCCATCACGAGCCGCGCCTTCTGGGCCGGCGTGCTCGACCGCCCGGTCCTGGTCGCGGGTGATGCTTCGGCCGACCGGGTCGCGGCCGGCACGGAACGGGTGAGGGTCTCAGTGCTCATAGTGCACCCACTTCTTCTGGGCGGCGAACTGGATGCCGGTGATGACGATGATGATCGCGAACAGGATCCATGCGGCCGCGGCGGCGAGACCGAGATCACCGAAGGTGAAGCCCTGTTCCCAGATGTACATGACGAGGGGCTTGGTGGCGTTGCCAGGGCCACCGCCGGTGAGCAGCTGCGGCTGTGCGAACACCTGCAGCGCGCTGATCATGGTCATGACCGCGGCGAAGAAGATCGAGGGAGAGATCATCGGGATGAGGATGCTCCAGATGCGGCGCAGCCCTGTGGCGCCATCGATGGCCGCCGCCTCGAGGACGCTCTCGGGGAGCTGCTCGAGAGCAGCCGAGAAGATGAGCATGTTGTAACCGAGCCCCTGCCAGACGCTCATGACGACGACCATGATCATCGCCCACTGCGGGTCGGCGAGGAAGTTGGGCAGCTCGATCCCGAAGACACTCGTCGACACGCCGTTGACGAGACCCTGCGGCTGCAGGATCATCTTCCACACCAGCACGTTGGCGACCATCGGGGTGACCACGGGGATGAAGAAGAGCACGCGCAGCGCGCCTCGACCGCGGATGCGCGGACCGAGCCCGATCGCCAGGGCGAGGGAGAGCACGATGTTCAGCGGCACGTACAACAGGGTGAAGATCGCCGAGTTGCGCAGGGCGGGCCAGAAGTCCGGACTCGCCGTGAAGAGCTTCACGTAGTTGTCCACTCCGTTGAAGGTCCGCTCGCCGAAGGCCGGCCAATCGAAGACGCTCATCACGATCGAAAGCCCCACGGGCACGATCGTGAACAGGGCGAGCCCCACCAGGGCCGGGGATGCGAACCCCAGGGCCTGGCGGGACTCCACCTTGGCGAGCGAGTTCCGACGTCGTGTCGTGCTCGTCATCGTGTTTCTTCCTACTTGCAGGGAGTCGGGTGGGATGTGACCCGGCTCAGTTGCCGAACTGGGACTGCGCGTCGCTGAGGAGCTGCCCCATCGGCAGGTCGCCGTTGTAGACGCTGACGAGGTTCGGGGTGATGTAGCTCTCGAGCTTGGCCCAGTTGTTCGTCATGTACAGCGGGACGGTGTTCTCGAAGGCGGCCTCGAAGACCGTCTGGACCTGGTCGCGGTACTCCTCGTCGAGCGACTCGAAGTAGAGCGGCTGCGATGCGGTGCGCGCCGGGTAGGAGCGACCGGACGAGGCGATGTAGTCCTGCGCGTCCGCGCCGAGGAGCGAGCCCATGACCTTCAGAGCGGCCTCCGGGTTCTCGCAGTCCTTCGCGATGCCGTAGCCGGACCCGAGGACGGGGCTGCTGCTGCCCTTCGCGCCGGCAGGCAGCGGAGCCATCCCCGCGGTGAAGCCGGAGTCGTTGTTCAGGTAGCTGACCGCGTTCCAGGTGCCGTCGACGGCCATTGCGGCGTTTCCACCGGCGTACTGGTTCTCTCCCCAGCCGAGGTCGGACGCGGACGCGACGGGCGCGGCGACCTTCTTCTCGGTGGCCAGGCTCGCGTACCACTCGGCGGCGGCGGCGAAGTCGGGGTCATCGATCTCGAGGACGCCCGCCTCGGTGGCCGCCTGCTTGCCGGACATCGACATGGGCATCGACAGCCACTGGTAGCCGCCCATCGCCACGGCGAAGCCGTGCTTGCCGTCCGTGGTCGCGTCAGCGGCGATCTGCTCGAACTCGTCGAACGTCCAGCCGATCTCCGGCGTGGCTGCGCCGGCGGCGTCGAGCATGTCCTGGTTGTAGAACATCAGCATGGCGGAGACGTCGAAGGGCATGCCGTAGAGCGTGCCCTCGAAGCTGAGGATGCCGTCGGATCCCGGGGTGAAGTCCGCCTTGTCGATCCCGGCGGTCTTCAGATCGTCATCGGTGAGGGCGCGGAACCCTTCGGTGTAGCCGCCGAGCTGAGCGCCGCTCATCCCGGTGACGCACGCCATGTTGCCCGAGGCCATGTTCGTCGTCAGCTTGGTGAAGTAGTCGCTCCACGGGGCCGTCTGCAGTTTGATCTCGATGTCAGGGTTCTGCTCCTGCGCGAAGGCGATCTGGGCCTCCAGCGCCTCCGTGTCGCTCTCGCTGCCCGCCCACATGTCGACGACGATCGTCGTCGCGCCGTCGGCGTCGCCCGCGTTCCCTGCATCGCTGGCGCAACCGGTGAGCACCACGGCGACGCCGGTGGCTGCCGCCATCGCGCCTACACGCATCTTCTTCATCGAATGGACTCCTTGCTGCTGTGATCGCGAGTTAATTCGTGAATCGAACTAACTTCGTAGTGTGTCGTACGAAGATACGCTGTCACAATCAGCGAGATCAGCGCAAGCCGGACATCGGATGTTTACAGAGCCGAAACACGGATCACGGGTCGTCGACCGCTACGCTGACCACACCAGGACAGGAAGAAGCCACCCGAAGCCATGGAGACCACCAACGCCCGTGCGACAGACGACGCGCTCGCGCGCACGATCCTCGACCTGGTCGCGCGCGGCTCCGCCCGTTCCCGGAGCGAACTCGCCGAACGCCTCGGTCTCGCACCCTCCACGGTCGGCCTGCGCGTGCAGACCCTGCTCGATGCGGGAGTGCTCGAGGAGGCCGGAGACGGTGCATCGCGGGGCGGACGACGTCCCCGCGTCCTGCGCGTGCCGATCGATGCCGGCGTCGTGCTCACGGTGGATCTCGGCGGACATCACGCCCTCGTCGGCGCGCACAGCCTGAGCGGGGCACTTCTGCGCTCCGCGTCGCTCACCGTCGACCTCAACGAGGGGCCGTCGGCGACGCTGGAGCGGATCAGCGGAGCGTTCGACGACATCCTGGGCGGCGACACGATCAGGGCGATCGGCGTGAGCCTGCCCGGACCGGTCGACATCGTCACCGGCACGGTGGATCAGCCGTCACGGATGCCGGGGTGGCCCGGATTCCGTGTCGGCGAGCACCTCGAGGCCCGGTACGGCGTCAGCGTCGCTGTCGACAACGACGCGAATCTCGCCGCCCTCGGCGAGCACCGGGCGCAGTTCGGCGACCGCAGGCACAGCATCACCGTCAAGGCGGGGACGGCGATCGGCAGCGGGATCATCGTCGACGGCCGTGTGCACCACGGCGCGACCGGTTTCGCCGGAGACATCACGCACACGAGGATCGACGGCAGCGGCGACATCCCGTGCTCCTGCGGGAACACGGGATGCCTGGAGACGGTCGCCAGTGGAGCGAGTCTGGTGCGACTGATGCACGAACGGGGCCGGTCCGAAGTCGCCTCCACGATGGACGTGCTGGCCCTCGCCAGGGACGCGGAGCCCGAGGCGACGACACTCGTCCGTACCGCGGGCACCCACCTCGGCCAGGCCCTGTCAGGGGTGGTGAACTTCTTCAATCCGGACGCCGTCTTCCTCACCGGAAGCATGAGCGCATCGGAGCCGTTCATCGCCGCGGTGCGCAGCCGGGTGTACGAGGCGTGCCACCCGCTCGCGACGCAGCGGCTGCGGATCGAGGCGGCCGTCACCGGTACGGACGCCATCCTCCACGGTGCGGCGCGGATGGCGCTGGACGAGCTGGATCTGCCGGTGCCCGCGGCCTGAGACCGCGGGCACGGCGTCTCACTCGTCGAGGAGCGTGAGCTCGATGACCGGGATGAGCACGTCCGGCCGTCGCACGGGCAGATGCACCGTGAGAGTGCCCTCGGCCTCCCCCGCCGGTGTCATGAGATCCGCCTGCTGATCCGGGTCGGTGACAGAGGTCTCGAGCCACGAGCCGTCGTTCAGCAGTCGCGCGAACGACACGCGACCCGCCAGCTCCGGGAGGTGCACGAAACCCATCGGCCAGGAGAAGAGGTGCAGATACAGCCGATTCCCGCGACGCGTGTAGACGCCCTCGCGCGGGGGCGTGAGAGCGGCGTGGCCCGCTCCGACGATCGCATCGCGGTGCAGGGCCATCCACTGGCCGATCTCGTCCAGCACGTCCTCATCGCGTGGCGCGAGCGCACCCCGCCCGTCCGGACCGACGTTGAGGAGCATGTTGCCGTCCATCGACACGGAGTCGGCGAGCATCTGGACGAGAAGGGTGGCGGACTTCTGATCCGTGTTGTCGCGGTGATACCCCCACGATCCGTTCAGCGTCTGGCACGCCTCCCAGACCACCGGCACACCATCCTTGATGATCGGAGCCGTCGGCTGGTACTGCTCGGGCGTCACGAAATCGGCGGGGATGCCGAGCCGATCGTTGACGAGCATCGCGGGCTGCAGTTCCCGGCACATCGCCAGCAGCGCCTCGGCATCCCAATCCTCCGGACCCTTGCCCTCCCAGCCGTCCTTGGCCTGGGGATAGGTGAAGTCGAAGAACAGGTAGTCGATGTCGCCGTACGACGTGAGCAGTTCACGGACCTGTCCGTGCAGGTACTCCCGGTAGCGGGACATGTCGCGTCCATCGTTGAGCGCGTGCGCGTTCTCGTCGTCGCGGCGCGGGTGGTTCCAATCCACCGTGAAGTCCGGGTGATGCCAGTCGATCACCGAGTGGTAGAAGCCGACCTTCAGCCCCTCCTCCCTCAGAGCATCGACGTATTCGCGTACGAGATCGCGACCGCACGCGGTGACGGAGGTGAAATCGGTCAGCGCCGAGTCCCACAGGGCGAACCCCTCATGGTGCTTGGTGGTGAGGACGACGTAGCCCATACCGGTGTCCTTCGCTCGTCGCGCGAGGGCGCGAGCGTCGAACCGGTCGGGATCGAAGTGATCGAAATACGGACGGTAGTCCTCGTCCGTGAGCCGTTCGTAATTCTGGACCCACTCGTGACGTGCTGCCGCGCTGTAGAGACCGAAATGCACGAACATTCCGAATCGAGCCTCGTCGAACCACTTCTGACGCATCATCGCCTTTCGTTTGCTGTCCTTCCATCCTGGCATAGACATCGGATGTCTCGGAGCGCTGAGGCGACCGCAAAGAAAGAACGGGCACCCCCGAAGGGGCGCCCGTTCTTTCGACGATGAAACGAAGTCAGCGCGCGGCGCTGCCGTCGATGTAGTCCTCGTCCTGCTGCTTCCATGCGAACAGCGACCGCAGCTCCTTGCCGGTCGTCTCGATCGGGTGCTGCTCCTCCTTGGCGCGGAGCTCGAGGAACTCCTTGCCGCCGTTGTCCTGGTCCTCGATGAAGCGGGTCGCGAAGGCACCGGACTGGATGTCGGCGAGAACGCTCTTCATGTTCTCCTTGACGCGCTCGTCGATCACGCGCGGGCCCGACACGTAGTCACCGAACTCTGCGGTGTCGGAGATCGACCAGCGCTGCTTGGCGATGCCGCCCTCCCACATGAGGTCGACGATGAGCTTGAGCTCGTGCAGGACCTCGAAGTAGGCGATCTGCGGCTGGTAGCCCGCCTCGGTGAGCGTCTCGAAACCGGCCTGGACGAGGTGGCTCATGCCACCGCAGAGCACGGCCTGCTCGCCGAACAGGTCGGTCTCGGTCTCTTCGGTGAACGTCGTCTTGATGACGCCGGCGCGGGTGCCGCCGATCGCCTTGGCGTACGAGAGGGCGAGAGCCCAGGCCTGGCCCGAGGCGTCCTTCTCGACGGCGATGATGTCCGGGATGCCACGGCCGGCGACGAACTCGCGACGCACGGTGTGACCCGGCGCCTTCGGAGCGACGAGGATGACGTCGACGCCCTCGGGGGCGTCGATGTAGCCGAAGCGGATGTTGAACCCGTGCGCGAAGGCGAGGGTCTTGCCCGCGGTGAGGTTCGGCGCGATCGACTCGGAGTAGATGGTGCGCTGGTGCTGGTCCGGCGCGAGGATCATGATGACGTCGGCCCAGGCGGTGGCGTCGGCGACGGACTTGACCGGGAAGCCGGCCTCCTCGGCCTTGGCTGCCGACTTCGAGCCGTCCTTGAGCGCGATGGCAACCTCGACGCCCGAGTCGCGCAGGTTCTGCGCGTGCGCGTGCCCCTGCGAGCCGTAGCCCACGATGGCAACCTTCTTGCCCTGGATGAGCGACAGGTCGGCGTCGTCGTCGTAGAAGATCTCAGTACTCACGTTGTGTTTCTCCTTGATTGAGGTTCATTCGGAGCCGGTCGGCCCCTGAGCGTTCGAAGGTCAGCCGCGCAGGACGCGTTCGGTGATGCTCTTGCCGCCGCGGCCGATGGCGAGCAGGCCTGACTGTGCGATCTCCTTGATCCCGAAGGGTTCGAGGGCACGCAGCAGCGCGTCGACCTTTCCCTTGTCACCCGTGACTTCGATCACGAGCGCGTCGGGGGCGTAGTCGACGACCGAGGCGCGGAACAGATTGACCACTTCGATGACGTTGGACCGGCTCGCGTTGTCGGTGCGCACCTTCACCAGCACGTGCTGGCGCTGGACGGAGCCGGCGGGGTCGAGCTCAACGATCTTGATGACGTTGATGAGCTTGTTCAGCTGCTTGGTCACCTGTTCGAGCGGAAGGTCCTCGACGTCCACGACGACGGTGATACGGGAGATGCCGGGCACCTCCGTCACGCCGACGGCGAGGGACTCGATGTTGAACCCTCGGCGGGCGAAGAGCCCCGCGACACGGGTGAGCAGACCGGGGGTGTCCTCGACGAGGAGACTCAGCACATGCGTCGACATCTCAGGCCTCCTGGTCGAACGTCGGCGCGTGGTCGCGCGCGTACTGGATGTGGTTGTTGCTGACGCCCTGCTTCACCATCGGCCACACCATGGAGTCGGCGGAGACGACGAAGTCGATCACGACGGGGCGATCGTTCGTCTCGAGCGCGAGGGCGATGGCCGCGTCGACCTCTTCCTCCTTCTCGACCCGGATCGCCAGGCATCCGTATGCTTCGGCGAGCTTGACGAAGTCCGGGATGCGGGCGGTGTTGTGCCCGGTGTTCAGGTCCGTGTTCGAGTACCGGCCGTCATAGATCAGCGTCTGCCACTGGCGCACCATGCCCAGCGAGGAGTTGTTGATGATGGCGACCTTGATCGGGATGTTGTTGATGGCGCAGGTGGCGAGCTCCTGGTTCGTCATCTGGAAGCAGCCGTCGCCGTCGATCGCCCACACGTCGCGATCAGGCTGGGCGACCTTGGCACCCATCGCAGCGGGGACGGCGTAGCCCATCGTGCCCGCTCCCCCGGAATTGAGCCACGCATTGGGACGCTCGTAGTTGATGAACTGGGCGGCCCACATCTGGTGCTGCCCCACGCCGGCGGCGTATACGCCCTCCGGGCCGGTGAGCTCACCGATGCGCCGGATGACGTGCTGGGGCGCGAGCAGACCGTCGGTCGGCTCGGCGTATCCGAGCGGGAACTCCGCCCGCAGGCCGTCGAGGTACGCCCACCATTCCTCGGTGTCTGGCTTGTCCGTGCCGACCGTGCTCGAATACGCGGTGGCGAGGTCCACCAGGACGTCGCGCACATCGCCGACGATCGGAACGTCCGCCGTGCGGATCTTGGAGATCTCGGCGGGGTCGATGTCCACGTGCACGACCTTCGCGTGCGGGGCGAACAACGACGCCTTGCCGGTGACCCGGTCGTCGAAGCGCGCGCCGAGCGAGATGAGCAGATCGGCCTCCTGCAGGGCGAGCACAGCCGGCACCGTGCCGTGCATGCCGGGCATGCCGAGGTGCTGCGGGTGGGAGTCGGGGAATGCGCCGAGGGCCATCAGCGTGGTCACGACCGGGGCACCGGTGAGTTCGGCGAACTCCCGAAGCTCTTCGGATGCACCGCCGCGGACAACACCGCCGCCGACATACAGCACCGGCTTCTTGGCCTGCGCGAGCAGGGCTGCCGCAGCCTGGATCTGCTTGCCGTGCGCCTTGGTGACAGGACGGTAGCCGGGCAGATCGATCTTGGGCGGCCAAACGAACGGCACGACCTCCTGCTGGGCATCCTTGGTGATGTCGACGAGCACGGGGCCAGGGCGACCGGTGGTCGCGATCTCGTGCGCGGCGGCGATCGCGCCGGGGATGTCGGCGGCCTTCTTCACGAGGAAGGAGTGCTTCGTCACCGGCATCGTGATCCCGACGATGTCGGCTTCCTGGAAGGCATCCGTGCCCATGAGGGTCGAGAACACCTGACCGGTGATCGCGACCAGCGGCACGGAGTCCATGTAGGCGTCGGCGATCGCCGTGACGAGGTTCGTCGCACCGGGGCCGGACGTCGCGATGCAGACGCCGACCTTGCCGGACGCCGACGCGTACCCCTCTGCCGCGTGCCCTGCGCCCTGCTCGTGGCGGACGAGGATGTGGCGGAGGTCTGCGGCATCCATCAATGGGTCGTAGACCGGAAGGATCGCGCCTCCCGGAAGACCGAACACATCGGTGATGCCGAGCAGCTCGAGCGAGCGGACGACGGCTTCTGCACCGGTGATCTCCGGTGCGGGGTTCTTGGCGGATGGTGGCCGAGGCACGGCCGATACGGACTCAGCAGTCATGTCATTCCTTGGTGATCTGCTCGTATGCCCGCTGCTCTTACGCGCAGCGGGCGAGCGAGTCTGGATGAGAAATCAACCGGTGGTCGCGCCCTCCGCAGCGGAGCGCACGAGTCGGGAGTACTTGGCAAGGACGCCACGGGTATAGCGCGGGGGAAGCGGCTCCCAGCCGGAACGGCGGGAGGCGAGCTCTGCCTCGTCGACGAGTAGGTCAAGAGAGCGAGCTGCGATATCGACCCGTATCAGATCACCATCGCGCACGAAGGCGATGGGACCTGCGTCCACCGCTTCGGGTGCTATGTGGCCGATGCACAGGCCGGTTGTGCCGCCTGAGAATCGTCCGTCTGTCAAGAGTAATACATCTTTTCCGAGCCCAGCGCCCTTGATGGCCGCCGTGATCGCGAGCATCTCGCGCATGCCAGGGCCGCCCTTGGGGCCCTCGTAGCGGATGACGATGACCTCACCGGCGTTGATCTCGCCGTTCGCGACGGCATCCATCGCCGCGCGCTCGCGCTCGAAGACGCGGGCCGGACCCTCGAACACCGTGGCGTCGAACCCGGCGGTCTTCACGACCGCGCCCTCCGGAGCGAGAGAGCCGTGGAGGATCGTCAGTCCACCCGTCGCGTGGATGGGGTTGTCGAAGGTGTGGATGACCTCGCCGTCGATCGGGTCGGGGTCGAGGTCCGCGAGGTTCTCGGCGAGCGTCTTGCCCGTGACGGTCAGGGCGTCGCCGTGCAGCAGCCCCTCGTCGAGCATGGCCTTCATGATGACCGGGATGCCGCCGTGGCGGTCCACGTCGTTCATGACGTACTTGCCGAAGGGCTTCATGTCGGCCACGTGCGGCACGCGGTCGCCGATGCGGTTGAAGTCGTGCAGGCTCAGGTCGACGTCCGCCTCACGGGCGATGGCCAGAAGGTGCAGGACGACGTTGGTGGACCCTCCGAGGGCCATCGCGAGCGCGACGGCGTTCTCGAACGCCTCCTTCGTGAGGATGTCGCGTGTGGTGATCCCCTGGCGCAGCAGGTTGACGACGGCCTCGCCGGAACGGTGCGCGTAGTAGTCGCGACGCCGGTCGGCGGAGGGCGGGGCGGCGGAGCCGGGGAGGCTGAGGCCGAGGGCCTCCGCGACGGACGCCATGGTGTTGGCGGTGTACATCCCGCCGCACGCACCCTCACCGGGGGCGATCGCGCACTCGATGCGCTTGAGGTCCTCCTCGCTCATGAGGCCGGCGCGGCACGCGCCGACGGCCTCGAACGAGTCGATGATCGTGACGTCCTTCTCGGTGCCGTCCGAGAGCTTCACCCACCCCGGTGCGATCGATCCGGCGTACAGGAAGACGCTCGACAGATCGAGGCGGGCGCTCGCCATGAGCATGCCGGGGATCGACTTGTCGCAGCCGGCCAGCAGCACGCTGCCGTCGAGCCGCTCGGCCATCATGACCGTCTCGACCGAGTCGGCGATGACCTCGCGCGACACGAGCGAGAAGTGCATGCCCTCGTGCCCCATCGAGATGCCGTCGGACACGGAGATCGTGCCGAACTGCAGCGGGTAGCCGCCGCCGGAGTGCACGCCCTCCTTCGCGCCCTGAGCGAGCCGGTCGAGGCTCAGGTTGCACGGCGTGATCTCGTTCCAGCTGGAGGCGATGCCGATCTGGGGCTTGTCCCAGTCCTCATCCCCCATGCCGACGGCGCGGAGCATGCCGCGGGACGTCGTCGCCTCGATGCCGTCGGTGACGACGCGGCTGCGGGGTTTGATGTCGATGGACGCGTTCGAAGAAGGATCATGCGAGGACATGACGGCAGTCTATTCCCGTCCGGCGGCTCGCTCCGACGCCAGCGTCTCCAGAAGCGCGGCCATCTCTTGTGGGGATTCCACACGCAGCGTGCCCGCGGTCTCGCCCGGTCCGACGCGCACGCCGAGATCGCCCGCCTGCAGCACCTTCATCGCGTCCTCATCGGTCACATCGTCTCCGGCGAACAGGATGCCGGTCGCGTCGTAGTGCTCGCGCAGGACGGTCATGGCGGTGTCCTTGCCCTCCACACGGGAGGAGAACTCGAGCACGCGGTGCCCGGAGCGGCGTCGCCAGTGCGGGAACCGCTCCGCGACGAGCGCGTCGACCTCGGCGAACGCGGCGGCCTCGACCTCCGGCGTCGCGCGTCGGGTGTGGATGCCCATGCCGAAGGTCTTCGGCTCCAGCCCGACCCCCTCGTACTTGTCGACGATCGGCTGGGTCGCGGCCCACAGCGACTCGCGGGCGCCCTCCTCCGTGGCTGCGCCCGGCGCTTCCGAGTCGCCGAGGCCGGGGAACCAGTACTGGGCGCCGTGCGATCCGGCGAGCGCGACGTTCGAGTCCTCTGCGTGCTCGGTGATGATCTTGAGGTCGTGCATGCTGCGGCCTGACACATACGCGACGAAGGTGTCGGGCAATGCGGACAGGCGCGCGAGCTGGGAGGCGATCTCCGGCAGGGCCCTGGCGGCCATGGGGTCGGGGACCAGCGGAGAGGCCGTGCCGTCGAAGTCGAGGGCGATCACCAGCCGCGGTGTCGTCGCGATCGCGGTCAGGTCGGCGTCTGCGGTTCCGGGCGTCCAGGTGCGGGTCACTGCGTGTCTCCTCGTCGGGTGGGGTTCCCGACCAGCCTCTCATGCGCGCCCGAGGTCACCCGCCCCGATGACGGGCGCACCGGTGGCCGGCTCATCCCCTCCGCGAGCGCACCGCTGCGAGCGCCTCGAGGAACGACGACGACCAGGCCTTGACGTCGTGCTCCAGCACTCGCCTGCGCAGTGACCGCATCCGCCGTCCCTGCTGAGCGGGCTCCATCTCCACCGCTGTCATGATCGCGTCCTTGAGCCCCTCGATGTCGTGCGGATTCACACGGATCGCCTGTCGGAGCTCGTCGGCGGCGCCGGTGAACTCGCTGAGCACGAGAACACCCCTGTTGTCGGCTCTCGTGGCGATGTACTCCTTGGCGACGAGGTTCATCCCGTCGCGCAGTGCGGTCACCAGCATGACGTCGGCGGCGAGGTAGAGCGCCACCATCTCCTCGCGGGGGAAGCCCTGGTGGAGGTAGCGGATCGCGCTGTGCCCCATCGTGTCGGTGTCCCCGTTGATGCGGGCGACGGACAGCTCGATCTCGTCACGCAACTGCACGTAGGCGTCCACCCGCTCGCGGCTGGGGCTGGCCACCTGGATGAGCGTGACGTCCTCGACGCTGAGACGACCCTCCGCGAGGAGCTCACCGTATGCCTTGATCCGGTGGCGGATGCCCTTGGTGTAGTCGAGACGATCGACACCGAGCAGGATGCGCTGCGGGTTGCCGAGGCTCTCGCGGATCTCGGCGGCGCGAGCGCGCACCTCCGGCTTGTCGATGAGCTCGAGGTACGGCGCGGTGTCGATGGAGATCGGGAACGCCTTGGCGAGCACGGGGCGGGTCCCCGTCTCACCGGGGACGTCGACCATCGCACCCTTGACGTTGTACTGGAGACGGCGCCGCACCGCGGCGAGGAAGTAGTTGGCGTCCTGCGCACGCTGGAATCCGATGACGTCGGCCCCGAGCAGGCCGCGCAGCACCTGATCCCGCCACGGGAGCTGGGCGTACAGACCGTGCGCGGGGAACGGGATGTGGTGGAAGTATCCGATCGTCACATCGGGGCGCAGGGCACGCACCATCTCCGGAACGAGCTGCAGCTGGTAGTCGTGCACCCACACCGTGCCGCCCTCCGCGACCGCCCCCGCCGCCGCCTCGGCGAATCGTCGGTTGACGGTGACGTACGCGTCCCACCATTCCCGGTGGTACTGCGGCGGGGCGATGACGTCGTGATACAGCGGCCAGATCGTGTCGTTGGCGAAGCCCTCGTAGTACTCGGCCACTTCCTGCGCGCTCAGGGCGATGGGGATCAGCCGGATGTCGTTGGCGACGAACGGCTCGAGCTGGACGTCGGCCTGCCCCGCCCAGCCCACCCATGCCCCGTCGACGGTCTTCATCACCGGCTCGAGAGCGGCGACCAGTCCACCGGGCGACGTGCGCCAGCTCTCCCCACCGTCGGCATCCACCACCCTGTCCACAGGGAGGCGATTCGCGACGACGACGAAATCAGCGGTGTCCATGAAGAGCTCCTCGCTACCTTGTGGGTGAAATCTCACCCCAGGCTAGCGAGTGCCGCTCAATGCGACGCGCGGCTTGACACGTTGAGGATGCCGGCTACGAAGACGATCGCCGCCGCAGCCGCCGGGAGGAGCAGAGCGGTCGGAGTGCCGAGCCGCTGCGCGATCTCCCCCGTCACCGCCGCGCCGATGGACTGCCCGACGATGATCCCCGAGCCGAGCATGGTCATGACGGTCGCGGAGCGTCCGAGCGGGCTGCGCGCGGCACCAAGGCTGTACAGGGTGACCAGCGTCGGGCCGATGCCGATTCCCATGATCGCGAGCACACCGGCCATCCCGGCGGGCGTTGCGACCACGCTCAGCAACAGGGAGCCGAGGAGGAGGACGCCGGAGAAGACCAGCCACCGTGCTCGCAGTGCGAACCGTGCCGGCAGCCATGCCACGCCCAGCGCGAGGACGGCCGATCCGATTCCCATCACACCGTAGAGGAGGCCGGCCTCCTCCGGCGCGCCGCGATCGGCCATGAACGACGTCAGCGAGGTGAGCGTCGTTCCGAAGAAGAGCCCGACTCCGAGGATGCCGACGACCACGACGACCACCTGCGGGCGGAAGAGCTCGCTCACCGTCGAGGGGGCGCGACCGTCTTCATCACGTTCTGCGGAGACGTGTCGCCCACTGGGGTGCAGGGCGAACGCGCCGACGAAGACGAGGGTGAGGACGGCGGCACCGATCAGCGGCGCCCACGGCGCGATGAGGGATGCGGTGATCCCGACGAGGAACGGACCGAAGACGAACACGGTCTCATCCGCGGCCGACTCGTACGCCATGGTCCCGGAGGTCGTACGGGCGCGCTGCGGTTCCGGCATCCGCTCGTTGATGATCGCCACGAGTCGGGAGCGGGACATCGGGGCGACCTGGGGCGCTGTCGCTCCGATCCCGACGGCCGCCGCGAGGACGAGGGAGTCTCCGGCCGCCCCGTAGACGACGAGGGTGAACGCGACGAGCATCGCGCTGTTCGCGATCGCGAGCGCGATGAGGACTCTGCGCTGCCCGAAGCGGTCGGCCGCAGCCCCGAGCAGCGGCCCGAAACAGGCCGTGCCGAGGCCGACGGCCGCGGAGGTGAGTCCGCCGAGGGACAGGGACCCTCTGGCGGAGACCACGACGGTCAGGACGCCGACCACCATCATGGCGAACGGCAGACGCGCGATGAACGCGATGAGGAAGTACGGAAGGCCGGCGTGCCGAAGAAGGCTCGCCGAAGCGGGTGCATGTGTCTGGGTCATGACTCTCGCGCGCCCGAGGACGCGGGGATCAGGTGCCGCCGCTGTCCGTCAGGGTGCCGACGGCCGGTAGATACACAGCTTCGGGCGCGTGCGCGCCGCCTGAATCATAGCGATCGCACCTGAGTGTTTCCAGGCCTTTGGGCCCCGAGAACCGATGCCGGTACCGTTGGTCGCATGCGCTACCTCTTCAGCACCGGACTCATCGCAGCGATCTCCGCAGGGGTGTCCCTGCTGCGCGGAACACGCGACGAGCCCATCACCTGGCGGGCGGCGCTGTCGTGGGTCAGCTGGGGGATCACCCTCGCCCTCGCGATCGGCGCTGTCGTCGACATGAAGCGCGAGCGCAGCGGCGAGTTCGTCGACGCCGATTCGCCGCAGTCCGTGAAGAAGGCCAAGAAGGCGCAGCGTCTGCAGTTCCGCTCGCAGAAGGCGCTAGCCGACGCACAGGGACACGCCAAGGAGCGGCGCTGACCACGGCGGGCCACCGCCCCTCAGCACCGCCCCTGCGGCCTTCGCTCAGCGCGTGAGGATCAGCGCTTCGCCCTGTCCCCCGCCGCCGCACAGTCCGACCGCCGCGGTGCCGCGCCCCCGCCGGGCGAGTTCGTGCGCCATGTGCACGACCAGGCGATTACCGGACGCACCGATCGGGTGACCGATGGCGATCCCTCCGCCGTGGATGTTCACGATCTCGCTGGAGACGCCGAGCTCGGTCTGCGACCGCGCGACGACAGCACCGAAGGCCTCGTTGATCTCGACGAGGTCGAGATCCGCCGCGGTGATGCCCTGCTTCTGCATCGCGCGGGCGATCGCCTGAGACGGCTGGGCCTGCAGGGAGTTGTCCGGTCCGGCGGTCTGACCGCTCGCTCCGATCACCGCGAGAACGGGCCACCCGCGTTGCTCGGCGTTCTCCCTGGTGGTCACGACGATCGCTGAGGCGCCGTCGGAGATCTGCGAGGAGTTCCCGGCGGTGATCGACCCGCCCTCGGCGAACGCGGCGCGCAGTCGGCCGAGGGTCTCGACCGTCGTGTCCGGCCGGATGCCCTCGTCTCGCGTGACGAGGACGGGTTCCCCGCGGCGCTGCGGCACCTCGACGGCGACGATCTCGCGGTCGAACACTCCCGCGTCCGTCGCAGCGGCCGCCCGCTGGTGCGAGAGGGCGGCGACCTCGTCCTGCGCCTGCCTGGTCAGCTCGAACCGTGCGTTGTGCCGCTCCGTGGACGCGCCCATGCTCTCGCGGTCGTACGCATCGGTCAGGCCGTCGTACGCCATGTGGTCGAGCACCTCGACGCTGCCGTAGGTCCAGCCGTCCCGCGACCCCATAAGCATGTGCGGGGCACGGGTCATGGACTCCATTCCACCGGCGACGACCGTCGTCGCATCCCCCACGCGGATCATGCGAGCAGCATCGATGATGGCGGTGAGGCCGGACAGGCAGACCTTGTTGACCGAGTGCGCCGGAACATCCCATCCGATCCCGGCGCCGATGGCGGCCTGGCGGGCGGCGTTCTGGCCGGATCCGGCCGCGAGCACCTGGCCCATGATCACCGCGTCGACGGCGGACGGGTCGACGGAAGCCTGTGCGAGTGCGCCGCGGATCGCGAACGCACCGAGCTGGGGCGCGGTGAAGGAGGCGAGCTGCCCCTTGAGGCGCCCCTGGGGTGTGCGCGCCGCCGCGACGATGGCGATGTCGGTCATGAGATCTCCTTCAGTTGTTCCGCGATGATCAGTGGCGGTTCTGTGGCGTCGACGACCTCCTGCACGCTGACGCCGGGCGCCGTCTCGACGAGGACGAGACCCGCTTCTGTGACGTCGATGACGGCGAGGTCGGTGATGATGCGGTGCACGACGCCCCGGCCGGTGAGCGGCAGGGCGCATTCGTTCACGATCTTCGCGGATCCGTCCTTGGCGACATGCTCCATGAGGATGATCAGCCGAGCGGCCCCGTGCACGAGGTCCATCGCACCGCCCGGCCCCTTGACCATCTTCCCTGGAATCATCCAGTTGGCCAGGTCACCGCCCGCCGACACCTGCATGGCGCCGAGGATCGCCGCATCGATCTTCCCTCCGCGGATCATTCCGAAGCTGGTGGCCGAATCGAAGAACGCGGTCCCCGGCAGCGTGGTGACCGTCTCCTTGCCGGCGTTGATGAGGTCGGGATCGACGGCGTCCTCGGTCGGGTACGGTCCGACGCCGAGGATGCCGTTCTCCGACTGGAGCACGACCGTCACTCCGTCGGGCACATGATTGGGCACGAGCGTCGGGAGGCCGATGCCGAGGTTCACGTACGAGCCGTCGGAGAGCTCCGCGGCGGCTCGTGCGGCCATCTCATCTCTGGTGAGCGCCATGGTCAGGCTCCTTCCGTCGCGGCCGGACGAGAGACTGTGCGTCGCTCGATGCGCTTCTCGATGTCGGTGCCGACCTCGATCAGTCGGTGGACGAACACACCGGGCAGGTGGATGCTGTCCGGGTCGATCTCGCCCGGCTCGACGAGGCGCTCGACCTGCGCGATGCAGACGCGGCCCGCCATCGCCGCCAGCGGGTTGAAGTTCCGTGCCGCCTTGTTGAACACGAGGTTGCCGTGCCGGTCCCCCACTGCCGCGTGCACGAGGGAGAAGTCGGTCGTGATCGCCTCCTCCAGCACGAACTCCTTCTCGACGCCGTGCACGTCGAAGGAGCGGACGTCCTTCGGAGGCGACGCCACCGCGACGGATCCGTCCGCGTTGTAGCGACGGGGAAGCCCTCCCTCGGCCACCTGCGTGCCGACACCGGTCTGCGTGTAGAAGGCGGCGATCCCCGAGCCTCCGGCCCGCAGCTTCTCGGCGAGGGTGCCCTGCGGTGTGAGTTCCAGCTCGAGCTCCCCCGAGAGGAACTGCCGCTCGAACTCCTTGTTCTCCCCGACGTACGACGACGTCATCTTGCGGATGCGCTGGGCGGCGAGAAGGATGCCGAGACCCCAGTCGTCGACGCCGCAGTTGTTGCTGACGATGCTGAGGTCGCTCGTACCCTGCGCGAGCAGTGCCTCGATGAGAGCGATCGGGTTTCCCGAGAGGCCGAATCCGCCCACCGCGAGGGTGGCGCCGTCCGGGATGTCGGCGACGGCGTCGGCGGCCGAGGCCCATTGCTTGTCGATCACGCAGCACTCCTTCGTGTGAGGTCTCGCTCCAGCTTCTCCCCTCGGCGGCGGGGGCGGGAACCCCGGTCTTGCGATGTGGACGTACCGCGAACTAGTGTCCACATTGTGAACAGCCAGAATCGGACGATTCCCGGCGCCCAGGCCGTGGCGCGAGCTGCCCGCCTCCTCCGCCTCGTGACCGCTGCGGGAGACGCGGGGGCGCACCTCCAGGAACTGGCGCGGGAGGCCGACCTCTCCCGGTCGACCGCGCATCGGCTGCTCTCCGCTCTCCGGGCCGAAGGTCTGGTCGACCGCGACGAGGACTCGGCGCGATGGATGCCCGGCCCCGAGCTGTTCCTCATGGGATCAGTGGCGGCAGCCCGATATGACGTCACCGCGCTTGCGCGCGACATCGTCAGATCCCTTGCCGTCAAGACGGAGGAGAGCGCGTTCCTCTCCGTGCGCAGAGCCGATGAGACGGTCTGCCTTCTGCGGGAGGAGGGCGCCTTCCCCATCCGGTCGTTCGTCCTCAGCGAGGGGGTGCGGTTTCCGCTCGGCGTCGCTAGCGCAGGTCTCGCCATCCTCGCGTTCCTCCCTGACCACGATGTGGATGCCTACCTCGACCGTCATCCCGAGCTCGGAGAGCGTTGGGGCCGCGGCCATGACGCGGTTCCCCTCCGGCGGCGGCTCGCTGAGACCAAGGAGCGCGGCTACGCCGTCAACCCCGGACTCATCGTCAACGGCAGCTGGGGCATGGGTGCCGCGGTCTTCGATCGCAGCGGCCGTCCGGAGTGGGCTCTGAGCCTCACCGGCGTGGAGTTCCGCTTCGGGCCGGATCGGCTCGCCGAGCTCGGGCGGACGTTGATGTCGCACGCGCATCAGCTCTCGTCCCGCATCGCGGGCGCTCGCCGCTGAGCTGCGCCGCTCGGCCGGAGGACGGCGGCCGCTGGTCGCGTCGACCTCAATCGCATATCAAGAGTTATATACTTTTGTTATGCAACGCGATGAGATCATCTCCTCGATCGTGATGTCCGCACATGCGCTGGCGCGCATCGCCGCGCAGGAGGCCCGGAACGATGCCCCGGCTGCGCAGTGGCGGATCCTCACGATCCTCGAGAAGGAGCCGGGGCGCCGTGTGGGCGAACTCGCACGGGCTTCACGGGCGACCCAACCGGGTGTGACGCGGCTGCTCGGAGACCTGGAGCGCGCAGGGCTGGTGACGCGGACCCCGGACGAACGGGACTCCCGCGCCACGGTGGTGCACATCACTCCGAACGGCGCCGCCGCCCTCGCGCACTGGCGCGAATCGTTCCGGGAGACGCTCGCGCCCCGATTCGCCGGCCTCGACGCCGACGACTGGGCGGCGCTCGACCGCGCCGCGGAGATCCTCACCGCGCACAGCATCGAATCGACCACGACGACGGGAGAACACGAGTGAACAGCAGTACGGAAGCGACGGGGTCGATCTGGCGGCAACCGGCGCAGGTCTGGGCCGTGGCGTTCGCCAGCGTCGTCGCCTTCATGGGCATCGGACTCGTCGACCCGATCCTTCCCGCGATTGCGGAATCCCTGCAGGCCAGCCCCACCGAGACCGAGCTGCTGTTCACGAGCTACCTGCTCGTCACGGGACTCGCGATGCTCATCACGAGCTGGATCTCGAGCCGGATCGGCGCGAAGGCGACGCTGATGATCGGCCTCGCGCTGATCGTCGCGTTCGCGCTGGCATCGGCGCTGAGCGGCAGCGTTGATGCGATCATCGGCTTCCGTGCGGGGTGGGGCCTGGGCAACGCACTGTTCATCTCCACGGCTCTCGCGACGATCGTCGGTTCGGCCTCGGGCGGGAGCGGTGCAGCGATCGTCCTCTATGAGGCCGCTCTTGGCCTCGGCATCGCGATCGGGCCGCTCCTGGGCGGACTGCTCGGTGAGGTCAGTTGGCGCGGGCCGTTCTTCGGCGTCGTCGCCCTCATGGCGGTCGCGTTCATCGCAGTGGCCACGCTCCTGCGAGGGGCGGGCGAGAAGCCCCGACCGGTCGCCTTCTCCGCACCGTTCGTCGCCCTGACACGTCCCGCGCTCGCCGTCCTGGCGGTCGCCGCGCTCTTCTACAACATCGGCTTCTTCGTCCTGCTGGCCTTCTCGCCGTTCCCGCTCGGGTTCGGTGCGATGGGCATCGGCTTCACCTTCTTCGGGTGGGGCGTCGCCCTCGCGATCACGAGCATCTGGGTGGCGCCGTGGATGATGCGGCGCATGGCACGTACGACCGTCATCCTGGTCGCCCTCCCCGTGCTGGCCGTGGATCTCATCGCTGCCGGGATCGTCGCCGAGATCGCACCCGCCCTCGTCACCTGCATCATCGTGGGCGGCCTGCTGCTCGGCGTCATGAACACGGTGCTCACCGAGGCGGTGATGGAGGCCACTGACCTTCCCCGCTCGGTCGCATCGTCCGCGTACTCCGCGGTCCGTTTCATCGGCGGGGCGATGGCGCCTCCGATCGCGGCCCTGCTGTGGCACGCGTTCAACTCGACCGTCCCGTACCTGTTCGCGGCGGCGTCCGTCCTCGTGGCGACGTTGACGATCCTCCTCGGTCGCAAGGTCCTCACCCACATCGACGACCAACCGGCGGATGCCGCAGTGGAGGATGCCGCGGCGATCACCGCCGGCGACGCCACCTGAGGGCCTCGCCGCACCGGGGCGTCCGCGACGGCGGAGTTCGGTACGGTGATGCCATGAGCGAGACCACATCCCTTCCGGAACGCAGCCGTATCGTTCGGCAGCACCTCATCTCCGCAGGACTGGACACCGAGATCCGCGTGCTGCCCGATTCTGCGAGGACGGCCGCCGAAGCCGCAGCGGCGATCGGGTGCGACGTCGCAGCCATTGCGAACAGTCTCGTCTTCCTCGCGGACGGCGAGCCCATCCTCGTGATGACGAGCGGCGGACACCGTGCAGACTTCGGCGTCCTCGCCACGGCGACGGGAGCCGAGCGCATCGAGATGGCGCCGGCGTCCGTCGTGCGGGAGGCCACCGGGCAGGCGATCGGCGGGGTCGCGCCCGTCGGCCACCCGGAAAGACTCCGCACGTACATCGATGAGGCGCTCGAGGCGTTCGACGAGATCTGGGCGGCGGCGGGGCACCCGCACACCGTGATGCCGCTCACCTTCGGGGCTCTGAAGGAGCTCACGGACGGGGCCGTGATCACGGTCGCGTGATGAGCGCTCATCGCCCTTTTCCTGGCAGGGTGGGTGGATGAGCACCTCACGCGATGCGACGGCGTACGACCTCGACGAGTTGCGCACGGCGGTGCTCAGCGAGCGCGGCGGCGAGGTCGACGAGAGCATTCCGCAGCTCGCCGAGGCGGATGAGGACTTCTGCGCCATCGCCCTCGCCCTTCCGGACGGAACCGTGCATGCGAGTGAGCAGGCGCGCGTGCGTTTCAGCGTGCAGTCAGCGGTGAAGCCCTTCCTGTTCGCACTGGCGCTGGTCGACACCGACGGCGCCGCGATGGATCGCGTCGGCATCGAACCGACCGGTGAGGCGTTCGATGCGATCAAGCTCGAGAGCGGCACCGGCCGGCCGCCGAACCCCATGGTCAACGCCGGGGCGCTGTTGACCGCCTCCCTCGTCCACGGCGACGATGTGGCGGCGCGGAAGGAGCGCATCACCGCCGGTCTGTCGGCGTTCGCCGGTCGGGCTCTGGAGGTGGATTCCGACATCGCGCGCGACGAGCACCTCCTCGGCGACCGCAATCACGCCCTCGCCCACCTCATGCGCGCCGAAGGCACGCTCGGACTCACCGCCGATGACGCCGTAGACGCCTATGCCCACGCCTGCGCGATGCTCGTGGACGCTGAGGCCCTGGCGGTCATGGGCGCCACTCTCGCGCTCGGCGGACGCAACCCCGTGACCGGCGAACAGGTCGTCCCGGCCGGAGTGGCCCGCGACGTCGTCTCCGTGATGGCCACGTGCGGCGTCTACGACGGATCCGGTCGCTGGATGCGTGCCGTCGGGGTGCCGGCGAAGTCCAGCGTGTCCGGCGCGATCGTGCTCTCCGCGCCGGGAAGGCTGGGCGCGGCCGTGGTGAGCCCTCCCCTCGACGAGCAGGGTACGAGCGTACGGGGCCACATCGTCAGCACACGGCTCAGCGACGACCTCGGCCTGCACAGCTTCGCATCCCCCGCAGGCGGCTCTCACGTGTCCGTGCGCTGACCGCGTCTCCGTGCGCGATCCGCGCAGCACCACCGCTGCGTCTTTGCGCCGCACAGGCAGAGCGGACCTCTGAGATCACTGGGGAAAACAGAAAAGCCTCGGAACACTGGCGAGAGTGTTCCGAGGCTGATCCGTGCGCCCCCAGGGACTTGAACCCTGAACCCATTGATTAAGAGTCAATTGCTCTGCCGATTGAGCTAGAGGCGCCTGACCGGGATGACCCCGGCCGAGGAATTACATTACCAGTTCGTCGAACGCATGCGAAATCGGCGCCGCGATCGGCGCGGCGCCCCGCCCAGTATCCTGAGATCGTGACCGATTCGCCCGCCTCCACCGGCTTCGCCTCCGACCTCGAACTCGCCCTCCGGCTCGCCGATGCGGCCGACGGCGAGTCGCTCCCCCGCTTCGACGCGAGCGACCTGAAGATCTCGACGAAGGCCGATCGCTCGCACGTCACGGACGCCGACCTGGCGACCGAACGCGCCCTGCGCGCCATGATCGCTCAGGAGCGGCCCTCCGACGGGATCTTCGGCGAGGAGTTCGGCGCCGAGGGAGACGCGCACCGCCAGTGGATCATCGATCCCATCGACGGCACCTCCAACTTCATGCGCGGCATCCCGCTGTGGGGCACGATGATCGCCCTCGCCGTCGACGGTGTGCCGCAGGTGGGCGTGGTGAGCATGCCCGCCCTCGGACGCCGCTGGTGGGGCGCCACCGGTGCCGGGGCGTGGACCGGTGCGCACGGCGGGCCCCGCCGCCTCGAGACATCGGCCGTCGCTTCCCTCGACGACGCGTCCGTCAGCTTCCAGAGCATCACCCAGTGGGCGGATGCCGGGCACCTCCCCGCTCTCCTGCGCGTCGCCGACCGCGTCTGGCGTGACAGAGCATACGGCGACGTCTACGCGTACATGATGCTCGCCGAAGGGCGGCTGGAGATGGTCGCCGAGTTCGACGTCAAGGAGTACGACATCGCCGCCGCGGTCCCCATCGTCCGCGAGGCCGGGGGTATGTTCACCTCCTTCGACGGCGCGGACAGCATCTCCGAGCGCTCGTCGTTGGCCACCAACGGCATCCTGCACGACGCGTTCCTCGCGCTCACCCACCAGCACGACTGACCCGGAGACTCCATGAAGAACCGAACTCCCGTCGCCGTTCTGGCATCCGCGGTCCTCACGTTGTCGCTCGCCGCATGCGCGCCGGAGCCGGAGGAGGAGCCGACACCCAGCGCGTCGCCCTCACCGGTCGCGTCCGAGCCGGCCGCGACGCCGACGCCGACTCCTGTCGAGACCGAGCCGGCGGACGATCCCGTCGTGGCCCCCACCTGCGAGACAATGATCCCCGCCAGCACGATCGAGATCTTCGAGGGGCACGGCTGGACGTACGAGGAGCGGGAGTTCCAGATCGGCCCCGATGTCGTCGAGGACGGGCTCGCATGCGTGTGGGGCGACTACACGGTCGCCTCCGATCATGTCCAGGTCTTCGGCTGGGCGCCGATCGGTGCAGCGGAATCCGCATCCGCGCAGCAGAAGCTCCTCGCCGATGGGTGGCTGAGGGTCGACGAAGCCGGCCACACGTACATCACGGAGGACCCCGCGTACTCCATCAGCGTGGACGAGGCCGGTTATGGGATGACGTACGAGTTCGGCGACGGCTGGGTCACCCAGGCCGACACCAAGCAGAGTCTCGTCCTGATCATCCGGCCCTGACCGGCTGCTGATCCGGGCACGGAGCGGGCTCCCCCGGCGGCTACCCCTGGTGTCCACCAGCGCTGCATCCCCGTCAGAAAGCCATTCCGACCTCATTCGCAGCAAGACCGCGTAAAGTCTCACCATGGTTCAGACGCAGACGAAGACCATGGTCCGCACCGAAGTCGTCATCGACGGTGAGCCCGCCCTCCTGGCGCAAGATCAGGACGTCGCGGAGCTCAAGGCCCGCATCGAGCAGGCCGTCGCGACTCCTGGCGCGTTCGTGGACTTCGTCGTGGTCGGTAATCGCCGTGTCAGCGTGCTGATCACCCCGCGCTCGCGCGTGACCTTCTCCGTCGCCACGGTGCAGTTTGACGAACGCGACACCGGAGACGAAGCGGCACCCTTCGGTGGCTTCTTCGATTTTTGACTCCTTCGGAGCGGACCCGCTTCACCGGACGGTGTCGTGAGTCGCCGCCGCGGCGCTCTCGCGCCCCGCTCTTCCCGTGGCGCGGTACGACAAAGGGCCTGAGGTCCGCGTGAACACGCGGCTCTCAGGCCCTCTTCTGTGACAGCGGCTGGTGGAGCTGGGGGGAATCGAACCCCCGTCCAACGCTGAGTATCCACGGCTTCTCCGGGCGCAGTCTGTGCAGACGTTCTACTCGGCTCCGACCTTTGTCACAGACACCTAAGTCGACGAGCCCAGCCTGGGAAGAGTCCCGCGTGACGTCCAGACGCCGTCACGCAGCAAGATTCCTAGATGACGCCAGGGTCCGTATCGGAATCACATACGGTCTGACGGACTATCGGGCTCGCTTATGCAGCGAGGGCGAAGTCAGTGCGCTTGGATTCGGCACTTATGGTTTTGCAGGGAGCGTTCACGAGATAACCCTGCATCCTCGGCCCGCTTCTCGTGGATTCACAGGCGCTGTCGAAACCGATCAGCCCCGTGGTCCTTCTTGCGAAGGGACCGCTGTCACACTGTGGAATTACCAATCGGGCGACGGATCGTCCGAGCATCTCAGGGTACAACGGAACACAGGCGGATGCTATTCCTGGCGTAGAGTCGCAGCCATGAGCGAGGTCACCATCACCGTCCGCGGCGAGCACGAATCCCGCATCGCACCCGAGCGGGCGACGGTCCACGTCACCGTCCGCGCCGAGGGTGCGGAGAGGTCCTCCGTCATCGAACGGGCGATGCGTCTGGCCGAACCTGTCCGCACCGGAATCACCGAGCGTCAGGAGGCCGGCAGCGTCGTGGACTGGAGCAGCAAGCGCCTGTCGGTACGTGCGGAGCGTCCGTGGAACGAGGAGGGCCGGAAGCTCGCCCCGGTGTACTACGCCAGCATCGACTTCAGCGCCACGTTCATCGAGGTCACCGAGCTGTCGATCTGGATCTCCGGCATCGCGGCATGGGATGGCGTCGACGTCGGCTGGGTGAACTGGCACCTCACCCCGCAGACCCGTGCGGACCTGGAGAGCGAGGTCGCCTCCGCAGCCGTCGGCATCGCCGTCCGGCGGGCGCAGTCCTATGCGTCCGCGCTCGGCCTGGAGACCGTCACCCCCGTCGAGATCGCAGACACCGGACTCATCTCCCGCGAGGTGTCACCCGGCCCGCAGATGATGGCCCGCGCTGTCGCTCTCGCGGCCGCCGATTCGAACCCGATGATGGAGTACGAGCCGGAGGACATCGTCGTGAGCGCGACGGTCGAGGCGCGCTTCACGGCCCACTGAGCGACGGCCGACGCGAGCGTCGCGCCGCCCAGCGGGGCGCTTGCCGATCAGAGCGTGAACGCCGCCAGTTCGGCTGCCAGGCGCTCCGACACGTGCGCGTGGATCTGTGTCCCCTCTTCCCCGTGTTCCGCGGAGAGCAGGATGCCCGTCTCGTGCACGGCCGCGATGAGGTCTCCCCTGCCGTACGGCACCAGTGCACGCACCTCCACGGCAGGCTTGGGAAGTGCCTCGTCGATGACGGCGCGCAGCTCCTCGATCCCCTCGCCGGAGCGCGGCGAGACGAAGTGCGCCTTCGGCTCGAGTCCCTGCAGCACCAGACGGTCGTCCTCGGAGATGAGGTCCGACTTGTTGAACACGACGATCTCGGGCAGGTCGCGGGCACCCACGTCGCCCATCACGTCGCGGACGGTCTGGAGCTGACCGGCGGGGTCCGGGTGCGAGGCGTCGACGACGTGCAGGACGATGTCCGCGTCCGCGACCTCCTCCAGCGTCGAGCGGAAGGCTTCGACGAGCTGATGCGGAAGGTTGCGCACGAATCCGACGGTGTCGGTCAGCGTGTAGACGCGGCCGTCGGCGGTCTCCGACCGGCGGACGGTGGCATCGAGCGTCGCGAACAGGGCGTTCTCGACGAGCACTCCGGCACTGGTGAGCGCGTTGAGCAGACTGGACTTGCCGGCGTTGGTGTAGCCGGCGATCGCGACGGACGGGATGGTGTTGCGCTTGCGCTCGGCGCGCTTGGCGTCGCGAGCAGGGGCGAAGTCCCTGATCTGACGTCGCAACAGGGCCATGCGCGTACGGATGCGTCGTCGATCGAGCTCGATCTTCGTCTCACCCGGTCCGCGCGATCCCATTCCCGCACCGCCGGCGCCCACCTGGCCACCGGCCTGACGGCTCATCGAGTCACCCCAACCACGAAGCCGCGGCAGAAGGTATTCGAGCTGCGCGAGTTCGACCTGCGCCTTGCCCTCCCGGCTCTTCGCATGCTGGCTGAAGATGTCGAGGATCACGGTGGTGCGGTCGATGACCTTGACCTTGACCACGTCCTCGAGCGCGCGGCGTTGGCTCGGCGCGAGTTCGGTGTCGGCGATGACGGTGTCTGCTCCGGTGGCGGCGACGAGGTCCTTCAGTTCCTGCGCCTTGCCGCGGCCGAGGTAGGTCGCAGGATCCGGATGCGGACGCCGTTGCAGCACGCCGTCGAGCACGACTGCCCCTGCCGTCTCCGCCAGGGCGGCGAGTTCGCGCAGCGAGTTCTCCGCGTCCGTCTGAGCGCCCTGCGGGTACACCCCGACGAGGACGACGTTCTCCAGCCGCAGCTGGCGGTATTCGACTTCGGTGACGTCCTCGAGCTCGGTGGAGAGACCGACGACGCGGCGGAGCGCGTGACGGTCTTCCAGATCCCACTGATCGCCGTCCCTGTCGCCGTATCCGGCGGTGCCGGCATCCTGCAGCGCCTGCGCCGCGCCGAAGACACGCGGCTCGATGCGCTTGTCTGCGTTGGCCAGCACGCGGTCGACGGTCTCGTCGTCGTGGGTGTCTTGTGTCGTCTTCGTCATCCTCTGCCTTCTGTGTCGGGCGTCTTAACCTTAACCCGCAGGTCCGGTACGCTCACGGTATGGGGTCCGATCACTACTTTTCTGCTGCTCCGGCGAGTGCGGAGAACCTGCGGACCATATCGGTCCCCTTGGCGGGTCGCGAGCGTGAGATCACCACCGCCGGCGGCGTGTTCAGCCCCGACCGTCTGGATGCCGGGACCGCTGTCCTGTTCGCGAACATGCCGCCTGTTCCTCCGAGCGGCCACTTCCTGGATCTCGGGAGCGGGTGGGGTCCGATCAGTCTCACGATGGCGTTCGCGGCACCGCATGCGACGGTGTGGGCCGTCGATGTGAACGAACGCGCTCTGGATCTCGTCCGCCGCAACGCCGAGGCGCATGGTCTCACCAATGTCAACGCCGTGCACCCCGATGATGTTCCCGACGACATCGCGTTCCGCACGATCCGGTCGAATCCGCCGATCCGAGTGGGCAAGAACGTGCTGCACGGAATGCTCGAGCGATGGATCCCGCGGCTTGACGAGCGGAGCGACGCCTGGCTGGTGGTGCAGCGGAATCTCGGTGCCGATTCGCTCCAGCGGTGGCTGGGCGCGACCTTCCACACCGGGTACAGCGTGTTCCGCACCGCGACGGGCAAGGGGTACCGGGTGATCAAGGTCCGTCGTCACGGCACCCCGCCGACCGAGCCGATCACGCTGGTCTGACCGCAGCCGCCTGCGCGGCGATCAGACGCGCGCAGCGTGTCCCACGCGGAAATCTGCGCCGCGATGCTCCTCGGGAAGCCGGTCTCCCCGACCGTGCAGCTTGTGCCGCAACGTGCCCGGCGTGTACTCGCGCTGGTAGACGCCTCGGCGCTGCAACTCGGGGACGATGAACGTCACGACGTCCTCGAAGGTGCCCGGCGTGATGGCGTACGCGAGGTTGAATCCGTCGACGTCGGTCTCCTCGACCCAGTCCTGGAGGAAGTCGGCGACCTCGGTGGGTGAGCCGACCACACGCGGCCCGAGGCCGCCGATGTTGCCGAGACGCGCGATGTCCCGGACCTTCCATTCCTTGCCGTCGTCACCGGCCTGCTGGAAGTTGGCCACCGTGGACTGGATCGCGTTGCTCTTCACGTTGCCGATCGGCTCGTCGAGGTCGTACTGCGACAGATCGATGCCCATCCATCCGGACATGAAGACGAGGGCGCCTTCGTCGCTCGCGTATCGGAGGAAGTCCTCGTGCTTCGCGTGCGCCTTCTCGCTCGTCTCGTCGGTGATGATCGTCAACAGGGTGTAGATCTTCGCGGAGTAGCGGTCGCGCCCCGCCTCTTCCAGGGCGTCCCTGATCCGGGCGACGGTGCCGGCGAGGACCTTCTTCGTCGGAGCGGCGACGAAGATCGCCTCCGCATTCCCGGCGGCGAAGGCGATCCCCCGCGGCGAGGCGCCGGCCTGATAGATCACAGGCGTGCGCTGCGGGGACGGCTCGGAGATGTGGATGCCCGGCACGGTGAAGTGCTCGCCGCGATGGCCGATCTCGTGCACCTTGGACGGGTCGGTGAACACGCCGGAATCGCGATCTCGGATGACGGCGTCGTCCTCCCAGGACCCCTCCCAGAGCTTGTACGTCACCTCGAGATACTCGTCCGCCACGTCGTAGCGCTGGTCGTGCTCGAGCTGGTCGTCGTGCCCCATGTTGCGCGCGGCGGAAGGCAGGTAGCCTGTGACGACGTTCCATCCGACCCTGCCCTGTGTGAGGTGGTCGAGCGTCGTCATGCGGCGTGCGAAGGGGTACGGGTGCTCGTACGCGGTGCCGGCGGTCACGCCGAAACCCAGATGCTCGGTGACTGCTGCCATGGCGCTGACGAGCAGGATCGGATCGTTGACGGGGACCTGGGCGCCGTGTCGGATCGCCGCCTCGTTCGAGGCCCCGAAGACGTCGTACGTTCCGAGCACGTCCGCGATGAAGAGGCCGTCGAAGTGACCGCGCTCGAGGAGCTGGGCGAGTTCGGTCCAGTATCCGATCTCCTTGTACCGCGACGACTGGTCGAGGGGATGCCGCCACATCCCGGAGGACTGGTGGGCCACACAGTTCATGTCGAACGCGTTGAATCGGATCTGCCTGCTCATCACCCCATCGTGAACGAAACAGTGCGCGGACGCCTCTTCACGCGTCACATGATGACGCATTCGCCGCCAGGGCGACGGGGAATCGTGATCAGATCAGATCGACGGTGCCGCTGTAGACGAGCTGCGCGGGCCCGGACAGGGCGACGTGCTCGCCGTCCTCCGCAGGGAACATGCGCACCCCCAGAGTGCCTCCGGGGACGTCCACCCGCCAGTTGTCCGGCGCTGCCGCGCCTGCCCAGTGACGCACGGCGAGAGCGGTCGCCGCGACACCGGTCCCGCAGCTCAGGGTCTCACCGACGCCGCGCTCGAACACGCGCATGGTCACGTGCCCGATGCCGTCTCGCACGAGCGGCTCGCCGGGGACGACGAACTCGACGTTCGCGCCGCCGGCAGGAGTCGGGTCGAGTTCGGGGATGTACTCCAGCTCCAGCCCGGCGAGTTCCTCCTCGGAGGCGAGGGCGACCACGACGTGCGGATTGCCCACGTCGATGCCGAGGCCCGGCCGTGCCACTTCGAGCCCGCGCGCCTTCGCCAGAGGGTCGTCGCCCGACAGTCGCCAGCGCCCCAGATCCACCTGGTATCCGTTCGCGCTGCTGGTGACGTCGCGGACGCCTGCCCTGGTGCCGATGGGCAGCGTCGTTCCCGGTTCGATGGTCGCGAGTCCGGCGCGCACGAGGTAGTGCACGAACACGCGCACGCCGTTGCCGCACATCTCGGCGATGGAGCCATCAGCGTTGCGGTAGTCCATGAACCACTCCGCGGCAGGTTCTTCGGCCAGCGCGGCGGCACCTTCAGGGAGCGCGGCCGAACGCACGACACGGAGCACGCCGTCGGCGCCGATGCCGAAGTGGCGGTCGCACAGGGCGGCCACCTGTTCGGCGCTGAGCTCGATCTCGCCGTCCGGGTCGGCGATGATGACGAAGTCGTTGCCGGTGCCGTGCCCCTTGGTGAATGCGACCATTCCCCCAGTCTAGGGAACAGGCTTCATCTCGGCCGCGGTCATCGCTGGTGCGGAATGCCACGGGCGGAGAGAATGGAGCGAGGAGGTCCACACATGGGTCGCAAGAAGGACATCTCGAAGATGAGCCCCGCGGGCAAGGCCGCTCTCGCAGTGGTCGGCATCGTGCAGGTCGCGTTCGCCGTTCTGGCGTTCTGGGACCTCGCTCGCCGTGGACCCGACGAACTGCGCGGACCGAAGCCGGCGTGGATCCCGGTCATCCTCGTGAACTGGATCGGACCGGCCGCCTACTTCGCATTCGGGGTCAGGCGCGACACGCGATAACGACCGCAGAGGAAGTCCCTGTTGCGCGCGACGTCGACGAGTTCGAGATCGAGAGCGCGCGGGAGGAGCGGCGCACCCCCGCCGAGCGTCACCGGCGCGAACTGCACCCACACCTCGTCGAGCAAGTCCTCGTCGGCGAACTGTCCCGCGAGGTCCCCTCCGCCGACGACCCAGAGGTCGGCACCGTCGGCCGCCGCGGCCATCGCCGCGTGGACCTCGCGAATCGGCGACCTGGTCAGGCGCACATTCGCCCCATCCGGTACGGGGAGGTCGCGGTGGGTGAACACCCAGACCGGGCGGCCGTAGGGCCAGCGCGCCTCCTCGTGGTCGAGCACCCACTGGTAGGTGGACGCGCCCATCGCCAGCGCGCCGATCGTCTTCTCGAACAGCTGGTACGCCATCGGCCCATCCGGGTCGACGTCCTGCTTCAGGAGCCAGTCGAGCGAGTGATCAGGAGTCGCGATGAATCCGTCGAGGCTGGATGCCGTGAAGTAGTGGGTTGCCATGCGCAGATCTTCCCACCCGCATCGGACATCACACCCACTCGTGGGGATCCGCGTCCGGCGCGATCCATTCGAGTCCCGGGTACCGCTTGAACCAGGACACCTGACGCCGCGCGTATCGGCGTGTGAGCGCCTGCGTCTCCGCGATCGCGGCATCCTCGGTCATGCTGCCGTTCAACTGCGCCAGCGCCTGTGCGTAGCCGATCGCCCGCGAGGCGGTGATTCCCCGTTCGAGGCCTGCGTCGCGCAGCCGGGAGACCTCTTCGAGCATCCCCTGGTCCCACATGCGGCGCACCCGCTCATCGAGGCGGTCGACGAGCGCGGTTCGATCGACGTGCACGCCGAGGATGCGCGTGAGCGGATGCCACGCTTTCGGCGCGTCGGGGAGAGCGGCGCCATGGTTCTGCGCGCCCTGCTCGAGGACCTCCAGGGCGCGGATGACTCGTCGCCCGTTCTTCGGGTCCACACGCGCGGCCGTGACGGCGTCCTTCTCGCGCAGGCGCGCGTACATCGTCGGCGCACCGAGCGCTTCGAGGTCGGCTTCGAGCCTCTCGCGCACGGCGGCGTCGCGCGGCGGGAACCGGAAGTCGAAGATCACGCTCGAGACGTAGAGTCCCGACCCACCGACGAGGATCGCGTCTCCCCCGCGCGCGTGGATGTCGGCGATCGCCGCTCGTGCCAACGGCTGGTACCAGGCGACGGCCGCTTCCTCCATGACATCGCGGACGTCGAGCATGTGGTGCGGGATGCCTCGCCGCTCAGCGACCGGGAGCTTTGCCGTACCGATGTCCATGCCGCGGTACAGCTGCATCGCGTCGGCGTTGACGATCTCCGCCGGATTTCCGGCAGCACGGAGGTGCTCGGCGAGCCGGAGAGCGAAGTCGCTCTTGCCGGTGCCGGTCGCACCGACGATGGCCCAGAGCCGAGTGTCAGACACCGACGCGCAGGGTGGGAAGACCCAGGGAGACGGCACGGGGCGCTCCGGCTGCTCCGGCCGGAGCGGGTACACCGCACGACTCCGCCTGGGCCCGATCCCACGCGTCACCGCCGCGTGTGCGGCGGATGCGCAGGGGTTCGCCGGTGGGGTCGTCGGCGAGCAGGTGGAACGGAGCGCCGTGAGTGATCGTCACGCGGACGACATCGCCGGGACGCGGGATCTCCGAGCCCTCGGTGACCTCGAAGTGCACGAGGCGGTTGTCCTCTGCGCGGCCGGTGAGCCGGTGCGTCTCGACGTCCTTCTTGCCCTCGCCGACGGAGACGAGGACCTCGACCTCGCGGCCGACCTGCTTCTGGTTCTCCTCCAGCGAGATCCGCTCCTGCAGAGCGATCAGACGGTTGTAGCGCTCCTGCACGACGGCCTTCGGGACCTGGTCCTCCATCGTGGCGGCCGGGGTTCCCTCGCGGATGGAGTACTGGAAGGTGAACGCGTTCGCGAACCGAGCCTGTTCCACGACGCGCATCGTGTCTTCGAAGTCCTCGTCGGTCTCCCCGGGGAAGCCGACGATGATGTCCGTGGAGATCGCGGCGTGCGGCATGCGTGCACGCACGCGGTCGAGGATCCCGAGGAAGCGGTCGCTGCGGTACGAGCGGCGCATCGCGCGAAGGATGCGGTCGCTGCCGGACTGCAGCGGCATGTGCAGCTGAGGCATGACGGACGGCGTCTCGGCCATCGCGTCGATGACGTCGTCGGTGAACGCTGCGGGGTGCGGGCTGGTGAAACGGATGCGCTCGAGGCCCTCGATCTGGCCTGCCGCGCGCAGCAGTTTGCCGAACGCCTGTCGATCGCCGAACTCGACGCCGTAGGAGTTCACGTTCTGTCCGAGGAGGGTGACCTCGATCGCGCCGTCTTCGACGAGCAGGCGGATCTCGTTGAGGATGTCGCCGGGACGACGGTCCTTCTCCTTGCCTCGAAGGCTCGGGACGATGCAGAACGTGCAGGTGTTGTTGCAGCCGACGGAGATCGACACCCAGCCGCTGTGCGCGGAGTCCCGCTTGGTCGGGAGCGTCGAGGGGAAGACTTCGAGGGACTCGAGGATCTCGAGCTCCGCATCACCGTTGTGCTTCGCGCGCTCGAGCAGCCCGGGGAGGGAGCCCATGTTGTGCGTTCCGAAGACCACATCGACCCACGGCGCCTTGTCGAGCACGGCGTCCTTGTCCATCTGCGCGAGGCAGCCGCCGACGGCGATCTGCATGCCCTCCTTGCGGCGCTTGACCGATGCGAGATGTCCGAGCGTGCCGTAGAGCTTCCCTGCGGCGTTGTCGCGGACCGCGCAGGTGTTGATGATGACGACATCGGCCTCGGTGCCGGCATCCGCCCGCACATAGCCCGCACTCTCGAGGGAGCCGGACAGGCGCTCGGAGTCGTGCACGTTCATCTGGCATCCGAAGGTACGCACTTCGTACGTTCGGTGGCGTCCGTCGACGTCGACGGCCGCCGGCGACGCGGAGATCATCGTCGGTTCGCTGCGCGGAATAGTCATGATGCCTTCCATTCTACGAGCGGTTGCCGCCGATCATTCCGAGTCGACGAACCGCACGCTGCTCGGACCGCCGAGAGAGGCTTCCGTGAGCGCCGTCCGCGCCGCCGTCATGGCGACGGAGCCGCCGTAGCCGCGTCGAGCGAGCTGACCGACGAGCCGCCGCAACGCCGTGTCGAAGTCGAGTCGTGACAGTGACCGCGCCTTCGTCCTGGCGAACTCCAATGCGCGTTCGGCATCATCATCCGGCAGATCTCCGAGCGCGGCATCGATCACGTCACGGGGAATCCCCCGCTGCGCAAGGGACCGCGAGAGGGCCACGCGGCCCTGACCTTTGCGCTCGACCCCGGAGATGACGAGATGCTCCGCGAGCAGCCCATCGTCCAGGTATCCGCGCTCACAGAATCGGTCGATGACGTCGTCGACGGCAGCCGCGTCGAGATGCTTCTCGCGCAGAACCTGTCGAGCCTCCGAGATGGAGAGCGAACGCGCCCTGAGCTTCCGCACGAGCGCCTCCTCGGCCTGCGCGACGGCTTCGTCGGGGTCGAAGCTTCCCGAAGCATCAGCTGCCGGCGCGTCCTTTCGACGCGACTGCTCTCGCCCACGGCCGCTCGACCCCACTGCGTGCGGCGCAGCCGGACGGTCATGATCACTTGCGCCGTCGGTGGCAAGGTCGGACGCGCGTGCGACCTTGCCACCGAACAGCGGGATGACGGGAGCGAGGCGGTCCTCGCCCCCGTCACTCATGGCTCACTCCACCGATCGGAGGGCGCTGCACAGTCATCAGGCCGGACGGCGCTGTGCCAGCTCGTCGGCGGCCGGTGCTCCGACGCCCTCGGGACCTGCGCCCCCGATCCCGAGCTTCTGCTTGATCTGCGTCTCGATCGTCAGCGCGATGTCGGGATTCTTGATCAGGAAGTTGCGGGCGTTCTCCTTGCCCTGCCCGAGCTGGTCGCCGTCGTAGGTGTACCACGAGCCGGACTTCTTGACGATGCCGTGCTCCACGCCGAAGTCGATCAGGCTGCCCTCGCGGGAGATTCCGACGCCGTAGAGGATGTCGAACTCCGCCTGCTTGAACGGCGGCGCCATCTTGTTCTTCACGACCTTGACGCGCGTACGGTTTCCCACCGCGTCGGTGCCGTCCTTGAGCGTCTCGATACGACGGATGTCCATGCGGACCGAGGCGTAGAACTTCAGTGCCTTACCTCCGGCCGTCGTCTCGGGCGAGCCGAAGAACACTCCGATCTTCTCGCGCAGCTGGTTGATGAAGATCATCGTGGTGTTCGTCTGATTAAGTCCACCGGTCAGCTTGCGCAGTGCCTGCGACATCAGTCGAGCCTGGAGGCCGACGTGGGAGTCGCCCATCTCGCCCTCGATCTCCGCACGGGGAACGAGCGCTGCCACCGAGTCGATGACGATGAGGTCGATGGCACCGGAACGCACCAGCATGTCGGCGATCTCGAGCGCCTGCTCTCCGGTGTCGGGCTGCGACACCAGCAGCGCATCGATGTCGACGCCGAGCTTCTTCGCGTACTCGGGATCGAGCGCGTGCTCCGCATCGATGAACGCGGCGATACCGCCCGCCTTCTGGGCGTTGGCGATCGCGTGGAGAGTCAGGGTCGTCTTACCCGAGGACTCAGGACCGTAGATCTCGACGATGCGTCCACGCGGGAGTCCACCGACTCCGAGGGCGACGTCCAGCGCGATCGAACCGGTCGGGACGACGGCGACGGGGGCGCGCTCGTCACTGCCCAGCCGCATGACCGAGCCCTTTCCGAACTGGCGGTCGATCTGAGCGAGAGCTGATTCCAGAGACTTCTCGCGGTCTGCGGTTGATGGCATGACGTGCTCCTCATGTGTTCGCGTGGTGCCGCCTGTAGGCTGTCGCGGTCGCTCCGGCTGGGCGATCTCTCCGACAAGGCGTATGGCTTGTATGCCTGGAATCACCGTACGAGGGGCCTCCGACATCGGATCAGAGACGCGACGAACCGTGGATGACAGACACTCGAAACCACTTGTGCAGAACGATACGCCCTTTTCGAACACATATTCGACGACACGCCGCCCGCGCGTCGCGACGGCAGGGCCTTCAGTGGCGACGAGGTTCCAGGCGGCCGACACCGTAACGGCGCTCCGCCGGCACGTCCGTCTCCTCACACAGCGCAGTCCAGATGTCGCGCGGCGGCACGCCTGACCGGAGGGCCTCGGATGCAGTCCGACCGCCGACGGCGGACAGCACGAGATCGTCCATCAATGCGATGGCACGGGGTCCGAACTCATCTTCGACGGCGCGAAGGAACTCACTGCGTCGCATCCGCTGTCAGCCGTAGGGCGCGTCAGTGCAGCGAGAGCTCGGGCTCGACCGAGGCGACGAGATCGTCCGGCACCACATCGGGGAACACCTGCATGCCCTCGAGCACAGAGATGCGGTCACCGACCTCGCGCATGATCCGGGAGATGGGGACATCGAGTGCCTCGGCCACCGAAGCGAGGATCTCGCTGGAGGCCTCCTTCTGGCCACGCTCGACTTCGCTGAGGTATCCGAGCGCCACCGACGCTTTACTCGCGACCTGCCGGAGAGTGCGACCCTTCTGCAGGCGGAAGTTCCTCAGCACATCGCCGATTTCCTGTCGTACAAGAATCATCGGAACCTCCTCTCCATTCCCCAGATCGAAGTCTCCTCCGAACGGATCGCCAGTCTAACGCGACACGACACCGGAAACGCTACCGTCTTACGCTGTGGTTTCGTTGAGAACGACACAAAGATGACAACGCGGGCGCACCTGCCCCTATTCCCCGAGCACAGAGAGCGCGAGCTCGATCGCAGCATCCACCGACTGCGCCCGCACGGCCGACCGGTCTCCCTGGAAGAGGTAGGCGCGCGTCCGCGTCCCCGCAGGCGTGGCGACACCGATGTGCACGGTGCCGACCGGCTGCCCGTCCGGGGAGTCCGGGCCGGCGATGCCCGTCGTGGACAGTCCCACATCGGCCGGGCGTTCGTCGACCGCGACGGCGGCGCGCACACCGTCGGCCATCTGCGTGGCGACGTCCGGATCCACGGGACCGCGGGCCTCCAGAAGCGCAGCGTCCACGCCGAGTACCGAGTGCTTCACCGGTGTGGCGTATGCGACGACTCCGCCGAGCAGGACCTGCGAGGCTCCCGGCACGGACACCACAGCCGCCGTCAGTGCGCCGCCGGTCAACGACTCCGCGACCCCGAGAGTCCAACCCCGCGAGGCGAGCGCGGCGACCAACTCGGCTGCCGTGCTCATCGCCGTTCGGCCCGCGCGCCCCGGACCTGGGACACGACGTAATCGATGCCGCTCGCGACCGTGAGGACGAGGGTCGCGTACATGAGGACGAGGCCGATGCCGGTCCACCAGTCCATGCCGATGAGCTCATGCAGCGGCAGCAACCACCAGCCGAGGGCGACGGCCTGGAACGCGGTCTTCACCTTGCCCATCCATGCGGCGGCGACGATGTGATCGCTCGCGACCATGAACCGGTGGACGGTGATCCCCCACTCGCGCAGCAGGATGATGATGACGACCCACCACGGCCACTCACCGAGGATGGCGAGCCCGACGAATCCGGCGCCGGTGAGGAGCTTGTCGGCGATCGGATCCCAGAGCTTGCCGAAGTCGCTGACGATGTCATAACGGCGAGCGAGGTATCCGTCGACCCAGTCCGTCGAGATCGCCAACACGAACAGCGCGCCGGCGACCCACCGGATCACGATGTCGTCGAGACCGTGGGTTCCGCCCAGCAGGAGGAGGATGAAGAAGACGACCGCGAGCGGAATGCGGGCGATCGTGATCGCGTTGGGCAGCTGCCGAGGAATCGCCATCAGTCGCGTCCCGTCAGGCCCCAGGCGTCTTCGTCGCCCTCACCGTCGTCGACAACGGGGAGCCCGTCGAACTGCGCCTCGATCGGGTCGCGGCCGTAGTCGACCGACGCCGGAGGTGCGGCATGAGCGGCTGCCGCCGGTGCAGCGGACGGTGCCGGGGCGGCCGGAACATCCTCGCCGCGGAGCTTGGCCATCACGGCCGGGAGTTGTTCGGCGGTCACCAGCACGTCACGGGCCTTCGAGCCCTCCGATGGTCCGACGATCTCGCGCGATTCGAGCAGGTCCATGAGGCGTCCGGCCTTCGCGAAGCCGACCCGCAGCTTGCGCTGCAGCATCGAGGTGGAACCGAACTGCGAGGAGACGACGAGCTCGGCGGCCGCCAGCAGCACCTCGAGATCGTCACCGATGTCCTCGTCGACCTCCTTCTTCTTCGCCGGATCCAGCGCCTCCTGGACGTCCGGGCGGTATTCCGGCCGCGCCTGAGCCGTCACGTGCTTGACCACGGCGTCGATCTCGCTCTCCTCGACCCACGCGCCCTGCAGGCGGAAGGGCTTCGAGGACCCCATGGGCGAGAACAGGGCGTCGCCCTGACCGATGAGCTTGTCCGCGCCCGGCGCGTCGAGGATCACGCGACTGTCGGTGACGCTCGTCACGGCGAACGCGAGCCGCGACGGGACGTTGGCCTTGATGAGACCGGTGACGACGTCGACGCTGGGTCGCTGCGTCGCCAGCACGAGGTGGATGCCGGAGGCGCGGGCGAGCTGGGTGATGCGGACGATCGAGTCCTCGACATCGCGCGGGGCGACCATCATGAGGTCGGCGAGCTCGTCGACGACGACGAGCAGGTACGGGTACGGCTTGAGGACGCGTTCGCTGCCGACGGGCACCTCCACCTCGCCGGCGCGCACCGCCTTGTTGAAGTCATCGATGTGACGGAAGCCGAACGACGCGAGGTCGTCGTACCGCATGTCCATCTCCTTCACCACCCACTGCAGCGCCTCGGCTGCCTTCTTCGGGTTGGTGATGATCGGCGTGATCAGGTGCGGGACACCGGCGTAACTGGTCAGCTCGACGCGCTTGGGGTCGATGAGCACCATGCGCACGTCCGAAGGGCGCGCCCGCATGAGCAGGCTCGTGATCATCGAGTTCACGAAGCTCGACTTACCGGAGCCGGTGGAACCCGCGACGAGCAGGTGGGGCATCTTCGCGAGGTTCGCGACGACGAAGTTGCCGCCGACGTCCTTGCCCACACCGACCGTGAGCGGGTGGGTGCTCTTGTGCGCCGCAGCGGAGCGGAGCACGTCGCCGAGGGCGACCGTCTCGCGGTCCGTGTTGGGGATCTCGATTCCGATCGCGCTCTTGCCGGGGATCGGCGAGAGGATGCGCACGTCATTGGACGCGACCGCATAGGCGATGTTGTTGCTGAGCTGCGTGATCTTCTCGACCTTGACGCCGTGGCCGACCTCGACCTCGTACTGCGTCACCGTCGGCCCGCGGGAGAACCCGGTGACCTTGGCGTCGACCTTGAACTGGCTCAGCACGCTCGTGATCTGTTCGACGATCCGGTCGTTCGCCTCGGAACGTGCGACGGACGGCGGGCCCTCACTCAGCACACCGGGCGACGGGAGCACATAGGGAGTGCTCGGTGCCTGCAGGCCCCGCTCCCCCGGCCCGTCGGTGCCGAAGCCGGAGAGACCGGGAAGCTCCGGCTGCTCGCCGGTGTCGCCCGAGTCGTCGAGCAACCCGGTGTTCCCGCGAGCGCCGAGGCCGGCCATGACGCCCTCGACATCGGTGAGGACCTCGGTGGCTGCATCGGAGGGGTCGGCGAGGATGACGGCCTGGTCGTACGCGGTGTTGTCCACCGCATCGTCGTTCGGAGTGAGGAGTTCGGTGAGGTCCTGCGAACCGATCCCCTCATCGGGATCCTCCTCACGGCCCGTCTTGTTGCGACGCCACCAGGGCAGCGAATCGTCTGCCTCATCGGCCGGAGTCTCCTCGACGGGAGCCTCGGCCGCGGGGACGGGGCGCTCGGCGCCGAACATCCAGGCGTAGAGGTCGCCGAGGCGCGCACCGATCCGGTTCGGCGGGGTCTTGGTGATGATGAGGATGCTCAGCGCGGCGAGCAGTCCGAGCACGATGTAGGCGACGACATCGGTGAGGTACGTGAGGGGTTGACCGAGCATCCACCCGAACAGGCCACCGGCCGCGCTCAGGGCGGGCATGCCCTCCCTCGGTTCCGGCTGGCCGCCTGCGACGTGGCATATGCCGGCGATGGAGATCACGAAGAGCCCGAAGCCGATCCCGATCCGGCCGTTGTCGTGGACGGACGAGGGGTGCCGGAACAGCCATCCGGCGAGGAACAGCAGGAGCACCGGCATGAGGAACGCCGTGCGACCGATGAGGCCACCGACGGTGAAGGCGCTGATGTTCTGGGCGACCTCGTTACCGATGAAGAACCACTCGTCGACCGCTCCGAGGCAGGCGAGGATCACGAGCAGCAACGGGAAGCCGTCGCGCCGCTGATCCTTCTCGAGCGCCTCGGGTCCGAATGCGCGGAACAGGCCGCCGACACCGTGGGCGAGCCCGTTCCACATCCGCACCGCGACGGGCGCCTTGTCGACGTCGTCGATGTACTTCTTCGGCGTCGCGGGGATCTTCTTCGTCGGGGCCGTCTGCGCCTTCGCGCGCGATGACGACTTCTCCGACGCGCGCGAGGTCTTCGTGGTGCTCCTGGCCATACCGAAAGACTACGTTCCGGCCCCGACACTGCCGCGCAATGACGCGGCTTTGCGCCTGATCCGCGCCGTACGGACGGGTCAGGCCTCGATCACGAGCGGGACGATCATCGGACGGCGCCGCAGCTTCTGGTTCACCCAGCGCCCGATGGTCCGTCGCACGACCTGCGAGAGCGCGTGGGTGTCGCGGACGCCGTTGCCGGAGGCCTCCTTGAGCGCGTTGACGATCTTCGGGACGACGTCGTCGAACACCGCGTCGTCCTCGGCGATGCCGCGCGCGTGGATCTCCGGACCGGTGATGATGCGGCCGGTGGCGGCATCCACCACGACGATGATCGAGACGAAGCCCTCCTCGCCGAGGATCCGACGGTCCTTGAGGTCTGCATCCGTGATCTCGCCGACGGTCGACCCGTCCACGTAGACGAACCCGATGTCGTACTGGCCGGCGACGCGCGCCTGGCCGTCCTTGAGATCGATGATCGTGCCGTTCGACGCGAGCAGCGTGTTCTCGACCGGGATGCCGGTCTCCTGCGCGAGCTTGGCGTTCGCCATCAGGTGCCGGTACTCGCCGTGGACGGGGAGGACGTTCTTGGGCTTGAGGATGTTGTAGCAGTACAGCAGCTCGCCGGCTGCGGCGTGACCGGAGACGTGGACGCGGGCGTTCGCCTTGTGCACGACGTTCGCGCCGAGCTTCGTGAGCCCGTCGATCACGCGGTACACGGCGTTCTCGTTGCCGGGGATGAGACTCGAGGCGAGGATGACGGTGTCACCCTCCCCCGGCTCGATCGCGTGGTCGAGGTTGGCCATGCGGCTGAGCACCGCCATCGGCTCCCCCTGAGAACCGGTGGACATGTAGACGATCCGGTCGTCCGGCAGGTCCTTGGCCTTCTTGTAGTCGATGAGCACGTTCTCGGGCACCTTGAGGTACCCGAGATCGGCCGCGATGCCCATGTTGCGTACCATGCTGCGCCCGAGCAGCGCCACGCGACGGCCGTTCGCGTGTGCCGCATCCAGGACCTGCTGCACACGGTGGACGTGGCTGGAGAAGCTCGCGACGATGACCCGGCGCTGCGCCTTGGCGATCACCTGGTCGAGAACCGGCCCGATCGAGCGCTCCGTCGGCGTGAAGCCGGGGACGTCGGCGTTGGTGGAGTCCACCAGGAACAGGTCGACGCCCTCCTCGCCCAGTCGGGAGAAGGCTCGCAGGTCGGTGATGCGGCCGTCGAGCGGCAACTGATCCATCTTGAAGTCGCCGGTGGCCAGCACGAGGCCGGCGGGGGTGCGGATCGCGACGGCGAGGGCGTCGGGGATGGAGTGGTTGACGGCGACGAACTCGAGATCGAACGGACCGACCTTCTCCTGCTGACCCTCGCGCACCGTGAGCGTGAACGGCTTGATCCGGTGCTCCTTGAGCTTGGCCTCCACCAGCGCGAGGGTGAGGCCGGAGCCGATCAGCGGGATGTCGCTCTTGAGTCGGAGCAGGTACGGGACGGCTCCGATGTGGTCCTCGTGACCGTGCGTGAGCACGACGCCGACGATGTCGTCCAGGCGATCCTTGATCGGCTCGAAGTCGGGCAGGATGAGGTCGACACCCGGCTGGTGGTCCTCAGGGAAGAGCACGCCGCAGTCGACGATCAGGATCTTGCCGTCGTACTCGAACGTGGTCATGTTGCGGCCGACCTCACCGAGGCCGCCGAGCGGGATGACGCGGAGCGTTCCCTCCGCGAGCGGTTCAGGGACGGCGATGGGAATGGACATTCAGTCTCCTCAGTCGGACACGTGCGGTGTCCGTATTGCAGTGGGCGCGCTCTGCGCCCGTCGTCTCAGCGCGTCGTGCCGTGCACCTTCGGCAGCGCGCCGCCCGCGGCCGCGTTGCGGTCGGGGCGGAAGTTGGAGAAATCAGCACCGGGCACACCGGAGACCAGCGCGAGCTCGTCCTCGATGAGCGCGGCCTCCCACTCCTCCGGCCCCACCAGGGGCAGGCGGACGCGGGGACTGGAGATGCGGCCGAGGCCGTGGAGGATGTACTTGGCCGACACGGTACCCGGCACGTGCGTCATGGTCGCGCGAACGAGCGGCTCGAGGCGCTTGTGCTCTGCGGTCGCGGTCGCGAGGTCGCCGCGGTTCACGGCGTCCACGATCGTCCGATACGGCGTCGCCGTGATGTTCGCGGTCACTCCGATGAGGCCGGAGGCGCCGATCGAGAGGTGCGGGAGGACGTTGGCGTCGTCGCCGGAGAAGTACATCAGGTCGGTCTGGTTGAGTACGCGGCTGACCTCACTGAAGTCGCCCTTGGCGTCCTTGACGGCGAGGATGTTCGGGTGCTTCGCCAGGCGCAGGATCGTCTCGTACTTGATCGGCACGCCGGTGCGTCCGGGGATGTCGTACAGGATCACCGGCAGATCGGTGGCGTCTGCGACAAGACGGAAGTGCGTGAGGATGCCGGCCTGAGTGGGCTTGTTGTAGTACGGCGTGACGATCATGATGCCGTCGGCGCCGGCCTTCTCGCTGGCCTTGTACAGTTCGATCGCGTGCGCGGTCTCGTTGGATCCGCCGCCCGTGATGATCTTCGCCCTGCCCGCCGCGACGGACTTGCCGACCTCGACGAGGCGCAGCTTCTCCGGGTCGGTGAGGGTCGAGGTCTCCCCCGTCGTCCCTGTGACGACGATGCCGTCCGCTCCCGCGGTGATGACATCGTCCATGTGCTTCTCTGTGGCGTCCCAGTCGACCTCACCGTCGGCCGTCATCGGAGTGACGAGCGCGACGAGAACCTGCCCGAAGGGATTGCCCGAGTGCGTCATGCCCTCCAGCGTATCGGTTCCGACCCCCGCAGACCTCTCCGGATAGGCTCTCGTCCATGGCCTGGCTGACGAACGCATCCCGCACGGTGTACGAGAACCCGTGGATCTCCGTGCGGGAGGACGACGTCACCGGTCCGTCGGGAGACGGGATCTACGGAGTGGTCACCCTGCGTCATCCCGCCGTGTTCGTCGTCGCGGTGGACGACTTCGAGCGCATCTGCCTCATCACGCTCGACCGGTACACGATCGGACGTTCCATCGAGGTGCCCGCCGGCGGCACCGACGGGGAGGACCCGCTCGTCGCGGCCCGTCGAGAGCTGCTCGAGGAGACAGGGCTCCAGGCCGAGCACTGGACCGCGATCGGCACGATGAACGCTCTGAACGGCGTCACTGTTGCGCCCGAGCACGTCTTCCTCGCCCGCGGGCTCAGCGCCGCGGGCGAGCCCCCGCATGACGACGAGGGCATCGAGGACGTGGCGTGGGTACCGTTCGCCGAGGCGCTGCAGATGGTGGCCGACGGCCGCATCACCGACGGGGAGACGGTGGCGGCACTCGCGTACGCGGGCATCCACCTCGGCCGATTCCGCTGATCGCCCCGCCCGCTGCGTCCATCCGTCCCTGGATGCTCAGACTCGCCCACGGCGCGCGGCGCGAGCCGTGAGAGAGGGCGGCAGCACCTTCGTCAGCGCGACGACGGCCTTGTAGCGCAGCGACGGGATCGACACCGCTCTGCCTCGCGCGGCGTCACGGAGGCCTTCTCGCACCACGTTCTCGGCATCGAGCCACGCGATCGCGGGGATGCCTTCTTCGCCCTTCGGCAGTCCCATGCGTTCGTGGAAGCTCGTGTGGGTGAACCCGGGGCACAGCGCCGTGACGCTGACGCGGTCGACGGCGTACTCGGTGTTCGCCCAGCGGCTGAAGCCGATCAGCCACTGCTTGCAGGCGGAGTACGTCGACCGGGAGATGAACCCGGCGACCGAGGCGACGTTGATGATGCGCCCTCCGCGGCCTCGCATGCTCCCGAGCGCGGCGTGCATGAGACGCATGGGGGCTTCGACGTGGATGCGAAGGTGGCGCGCCTCGTCCTCGATGTCGTTGTCCGCGAACTGAAGGGGAAGCCCGAAGCCGGCGTTGTTCACGAGCAGGTCGATCGGATCCTGCCCGTCCGACAGACGGGCGACGACCCGCTGCACCCCGTCGTCCGTGACGAGGTCGGCCGGCAGCGTCTCGACCGCGACGCCGTGTTCATCGCGCAGTCGCGCCGCCAGCGCGTCGAGCGATTCCGCCGACCTGGCCACGAGCACGAGATCCGCCCCACGTCGGGCGAGCTGCCGGGCGAATTCCTCGCCGAGGCCCGCGCTGGCGCCGGTGATGAGTGCGACGGGCATCAGCGCTCGTATCCGAGGAAGCGGTACCGCACGCCGGTTCGTGACGTCTTCCACTCCCCCTCGTCGACGACTCTCCAGCCCGACTTCGACGGTGCGTACGCGTCGCCGTCGACCTCGAGATCGAGCTCGGTGACCTCGAGCCGGTCGGCGTCACCGATGACCTGCGCGAAGATCTCCGCACCGCCGATGATCCACACCTTCTCGAGACCGCGGACGGCCGCGTGGAGATCAGGCGCTCGGCGCGCACCATCGGCCTGCCAGTCCTGCTGCCGGGTGATGACGATGTTCTCCCTGCCGGGCAGCGGACGGAAGCGCTCGGGGAGCGAGTCCCAGGTCTTGCGTCCCATGACCACGGGCGCGGTGACGGTGATGTCCTTGAAGTGCGCCAGGTCCTCCGGCACGTGCCACGGCATGCCGCCTTCGGCGCCGATGACCCCGCCGGCGGCCTCGGCCCAGATCAGCCCCACCCACGTCATACGGCGACCGCCGCGCGGATGGCCGGGTGGTGCTGGTAGTCCTCGACGATGAAGTCGTCGAACGTGTAGTCGAAGATCGATTCCGGCCTGCGTGCGAAGCGCAGACGGGGGTACGGGTACGGGTCGCGCGTCAACTGTTCGCGTACCTGCTCGACATGATTGTCGTACACGTGGCAGTCGCCTCCCGTCCAGACGAAGTCTCCCGGCTCCAGCCCGGCCTGCTGCGCGATCATCATGGTCAGCAGCGCATAGCTGGCGATGTTGAACGGGACCCCGAGGAACATGTCGGCGCTGCGCTGGTACAGCTGGCACGACAGTCGCCCGTCGGCGACGTAGAACTGGAACAGCGCGTGGCAGGGCGCCAACGCCATGTCGGGGATGTCGGCCGGATTCCACGCCGACACGATGAGCCGCCGTGAGTCCGGAGTCTGCGTGATCTGCTCGATGACCTGGGCGAGCTGGTCGATGTGACCACCGTCCGGCGTCGGCCACGACCGCCACTGCACGCCGTAGACCGGCCCGAGGTCGCCGTCGGCGTCGGCCCACTCGTCCCAGATGGTGACGCCGTTCTCCTGCAGCCACGAGACATTGGAATCGCCGCGCAGGAACCAGAGGAGCTCGTACGCGATCGACTTGAAGTGCACGCGCTTGGTTGTGATCAGCGGGAACCCCTCCGACAGGTCGAAGCGGATCTGACGGCCGAACACGCTGCGCGTGCCCGTCCCCGTGCGATCGTCCTTGTGGGTACCGTGCTCGAGCACGTCGCGGAGGAGGTCTTCGTACGGCGTCGGGACGGCTTCGTTCATGCCTCACACGATACCCGGCGAAGCGGCCGGCGGGGCGGATCGTACGCCGTCATGCACTGTCACATCGGCCCTCGGCACCCGACCGCCGATTAGTCTCGGGGAGTGCCCCTCTCCACCGCCATGATCATCGCCGGTGGCGTCGTCGTGCTCGCCGTCGCGTGCGGGCTGATCGCTCGAGCGCGCAACGGCCGTCGACGGGCAGGCGGGCCGACCCGCGTGCGACCGGAGGACCTGGACGGCCGGCGGCTCGCCGAGGTCGCCACGCTCGTGCAGTTCAGCACGGAACTGTGCACGCGTTGCCCGCAGGTGAGGCGCCTGCTCCGCGGCATCGCGGAGGAGTACGACGGCGTCGCCCACGCCGAGATCGACCTCACCCACCGCAGCGATCTCGCCACCCGTCACCGCGTGCTGCAGACCCCGACGACGTTCCTCGTCGACGCCTCTGGTGCGGTGCTCGCCAGGTGGGGCGGCGTGCCGGACCGTCGTTCGATCGACGAGGCACTCGCCTCGGTCCACACCGCCGTCCCCGACAGAGCCGCCGTCCCCGACAGACTGGAGCAGTCATGAGCGCACCTGCAGGCATCGATCCGAGGGGTCCGCGGTTCGCCGCGGCGATCACGTCGGCGCTGCTCTTCGTCGCCCTGGTGTTGAGCCTGATCGGGGTGTCGACGGCGCAGCTGCCGTCCTTCGGCTGGATCGCGTACCAGCCTCTCTCGGAGACCGACTTCGCGTTCGTCGGCGGCAGTGTCTGGGCACTTCCCGTCGCGTCGCTCGCAAAGCGCGCACTCGACCCCGGATTCCTGCTGCTCACCGTCATCGCGCTGCTGTTCCTCTGGGGCGTGCTCTCTCCTCGCACAGCCCCCTGGGGCGTGCTCTTCCGCCGCGTCGTGCGGCCGCGTCTTTCTGCACCGCTCGAGCTCGAGGACCGGCGCCCGCCGCGATTCGCGCAGGGGGTCGGACTGACGGTGGTGACCGCCGGGTTGCTGCTGCATCTCGCCGGAGTGCCGCTGGCCCTTCCGATCGCCGCCGGGGCGGCTCTCGTCGCCGCGTTCCTCAACGCCGCATTCGATTTCTGCCTGGGGTGCCAGATCTATCTCCTCCTGCAGCGCGCCGGCCTCACCGGCCGCGCGACGCCCACGGCATGAGCGGCGGTGTGCGCGCGGCGTCGTCGCCGATAGGCTGAGCGGACATCCGCCACGACCTCGGAGGAACCATGCCTGTCACGAGCGAAGCCACCACCACCTGGAACGGGTCTCTCATGGAAGGGGCGGGCAACGTCGCCTTCTCCTCGTCGAACCTCGGCACCTTCCCCATCAACTGGAAGGCCCGCAGCGAGGGGTCGAACACGACGACCACGCCCGAGGAGTTGATCGCCGCGGCACACTCCTCGTGCTTCAGCATGGCGCTCTCCCACGCCCTCGCCGAGAACGGCACTCCGCCCGAGCGCGTGAACACGACCGCGTCGGTGACCTTCACCCCCGGCGTCGGCATCAGCGGTAGCCACCTGAACGTCAACGCGACCGTTCCAGGGCTGTCGCCGGAGGAGTTCCGCGAGATCGCCGAAGGCGCGAAGGCCGGGTGCCCCGTCTCGCAGGCACTGTCCGGCATCGAGATCACCCTCGAGGCCACACTCGCCTGAGTGTCGGCTGAGGCGTGCTCCGCAGTGCGCGCCTCAGTCGGCGCCCTTGGCGAGACGGATCGCCTCGCGGATGCTGGCGCGGGCGTCCTTGCGACGCCCCGCCGCATCCTGGACGACACCCAGACGGTACCGGGCACGCCAATCGTCAGCCGCGGCGTCCGCCTCGTCCTGGTAGCGCTGCACCAGCGGCTGCGCATCGGCTCGGGACACCCGCCCGCTCGGACTGATCTCGGTCTCGGCGACGGGCATCCCGCCCTCGCCGTCCAGCCGCGTGCCGAGGCGTTCGGCCTGGAACCCGAACTGGATCTCGCGCACGAGGGCCCATGCCCCGATCAGCGGAAGCACGATGAGCGCGGCGCCCATCGCGATCCCGATCGGCTCACCGCTGGCGATGTAGAGGAACGCCCATTGCCCCGTGAGCACGAAGTAGAGCACGAGGCAGAGGCCGATGACGATCACACCGGCGCGCGCCATCATGATCGCGCCCGGATGCCGATGTCGATCATGTTCTCCAGACCCACCACGATGCCCTGCGCCTGGGCGGCGAACGGGACGGCCACACGGATGCCGGGGGCATACGCCCGTGCGGGTTCGACGGTGTCGTGGCTGATGGTGAGAGACTCGCCGGGGCCCGAGAGGATCACATCCTGCCGGGCGATGACACCGGGACGTCGCAGGGAATGCACCGGGACGCTCGCGACCTGCTGACCGCGGGCACGCTGGTCGGCGTGCGGGGCCTCGACAGGACCCCCGGCATCCGCGCGCGCCTCTGCGATGAGCTCAGCGGTGCGCACCGCGGTGCCGCTGGGCGAATCGATCTTCGTGTCGCGGTGCGCTTCGACGATCTCCACCGACGAGAAGAACGGCGCCGCTGCGCCGGCGAGAGCGGAACCGAGCACCGATCCGAGCGAGAAGTTCGGCACGAAGACGGCGCCGGTCCCCGCCGCTTCCACGAGCGGGCGCATGAGTGCGATCCGCTCGGCCGACCAGCCGGAGGTGCCGACCAGGACGTTGACACCGCGCTCGATGGCGGCGCGGACGACATCCACGCTCACCTGCGGCGTCGATGCGTCGATCACGAGGTCGGCGCCGTCCAACTCGCTCAGATCGCTCGACGAGGTCAGGACACGGGCGATCTCGAAGCCGTCGAGACCCTCGATCACCTCGGCGATGATGCTGCCGAGCTTGCCGGAGCCGCCCACGAGGGCCACGTGCTTGGTCATGCGTCCAGTCTATTTGCGCTCAGACGGGCAGCGAGTCCGGCATGCCGGTGCGCAGTTCGACCGGCAGGTGGCTCAGCTCGTTGTGGTTGACCAGCGTCCACGGTCGCCCCTGCTTCTGCGCGATGATCGTCAGCCCGCAATGCGCCTGGTTGAGTGTCATCCAACGCCACTCCGGAGCACCGAGGACCTCCCGGACGAACCAGGCGATGACGAAGTTGTGCGTGATGAGCACCTCGTGGACATCGCCCTGCTTGCGGACGAGGAACTCGCTGACCGCGTCGGACATCTGGGCACTCCCCGCTTCGATCTCCGCATCGGTCACGGACCCGAAGAAGGGTTCGTAGACGGACGGGGTCTCTTCGGTCATCCCTGTTGGTACACAGTCGAACAGCAGCGCGGACGGGGTCGGCGTGACCGACGGGAGGCGCTCCGCGATCGCGCGAGCGGTCTCGTTCGCCCGCAGCAGCGGTGAATGCCACACCGCGTCGAGCGGGAGCCCGGAGAGGCGGTCGGCGATGAGCTCCGCCTGCCGCTGGCCCCGTGGGGAGAGGGGTCCGTCGTCGACGCCGTGCTCGGCGTCCTGGTGTTCACCGTGTCGTACTAGATAGATGTAATGCGTCACAACCCGCTCGCTTCGTCGCCAGCATCCGCTGGGGCGCTTCCACCCTAACCGCAGTTGCGGACGTCGGGGCGCTCCGGTCAGTTTCCCGCGCGCGTCAGCTCGGCCAACTGCGCGGGCGACAGGACGACGCCGGCGCCCTGCATGAGCTCGTCGACCTGCGCCGTGGCGAAGCTGTTGACGATCGGCGCGACGACGCTGCGTTGCGCGAGGAGCCACGCGATCGAGACCGCGGCGACCGGCGCGTCGACCTCGGCGGCGACCTGGTCGAGCGCACGGAGGATGCGGATGCCGCGACGGTTCAGCTGGCTGCGCAGCTGCTCCCCGCGGACTCCGCGCGACACATGGGCCTTGTTGCGGTGCCGGCCCGACAGGAACCCGTGTTCGAGGGCGTGCGACGGTGTCACGGCGAGGCCCTGGGCTCCCGCGACGAGGCGCAGGTCACCTTCGAACGCGCCGCGTCGGACGAGGTTGTACGGCTCGTCGAGGACCTCGAGCCGCGGGTACCCCGCTGATGCGAGGATGCGCGCCTCGACCAGCTGCTCCGGCGCGAACCCGAATGCGCCGACGACTCCGACCTTGCCGGCGTCGCGGAGCCACTCGACGGTCGCGAGGGTGTCCTCGATGTTCGTGGAACGGTCGAGCGTCGCGTCGAGGTACATGACGTCGATGCGTTCGACTCCGAGGCGCGTGAGTGACGCCTCGACGGCGCGGACGAGGTTCGTCGGTCCGAGACCGGGGTTGTCGGCGTGGGAGCCGATCCGCACGCCGAGCACCACGCTGTCGCGCAGACCGCGCGACCGGAGCCACTGACCGATGATGTGCTCGCTGCGCCCGCCGGAGAACCCGTCGGCGGTGTGGACGGCGTTCCCGCCGAACTCGACGTAGCGATCGAGGATCGCATGGCTCGTCTCGAGATCGACGTTCCAGCCGAACTCCGCCGCGCCCAACATGAGGGGGAAGGTTCTCAGGCCGCTCTCCCCCAACGGGATGCGGATGTTCTCGCCGATCCCCGGCCCGACGACCGGAATGGGTGCCGAGGGATGCTCTGCCGCCGCCGGGACGCGTGCGTCATGCTCGGCCGTCTCTGTGCCGAACATTCGCATCGTCACCACCCCCACGGTGCGCACCCTCCGTGCGTACTTCGAGAGTAGAGGAGATCGACGATGCGCCCGCCCATTGCGAAGCCCCGAGGACGAACTTCCGATAACGTTTCGGTCACGACTGGTACGACGAAGGCCCGGATCCCGCCCCGAGGGGGTGGGATCCGGGCCTACCGACGAAAGGCTTACGCCTCGGCGCTGTCCGACGCGGCTGCAGCCTCGGCGGGAGCGTCGTCCAGGACGGGCTCCAGCGACAGCTTGCCGCGGTCGTCGATCTTCGTGATCTTCACGAGGATCTTCTGGCCGACCGAGAGGACGTCATCGACGTTCTCGACGCGCTTGCCACCGGCGAGCTTGCGCACCTCGGTGACGTGCAGCAGACCGTCCTTGCCGGGAAGCAGCGAGACGAACGCACCGAACGTGGCGATCTTGACGACGGTTCCGAGGAACTGCTCGCCGACCTCCGGGTTGGTGGGGTTCGCGATCGCGTTGACCTGCGCACGAGCGGCCTCGGCCGAGGGGCCGTCGGTCGCGCCGATGTAGACGGTGCCGTCCTCCTCGATGGAGATCTGTGCGCCGGTCTCGTCCTGGATGGCGTTGATCGTCTTGCCCTTCGGGCCGATCAGCTCGCCGATCTTGTCGACGGGGATCTGCACGCTGATGACGCGCGGCGCGGTGGGCGCCATCTCGTCAGGAGCGTCGATCGCCGCGTTCAGGACGTTCAGGATCGTCAGGCGCGCGTCCTTGGCCTGCGTGAGTGCACCGGTGAGCACGTCGGACGGGATGCCGTCGAGCTTGGTGTCCAGCTGGATCGCCGTGATGAACTCGCTGGTGCCGGCGACCTTGAAGTCCATGTCACCGAGGGCGTCCTCGGCTCCGAGGATGTCGGTCAGGGCGGCGTAGCGGGTCTCGCCGTCGACCTCGTCGGAGACGAGGCCCATCGCGATGCCGGCGACGGCGGCACGAAGCGGCACACCGGCGTTCAGCAGCGACAGGGTCGACGCGCACACGGAACCCATGGACGTCGAGCCGTTGGAGCCGAGAGCCTCGGACACCTGGCGGATCGCGTACGGGAACTCCTCGCGGCTGGGCAGCACCGGCACGAGGGCGCGCTCGGCGAGGAAGCCGTGCCCGATCTCGCGACGCTTCGGCGAACCGACGCGGCCGGTCTCACCGGTCGAGTAGGGCGGGAAGTTGTAGTGGTGCATGTAGCGCTTGCTCGTGGTGGGCGACAGCGAGTCGATCTGCTGCTCCATCTTCAGCATGTTCAGCGTGGTGACACCCATGATCTGGGTCTCGCCGCGCTGGAAGATCGCCGATCCGTGCACGCGCGGGATGACCTGCACCTCGGCGTCGAGCGGACGGATGTCCGCCAGCCCACGGCCGTCCATGCGGACGCCCTCGGAGAGGATGCGACCGCGCACGATCTTCTTCGTGACCGACTTGTACGCACCGGAGACCTCACCTGCGGCGGACTCGGGCAGCGTGCCCGCCTCGATCGCTGCGGCGACCTCTGCCTTGACGCGGTCCTTGACCTCATCGTCGGCGGTCTGGCGCTCGATCTTGTCGGCGATCTGGTAGACCTTCTCGAGGTCGGCCGTCGCAGTGGCCGCGACGAAGTCGTACGTCGCCTGCTCGTACGCCGCGAACACCGGGTACACACCCGGCTCCTTCGAGGAGTGCTTCGCCATCTCGGCCTGCGCCTCGACGAGCTGCTTGAGGAACGGCTTGGCGGCCTCGAGACCACCGGCGACGATGTCCTCACTCGGCTTGACGGCGCCAGCCTTGATGAGGTTCCAGCTGTTCTCCGTGGCCTCGGCCTCGACCATCATGATCGCGACGTCCTCGGAGCCGTCCGCCTTCGTGACGACGCGGCCGGCGACCATCAGGTCGAACACGGCCTCGGCGACCTGCGCCTCGTTCGGGAACGCGACCCACTGGTCCGCGTGCTCGCCCTGGCCGGGGATGAGCGCGAGGCGCACACCGGCGATCGGGCCGGAGAACGGCAGTCCGGAGATCTGCGTCGACGCGGATGCCGCGTTGATCGCGAGGGCGTCGTAGTACTCGCCGGGTGCGATGGACAGCACGGTGATGACGATCTGGACCTCGTTGCGGAGACCGTCGACGAACGACGGGCGCAGCGGACGGTCGATCAGACGGCAGACCAGGATCGCCTCGGTGGAGGGACGACCCTCACGACGGAAGAACGAGCCGGGGATCTTTCCTGCTGCGTACGAGCGCTCTTCGACGTCGACGGTCAGCGGGAAGAAGTCAAAGCCTTCGCGCGGGTGCTTTCCTGCGCTTGTCGCGGAGAGGATCATCGTCTCTCCGTCGAGGTAGGCCGCAACCGAACCCTGCGCCTGCTGAGCGAGGCGACCGGTTTCGAAGCGGACAGTGCGGGTGCCGAAGCGGCCGTTGTCGAGAACGGCCTCGGCGGCAGTGATTTCAGGACCTTCCAAGAGGTCTCTCCTTCTTTGTTTAGACTCGTCCGTCCGTGTGACGACCGAGATCATACGTACCCGTGCGCACGCGCGCACGCGAACTGCGCACAGCAGTCCACGCTCACCATATCAGCGCGCCCTGTGAAGCCCCGCTCCGCAGCGCCGGGAACGGGACTTCGCTGTCATAGGGTTGCTCGCATGACGTCAGCCGGCCGAGTCCTCAGCGTGCGCCGCCCCGCGATGGGCGCCTCGCCGGCGTTCGATCTCGCCTACGTGCGCTCCGGTCCGCGGACACCGACGCCGGTCGTCGTCATCCCGGGCGGGCCGGGCCTGGGGTCGATCGCCCCGTACCGCTCCCTGCGCCGCACGGCGGCGCGCGGCGGACTCGACCTCATCATGGTCGAACATCGCGGCGTCGGGCGATCGCGCAACGGTCTCGACGGGCGACGCCTTCCGCACGACGCCATGTGGGTCTGCGAGGTCGTGGACGACATCGCCGCTGTGCTCGACGCAGAGGGGGTGGACACTGCGTTCATCGCCGGTTCCTCCTACGGCAGTTATCTCGCGTCGTCGTTCGGGGCTCGACACCCCGACCGGGTCGCCGGGATGCTTCTCGACTCCGCTCTGCAGTCGGCGGATGAGATCGTCCAGCAGCGGGAGGCCATCCGCGAGCTCTTCTGGGATGCCGACACCGAGATCGCCACGGCCGTGCGCCGCCTGCGCTCACGGGGCGCCGACGATCGTCGACTTCTCGACGTCGCCCGCGCAGCGCACGAGCTGGGCGGCGAGCGTCTGCTGCGCCCTCTGCTGCGCAACCAGTTGCGGGGCCGGCTGAGTCCCGCGTGGTGGGCACTGGAGGCGTACGCCGCGCGTGACGAGTCGATCGCGGAGGTCCCTGGCCACTACGAGTTCGCCGCGGCGGGGGCGATCGGATTCCGCGAACTCGACTACGGAGCGGCCGCGGACGGCCTGCCGCTCGATCCCGCACTCACGTACGCACCCCTCGCGGGACGCTTCCCCGCCTTCGCCGGCGAACCGTACGATCTCGCGCGAGAAGCGGCGCGGTTCCCCTGGCCCCTGATGCTCCTGGTCGGCGATCGGGACCTGCGCACTCCCCCGGTGATCGCGCGGCGCATCGCCGCCGAGGCGCGCGATGCCGTCGCCGTGCCGATCCGGAACGGGCACAGTGCACTCGACACGCACCCGGCGGCGTTCCTGAACGCCGTGAGATTCCTCGTGCGCGGTCGGCACCGTGCCCTTGCGACGAGGAGTCAGGAGCTCGACCGTCTGCCCCGCCGCGGGCTGTCCGCCGTCTTCACGACGCTTCTCGCCGCCGCAGTCCGCATCGAGAGCGGCCTGCGGCGCCGCTGAAGGGGCTCAGACGCGCTGCGCGTGCACGCTCTCGAGAGCCTCGGCGTCGGCCTCGGTCATGCCGTCGATCGGCTCGCCGTTCCACACGATGTCGTCGCCCAGCGCTCCGAGGAGTTCCTTGTGCTGTCCACGGCCGAGCTTGGCGCCGTGCACGAGGGTCGCCGGGCTCCACAGCGTGGCAAGGGAATCGTGCCAGCCGGCCCCGACATCCTTGACGTGGAGGAGGTCGTGCAGCGACGTCGGGAGGTGACGGAGCGGCTCGACGAAGGCATCGGCGAGCACGGCGAGCGACACCTGACGCTCGACACCGGGCTCGACGACGATCGGCTCTGAGACATCGCCGGTGAGTGCCTTGGCGAAGTCATCGGCCTCCAGCAGGATCACGCCGTTGGTGGGCCGAGGGTTGCACTCGATCGCGTAGAGCTGTCCGTCGTTGTCGACGAAGTCGAACGAGAGCTGTCCGGTGAAGTCCTCCCCCAGCGCGTCGACGATGCGCTGGGTGTACGCCAGGGTGTCCGTGCTGTCGATCGCCAGGAAGGTGATCCCCGTGCTGTGCGCCCACTGCTCCGGTGCCCGGTACGTGCAGTGCGAGGTGACGCGGCCGTTCACGATCGTGCTGTAGGTGCAGACCATGGGACCGTCGACGAACGGCTGGACGAGCCACGGCTGGTCCGGAGTCGGCTTGCAGTCCTCGACAGCGAAGTTCCCGGCCAACGGACCCGTGTTGGTGAGCAGACCGACGCCGCCGCGGGAGAAGGCCGCCCGCGCGAAGTAGCGCGGGAAACGCTCGATCGCCTCCTTCAGCGACTCCTCATCCGTCGCGACGACCGTCTCCGGCACCGGAACCCCTGCCTCGACGACGAGGCGCTTGAAGCTCGCCTTGTCGTGCAGGCGTGCGAGGCTGTCGAACGACCCGGAGAACAGCCGCACACCGGCCGGGAGGTCGGCGATCCGCGCCGCGAGGTAGAAGACCTCCTCGAACGTCGGGATGATCAACTCGATCTCGTGCTCCGCGACGATCCTGTTGATGTCATCGATGAACCGGTCGGTGTCGAAACGAGGCGATGCCGTCACGGCGTGCGCGGCGAGGTACTTCGAGTGGCTGCCGACAGCGCCCCCGTACGTGTCACTGGCAACGACCGTGTGGCCGAGGCTCCCCAGTTTGCGGATGATGTCCAAGGCGAAGGTGTTCCGGGAACTCGTGACGAGTACGCGCATGCAGATCTCTTTCCTCAGGGGCCAGTCGGGTCATTGGCCGGTCGAGGCCACCCTATCCGAGAAGCATTCTCCTGAATCGACGCGACGCTCCCCCGCGGGCTGCGGATCTTTCCGCCGATGTGAGGAGCACACTAGGCTGACACCCATGAGCACCGAAGAAGGCGCGACCCCCTCGTCAGAGGACATCAAGCGCAAGTTCAAGGAAGCGCTCGAGAAGAAGAACGCTCACCACCGCAACGGTGAGTCGCATCTGGACGGCGACTCCGCTGTTCACGCGGTGAACGCCCCGCAGACGCGACGCGAGTTCCGACGCAAGAGCGGTTGACCACAGCGAAGGCGCCGACCCTGGAACGGGTCGGCGCCTTCCTCATCCGTGTGCGGTATCGGTCACTCCCCGGCGAGACCTCCCAGCAGGTGCCCGAAGGACCGCCCCTCGCCGAGATAGGTCGCGGGGTCGAAGGGGTCGCTCGAACGGGCGGCATCCTTGCGGGCGATCGCCTCGGCGAGCTCCTTCGCGCCTTTCTCGACCCTCGCGCTCAGCGGCGCGACCTCGTCGCCGCCGCTTCCCCAATCGCTCGATGCGGCGAAGACACCGGTGGAGACGGCCTCTGCGTGCAGGTACGCGAACAGCGGGCGGATCGCGTAGTCGATGGCGAGCGAGTGCCGCACGGTTCCGGCGTTCGCTCCGATGAGCACCGGCTTGCCGCCGAGGCCGTCGGGATCGAGCACGTCGACGAACGACTTGAACAGACCCGAGTAGCTCGTCGAGAAGATCGGCGTCACGGCGATCAGCGCATCTGCGGAGTACACGGAGTTGATCGCCGACTCGAGCGCGGCCGGCGCGAAACCGGTGAGCAGGTTGTCGGTGATGTCGTGCGCGAGCTCTCGCAGTTCGATCACATCGATCGTGGCCTCGATGTCGTGCTCGGAAAGCTGCGCCACCGTCGCCTTCGCGAGCCGATCGGCCAGCATCCTGGTCGAGGAGGGGTTGGACAGTCCGGCCGAGATCACGGCGATGCGACGTGCGGCCATGGTCATGCTCCCTTCCGGCCGAGGCCGAAGGCGGCGCCGGCCGGAACCGGCGTGTCCTGGTACGGAGATCCTGCGGTGAGGTTGTCACCGCGGTTCGCGCCTGGCCGCGCCTCGCGCGAGGGCCCGTCGCCATAGGTCGCCTTCACGCGCGCCGCATGAGTCGGAGCGTCGGGCACCGAGGCCGGACGGTTCACGGCGAGCTCCTTGCGGAGCACCGGGACGACCTCGCCACCGAGGATGTCGAGCTGTTCGAGGACGACCTTCAGCGGCAGCCCGGCGTGGTCGATGAGGAACAGCTGGCGCTGGTAGTCGCCGAACGTGTCGCGCATCGAGGCATAGCGATCGATCACCTGCTGCGGGGAGCCGACCGTCAGCGGCGTCATCTCCGTGAAGTCCTCCATGCTCGGACCGTGACCGTACACCGGCGCGTTGTCGAAGTACGGACGGAACTCGTTCACGGCATCCTGCGAGCGCGCCCGCATGAACACCTGCCCGCCGATGCCGACGATCGCCTGCTCCGGCGTGCCGTGCCCGTAGTGCGCGAAGCGCTGACGGTACAGCTCGATCAGACGCTGGTAGTGCTCCTTGGGCCAGAAGATGTTGTTCGCGAAGAAGCCGTCCCCGTAGTACGCGGCCTGCTCGGCGATCTCCGGGGTGCGGATCGAGCCGTGCCACACGAACGGGGCGACGCCGTCGAGCGGCCGCGGAGTGGAGGTGAAGCCCTGCAGCGGAGTGCGGAACTTGCCCTCCCAGTCGACGACGTCCTCATCCCACAGCTTGCGCAGCAGTGCATAGTTCTCGATGGCGAGGGGCAGACCCTGGCGGATGTCCTTGCCGAACCACGGGTAGACCGGGCCGGTGTTGCCTCGGCCGAGCATGAGGTCGGTGCGGCCGTCGGAGACATGCTGCAGCATCGCGAAGTCCTCGGCGATCTTCACCGGGTCGTTCGTGGTGATGAGCGTCGTCGAGGTCGACAGGATGATGCGCTCGGTCAGCGCGGCGATCGCGGCGAGGGTGGTCGTCGGCGAGGACGACCAGAACGGCGGGTTGTGGTGCTCTCCGAGGGCGAAGACATCGAGACCGACTTCCTCCGCGTGCGTCGCGATGGTGATCGCGTCCTTGATCTTCTGTCGTTCACTCGGGGTCTCACCCGTGACGGGGTTCTGAGTGATGTCGCTGACCGTGAACAGTCCGAACTGGATGCCTGCGGTGTCTGCCTGGTCGGTCATGGTGATGCTCCGGATTCTCGAGGCGGATGCCGTGACATCCTCTTCTATTCAACTGAATGTATACGGTGCAACGCGACGTGATCAACTTTATTCCCGGACGATAGCCTTCAGGGATGAGCAGCACCCCGCAGCCCGGCACGTCCGAAGGAGCCCCGTCCCGGCCGCGTCGCCGCGTGCCGTTCTGGGACAACGCCCGCTACGCCTGCATCGTCCTCGTCGTCCTCGGACACGCCATCCAGCGACTCACGTACGACTCGGACATCGCGATGGCGCTGTACCTGTCGGTCTACGCCTTCCACATGCCGGCGTTCGCGATCATCGCCGGATACTTCTCCAAGTCCGCACCGCCGAACCGGAAGCAGATGTCGCGTGTGATCACCGACATCCTGCTGCCCTATCTCATCTTCGAGATGCTGTGGACTCTCACCAAGTGGGTGTTCGAGGGGCGCGCGGAGCCCAATCTCACACAGCCGTCGTGGACACTGTGGTTCCTTCTGGCTCTCGGCATCTTCCGTCTCGTCCTCCCCTATCTCGCTCTGCTGCGCTGGCCGCTCGCCTGGTCCGTGCTGATCTCGGTCGGTGCGGGCTATCTCCCCAACGTCGACAGCACGTTCTCCCTCTCGCGCACCCTGGGGTTCCTTCCCTTCTTCGTCCTCGGGTGGTGGGTGCGCGAGCACGATCTCGTGAACAGACTGCGCCTCATCGATTTCCGTCCCTGGTGGCTCCGCGCTGTCGCCGTGGCGCTCTTCGCCGGCGTCGGGTTCGTCGCATGGAACTGGGTGGCCACCTGGAAGAGCATCGATCTGGACACCTGGTTCTTCTACAACGACTCGTACCAGGCTCTCGGAGCGGATGTGTGGTGGTCCGGCGCCATCAGACTCCTGCTGATCGTCGTCGGGTTCCTCCTCAGCCTCGCCTTCTTCGCCTTGATCCCCCGCGGCACCTACTGGTGGACGACGTTCGGTCAGTACACGATGTACGTGTATCTGCTGCACTCCTTCGTGCTGTACCCGTTCCGCGAATCCGGCATCCTCCGGAACGCCGAACCGACCTGGATCTGGCTGCCCGCCGTCATCCTGCTGTCGATCGGTATCGCGCTTCTTCTGGCCACCCGACCCGTGCGATGGGTGTTCCGCCCGCTGATCGAGCCGCGCGCCGCGTGGCTGTTCTCGGACACGCGGCTGGCCGAGACCTCTCGGCGAGACGACCCCACAGGGTCGCGGCGCAGGATCGAACGCTGACCGGGTAACAAAACAGGTCCGATCGCCCGCCTCTTCGCGAACGTGACCGACGGGACCGCGATATTGCGAAACACATTTCGTCGATCGAGGCGACGGAACGTACTCTCAGGACATGCCCGACCTGAACCTTCCGATCCTCGATCTCTCCCTGCTCGACCAGGGCCCCGATGCCGCCGCGCAGTTCCGCGACGACCTGCGCGCCGCGACGCACGACGTCGGTTTCTTCTACCTCACCGGCACCGGCGTGAGCCCGGAGCTGTTCGACCGGCTGCACCGCGCCGCCCGCGACTTCTTCGACCTCCCGGAAGAGGACAAGCTGACGATCGAGAACGTCAAGAGCCCGCACTTCCGCGGATACACGCGCACCGGTGGGGAGCTCACCCAGGGAAAGGTCGACTGGCGCGAGCAGATCGACATCGGGCCGGAGCGCGCACCCGTGACGGATGGTCCGGCGTTCAACCGTCTCACCGGCCCCAATCTCTGGCCGGCCGCCCAACCCGAGCTTCGCGAGGTCGCAGAGGAGTGGCTCACGCAGCTCACCGCGGTCGCGCGCCGTCTCCTGCGCAGCTGGGCAGTGGCGCTCGGAGCCGACGAGTCGCACTTCGACGCGAGCTTCGCCGATCCGGCCACACTGCTCAAGATCGTCCGGTACCCCGGCACCGATGCTCCGGAGCCGCAGCAGGGGGTCGGGGCCCACAAGGACGGCGGAGTGCTGACGCTCCTGTGGGTCGAACCGGGCAAGGGCGGGCTGCAGGTCGAGCGCGACGGCGCCTGGGTGGACGCCCCATCGGTCGACGGCGCGTTCGTTGTGAACATCGGCGAGATGCTGGAGTACGCCACCGGCGGCTACCTGAAGGCGACCAACCACCGGGTCGTCTCCCCACGGGCTCCTGAGGACCGCATCTCCGTGCCGTTCTTCTTCAATCCGGCGCTCGACGCACAGGTGCCCATCATCGAGCTGCCCGCAGACCTCAAGGCCGCCTCCCGCGGAGTGAGCGACGACGACGCGAGCCCCATCCACGGCCTCTACGGCGAGAACGCGCTTCGCTATCGACTGCGTGCGCACCCGAACGTGGCGGAGATCCACCACCCGGATCTCCTCAGCCCGCAGCGCTGACGCCGCTGTTGCGCTCCTGGCCGACCGCGGCCGATCAGGAGCGCTGCCTGCCACCGAACTCGACGATCTCCTGCAGCGCCCGCAGATGCGCGGTGAAGGCACGCTCGCCCTTGAGCGTGGAGCGCACCCACGTCCGAGGACGGCTGCCCACATCGCCCCTGCGCGTCGCGACGTAACCGGAGACGTTGAGGTGGGCGATCGACTTGCTCAGCGCGGAGTCGCCGACCTCCAGGATCCGTGCGAGGGTGGCGAAATCGAGCTCGTTGCCATCCAGCAGCGCGGCCATGAGCGAGAAGCGGATCGGGCTCGCGAAGTTGTCGTCGAGCCTCCGTCGAGGGTGGCCGCCGTCAGGCATCGCGTCCCTCGAGGAGGGCGCTTGCCACACAGAGAACGAGGATCACACCGGCGAGCGGCGCGACGACGCCGGCGGGTACCGAAACCCCGAGGAGCTCAGTGATGAGGAGGGCCGCGGCGGCCGCGCCGCCGACGGCGAACGCGGACCACTGGGGCCATGCCCACACGGCCCCGAGCGCGGGAAGCCGCCGGCTCACCCTGCCGGCGATCCACCAAGCGACATAAGCGGTCATCATGGCGACCGCGAGGACGGATGTCACGAGCGCGTCGGCGCCGCCGATCGCCCAGACCGCGATCGCCACCATCGCGCCGACGGCGACGGTCGCCCATCGCTCTGCGCGCGTCATCGGCCGGCGCGGCGCGCCGGCCGTGGCGCGCGGCGTGCGACGCAGCTCGCGCAGGGCGGGGACCCCCATCCCGAGCAGAGCGACCGCCGAGGGGACCGCGCGCGCCCACCACGGCACGTCGATGCCGAAGAACGAGACGGTGGCACCGGCGATGACGACGACGCCGAGCACCCCCGCGAAGGTGAGGTCGAGCACCCGTGATCCCCATAATCGGGACCCGCAGGCACCGTGAGTCTCGCGGCGCTCGGTGACCAGTTGCAGCCAGAGCAGGAGGAGTGCGAGGAGGACGAGGAACGAGGAGCTCAGCGTCGGCACGCCGGCGCCGAAGCACAGGATCCCCACGTACACCGACAGTGTCATCGCGTTCGCCAGAGCCAGCACCGCGAGGCCGCGCCGATCCACGGCGTCTTCTCGGCGCGCCTGAATCCTGTCGACCTCGTCGAGATAGGCCAGAGCGATCGGCGGCTCCGGCTGAGGCAACGGCCGCGCCCCGTCGATCGGTCGCTGTTCCATCTCACCCTCCCGGTGGTTTCCTGATGGAAACCATGCGCACGGGGAAGGCTAAATGCTTTCCATCAGGAAAGCAAGCAGTCGCGGTCGACTCGCGATTCGACGACCGGACGCGAAGAAGGCCGCCCCCACACCTGGGGACGGCCTTCCAAGAAGTTTCGCGCGATTGAACGCTGGTCGCTCAGCGGCGCAGTCCAAGGCGCTGGATCAGCGAGCGGTAACGCTCGATGTCCACGCTCTGGAGGTAGCCGAGCAGACGACGGCGCTGACCGACGAGCAGGAACAGCCCACGACGCGAGTGGTGGTCGTGCTTGTGCTCCTTGAGGTGCTCCGTGAGGTCCTTGATGCGCTGCGTCAGCATTGCGGCCTGCACCTCGGGGGATCCGGTGTCACCGGGGTGCGTCGCGTACTCTTCGATGATCGCCTTCTTGACGTCTGCTTCCAGTGCCATAAATTCGATCCCCTTTCGCTCATTGCGCGGCGCCCGACGCCTGATACGTGGGCTCTCTTTATCCGCGGCCGATCAAACGGCAACCTGAAGAGTCTACCAGCCCGCGAGTCGACGCGGGACCCGAGCGCGAAGGCACGGCGCTTTCGAGCCGGTAGCCTCGTCAGGTGAGCAGCGCCCTGATCGATCTTCGCCCGTTCCGGGCCAGTGCCGCCTTCACCCGGCTGTGGATCGGCTCCACCCTCGCAGGAATGGGCGGCCAGCTCACCCTGGTGACGATCATGCTCCACGTGTTCGCCCTCACCGGCAGCACCTTCGCGGTGTCGATGGTCGCGGTGGCCGGCCTCGTGCCGATGATCATCGCCGGACTCTACGGCGGGATGCTCGCCGACGCGTTCGACCGCCGCATCGTCGGCCTGGTGGCCGCGACGATCACCTTCGCCTCCACGCTCCTGCTCGCCGTGCTCACCTGGACGCAGCTCGAGACGATCTGGTGGCTCTACGCGCTCAGCGTGGTCAATGCCGCGGCGAACTCCGTCGGCATGGCCACCCGCAGCGCGATCATCCCCCGACTGATCCCCCGGGATCTGCTCGCACCGGCCTCCGCACTCAACGGGATCACGATCGGGATCATGGTCATGGTCGGGCCTGCACTCGCGGGCGTCCTCGTCGCCACGACCGGGTACGGCTGGACCTACACGATCGACGTCGTCCTCATGCTCGCCATGTTCCTCGGACTGTGGACCCTCCCCGCACTGCGCCCGGAGGGGACGATCGTCCGCCCTGGCATCGCGTCGCTGGTGGACGGCTGGCGCTTCCTCTCCCGCGCCCGCAACATCCGGATGCAGTACATCCTCGACATCATCGCGATGACCTTCGGCAACCCGATGGCCCTGTACCCGGCGCTCGGCACGGTCCTGCTCGGCGGCGGGGCGATCACCACCGGCGCTCTGACCGCTGCCGTCGCGGCAGGGACGTTCCTGTCGAGCCTCTTCTCCGGACGCGTTGTCCGCTACCGCTGGCATGGCCGAGGAATCCAGCGGTCCATCCAGTTGTACGGCGCGTCCATCGTCGTCTTCGGTGCGGTGCTGCTGATCGGCGTCTGGTTGCCGCCCGTCGACGAGAACACGACGAACCTCGGTCTCGTCATCGCCGCGTGTCTGGCGCTGGCGGCCTCCGGCGCCGCCGACAACATCAGTTCGATCTACCGCAACACGATGATGCAGGCCTCGGTCCCCGACAGCATCCGCGGCAGACTCCAGGGCGTCTTCATCATCGTCGTCACCGGCGGGCCCCGCGTCGGCGCGCTCTACGCCGGCACCCTCGCCACGGTCACGGCGATCTGGTTCCCTCCCCTGCTCGGCGGCTTCGTGATCATCGCGCTGGTGGCTCTGCTCGTGCGCCTCACGCCGCGATTCCGCGACTACGACGCCGAGAACCCCGCGCCCTGACGGACGCGGGGTTCTCGAAGAACGGACTCGGAGCCGATCAGCCGACGGCGACGAGGTCGATGATGAAGATGAGGGTCTTGCCCGACAGGAAGTGCCCCGCACCTGCGGGACCGTAGGCGAGGTGCGGCGGGATGACGAGCTCGCGACGTCCGCCGACCTTCATTCCGGGGATGCCGTCCTGCCACCCCTGGATCAGGCCGCGCAGCGGGAACTGGATCGTCTCGCCGCGGCCCCACGATGAGTCGAACTCCTCGCCGGAGTCGAACTCGACACCCGCGTAGTGGACGGTAACGGTGTCGCCGGGCTTCGCCTCGGCGCCGTCACCCTCGATGATGTCTCGGATGACGAGCTCTGCGGGCGCAGGGCCCGTGGGGGCGTCGAACTCAGGCTTTGTGCGATCAGTCATGCCTCCATACAACCGTGCGACGCCGTGCGCGGTCAATGCGAAGCGACCGCTCACAGCGAACACGGGCTCAGCCCCGCTCGTCGATCTCCCTTCCGAGCCGCTGCGACACCCACACCGGGATGAACGAGGCGAGGATGACCACGGTCGCCACGACGTTGACCACGTTGGCCTCATTCGGACGGGCCATCTGGTTCATGATCCACAGCGGCAGCGTGTCCACGCCAGGCGGTGCGGTGAAGATCGTGACGTACACCTCGTCGAAGCTCAACGCGAAGGCGAGGATGCCACCGGCGATGAACGCACTGCGGAACTGCGGGAAGGTCACCATGCGGAAGGTCTGCCACGGTGTGGCGCCAAGGTCCTTGGACGCCTCCTCCACCCCGGGGTTCAGACGGCGCAACCGCGCGAGGATGTTGTTGAACACCATGACGATGCAGAAGGTCCCATGCGCGATGATCATCCCGAAGAACCCGACATGGATGCCGATGGGCTCCAGGATCTGGTTGTAGGTGTTGTTCAGCGCGACACCGGTCACGATGCCGGGGAGCGCGATCGGCAGGACCACGAGAAGGTTCACCGCCCGCTTGCCGAAGAAGTCGTAGCGCTGCAGGGCGAAGGCGACGAGGGTGCCGAGGACCAGAGCGATCGCGGTGGCACCGGTGGCGACGAGCACGGAGTTCAGCAACGCGGCGCGCACGGGCTCACTCGTGAAGGCCTTGCCCCACGACTCCAACGAGAAGCCTCGCACCGGCCAGCTGGCGATGCGCGCGGCGTTGAAGGAGTTCAGCACCACGAGCATCAGGGGCACATACATGAAGGCGAGGATGGCTGCGACGATGACGCCCAGCACGATCTTCGCGGTCAACGAGAGTCTCAGCATGCCGAGCTCACATCCTCTCCAGTGCACCGGTGCGCTGGACGCCCAGCAGGTACACGACGACGAACACGATCGGCACCACCGAGAAGGCGGCGGCGATCGGCGGATTCAGGTTGATGTTCGAGGCGATGATGCTTCCGATCATCTGCGTCGACCCACCGACGAACTTGGCCACGAGGTAGTCCCCGAGGCTCAACGAGAAGGTGAACACGGAGCCGGCGATGATCGCCGGCTTGATCAGGGGCAGCACGACGGTGCGGATGGTGCGCCAGGATCCGGCGCCCAGGTCGGATGCGGCGTCGAAGAGGTTCGGCGGCAACTGCCGGATCGCGGTGAACACCGGGACGGCCATGTACGGCAGCCACAGGTAGGTGAGCGTCAGCACGACGGTGACCATGCTGAATCCGGGGCCGGAGATGCCCAGCGGCGCCAGGGCCCAGTTGAAGAAGCCCTCCTGCGTGAAGGTGATGCGCATCGCGAGCACCTTCACCAGATACCCGGCCCACAACGGGAGCGTGATGGCGGCGGCAAGGACGCCGCGCAGCCAGGGGGACGCGACCTTCGCCATGAACAGCCCGAGCGGGACGGAGAGCAGGATGCTCACGACGGTCACGGCGAGCGCGATGCCGAGCGTGCGCCCGGCGGTGTTGAAGTATGCGGGGTTGACGAACAGCTGCTCGAAGTTGCGCAGGGTGAACCCCGGTTTGACCTTCGATGTGAACGGGTCGGTGACCCAGAAGGCGGTGGCCAGCAGCAGCACCAGGGAGAGGATGTAGACGCCGATGAGCCAGGTCATCGGCAGAGCCAGCAGGCCGGCGAGGCGGGCGCGGCGTTTCATGGGGATTCCCGTTCTCGATGTGACGGAACCGCCGGGCGGGGTCATGCCCCGCCCGGCGGACGAGCGATCAGTTCTTGACGGTCAGCCAGGCGTCCGTCCACTGCTGGAAGTTCGTGCAGGTCACGTCGGTGCGGCCGTCGATGCACTGCTCGAGCGGGGTGGTCCAGAACCAGACCTTCTCGAAGTACTCCTCATCGGTGGCGTTGTAGTAGTCGCAGTGCTCCTGCGCCTCGTCGCTCAGCTCGCAGAACGCGGCGTTGGCGGGCGCCATGCCGAAGTTCATCGCGATCGCGCCGTTGACCTCGGGGCTCGAGGTGTAGTCCATCCACGCATACGCGCAGTTGGGGTTCGCGCTCTCCGCCGCGAGCATCCACGCATCCGACCATCCGGTCGATCCCTCTTCGGGCAGGACGCTCTTGAACTTCTCGTCCTCGGTGAGCTTGCGCAGGACCTCCCACGAGGTGCCGAGCGACGTGGTGCCACCGGCGAACGACGTGATCTGCGCCGACGGGTCGGACCAGTACTCCGAGACGATTCCGTTCTGCTGCTTGAGCAGGTCGACCGCAGCGGCCAGCTGGTCCTCATCGAGCGCGTAGGGGTTGGTGATCCCGAGGTCGGGCTCGTGGGCCATGAGGTACACGGCGGCGTCGGCGATGTAGATGGGTGCGTCGTAGCCGATGATCTCCCCGGCGTACGGGCTGTCGGTCTCCCAGGCGACGTCCCAGCTGGTGGGCTCCTCGGTGACGACCTCGCTGTTGTACTGGAGGATGTTCGCGCCGCGGCCGATCGGCACGCCGTAGCTCTTGCCGTTGATGGTGTCGTAGATCTGCCCCTTCATGCCCTCGACGATGTCGTCGCCGAAGTTCGGGATCAGCTCGAGGTTGAGGGGGGCGACGTCCCCGCCGGCGATGAGGCGGAGGCTGGCGTCTCCCGATGCGGAGACGAGGTCGTAGTCGCCGGTGCGCATCAGCTGCACCATCTCGTCGCTCGTGCCGGCGACACGGCGGTTGACGACGCATCCGGTGTCCTCGGTGAACTGGTCCGACCACGCGGGCTCGACGAAGCCGCTCCACGCGATGATGTTGACTTCGCCTTCGTAGTCGCCGAGCTCGGAGTGCATGGGGACGTCGGGGACGTCGATGGTGAGGCCGCCTGCGGCCTCCTCCGTGCCGCTGGAACAGGCGGTCAGGGCGAGCACGGCGACTGCGGTCATCGCCGCGCCGGCGATCAGCTTCTTGCGCATGGGTGTTGCTCCTATCGATGTGGGTGATGCAGGGTTCGGTTCAGGGAAGACGGGCGGCGTGGTCGTCGGTCCAGGAGACCCGTACGCGGTCGCCGCGGGCGAGGTCGGCACCGGCAGCGGGGTGATGGCTGTTGGGCCGCTCGGCGATCATGTCGACGCCGGCGTCCGTGCGCACGAGGAACCGCGTCGACGGGCCGGTGTAGACGAGCTCGCGCACCTCGCCGGCCAACGCGACGTCGCCGTCCGCCAGTGGCGCGTCCAGGCCGATGAGGCGGACGCGCTCCGGGCGGATGCTGATCGTCTCCGCGACCCCGGTGAGCTCAGCGGCGAGCTTCGCGTCGATGAGGTTGGACAGTCCGAGGAAACGCGCGACGAACTCGGTCTGCGGGTACTCGTACACCTCGCGGGCGGAGCCGATCTGTTCGATCGCCCCGTTGTTGAACACGGCCACCCGGTCGCTGAGGGTGAGCGCCTCCTCCTGGTCGTGCGTCACGAAGATGAACGTGATCCCCACCTCGCGCTGGATCTGCTTGAGTTCGATCTGCATCTGCTCGCGCAGCTGCTTGTCGAGCGCCCCGAGCGGCTCGTCGAGGAGGAGCACCTGCGGGCGCAGGATCAGTGCGCGCGCGAGCGCGATCCGCTGACGCTGGCCGCCGGAGAGCTGGTGCGGGAGACGGTCGGCGACGTGTTCGAGCCTGACCTGTCGCAGCAGCTCGGCGACCCTGTCGCGACGGACCTCGCGCGACGCGCCCTTGACCTTGAGCCCGTACCCCACGTTCTCCGCGATCGTCATGTGCGGGAACAGCGCGTAGTCCTGGAAGACCGTGTTCACCGGGCGTGCATGGGGCGCGACGCGGGTGACGTCCTTGCCGGACAACCGGATGGTGCCACTGCTGACCTCCTCGAATCCGGCGATCATGCGCAGCACCGTCGTCTTGCCGGAGCCGGAGGGACCGAGCATCGAGAGGAACTCCCCCGCTGCGACGTCGAGCTGGAGATCGCGCACGGCGGTGAACTCGCCGAACGTCTTGGTCACATCTCGCAGAGACACCGAACCCTCGGCGGTCGCAGTCGCGTCCACGGGTGCGTCGGCGGCGGGCGCCTGGGTCATTTTCGTACTCCTTGAGCGGTGAGGGACGGCGGGTGAAGCTAAACCTATAAACCCATAGTTCATATTTCAAGTGACAATCATGTTACGAACGCGGATCGCGCAGGTCACAACGTGGATAATCGGCTCATGGACTCCCCCACGTCGTCGGCTGAGCTGCTGCGTGATGTGACGCCGACACGCGGACGGGCGGAGCGGCAGCGGCCGCACCGCCTGCACGGCGCGATGTTCCAACCGATCGGCGACGAGGGGCGAGCAGAACTCGTCGAGCACCGGCTCGTCGACGCGATCACCCGCGGACATCTCGTCGCCGGTGAGCGGCTGCCGTCGGAGGCCGACCTCGCCCGCAGCCTCGGCGTCGCACCCGTCACGGTGCGCGAGGCCCTCCTCGCCGTGCGAGGACGCGGACTCGTCGTCACCCGCCGCGGACGCAACGGCGGAAGCTTCGTCGCCGAGAACGCCGACCCGCTGGCCTTCGCGCGCGACGCGCTCCGACGCTCGTCGCGTCTCGCCCTGCGCGACCTCGGAGCGCACTACGCCGCCATCACCGGCGCGTGCGTCCGGCTGGCCGCTCGTCGCGCCGACCCCTCGGAGGCCCAGCTCGTGCGACGTCGTATGGAGCGCCTCGACGAGCTGGATGCGGAGCAGCAGCGCCGCCTGCTGGATGACGTGCAGATCGAACTCGTCGCCCTCAGCCAGTCGGCCAGGCTGACACGGGAGCAGATGCGCCTGCAGGCTGAACTCTCCCCCTATTTGCGGCTGGTGGGAGACGACGACGACAAACGGCGTGCTCAGGCCGACCACCTCACGCGCGTGATCGACGCCGTCGAGGCGGAGGACCCCGATGAGGCCGTCCGACGCACGGAGGTCATGGTGGCCGAGGTCGTCGATGCCCTGATCCAACTGCAGACCGAGAGCAACTGAGGCGACACATGTCGAGGAGGACACGATGACGACCACGACCACCGCCGTCGAACAGGCAGCCGCGATCGTGCGCGATTACTTCGGCGGCCCGATCCGCACGCTGCTCGAGTGGGTCGGCCCCGTCGCCCGACTCATCGGAGAAGCCGAGGCCGCCGGGCCCCTGACGAGGGCGCGACTGGACCCGATGATCGAACCGCACGCCCTGCGCACGCTCGATCTGCCGGACGCCCCCGTGTACGGCGCCGGGTTCATCGCTGCCATCGATCTGCTGGCCGACGCGCGCAGTCATCTGGCCTGGTGGCAGGGTGCCGATCGCAGGCAGCTCGTTCTCGCATCGCAGTCGGTGAACAAGGAGAACATCGACTACCGCGAGCTCGAGTGGTATCGGATCCCCATGTCCACCGGTGAGCCGCACGTGGCAGGCCCTTACGTGGATTATCTCTGCAGCGACGAGTACACCATCACGATCGCGGTGCCCGCACTCGTCGGCGGCCGCTTCGTCGGTGTCGCAGGTCTCGATCTGCTCGTCTCAGAGGTCGAACGCGAGCTGACCCCGCGCTTCGCGGCACTCGGTCACCAGGTCACCCTCACCAACGGCGTCGGGCGCGTCGTCGTCTCCACGGATCCGCGATGCGCCACCGGAGACACGGTTCGCGGTGGCCGGCTGGCCGACCTGCCGCGCATCGCCTGCGACACGGTCGCGCTCGACGTCATCGTCGAGGAGAGCTGACCGGGGTCTTGACACGACGAGCGTGCAGGCGCATCCTGTCTGTAGACCAACTCAGCGCCCGGGAGACTCGCAGGCATCGCCGCAGCACCGGGCGCTGAGTCTTGCCGGGCGGCATGCCGGGCGGACCGACGACTCAGTAGGCCAGGAGCGCGGCGCGTGTCGCGCCGGACCGCGTGAGCAGGGCGCGCTCGTCATCCGCCGCATGCACGTCCCGACCGGTGATGATGCGCTGACGGACCGCCGCGAGTGCTGTGGCGTCCCTGATGAACTGCTTCATGAGCGGTCTGCGGTCGCCTCGGAGGGACGCGGCCCACCGCATCCCGACCTTGCGTCCGGCCGGAGTGGCGAGCATCGCCACCTCTTCCGGCGTGAACCAGCCCGCCACGGCATACTCCTCCAGACGCTCCCTCGTCAGACGCGCCTCCTCGCGGCGGAGCGCCACGATCGCGAGGATGAAACCGATGAACAGGGGGACCTGCAGGGTGATGTAGAGCGCGAAGAAGTCGGCGAAGACGGCGGATCCGTTCCAGAACCCGTGCAGCAGCATCGCCCCGACAAGGCCGATGCTCCCCGCCCCGAGCACGGCGCTCTTGGACGCGTGGCGCCGAGCCGCCAGGCCCATGGCGAAGCCCGTCAGCGCCGTGAACATCGCGTGGGCGAACGGCGAGAGGAGGCCGCGCATGATGAAGGTCGCCGTCAGCTGCGTCCCACCGCCTTCGATCAGGCTGATCGCGAAGTACTGGATGTTCTCGGTGAAGGCGAATCCTCCGCCGACGAGCGCGCCGTACACGATGCCGTCGACCGGGCCGTCGAAGGTGCGCCTGCCGATGAGGAAGATGAGATAGACCCCGAGTCCCTTGGCGATCTCCTCGATGATCGGCGCCTGAATGACCGCGCTGAGCGTGTCGCTGCGCATCCCGATCACCATGGTGATGGCGAGGTCGACGAGCAGCGTCAGTCCGATGGCGGCGATGGCGCCCCACGCGATCGCGAATGCGATGAGCGTCTTGGGCTCCGGCTCCCAGCGGTCGATGAGCCGCACGCCGAGGAACACGATCGCAAGAGGAACCAGGGCGATCACGAGGCCGATGCCCGATGCCTCGGCACCCAGCGCCCAGACGAAGTACCCGACGAGCGCGACGAGGACGAAACCGAGGAGGCCGAACAGCCAGATGGACACCGTCCGGCCCTTCCTGACCGGCACGGGCAGTGCGGGAAGCGCCGGCCCTGGCGTCGCGACGACCGGCGCCGGAGGGGCGTACACCGTCGGTTGCGCGAGAGCGGAGGCGTACACCGGGCGGTCAGGGTGCCCTCCCGTCGCCGACGGACGGTGGAACGGCTGGCTGTCCTGGGGCGCGGCGGGTCCTCCGAAAGTCATAGCAAAAGCCTAGAGGTAGCCGATGCACCGGCGGCGGAGGACGACCGGTAGCGTAGAAGCATGCGTTTCGCTCATCTGCGCGGCTCCGACTCCTCCGGCATCCACCTCGCCGTCATCGAGGATTCCGCCGCTGTTCTCGTCGCCGATCTCCTCTCCCCCGCCCCCGCCACGTTGCAGGAGCTGATCGAGGGCGGAGAGGACGCGCTCGAGAGCCTGCGCTCCGCGCTGGCAGACGGAGATGCGCCGCGGCATCCGCTCGACGGCTTCGGCTTCGCCTCCGCCGTGCTCGACCCGCCCATCGTCATCGCGATCGGCTTGAACTACGCCGCGCATTCCAGCGAGCTGGGTCTGAAGACCGACACCGCTCCGACCGTGTTCACGCTCTGGCCGAACTCCCTCACCGGACACGATGCCGTGACCGAGTGGCCACGCTCGCTCAGCGAGTCCGTCGACTACGAGGCGGAGCTCGGGGTCCTCATCGGCACCCCGGCGAAGGATGTGGCAGCCCAGGACGCTCTCGACCATGTCTGGGGATACACGGTGGTCAACGACATCACCGCCCGCGACATCCAGTTCGCCGAGGCGCAGTGGTCCCGCTGCAAGTCGTTCGACGGGTTCACGCCGACCGGCCCGTTCGCCGTGACGGCAGATGAGATCCCCGACCCGCAGGATCTGCACATCTGGACCGTCGTCGACGGGCAGACCGTCCAGGATGCCAGCACCGGTCAGATGGTGAGGTCGGTGTCGACCCTCATCGCGCACCTGTCGCAGTCCGTCACCCTGCAGCCGGGAACGCTCATCTCGACGGGGAGCCCCGGCGGTGCCGGGTATTCGCGCGATCCTCAGATCTTCCTGCGCGATCGCTCCACCGTGACTGTCGGAATCGACGGCATCGGCGAGCTGACCACGCACTGCCGCATCCACGACTGATCGGCGGGCATGGACGAGTGAGGCGGCGCGGAGATCTCCGCACCGCCTCACGCGTTCAGATCTGGATCATGTCCTCCGGCGGGATGATGTTGACCGCCGCCGTGACGGCCTCGAGGCCGGAAAGACGTGCCGGGGAGAGCTGCTTGTCGACCTCTTCGCGAGACATCAGGTCGGCCTCGACCACGAGATCGGCGACGTTGCGGTTGGTCAGCAGCGCGGTCTTCGCGAGGGCCGCCGCCGCCGCGTAACCGATGAACGGGGTGAGCGCGGTGATGACACCCACCGAGGCGCCCACCATCGCGCCAAGGCGGTCCTCGTTGGCGGTGATCCCGTCGACGCAGTTGACGCGCAGCGTCCACATCGCCTGACGCATCCACGTGATCGACTGGAAGATCGAGTGCGCGATCACCGGCTCGAAGGCGTTCAGCTGCAGCTGCCCGCCCTCCACGGCCATCGTGACGGTCATGTCGGCACCGACGACGGCGAACGCGACCTGGTTCACGACCTCGGGGATGACGGGGTTCACCTTGCCGGGCATGATGCTGGAGCCGGCCTGCTTCGCCGGAAGGTTGATCTCGCCGAGCCCCGCCTGAGGTCCGGACGCGAGCAGACGAAGGTCGTTGCAGATCTTCGAGAGCTTGATCGCGTTGCGCTTGAGGGACGACGAGAAGGACATGAAGGCGCCGGTGTCGCTCGTCGACTCCACGAGGTCCGTCGCGGTCTCAAGGTCGAGTCCGGAGATCTCACGCAGATGCGCGAGGACGGCGCGGCCGTAGTCCGCGTGCGTCGTGATGCCGGTGCCGATCGCCGTGGCGCCCATGTTGATCTCGAACATGAGCGAGGCGTTCTCCGTGAGCCTGGCGTGATCCTCACCGAGCGTGGTGGCGAACCCGTGGAACTCCTGCCCGAGCGTCATCGGGACGGCATCCTGCAGCTGCGTGCGTCCCACCTTCAACACGTCATGGAACTCCACGGCCTTGCTGAGGAAGGAGCGGCGCAGCAGATCGAGTTCGTCCAGCAGGGACCGCAGTGTCAGCGACAGCCCGATCTTGATCGCCGTCGGGTAGACGTCGTTGGTGGACTGGCTGCGGTTCGTGTGATCGATCGGTGAGAGGAACGCGTAGTCGCCCTTCTCACGCCCGGCCATCTCGAGCGCGATGTTGGTGATGACCTCGTTCGCGTTCATGTTCGTCGAGGTCCCGGCACCGCCCTGGATGACACCGACCGTGAACTGATCGTGGAACTCGCCGTCGATGACGCGCTGCGCTGCGGCATCGATGAGGTCGGCGCGCTGCGGGTCGAGGGCCCCGATCTCCTTGTTCGCACGGGCGCTCGCCTGCTTGACCATCGCGAGCCCTCTGACGAGGTCCGGATACACCGAGATGGGTCGCTTGGTGATCGGGAAGTTCGCGTCGGCGCGGGCGGTGTGGATGCCCCAATACGCGTCGGCGGGGATCTCCATGCTTCCGAGCGAATCGGTCTCGGTGCGAGTGGACGAGGGCGCGGCAGATGCCATGACACTTCCTTGTGGGTGGTGACGGATCAGGATCTCGGGGGTGACTCCATCCTACGTCCACCTCCCGGGAACCACCCGGGAGCAGGTGCTCAGTGGTTGAAGACGATCAGCAGGACCCCGGCGAGCACCGCGGCGCCGCACAGCGCGAAGCAGCCGTATGCGCCGAGGAGGGCGATCTTCTTCTGCCCCTCGGACAACGGGCTCTTCGTCGCGGCCTTCGCGGCGTGCTTCTCGGCGCGCTTGATCTCCTTCTCGGAGAGGATCGTGATCGCGTCGGTGAACTCGGCGGGAGACACGACGGGGATCCGGCCGGCACGGACGAGCAGTCGCAGCCCCGTGGCGTAGAAGGACACGATGGCGACGGCGCCGATCAATGCGGCGATGAAGACACTGACGAACGCCGACCAGTCGATCTCGATGCTCATCGCTGCGCCTCCTGCTCATCGCTGTGCGACAGTTCCCACTCGGCGCGCTCGGCGCGTGCGCGGCGGCTCTCGCTGAGCGCCTCCCACTCGCGCGCGGCACTCTGCGCCTCGGCGAGCTTCTTGGCCGCCTTCTCCGCGGCCTTGCGTGCGGCCTTGATCTCGGACTCCGAGCCGCCCTTCTTCTTCAGCTTGCGGGCGCGCTTGGCGGCCTTCTCGGCCTCCTCCGCCTTCCGGTCCGCCTTCTCGAGGGCGCGCACCAGTTCGATCCTGGTCTGTCGGCGGGTGGGACCGGGCTTCTCGGGCTGCTCGACGGCATGCCCGGAATCGGCGACATCGCTCATCGCGTTGGCGGAGGTGACCGCGTTGCGGCGGGAGCGCAGGAACAGGCTCAGGATGATCCCGACCGCGACGACCGCACCGATGATGACGCCGACGACGTCCAGCCAGACGACGAGGAGCGCGGCCAGCGCCCCCACTGCGGCTGCGGCGGGGAGAGTGAGGAGCCAGCCGAGCGCGATGCGGCCGGCTGTGCGCCAACGCACCTGTGCTCCGCGGCGGCCCAGGCCGGAGCCGATCACCGATCCTGATGCGACCTGCGTGGTCGACAGGGCGAATCCCAGCGCGCTGGAGGCGAGGATCGTCGCGGCCGTCGAGCTCTCCGCAGCGAAGCCCTGCGCAGGCTTGACCTCGGTGAGGCCCTTGCCGAGCGTGCGGATGATGCGCCAGCCGCCGAGGTACGTTCCCAGTGCGATCGTGACGGCGCACGACACGATGACCCACAGCTGCGGCTCGTGATGCGCGCCCGACTGCCACCCGACGGTGATGAGAGCGAGCGTGATGACACCCATGGTCTTCTGGGCGTCATTGGTGCCGTGCGCGAGCGCGACCATCGACGAGGTGAAGATCTGGCCGAGCCGGAATCCGGAGCGGCCGTCCGGCTTGCCGTCGTAGCGGCGCGTGATGCCGTACGCGATCTTCGTCGCTGCGAAGGCGATGATGCCGGCGGTGAGCGGAGCGATGAGGGCCGGAAGGATGACCTTGGAGAGCACGACGCCGAAGTTGATGCCTGCCACGCCGACGCCCACCAGAGTCGCGCCGATCAGGCCGCCGAAGAGGGCGTGCGACGAGCTCGAGGGGAGGCCGAGGAACCAGGTCAGCATGTTCCACGTGATCGCGCCGACCAGGCCGGCGAAGATCAGTGACGGAAGCAGAGCATGCGAGATGTCCTGCTCGTTGACGATGCCGCCGGAGACCGTCTTGGCGACCTCCGTCGACAGGAACGCGCCGACGAGGTTGAGCACGGCCGCCAGCAGCACGGCGGTCTTCGGCTTCAGGGCGCCGGTGGCGATGGGGGTCGCCATCGCATTGGCCGTGTCGTGGAAGCCGTTGGTGAAATCGAAGAAGAGCGCCAGTGCGATGACGAGCACGACTATGAGGGCTGCGGTTTCCACCGTTCGCTTTCAGGTCGACGAAGCAGGAATGTGCCGACGTGATCGGCGTGGTGAACGAAGAGTTCACCGTGGGTATCAGATCCGTTAACCGGCCCAGACAATCCTCGCACCGTCCTCAACGCCGGTCAACTCGACACGGACTACCGTGGAACCGTGACCAACGCCCCCATCGCCCCCCGCCGCTCACACGTCCGCACGCACCACGGCGACTCGTTCGACGATCCGTATGAGTGGTTGCGTGAGAAGGACTCCCCCGAGGTGATCGCGCACCTGGAAGCGGAGAACGCGTACACCGATGAGGCGACGGCGCACCTCGAGGGGCTGCGGGAGCAGATCTTCCAGGAGATCAAGGGGCGCGTGCAGGAGACCGACCTGTCGGTGCCCACGCGTCGCGGCGACTGGTGGTACTACAGCCGCAGCGAGGAGGGCGCGCAGTACGGCATCCACTGCCGCGCTGCCGCTGAGCCCGGCGATTGGACCCCTCCGACCCTCGAGCCCGGCGTACCGGTGCCCGGCGAGGAGATCCTGCTGGACGGCAACGTCGAGGCGGAGGGCCACGAGTTCTTCTCGCTGGGCTCCTTCGACGTGTCGGACGATGCCACCCGTCTGCTCTGGGCTCCCGACACCGAGGGTGACGAGCTCTACACGATCCGCGTGCGCGACCTCGCCACCGGGGAGGTCCTCGCCGATGAGATCCCGAAGACCGGCGGCGGGTTCTTCACCCCGGACGGCTCGGCGATCATCTACACGACCCGCGATGAGGCCTGGCGCCCCGACACGCTGTGGCTGCACCGGCTCGGAACGCCGGTCGCCGAGGATGTGAAGCTCTTCCACGAGCCCGACGAGCGGTTCTGGCTCGGTGCCGGGATCACCCGCAGCCGCCGTTACCTCGTCATCGGCGTCGGTTCGAGCGTTACGAGCGAGGAATACCTCGTGGACCTGCGGGGCGACATCACGGCCGAACCGCAGCTCGTCTGGCCGCGGGCGGAGGGCGTCGAGTACGAGATCGACCACACCGTGGTCGACGGCGAGGACCGGCTGCTCATCCTCCACAACGCCGGCGCCCTCGACTTCGAGCTCGTCTCGGTCGCGGCATCCGACCCGCAGGGAGAGCGAACGGTCGTCATGGCCCACGAGCCGGGGCGGCGCATCCTCGGGGTGGACTGCTTCCGGGACGTCACCGTCGTCGGCTACCGCAGCGAGGGTCTCGAGCGGGTCGGCCTGCTCGACCCGCGCAACGGGCAGGTCGACGAGCTCGCCTTCGACGAGCCGCTCTTCTCCGCCGGTCCCGCCGGCAACCCGGAGTGGCACTCCCCGTTCCTGCGTCTGTCGTACACCTCGTTCGTGACGCCGTCGACCGTGTACGACCTGGACCTTGCGACACGTGAGCTCGTGCTGCGCAAGCAGCAGCCGGTGCTCGGCGGGTACGCGCCGGAGGAGTACGGCCAGGAACGCCGCTGGGCCACCGCGCCGGACGGCACGAGGGTGCCGATCTCCCTCGTGTGGAAGAAGTCCTTCGGGGACCCCGGCGCAGGCGTGCGCCCGGTGCATCTGTACGGGTATGGCTCCTACGAGCACTCGATCGATCCTGGCTTCTCCGTCGCCCGGCTCTCCGAACTCGATCGCGGAGTCGTGTTCGCCGTCGCGCACGTGCGCGGTGGCGGTGAGATGGGACGCGGCTGGTACGAGGACGGGAAACTGCGGAACAAGCGCAACACCTTCACCGACTTCGTCGCCTGCGCCGAGCACCTCATCGAGACCGGAGTGACGAGCGCCGAGCGTATGGTCGCCGAGGGCGGAAGCGCGGGCGGGCTCCTCATGGGCGCGGTCGCGAATCTCGCACCGTCGACCTTCGCCGGGATCCTCGCATCCGTGCCGTTCGTCGACGCGCTCACGTCGATCCTCGACCCATCTCTCCCGCTCACCGTCATCGAGTGGGACGAGTGGGGGGACCCGCTGCACGACCCGGAGGTGTACGAGTACATGAAGTCGTACACGCCGTATGAGAACGTGCGCCAGGATGCCGGGTACCCGCGGATCCTCGCCATGACCTCCCTCAATGACACGCGCGTGCTGTACGTGGAGCCGGCGAAGTGGGTCGCCGCCCTTCGGCACTCCGGCGCGAAGGACGTCCTGCTCAAGTGCGAGATGGCCGCCGGCCACGGCGGCGTGAGTGGGCGTTACAACGCGTGGCGGGAGCGCGCGTTCGAGCTCGCCTGGATGCTGGACACCCTCGGCCTCGCCTGACTCGCCGCTGGACACGTGCCGCGCAGCCACGGGCGCGTGTGTGCGCCGCTGAGTCACCAGGATGGAGACACACGCCCGGTCGTGTCACGTCAGTGGAGGCATCCCACCTGGGCAACCCACCACGGTCGTGACACCGAAGGCCAGCGGGACCACGATCAACCGAAGAGTGCAGCGGCCTCGTCGTAGCGGTACCGCGGCACCGTGTTGAGCTCGCCGAGGGCCTCTTCGAACGGCACACGCACGATGTCGGTCCCCTTCATCGCGACCATCTGGCCCCACGCGCCGTCGACGATCGCGTCGGCGGCGTGCAGTCCGAGGCGGGTCGCGAGCACCCGGTCGAACGCGGAAGGCGAACCGCCGCGCTGGATGTGCCCGAGGATCGTCGCGCGCGTCTCCACGCCCGTGATCTTCTCGATCATCGGCGCCAACTGGTCGCCGATACCGCCGAGCCGGGGCCGGTTGAACGCGTCGAGGCCCTTGTCGCTGTAAGCCTCGTCCATGCCCTCGAGGGTGAAGCCCTCCGACACGACGACGAGCGGAGCCCGACCACGGTCGTGGGCGCTGGCGACCTGGGCCGCGATCTCGTCGATCGACATCGGCACCTCGGGGATGCAGATGACGTGGGCACCCGCAGCGATACCGGCGTGCAGCGCGATCCAGCCGACGTGGCGCCCCATGACCTCGGCCACCATGCAGCGCTGGTGCGAGTCCCCGGTCGTGCGCAGCCGGTCCATCGCGTCGGTGGCGATGTTCACGGCGGTGTCGAAGCCGAACGAGTAGTCGGTGGCGCGGAGGTCGTTGTCGATCGTCTTCGGCACGCCGAGGACCTTGATGCCGTCCTTCGACAGGCGGTCGGCGGCCGCGAGGGTCCCCTCGCCGCCGATGGCGATGATGCCGTCGATCTTGTGGCCGTACAGGGTCTTGGCGATGTTCTCGGCACCGCCGCGCTCCCCCTCGTACGGGTTGGTACGGCTCGTGCCGAGGATCGTGCCGCCCACCTTGGACAGCCCCTTCACCTCATGACGCGTGAGCGGCATGAAGTCGCCCTCGACGACGCCGCGCCATCCGTCTCGGATGCCGACGAACTCGAGGTCGTACGAGGTCGAGCCCTTCAGGACGACGCCGCGGATCACTGCGTTGAGGCCGGGGCAGTCGCCGCCGCTGGTGAGGATACCGATCTTCATGCTGTGGTGCCTTCAGACGTTTCGGGAAGAGGGGAACGGCGACGCTGCCTGCTCTCGACCATAGTGGCCATCACCGTCTGACGCCATTCGAGCACGCGTGAGAATCGGAGATCTTGCCGGTCACACCGGGTCGAATTCCCGGTCTTGCGTGAAACCGCTGGATTCGAGCCGGAAGAGCCGGAAAGAATCCCGGTTCTTAACGGCTCGAATCAGTCGCCGAGAGCCTCGCGTAGCAGGTGCATGAGGGCACCGAGCTGCACGGTCTCGCTGGCTGCCTCTTCCACGACCTCGCCGTCGAGGGCCCGCGCGGCGAGTCCCTGCTTCTGGTCGATGAGCTCGGCGATCTTCGTGTCGATGGTGTGGGCGGCGATGATGCGCCACGCCGTGACCGGCTCGCCCTGACCGATGCGGTGCACGCGGTCGATCGCCTGCGTCTGCTCCGCTGCGGTCCAGCTGAGCTCAGCGAGGACGACGTTCGACGCCGCCTGCAGGTTCAGGCCGACACCGGCGGCGGTGAGCGAGCACACCGCGATGCCGACGCCCTCGTCGCCGTTGAAGTCGTCGATCGCCTGCTGACGGACGGCCGTCGTCTGATCTCCGCGGATCGAGACGTAGCGGATGCCGGATGCCGCGAAGTGCGCCTCCGCCTGATCCATGACGTCGATGTGCTTCGCGAAGAACACGACCTTGCCGACCGAGCGCTGGAGCTGACCGGCGTAGTCCGCGGCGAGCTGTGCCTTGGCCTGACCGATCTTGCGCACCATGGTGAACACGTTGTCGCCACCGGTTCCGGCGGCGCGGGACTCCTCGAGCTCCCCCGTCGCCACGAGGCGCACGATGTCCTCGTCGATCTCGCCCTCTGCGAGGCCGCGGTCACCGCGGGCCTCGATGATGCGCCGGTACTTCGCCGCGAGGCGCAGTCCGAGTTCGCGCTCCGCCTGACGGATGCCGCGGCCGAACTCGTCGTCCAGTTGCACCGGCAGGTCGGCGACGAGCTTGTCGGGCAGATCCGCGGCGACGTCCTTCTTCTTGCGACGGACGATGCCCATCGAGATGACGGCGTCGCGCGCCTCGGCGTAGAACGCCTTGTCGGCGGGGGTCAGACCGGTCGCGTCGAGCTTCTCCATGAGCTCGGGACCCGGCTTGTCGCCCGTCGTCCATCCGAGGAACCGCCAGATGGCGTCGAAGTCCTCGACGTCGTTGATGAGCGGCGTGCCGGTGAGCGCCATCATCAGGGGGTTCCTGGTCCGCTCACGGATCCGCGACGCCAGCGCGAGGACGTTCTGCGAGCGCTGCGAGGAGAGGTTCTTGATGAAGTGCGCCTCGTCGACGACCATGCCCTGCAGGCCGATCGACCCCAGCCAGGACAGGTGCCGGTCGAGGATCTCGTAGTTCACGATGAAGACATCGGCGAACGCGTCGATGTCGTCGCCATCGCCCTGGATGACCGTCGCCCTGCGCTGCGGTGTCCACCGTTCGACCTCGCGCGCCCAGTTCATCTTGACGACGTTGGGCACGACGACCAGGAGCGGGTAGGCCTCGGCCAGGGACGCCGCGAGAACGGACTGGGCGGTCTTGCCGAGACCCGGCTCGTCCGCGAGCAGGAAGCTGCGGTGTCCTGCCCGCACGGACTCGAGGAAACGCGACTGGTGCACCATCACCTCGCGCCCCTTGGGCGAGATGTGGTCGTACTCGGGAACGGGCGGGAGCTCCATGCTCGCCGACGAGCCTCCGGCACCGGTCTCGAATGCCTTGTACAGCGGCCCCATGAGCTCCCAGCCGTCCAGACGGCGCCGAGGCGTCGTGGTCGGACGAGGGGTGAGATCGGGAGCGAGGAACGGGTTCGCCAACTGCCGCGCCTCCACCGACGGAGGCGTCACCTGACGCTCGGCCAGTGCCGGCGGCACCACAGGTGCCTGTACCGGTGCGATGTCGGTGATGATGAGTTCCTCCGGCGCGAGTTCCGCACCGGATTCGAGGAGCCAGTCCCTGCGCATGCGCTTCGCCACCGGGCTGGTCGCCTGATCAGCCTCGAGCAGCTGGATCAGCGACGTGTCGCGCGCGGCGGTCTTGGCGAGGATGGTCGCGACGCCGTCGAGCCGCTTGAGCAGCTCGGCGCGTGCCGCATCTCCGACGGACTCGTCCGCCTTCACCCTCGCACGCTCCTCACGCACGAGGAACGCGATGACCTGGAACTTGACCCGATTGGTCGGGCCGAGCTTGCCGCGCTGCGCCTTCGCCTCGATCTCGCGCACCTTGCGGGCGAGGATCGGGATCAGCGGGGCCTCGTCATCACGACGGGATGTCTTCCTGCGCCGCGTGGCGGCGGTTGCCGTAGTCGGCATGCTCCTCCTGAGCGTGAGTACCGGATCGTCCGAGAGGGCGGCCCGTGCCGTACGTGTCGTCCGCGTGTGGATGAACCATGACCGTGCGGACCTCGTCCTCGCGCTCAGCGATGCGCGAAATCCGCACCCGCAACGTCGAGAACCACACTCATTCTAGGGCATCGGCGGCGAGAATCGCGCGGGCTGCCTCGACATCGGCCGACATCTGCGCCATGAGGGCCTCGATGCCGTCGAACGCGACCATGCCGCGCAGGCGCCGGGTGAATTCCACCGTCACCTCGTGACCGTACAGGTCGAGGGCGTCCTCGTCGATCACGTGCGCCTCGACCTGGCGGACGAGCACATCGTCGAACGTGGGGTTCGTGCCCACCGACACCGCCGCAGGATGCCGGATGCCGGTCTCGTGGTCATGGAGCCACCCTGCGTACACGCCGTCCTCCGGGACGAACGCGTCGACGGTCTCCGACAGGTTGGCGGTCGGGAATCCGAGTTCACGGCCTCTCTTGAGTCCGTGGACGACTTCGCCGCGCACATCGACGGGCCGTCCGAGAACAACGGCGGCCGTTGCCACGTCGCCCTCGGCGAGCAGTTCCCTGATCCAGCTGGAGGACACCCGCCGCTCCGAGCCCTCGACGAAGACGTCGTCGACGACGTCGACGGTGAAGCCGTAGCGCGGCCCGAGCTCGCGCAGCAGGTCGGGCGTGCCGGCGCCACGGTGTCCGAAACGGAAGTCGCGTCCGACGAGCACCGTGCTGACCTTCAGCGCGCCCACGAGGATCTCCTCGACGAACTCCTCGGCCGATCGCGATGCGAGCTCACGGTCGAACGTCAGCAGCACCGTGGCGTCGAGCCCCAGCTCACCGAGGAGTTCGAGCTTGCGCTCGACGGACACGACGTTGTCCGGGCACAGCTCCGGTCGGAGCAGCGCGAGCGGGTTGCGGTCGAAGGTGACCGCGACCGCGCGGGCGCCGGATGCGGCGGCATCCGCCTTGAGCCGCTCGATGACCGCCCGATGACCGGCGTGCACACCGTCGAACTTCCCGATCGCGACCGCTGACGGCCCGAAGTCGGCAGGGATCTGCTCCGTGTCGCGGAAGACGATCACGCCGTCACCTCGGACGCGGGCGACGCCACACGTGCAGAGGGGCGATGAGTGCGCAGCCACCAGATGCCGAACGCCGGCAGGACGAGGGGGACGAAGAGGTATCCGCGACCGAAGACGGACCACACGGAATCGTGCTGGAACAGTTCGGGCATGGTGAGGCTCAGCGTGCCGACGATGAGCACGCCGGCGAGTTCGAACACGATCGCCGCCCAGGCGATCGTGTACCAGCCGCGGCGCCCGGCGAAGATCAGTCCGAGGGTCGCGACGATGTAGACGACGGCCGCGAGCGCGGACAGCGTGTACGCCAAAGGTGCCTCATCGAAGCTGCGGACGATCTGGACGAAGCTGCGTCCGGTGGCGGCGAGCGCCATGACCGCGTAGACGATGACGAGAACGCGGCCGATGCCGGTCATCCGAGAGCGGGGTTCGGTTGTGGTCATAGCGCCTTCCATCCTAAGCGCGCACGACACCGGCCGGATGCCGCGTCAGGCGACCTGGATCGTCCAGATGACTTCCATGCGCCACAGCATGACGGCCACGGCGAAGCCGACGACACCGAGGATGACGGTGCTCCATCGACTCCGCTCCAGGAGCGCCCACGCGACACCGCCGACGGGCAGCAGGACGGCGGAGACGAGGTAGACCCAGAACTCCAGCGGATCGCCGGTGGGCGGATTGCCGACCAGCGGAGCGACGATGGCCGTGATGACCTGGACGATCAGGAGCACCTCGACGAGTGCGAGGGCTCCCACCGTGTAGTCGCTCGGGCGACGCCCCATCAGGCCGGCGGACACGGCGAAGATCCCCACCGCGACGGCGACGGCGATCTGAAGGATGGTGAACCACAGGATCATCGGGTTGCCTCCGGCATGTTCATGGCGCTCTTCAGGTCTCGGCCCCGCTTCTCGACGATGCCGACCAGTGCACCGTCCTCGTCGATCGCGGCGGCGATGGCACTCTCGAGACGACCGGCCTGGTCGGTGAGGCGCTTTCCGTGCCGCAGGTCTCTGGACTCGTCGGCGGAGACGTCCAGCCGCTGCATGAGCTGGGCGGCGGCCTCCCCTGGCGGCAGCAGCGCGGAGTCGCCGAGATGGTCGAGGTCCACGGCATCCGTCACCGGGAACGGACCGATCCGGGTTCGACGCAGGGCGGTCAGATGCCCGCCGACGCCGAGTGCGGCCCCGAGGTCGCGCGCGAGTGCGCGGATGTAGGTACCGGATGAGCAGTCGACCTCGACATCGAGCTCGATCACGCCGTCCCCGCGTCGGGTCTCGGCGATCTCGAAGCGCGACACGTTCACCGATCGCGCGGCGAGCTCCACCTGCTCCCCCGCGCGCACCCGGTCGTACGCACGCCGTCCATCGACCTTGATCGCCGACACAGAGCTGGGGATCTGAGAGATCTCGCCGGTGAGAGCGGCCACCCCTTCAGCCACCTGCTCGTCGGTGACGGCGGCGACGGCCGCGGCGTCCGCCTCGACGAGCAACTCACCCTCGGCGTCGTCCGTGGTCGTCGTCTGCCCGAGCCTGATGGTCGCGAGATACGTCTTGTCAGCGCCGACGACGTAGGTGAGCAGACGCGTCGCCGCCTCGACGCCGATCACGAGGAGGCCGGTCGCCATGGGATCCAGCGTGCCGGCGTGCCCGACCTTGCGGGTGCCGAGTGCTCGGCGCGTGCGTGCGACGACGTCGTGACTGGTCAACCCGCCGGGTTTGTCTACGAGGAGGATTCCGGGTGCGACCATTCCTCCAGCCTACCGAGACCTCCGCACGTCGCCGACGACGGGCCGGCGCTCGGGCGGGCCCGCCGCAGTGCGCATAAGCTGTCGAGGTGCCCGTATCCTCCCCCTCGTCCCCGCGCCTCGTGGAGGACGTATCGGACTGGTTCGACACCCATGCCAGGGACCTGCCGTGGCGGCGTGCGGACTTCCACGCCGAATACGGCGCCTGGGGCACGCTGGTGAGCGAGTTCATGCTGCAGCAGACTCCCGTCGCCCGTGTCATCCCCCACCTCGCCGCGTGGCTGGGCCGGTGGCCGACGCCGGCGGCGACCGCTGCGGCGACACCCGCCGACATCGTGCAGCAGTGGGCGAACCTCGGCTATCCCCGCCGGGCGCTCTGGCTGCACAGGGCCGCGGTGGAGATCACACAGCGACACGGCGGAGAGGTCCCCCGCGACGTCGACGCCCTCCTCGCGCTGTCCGGCATCGGCGACTACACCGCGAGAGCCGTCGCGACGTTCGCCTTCGGTGACCGGCATCCGGTGGTCGACACCAACACGCGTCGGGTCATGGCGCGTGCTCTCGACGGGAAGTCGCAGCCAGGGCCGGCCGCGCGCCGCGATCTCGCGGAGATGGCGGCGCTGCTGCCGGAAGGTGACCGGGAAGCGGCCGTCTTCAACGCGGCGATGATGGAGCTCGGAGCGGTGGTCTGCACTGCCCGCAGTCCGCGATGCGATCAGTGCCCCATCGTGGCGCGGTGCGCATGGGTGGCGGCCGGCCGCCCTGACACGGGAGACGAGCGGCGACGACAGGCGCGCTACGAGGGATCGGATCGGCAGGCGCGCGGTGCCGTCCTGAAGGTGCTGCGTGATGCGGACGGCGGGGAGGCCGTCGCGGAGGCCGTGATCCACGATTGGGCGGGCCCGGCACAGCGCGACCGAGCCATCGACTCCCTGATCGCCGACGGACTCGTGGAAGCCGTGGACGGGAAGCTCCGACTCCCCCGATGACCGTGCGCCCGCCGCGTCAGCCGTGGCGACCGGTCCGGTGGGCCAGCGCCGTGAGCTGGACGCGGTTGCGCACGCCCAGCGTGGCAAGGATCCGCCCGACGTGCACCTCGACGGTGCGCACGGAGATCTCCAGGTCCGCGGCGATCTCGCTGTTGGTCGCCCCCTCCACGACCCGCATCGCCACGTCCACCTCCCTCGCGCTGAGCACAGCGGACCAGGCGACGCGGCTGCTCTCGACGGGGAGCGGGTCGTGGATCACGGCGATCGGCGCCGTCGGTTCCCGACTCATGGCGTGCAACCGCTCGCTGATCAGCCCGAGTCGGAGCTCCGCCGCATCCCGCCACGCCGCGGCCCCCGCCTCCTCGAACAGACTCCGCGCCGCGCGCAGATGCCGCCGCCCCGCGACGGCGTCGCCGCGGACGACGCACGTCGTGCCGAGCATCGCCTCCACCCTCCCTCGACAGAACACGGATCGAAGATCCCGACAGGTCGCAGCGATCTCGTCCCGCTCCCGCCGCCACGTCTGCGCCGGCATCCGTCGGATGCGCGTGAGCAGCTGCCTCGTCTCGGTCAGCTCCGGAGGTTCGGTCCTCTTCCGCTCGTCGATCGGCCCCACCTCGTCGAGCCCAGGCAACCGCAGCGCGGATTCCGGCGCCCCGAGTTCATGCCAGAGGGTGATCTCGGTGTCGGCCTCCTCCTGCTGTCCGGTGAGGTACGCCGCCAGTCCTCGATCCACGAGGCCGTCGATGCGGATGCCGCTGGGGAGCGTCGCGCTCAGAGCGTGCGTCAGAGGCCCGGGGGCTCCGATCGCGCTGATGTCGAGACGCGCGGCGAGGGCGGCTCCGAGTCCGGCGAACGGCACGGCGACGGGAAGGTCGACGGCGGCGACGGCGAGTCGGTCGCGCGCGGTGCGGATGTCGCCGCTCCAGAAGTGCATGAGCGTCTCGGCGACCGCGAGGTAGGCATCGACGAGAGGACTGCACTCGAAACCGGACACCAGCGGATCGATCTCCTGCACCCGCGTGGACCTCGCACGCGCCAGAAGCTGCAGACCGAGATCGATGTCTCCGTCGACGGCGGCCCGCAGTGCCGGTACCAGCCCGCCGGAGAACGGTCCGGTCGAATCGGTCGAGCCATCGCAGTCGTCGCCGGAGAGCGTCCAGCACAGATCGACCGCCGGTCGACTGATCTCTCCGCCGGCGCCCGCACGCGCATCCGCGTCGCGCAGCTCGGCCAGCCACGTGCGCATCTCCGAAGTGCGCCCTCGCTCCGCGCTCATGACGGCGGTGAGCGCCGTCGTGCGCGCCCACTCCCGCCAACCGGACACATCGGCGTCGCGTGGGCGATGCTCTGCGGGGTCGACGACCGGCACGGTTCCCTGGGCACAGGTCTCCGCGATGAGCAGGCTCGCCAGCGCCCTTCGGCGAAGGGATCCGTCACCGTGGGGGTACACGTCGCCGAGCCACTCCGTGGCGTCCTCGAAGCAGCCGGCGCCGACGGCAGCGGCTCCGGCGATGAGCTTCGCCTCATCGCGCGCCGCGCCATCGGCGTGATCCGCCGCCTCGACGGCGACCTCGAAAGCCCGCTCGGAATCACCGCGCTCCGCAAGCTCCCGCGCCGCCGATGCGAGCGACGCTCCGGCGTCAGGACACCGGTGCACGGCGCCACGGGCACGATGCCAGAGCATCGGTTCGTGCTCCCTCCGCTCCTCGTGGGCGGTGCGGAGACGCTCGTGCGCCTGACCCAGATCGTCCGTCGACGCGGCGTGCTCGAGCCAGACCCGCATCCTCCGATCGGCGAGCTCACACCGGCCGCGACCGATGCGCAAGTGCGCCCCCACCGGACCCGTCGTGAGCTCGTGGGCGGTCAGACCGGTGGCTCTCGTCAGCAGATCGAGGTCGCCGCGCGTACTGAGCGCGACGATCAGCAGGGTGTGGCGGTGCGCAGGCTCGAGATCGCTGCCCTCGAAGACGGCGGCGACCGAAGGCACGAGCGGCAGCGACCGCGGCAGCATCCGCAGACCACTGCGCTGCGACGCCGAGAGAGCCGTCGCCGTCTCCCTGACCGATTCATGGTCGCCGTCCAGCCGTCGCAGAAGCTTCGCCACGACGTGCGGCGCCGTCGGCGCGCCCGCCGTCAGCAGAGCGGCAGAGACGGCCACGACCTGCTCGGCGAGGTCCGCCGTCGTTCGCGCGTACCCCGGCCTCTGCTGCCGTGCCGTCTTCACTCTGCGTCGCCCCTGACTCCCCCAGCCACGCGTTCGTCATCGGTGTGCCGACGACGGCGATCAGGGTATCAGGTGGACGGCGAGCGAACTAGCTCTGCTCGTCGTCCTGGGGCTCGGCGCGGTACGGATCGGCGTCGCCCGCGTGCGTGGCCGACGATGCGATCTTGGCGACCTCGGCATCACGCTCCTGCGCCTGGCGCAGCAATGCGGTGATGTTGTCCGCGTTCTCCGGCAGCGCGTCGGGGATGAACTCCAGCGTCGGCACGAGGCGCGTGCTCAGCTGACGGCCGACCTCGCTGCGCAGCATCCCCGTCGCCGAGGTGAGTGCGGCTCCGCTGGAGATGCGCTCCTCCTCCGTGCCGAGCACGGTATAGAAGACGGAGGCGTGCTGCAGATCGCCGGACACGCGCACATCGGTGATCGTGACGAATCCGAGACGCGGGTCGCGCAGCCCCTTCTCCAGGCGTTCAGCCAGGATGACACGGATGCGGTCCGCCAGACGGGCCTGTCGTTCTCCAGCCATTTCCCTCTCCTCTGTGACGAGTGAGGGGCGCCCGCAGGCGCCCCTCACTTTCGATCGGATCAGCCGCGAGGCTTCTCCACCATCTCGGTGGTCTCGATCTCGTCGCCGACCTGGATGTCGTTGTACTTGCCGAGGCCGATACCGGCTTCGTAGTCCGTACGCACCTCGGTGACGTCATCCTTGAAACGACGCAGCGACTCGATGGCCAGGCCATCGGCGATGACGACGCCCTCGCGGATGACGCGGGCCTTGGCGTTTCGGGTGATCGTTCCGGAGCGGACGATGACACCGGCGATGTTGCCGAACTTCGAGGAGCGGAACACCTCGCGGATCTCGGCGACACCGGACTGGACCTCTTCGAACTCGGGCTTGAGCATTCCCTTGAGGGAGTTCTCGATCTCGTCGATCGCCGAGTAGATGACCGAGTAGAACCGGATGTCCACGCCTTCGCGCGCCGAGGCCTCACGGGCCTTGGTGTCGGGTCGGACGTTGAATCCGACGATGATCGCGTTGTCGATCGTCGCCAGGTTGACATCGGATTCGGTGATCGCGCCGACACCGCGGTGGATGATGCGCAGCTGCACCGAATCGTCGACCTCGATCTTGAGCAGCGACTCCTCGAGCGCCTCGACGGCACCGGAGACGTCACCCTTGATGATGAGGTTGAGTGTCTCGACCTTGCCCTCTTCGAGTGCACGGGTGAAGTCCTCGAGCGAGATGCGCTTGCGGGCCTTGGCCAGCAGCGCGTTGCGCTGGACGGCTTCACGCTTCTCAGCGATCTGACGCGCCATGCGGTCTTCCTCGGTGACGATGAAGACGTCGCCGGCACGCGGGACCGAGTTCAGACCCTGCACCTGGACGGGGCGGGACGGCGGTGCCTCTTCGACAGCGTCGCCGTTCTCGTCGAGCATGGCGCGAACGCGGCCGAAGGCGGTACCGGCCACGATCGAGTCACCGATGCGCAGCGTTCCGGACTGGATGAGAACCGTCGCCACCGAACCACGACCCTTGTCGAGCTTCGCCTCGATGGCGACACCACGAGCGGACTTGTTCGGGTTGGCCGTGAGGTCGAGACCCGCGTCGGCCACCAGCAGGACCGCGTCGAGCAGTTCCTGGATTCCCGTGCCCTGACGGGCCGAGACGTCCACGAACATGACGTCGCCGCCGTACTCCTCTGCGACCAGACCGTACTCGGTGAGCTGCTGACGGACCTTGGCCGGATTGGCGTCGGGCTTGTCGACCTTGTTCACCGCGACCACGATCGGGACGTTCGCCGCCTGCGCGTGGTTGAGTGCCTCCACCGTCTGCGGCATGATGCCGTCGTCGGCCGCCACAACGAGGATCGCGAGGTCGGTGACCTGCGCACCACGGGCACGCATGGCGGTGAACGCCTCGTGACCCGGGGTGTCGATGAAGGTGATGGCGCGCTCGATCTCCTCGTGCTCGGTCCACACCTGGTAGGCACCGATGTGCTGGGTGATGCCACCGGCCTCGCCCGCGATGACGTTGGTCTGGCGGATGGCGTCGAGCAGTCGGGTCTTACCGTGGTCGACGTGACCCATGACGGTCACCACCGGAGGACGGATCTCGAGGTCCTCCTCGCTCTCCGCGGCGAGCTCCTTCTCGAGGTCGAGACCGAAGCCCTCGAGGAGCTCCTTGTCCTCGTCCTCGGGAGAGACCATCTGGATCTTGTATCCGAGCTCCTCACCGAGGACCTCGAAGGTCGCCTCGTCCAGCGACTCGGTGGCCGTGGCCATCTCGCCGAGGTTGAAGAGGATCGTCACGAGGGTTCCCGGCTGCACGGTGTAGCCGGTCAGAGTCTCGATCTTGTCCGCGAAGTCGGCGATCGATGCACCGCGACGCATGCGGATGGTCTCCCCGTTGCCGCGGGTGACGTTGACGCCACCGACGACGGGGGCATCCCGCATCTCGAATTCCTGCCGCTTCGCCCTACGCGACTTGCGCTGCTTGGACTTGCCGCCTCCCTTTCCGAAGGCGCCTGCGGTACCACCACCGGGTCCACGACCGCGGCCGCCGCCACCCGGGCGACCGGCGAAGCCGCCACCCGGACGAGCACCGGGACCACCTGGGCCGCCGCCACCCGGACGGCCGGGACCGCCGGATCGCTGCTGGAACGGTGCGCCGGGACGACCGCCCTGGCCGCCGCGAGGAGCGCCGGGACGGGGCGAACCGGGGCGCGGTGCACCGGGACGGGGCGCGCCGGGGCGCGGAGCCTGCGGACGCGGGATGTTCCCCGGCGTCGGACGCTGGCCCATGCCCTGCGCGGAGGCGAAGGGGTTGTTGCCGGGGCGCGGACCGGCGGGACGCTGGCCCATGCCCTGCGCGGACGAGAACGGGTTGTTGCCGGGGCGAGGTGCACCGGGCTTGGGGGCGTTCTTGTCCGCGGACGGCGCGGGCTTGTCCGCGGAAGGCGCGGGCTTGCTCGGCCCGGGGGTGGGCGCCGAGGAGGACGGAGCGGCAGCAGCCGGCTTCGCCTCCGGTGCCGGAGCCGGTGCGGGCTCAGCGGCCCGCTTGGGTCCGGGGACGGGCGCCTTGGGCGCGGGAGCCGCCGGGGTGGCGGATGCAGGCTTCTTCTCCTGCTTCTCCGGAGCCTTGGCGGCGATCGCGCCGTCTGCCTCGATGGCAGCACGGAGCTTACGAGCCACGGGGGGCTCGACCGTCGAAGACGGGCTCTTGACGAACTCGCCGAGTTCCTTCAGTTTCGCAAGTGCGACCTTGCTGTCGACGCCGAGTTCGGCGGCGATCTCATGCACGCGTGGTTTGGAAGCCACAATTCTCCTGTCTGGGTCGGTCTGCCCAGACAGGGCAGACCACTAGTCGCGGACGGGTCTCATTTCGAGCCGTTCACTTTGTTTCCATAGCCGTTCAGCCGTTTCTCGATGGTCTGCATGTCGTCGGCCTCGGGGAACCCGAAGGATGCCGACACGCGGAGTGCTCGTGCGAAGGCCCGGCGCCGTATGGCGTTGTCCAGGCACTCCTGCGTCGGATGAATCCACGCGCCCCTCCCCGGCATCACGGCGCGCTCGTCGAAAACGAGTCTGCCATGGTCAGCCACCACTCTGAGAAGAGCGGATCGGGAAGCACGCATGCGACAGCCGACGCATGTCCGTACTGAATCCATCTTACACCGCGCTGCTGGGTGACAACTCCGTGTCCCCTGGTCAGTCGAGGATGCTGTCCGGCTGGATGTCGATCTTCGCCCCGGTCAGTTTCGCGGCGAGGCGCGCGTTCTGCCCCTCCTTGCCGATCGCGAGCGAGAGCTGGTAGTCGGGGACGAGAGCGCGGACCGCCTTCGTGCCGGCGTCGAGGACGAACGAGCTGGTGACCTTCGCGGGCGAGAGCGCGTGGGCGACGAACGTCGCGAGGTCGGCGTCGTGGTCGACGATGTCGATCTTCTCCCCCGCCAGCTCCTCGGTGACCGCGCGGACTCGACGCCCGAGCTCGCCGATGCAGGCGCCCTTGGCGTTGATCGACGGGTCGTTCGCCTTCACGGCGATCTTCGTGCGGTGGCCCGCCTCCCTCGCCAGCGAGATGATCTCGACGAGACCGGCGGCGATCTCCGGCACCTCCAGCGCGAAGAGCTTGCGCACGAGGCCGGGGTGCGTGCGCGAGACGGTGATCTGCGGCCCCTTCAGCCCCTTGGCGACGCTCGTCACGTACACGCGCAGCCGCGAGCCGTGGGTGTACTCCTCACCGGGGACCTGCTCCTCAGGGGGCAGGATCGCCTCGACCGAGCCGAGGTCGACGTGGATCATCCGCGGGTTGGGGCCCTGCTGGATGACACCGGCGACGATGTCGCCCTCCTTGCCGCGGAACTCGCCGAGGACGGCATCGTCGGCGATGTCGCGGAGGCGCTGGCTGATGACCTGCTTGGCGGCGAACGCACCGATGCGACCGAAGTCCTCCGGCGTCGCGTCCTCCTCGCCGATCACGGCACCCTCGTCATCGACGACGGGCTGCAGGACGGCGACGTGTCCGGTCTTCCTGTCGAGTTCGACACGCACACCGGCGGGGACGGCACCGTCCTCGGAGACGTGCTTGCCGTAGGCGGTCAGGACGGCCTGCTCGATGATGGCGACCAGTTCGTCGAAGGGGATCGCCTTCTCCTTCTCGATCCCTCGCAGCAGCCCAAGTTCGATCTCCATGACGACCCTCCATATTCAGCTCTTCACCGCGGCATCCTGCGCACGCGGCATCCGTACAACGATACCCGACCCCGTCGCCGACAGGATGCGGAGTCAGACGGAGCGCAGGGTCAGCGAGCGGAGTCGAGTGCGTTGATCGCGTCGATGAGGCGGTACAGGCCGCCCACCTCGCGCTGCCGGAGGCGGAGGGCGAGACGCGGCAGATCCACCACGTCGTTGTCGGAGCGCTCGACGGGCAGCGCGTCGACGCGGTCGATCCGCCCCTCGGCGACGATGTCGCCGAACTCGTCGTTCAGGCGTTCGATCTCGTCATCCGTCGGCGTGTGCTTCAGCCGCAGGACCAGCACGTCGTCGACCCAGCGCAGCGAATCGTAATTGCACCAGAAGCCGGTGATCTCGGCGACCGCCTCCTCGGCGGAGTCCGTGACGAGCACGCGGTCGAAGTCGTCCGCGGAGATGACACCGGCGGGGATGAGGTGCTCGACGACGAAGGCCTCGAGGCCTTTCCAGAACGTGCCACCCGGTGCATCGAGCAGGACGATCGGCATCGGCTCGGCCTTGCCGGTCTGCTGCAGCGTGAGCAGCTCGAACATCTCATCGAGCGTGCCGAAGCCGCCGGGCAGGCAGATGAATCCGGTCGACTCCTTCACGAGCATGAGCTTGCGGGTGAAGAAGTACTTCATCTCCACCGACCGGGTGTCCTCGGCGACGACCGCGTTCGCCTTCTCTTCGAACGGGAGGCGGATCGAGACGCCGAGCGCCATCTTCTCCCCCGCGCCCTCCGCTGCCGCCTGCATGATCCCAGGGCCCGCGCCCGTCACGACCATCCATCCGCGCTCGGCCAGCGCGGATGCCACCGATCGCGCCTGCTCGTAGAGCGGATCCTCCTGGCGCGTGCGCGCGGAACCGAAGACCGTGACCTTCGGAACATCGGCGTACGGATGGAACAGCTGGAAGGCATCGCGCATCTCCGCGAGCGCCGCCGATGCGATCTTGAGGTTCAGGCGATCGGTACCGTCCTCGCCGAGGCGCAGGCCGGTGTTGAGGATCCGGCGGATGAGCGTCCGGTTCGCACTGACGCCCGCATCGGTCATGATCTGATCGAGCGCCGCCGCGACATCGACGCCCCCCTCGTCGGTCATGTCAGGCCGACAACCGTGCGAGGGCCTCGGTGAGGGACAACGCGTCGCGCTCGCCCGTCCGGCGGTCCCAGAGCTCGACCTGGCCTTCTGCGGCCCCGCGCCCGATGACGAGGACGCGAGGGATGCCGACGAGTTCGGCGTCGCCGAACTTCACACCGGGCGACACCTTGGGTCGATCGTCGTAGAGCACGTCGAGCCCGGCCTCCTCGAGCTGCGCCGCGGCCTGCTCGGCGACCTCGTACGCCACCTGGTCACGACCCGCGGCGACGACGTGCACGTCGAAGGGCGAGACGGAAGCCGGCCAGATGAGGCCGCGATCGTCGTTGTTGAGTTCAGCGATGATCGCGAGGATGCGCGTGATGCCGATCCCGTAGGAGCCCATCGTGACGGTGACGAGCTTGCCGTTCTCGTCGAGCACCTTCAGCCCGAGGGCTTCGGCGTACTTGCGGCCGAGCTGGAAGACGTGACCGATCTCCATGCCGCGCGCGAGCGTCACAGGGCCGGATCCGTCGGGGGCGGGGTCGCCCTCGCGCACGTTCGCGATCTCGACGATCCCGTCTGCGGTGAAGTCGCGGCCTGCGACGACCGAGTACGCGTGCTTCTCGTCGATGTTCGCGCCCGTGATCCAGCTCGTGCCCTCCGAGACTCGAGGATCGACGAGATAGCGGATGCCGGTGGCGGATTCCTCGCCGAGGACCGCGCCGGTGGGCGACCACGGACCGATGTACCCGCGCACGAGGAGCGGGTTCGCCGCGAAGTCCTCCGGGGTCGCGGTGGAGACCTCGGCGGGCGCGAACGCCACCTCGGCGCGCTTGTCGTCGACCTCGCGGTCGCCGGGGATGCCGACGACGACGAGCTCGCGGGAACCGTCGGGGTGGGTGAGGGCGAGGACGACGTTCTTCAGCGTGTCGGCAGCGGTCACCTCCCGGTCGAGCACGGCGTTCGCGTGGGCCACGAGCGTGTCGATCGTCGGCGTGTCGGGCGAATCGAAGACCGTGGCCTCCGGTGCGTCGTCGAACGGCACCGCCGCCGGCACCGCAGTGGTGAACGCCTCGACGTTGGCGGCGTATCCGCCCTCGCTGCGGACGAAGGTGTCTTCGCCCACGGGGGTCGGGTGGAGGAACTCCTCGCTGCGGGAGCCGCCCATCGCGCCGGCATCCGCCTTCACGATCGCGTACTCGAGACCGAGCCGCTGGAAGATGCGCTCGTACGCGTCGCGCTGCGCCATGTAGCTGGCGTCGAGGCCGGCGTCAGAGGCGTCGAAGGAGTAGGCGTCCTTCATCGTGAACTCGCGGCCGCGGAGGAGCCCCGCGCGGGGCCGTGCCTCGTCGCGGTACTTGTCCTGGATCTGGAAGATCGTCAGCGGCAGATCCTTGTACGACGAGTAGAGATCCTTCACGAGCAGCGTGAAGGCCTCTTCGTGCGTCGGGGCGAGCAGGTAGTCGCCGCCCTTGCGGTCCTGCAGACGGAACAGCAGGTCGCCGTACTCGTCCCACCGACCCGTCGCCTCGTAGGGTTCGCGGGGCATGAGGGCAGGGAAGTGCACTTCCTGCGCACCGGCAGCGGCCATCTCCTCTCGGACGACGGTCTCGATCTTGGCCTTCACCTTGAGCCCCAGCGGGAGCCAGGCGAAGATGCCCGCTGCCTGCGGGCGGATGTACCCGGCCCGGATCAGCAGTCGGTGACTGGCGATCTCGGCACCTGCCGGATCTTCACGGAGCGTGCGAAGGAAGAATTTCGAGAGACGTGTGACCACGCGTCAAGTCTAGTGACGCGATCGCCGTCAGTTCAGCGCCCGAGTCGATCCGGGGATGACGCCGTCGGCGTAGAGGCTCGAGGCGACGTCCTGGAGGGCGGTCAGCGCGACCCGCTGGATCATGGGCCCGTAGGAGATGCGCGCGACGCCGAGCGCCTCGTACTCTGCCGCAGTGAGAGCACCGGGGAGTCCGATCACGCTGATCTTGCCTCGGCCGATGCCCTCGACCAGCTGAGCGGTCACGTCGGCGTCGAGGATGCCGGGGACGAAGACGCACGTGGCACCGGCGTCGAGGAACGCCCGGCCCCGCTGGATCGCGTCGGCGATGCTCTCGTCGAGGGGGCGATCGCCCGCGCGGACGAAGGCGTCGGTGCGCGCATTGAGCGCGAAGGGCACGCCCTCCGCCTCGCCCGCCTTGACGATTGCCTCGACCACGGCCACGGACTCGTCCAGGGGCTTGAGGCGGTCCTCGACGTTGGCACCGACGATGCCGGCACCGATGGCGAGGCGCGTGGTCTCCCCCGCGTCCCCGTATGCGTCGTCGAGGTCGGCGCTCACCGGAAGATCGGTGGATGCCGCGATGCGGCCCGCCATGTCGATCATGAGGTCGCGAGGGATCTGCCCGTCGGCGTAGCCGAAGGTCGCGGCGATGGAGTGTCCCGCCGTGGCGAGCGCCGTCGTCTCGGGAAGCGCGGCGACGGCCTGCGCGGAGACGACGTCCCAGATGTTGACGACACGGAGGATCTCGGGGGCGTCGTAGAGCGAACGGAGCTTCGTGGCCTTCTCTGCAGCGGTCATCGTCCCACGCTAGCGCGCGGGGACTGCGCGTGGGGCCGGATCCGCTTCCCCGTGTTCTGCGCTGCCCGGCATCCCCTTCTTCGGCCGTAGGGTGAGTGCATGCCTCAGCGCCGATCGCATGTCGCCCCGTCCGCCGCGCAGAGCGAACTCGCCGATGCTCTCGCCGAGTTGCGTCGGAGCATCGATGCACCGACCGAGTTCTCCGCCGAGGCGCTGGCCGAGGCGAAGACGGTGACGGCCCCGACGCCCGAGCTCGATCTGCGGGATGTGCCGTTCGCGACACTGGACCCGAAGGGTTCCCGAGACCTCGACCAGGCGTTCCATCTCGCCACGAGCCGGGAAGGCTTCGAGGTGCGATACGCCATCGCCGATGTGCCGGCATTCGTCCGCCCCGGTGGTGCGCTGGATGCCGCTGCACGTGAACGCGGCCAGACGCTCTACGCCGCTGACGACTCGATCCCGCTGCATCCGCGCGCGTTGAGCGAGGACCGCGCGTCTCTCCTGCCCGACGTCGAGCGGCCGGCACTGGTGTGGACGTTCGCCCTCGACGACACCGGGACGGTCACGGAGTTCCGGCTGGAGCGGGCTCGGATCCGGTCGCGCGCGCAGCTGGACTACGAGAGCACACAGCGTGCCCTCGATGCCGGCGAGGAGTCCCCCGCCGCCCTGCTGTGCGAGATCGGCGAACGGCGCATCGCGCTGGAGGAGGCGCGGGGCGGCGCGAGTCTCAACATGCCGGACGAGGAGGTCGTGCAGCACGACGACGGGACGTACGGGATCGAACGGCGCACGCCGCTGCTCGTCGAGGAGTGGAACGCGCAGTTGTCCCTGATGACGGGCATGGCCGCGGCATCCCTCATGCTCGATGCGAAGGTCGGCGTGCTGCGGACGATGCCGGAGCCCGATGCGGACGCCTTCGAGACGTTCCGTCGGCAGACCGAGGCTCTGGGCCGGCCGTGGCGGAGCGGCGAATACGGAGAATACCTGCGCTCTCTGGACCGCGACGATCCGCTCACGCTGCCGGTCCTCGAGGCCGCCGCCACCCTCTTCCGCGGCGCGGGGTACGTGACCTTCGACGGCACGGTCCCCGCAGACGTGACACAGGCCGCGATCGCGGCGCCGTACGCCCATGCCACCGCTCCCCTCCGGCGGCTCGTGGATCGATGGTCGCTGGCGATCTGTCTCGCCGTGTCGCAGGGCGACGAGGTCCCGACGTGGGCTCGGGAGTCTCTGGACGAGCTGCCGGGACTCATGCAGGCATCGGGTCAGCGCGCGTCTCGATTGGACGCGGACACGATCAACCGCGTGGAGGCCGCGTTGCTGTCTCCCCTGGTCGGCCGTCAGGTCGAGGCGACCGTCATCGAACTGCGCAACGGGGGCGACAGAGCCGCGGTCCAGATCGCCGAACCGGCGGTGACGGCCTCCGCCCCGATCCCCGTCGGCACGAAGCCCGGCACGACGGTGAGGCTGCGCGTGGTCGCAGCGGACATCGCCAAGGGAGAGGTGGAGTTCGCGCCGGTGTGACCCGCGCGTCTTCCGCTGACGCGATCGTGGGCGGCGGTCAGGCTCGGCCGATGTGGTCGTCGCCGAGGAGTCTGTGCAGAGTGCTCCGTCCGAGCGCGCTCATCGCCGGATTGGAGTGGCGGTAGTACCAGACGAGCCCCATGGCCTGCTGGAACGCCCAGGCGGCACCCCGCCTCCATTCGAGGTCATCCGACCCGATGCCTGCGCGGAAGACCGCACGGGCATCGGTGTCCAGCAGGTGCCACCCAGCGACCAGATCCAGTGCGGGGTCCGTCGGGCCGAAGCCTCCGCCGTCGAGCACTCCGACGAGCCGGTCACCACGCACGAGAAGGTTGCCGGGGATGAGGTCGCCGTGCGTCATCGCGACCCTGCCGGGCGCGGGGAGCGTGCGCATCCGCTCCCACAGGGCGTGGAGCCGATCAACGGGGAGCAGATCGACGCTCTCCTTGAGGCAGGTCGCCATCCAATCGTCCGAGTCGCGCAGGTCTCCCCCGCGACCTCGGCCGCCGAAGGCTCGCCCCCGCGTGGGGGCTTCCCGCAGCGCTCGGACGAGCCTCGCCAGGTCTCCGGCGAAGGCCGCGGACCGCGACACGGAATCGGGCGTGGCGACCGCGCCGGGGATCCAGGTCTGGACCGACCACGGCAGAGGGTATCCGGCCCCCGGCCTCCCGGCGGCCACTGGCTGTGGAGCCGCAAACGGACACGCGTCGGCGAGTTCTGCGAGCGCGGTGGCCTCGCGGCGCAGCGTGTCCGCTGTCGGTCCCGCCTCGCCGGTGAGCGGGAAACGAGCGGTGTAGTCCTCTCCGATGCGGAAGATGGCGTTCACCGTGCCGAACCCGGGCACAGGACGAATCGAAAGAGATCGCCACTCGGGAAACTGCTCGTCGACCAACTCACGCACGACCTGCTCGTCGATCTCGCGTTGATCGTCGTGCATCCTCACCTCCACGACGCTACCGGTATCCATGTCCCGTCCCCGATCGAGGTTCACGCGTCCCTGAAGAAACAATGTTCGAATGTCGGTGGTTCGCGAGATCATCGGGTATGGCCTTCTTCTCCGACTTCGCCGACAGGATCACCGCGATGCGTGATCTCGTCGGCGACCCCGTCGAGGCGGAGGAGCTGCCGGCGCGCATGGAAGCTCTCGACGGCGAGGCCGTGATCGCACTGCTCCGGCACGCGAACGAGATCGTCCAGACGGCCGAGCAGGTGAGTCTCGTCGCGGCGGGCGTGATCGCGCGCCGCTCGGCTCGCGAGACGGGGCGATCGGGCCTCGCCCAGTCCCATGGGCACCGCAACGCCACCTCACTGATCCAAGACGTCACCGGCTCTTCGAGAGCGGATGCTGCGCGCCACGGTCGCGTCGGCGAAGCTCTCCTCACCGACGACCATGGAGCGACCGGCGAACGCGCGACGCCCGATGACGAGACGGCGGGTGCCGGGCCGGAGCGCTCCGTGGAGAACGGCGCCACGAGCGGGCCCGGACGCTGGGACGATGTCCTGCGCACAGCACTCTTCCGTCGCGCGATCACGAACCAGCAGCACGACGCGATCCGGCGCGGACTGGGCGAACCGCCCACACCCGACGACGCGACGGCTGTCGTAGCCGAGAGCGCGCGCGAGGCCTGGGCCGTCGCGGGTGAACAGCTCATCTCCGAGGCAGCGCACCGCACGCTGGAGGAGCTGCGCATCGCGGCCCGAACCATCCGCGACCGACTCGACCCGGACGGGGCGGAAGCACGCTTCCTCAAGCGCCATGAGGCGCGATCCTTCCGGCTGTGGACCGACATCGACGGTGCGCACCATGCCTCCGCCGTGCTCGACGACGAGGCTGAAGACCATCACGGACACCGCGCTGCGCCCCCGACGCGGAGGGCCGCGCTTCGTGGACACAGAAGAAGCCGCCCGTGCCGCGGCACTCACGGATGACGCACGATCCAACGATCAGCTCGCGTACGACCTGATCATGGACGTGCTGCGCGCCGGCGCCCTCGCAGACGCGGACGCCGTGTTCGGAGCGCGACAGCCGGGCGTGCGACTGGTGCAACACGTCGACGCGGACGGACGCGCCATCGGTCCGGCCCTCGCGGAGGACGGATTGTGGTCGCTCCCCGCGTCGACCACCGCACAGCACATCTGCGACAGCGGAAGCACGCGGCTCATCCTCGACGGCGACGGCAACCCACTCGACGTCGGACGCGAACACCGCCTTTTCACGGCGAAGCAGCGAGTGGCTCTCGCGATCCGCGACGGCGGATGCCGGTGGTCAGGCTGCGACAGACCGGCTTCGTACTGCGAGGCCCATCACATCGACACGTACTCCGAAGGCGGGCGGACCGACATCGACCGAGGAATCCTGCTGTGCCGGTTCCATCACATGCAACTGCACCACGGTCAGTGGCGGATCACCCGCGAGGAGAAGCGCGACTTCGTGCTGCGACATCGATCGGGAGAGCGGACACTGCTCCCGCGACGGACCACCCTGCGGTACGCATGGGCAGGGATCGACCCGCCGCCGAAACGATTTCGAACAGCCGGGTGAGGGACGCTCAGCTACGCGCGTGAAGGACGCTCAGGGCGCGGGTGGGACCGTCGTCGTCATCACCAGCGTCTGCGGGTCACGCATCTCCAGACCCACGGTGATCGAACCGAACGTGCTCAACGAGTACACGTGCGTGCCGCCGCACAGCATCACGGCATCACCCTCCGGCAACTCGCAACGCCAGCGCCGCCGGTCGATGATCGTCGGGCCGTCCGTCTCGATGCCGCTCGCCGCCCCCGAAGCCACCCAGGCCGCCAACTGCGCATTGATGCGCGTCTCGCGCTCCGGAAGCGTCGCCGCGAAGGTCTCCGTGTCGAACCCGGCCTTGCGCAGGCTCTTCCCCAGGCGGTACTCGTCGACGCTGCCGTCCTCGTGGATGCGGCTCGTCTGATTCGCCCGCCCCTCGAAGTCGGGATTGCCGAGGGCATCCGCGCCGGGATCCTTGCGCCACAGGTCGGCGACGGCGATATCCAGCGCGAGCGAAGCGAGGTGGCACGCGGTGTGACCGCGACTCAGACCCTGGCGACGTGCCTCGTCGACGTCGAGCGTCACTGCCGCGCCCTCAACGAGCCATGCCGGCGGCTCCGCCACATCAAGGCGATGCCCGACGAGCCACGTCCACCCTTCCGCACCCCGCTTGACGGGAATGTCCGCGCCGACGGCGAACGCGCCTTCGTCGCTGACGGCGGCCATGACCGCCTCGACGACGTTCACCGATCCGGCACCGGATGTGATCGAGCCGGCGTCGCCCGGCTGGTCGGGCCAGGTGTGATCGACCGGATGGAACGGCGTCCGCTCGACGACGACCACGGCACCCTCCGGATGCGCGTGCACCGCCGACACGAGGCTCTCCGCGTGAACCTCTCCCGACGCGAACGTGACGACAGTCGCAGACATCAGGCGGTGATCACCTGAGCCGTGCCGGGTGCCGCATCCGGGCCCATCTCATCTGCGATGCGGTTGGCCTCTTCGATCAGCGTCGCCACGATGTCGGCCTCCGGCACCGTCTTGATGACCTCGCCCTTGACGAAGATCTGGCCCTTGCCGTTACCGGACGCGACACCGAGATCGGCGTCGCGCGCCTCACCGGGGCCGTTCACGACGCAGCCCATCACGGCGACGCGCAGCGGAACGGTCATGTCCTTGAGGCCCTCGGTGACGTCATCCGCGAGCGTGTACACGTCCACCTGAGCACGACCGCAGGACGGGCAGGAGACGATCTCGAGCTTGCGCTCGCGCAGGTTCAGCGACTGCAGGATCTGGTGCCCGACCTTGACCTCTTCCGCCGGCGGAGCGGACAGCGAGACACGGATGGTGTCGCCGATGCCCTCGGAGAGCAGGATTCCGAACGCCGTGGCGGACTTGATCGTCCCCTGGAACGCCGGCCCGGCCTCGGTGACGCCGAGGTGGAGCGGCCAGTCACCGCGCTGGGCGAGCTGCCGGTAGGCCTTGACCATCACGATCGGGTCGTTGTGCTTGACGGAGATCTTGAAGTCGTGGAAGTCGTGCTCCTCGAACAGCGACGCCTCCCACACGGCGCTCTCCACCAGTGCCTCCGGCGTCGCCTTGCCGTACTTCTCCAGCAGGCGTCGATCCAGCGACCCGGCGTTCACGCCGATGCGCAGCGAGACGCCGGCATCCTTCGCCGCCCTCGCGATCGCCCCGACCTGATCGTCGAACTTGCGGATGTTCCCGGGGTTCACCCGAACAGCGGCGCACCCGGCGTCGATCGCCTGGAAGACGTACTTCGGCTGGAAGTGGATGTCCGCGATCACGGGGATCTGACTCTTCTTGGCGATGATGTGCAGCACGTCGGCGTCATCCTGAGACGGCACGGCGACGCGCACGATCTCGCAACCGGATGCCGTGAGCTCGGCGATCTGCTGCAACGTCCCGTTGATGTCGGTCGTCTTGGTCGTGGTCATCGACTGAACGCTCACCGGAGCGTCCCCTCCTACGAGGACCTTGCCGACCCTGATCTGACGGGACTTGCGACGAGGACTGAGGACTTCGGGGACGCTGGGCATCCCAAGATTGACTGCAGGCACACCCCCAGGTTACGCGGTGCATGATCGGTGAGGGCTGGACGCACGGCCAGTGCGCCGCACTGTGATAGTTTCAGCGCATGCGTACAACCACTTGGTGGCCCGCCTTCTAGGCGGTGCGTTCGCGATCCACGAATCCAGACCGCCTCCGGGGCGGTCTTTTCGTATGCCGAGCCGGAGCCCTGCACAGGAGACACCGATGACCGATACCGCAGCCCTGCTCACCGCGCTCGCGCAGGACCCCGAGGCGTCCTTCGTGCTGATCGCCCGCGACGGTGCACAGAGCGTCGAGCTCCTCACCGGTGCCACCACGGACATCGATCTGCTCGCCGACATCCCGCTCACCGTCGACGGCGTCCCCCGCGAGGTGTTCGCGATGGTCCCGTACCGCCAGGTGCGCGAACGCGGCTTTGACGCCGCCGACGACGGAACACCGCTTCGCTGCCTGCTCGTCGACGAGCACAGGCACCTCCCCCTCTCTGACGTGCTCTCGGCGCTCCCCACCGAGTCCGTCCCCCTCCGCGACAGCGGCTTCGACATCAGTGACGACGCGTACGCCGAGATCGTGACCAGGGTGATCGCCGACGAGATCGGCCGGGGCGAGGGCGCGAACTTCGTGATCCGCCGCGACTACACGGCCGCCGTCGACGCCGATGAGCGGCTGACGGCACTGACGTGGTTCCGTGCTCTCCTCGCGCACGAGCGCGGCGCCTACTGGACGTTCGCCGTCATCACACCGAGCCACATCGCCGTCGGAGCGAGCCCCGAAGCGCACGTCGTCGCGCGCGACGGCATCGTGACGATGAACCCGATCTCCGGCACGTTCCGCCACCCCGCCGGCGGGGCGACCAAGGACACCCTCGTCGACTTCCTCTCCTCCACGAAGGAGACCGAGGAGCTCTTCATGGTCGTCGACGAAGAGCTCAAGATGATGAGCGCCGTCTGCTCCGACGGCGGCCGGATCACCGGCCCCCACCTCAAGCAGATGTCGCGCCTCACGCACACCGAGTACATGCTGCGCGGCCGCAGTCGCCTGGACCCGCGCGACATCCTGCGCGAGACCATGTTCGCCCCGACGGTGACGGGCTCCCCGATGCAGAACGCCTGCGCGGTCATCGGTCGACACGAGACCACCCCGCGCGGCTACTACTCCGGCGTCGCCGCGCTGTTCACCCCCAACGCGGACGGCGGACACGACCTCGACGCCCCCATCCTCATCCGCACCGTCTACCTCGAGGACGGGCGGCTCCGGGTGCCGGTCGGCGCGACGCTCGTGCGCCACTCCGACCCGTACGGCGAGGTCAGCGAGACCCACGGCAAGGCCGCCGGAGTGCTCGGCGCGATCGGCGCGATCGCCCGCGAGGTCATCCCCGCCGTGGATGCCGATCCCGACAAGCCGAGCGCAGACGCCGATCTCGCCGCCGATGACGAGGTCACCGCACTCCTCGCCTCCCGCAACTCGCGCCTGGCGGAGTTCTGGCTGAACCCCCAGGAGGACGGGACGACCGGTCCGTTCGCCGGGCGCACAGCCCTCGTCGTCGACGCAGAGGACCGCTTCACGACGATGCTCGCCCATCAGCTGCGACACCTCGGCCTCGACGCCCGCATCGTGCAATGGCACGAGGTGTCGGACGAGGACATCGACGCCGCCGAGCTGCTGGTCGCCGGCCCCGGCCCCGGTGACCCCCGCGAGAGCGGGAATCCGCGCATCGCCCGCATGCGCGCCGTCGTCGCGCGGCGGCTGGAGAGTGCGCGCCCGCTTCTCGCCGTGTGCCTCAGCCACCAGATCCTCGCCGACCGACTCGGAATCGGACTCGCACCTCTCACGACCCCGCACCAGGGCCTCCAGAAGGTCGTGCCGGTGTTCGGCGAGGACGCATCGATCGGGTTCTACAACACCTTCACCGCCCGTGTCGCACCGGGGCAGACGCGCATCGGCGAGGCCGAGGTGTCCGCCGACCCCACCACCGGGGACGTCTACGCGCTGCGCGGCGATGGCTTCGCGAGCGTCCAGGGACACCTCGAGTCGATCCTGTCGCGCGACGGCATCCGCACCCTCGAGCGACTGATCGCGCACGCCCTGGCAGGCTGAGCGACACGCGCTCGTCCGCGCCAGGCGGGATCAGCCCCCGAGCAGGTCCACGGGGTTCACGACGTCGGCGATCATGAGCAGCGCGCCCATTCCGATCAGGAGCACGGCGACCACGATGGTCAAGGGCACGAGCCGGGTCGCATCCACCGGCGCAGGCGCCGGGCGCCCGAGCATCTTCGCCCACATCCGACGCACGCCGTCCCACAGCGCCACCAGGATGTGCCCGCCGTCCAGCGGCAGCAGCGGGATGAGGTTGAAGACGAACAGGGCGATGTTGAGCGAACCGAGCAGGCTCAGCAGCACGACGAAGCGGTTGAGGACCGGGGCATCCGTCGCCGCCACCTCACCGGCGAGCCGTCCGACGCCGACGACGCTGAGCGGGCCGTCGGGGTCGCGGTCCGCTCCGGTGACCAGAGAACTCCCGACGTTCCACAGTTTCACCGGCAGTTGCACGATGAGCTCCGCGACGCGCACGACGTTCTCACCGGCCATCTCGGCTCCGGTACCGATCGGCTGCCGGATAAGGCCCATCTGCGCGCTCATCCCCACGTAGCCCACCTCGGCGACGACCCGCTCTCCGTCCGCATCGAGCAGCGGCTGTCCCCCGGCGTCGGTGAGCTCGCGCTCGGCGGCGATCGGCGTGATCGACAGGCGCACGTCTTCGCCATCACGCGAGACGACCATGTCGAGGGTCTCATCCGGTGCCGCCTGGATGATGGCGGTCGCCTGAGCGAAGTCCGACACCGCGGAGCCGTCGATGGAGACGAGCACATCTCCCGGCAGGACACCGGCCTTCGCCGCCGGGGAGGACGGGTCGCCCGGCTCGCACTCCGTCTGAGTGGTTCCGGCGGGGAGCACGCATTCGGTGACTCCGGCGATCGTCGTCGTGCCCTGCTGAAGCCCGATACCCGACGCGAGCACGGTGAAGATCACCACGGCGAGCAGGAGGTTCATCAGCGGTCCGCCGAGCATCACGATGATGCGCTTCCACACCGGAAGACGGAAGAAGACGCGCTCCTCGGCGCCGTCCGCGATCGTCTCATCGTTGGCGGCCCTGGCATCCTGCACGAGCGAGGCGAACAGACCGCGCACCGGCGTGCCGTCGGAGGCGGGGTACATGCCCGACATGGAGATGAATCCACCGACGGGCAGCGCCTTGAACCCGTACTCGGTCTCACCGAACCTCCGCGACCAGATACGGGGGCCGAAACCGATCATGTACTGCCCGACACGCACGCCGAAGAGCTTCGCGGGCACGAGGTGCCCGATCTCGTGCAGCCCGATCGACACACCGAGTCCGATCAGCATGAACACGATGCCGACCACGTACAGCAGGATTTCCACGGACCAACGCTACTGCGCGCGGACTAGGAATCCGCCGCGAAGGGGTCGACACCCCGGTCGGTAGACTCGGACGGTGACCTCCCGGCAGCTGCGTCTCCTGCGCGGAGCGGCCGCATCCTCGGTCGCGACGATCATCGCCGCCGTGTCGCACACCGTCGGGGGCGGCGCATCGCCGCATCCGCTGCTCATCGTCGCAGTGAGCGTGTTCCTCGCACCCCTCGCCGCAGTCATGGTCGGACGCCGTCCGAGCCTGCCGCGTCTCAGCGCCACCGTCGTGGTGTCGCAGGTGATCTTCCATGCGCTGTTCGTCGCTCTGAACGCGACCGTCACACCGACCGTGGGCTCCTCCACCCACGACCACTCCGGAGTGGTGCTGCCGGTTGACGTCGCAACGGCCGCGATCGTCACCGACGGAGGGATGACCACCGCCCACGTCGTCGCCGCCGTCCTCACGATCGCTCTGCTGCACCGCGGCGAGAGCGTCCTCGTGGCCATCGCCCGCGGTGTGCATGCCGTGCTGCGACGTGGGCTTCCGGTCGCGGCTCCGGCTTCCTGGCCCGCCCCTGCCGCCTTCGCCGGCACCGCACGCACCGCCGTGGACATCATCCGCATCGCGGACGCGTCCCGGCGCGGACCACCCGTCCTCTTCCGCGGCTGACATCGGCCGCATACGCGTCACCACATCCCGCGGAGCCGCGCCCGTCCGGCGCGCCCGCACGCAGAGACGACTCTGCACGCGCATAGGAGAAGACCATGTCCACCACCCGTTCCACCCGTCGCGGCGTCACGATCGCCGCTCTCGCCGCTGCCCTCGTCGTGGCCGCCCCTGCGGCCGCGCAGGCTCACGTCGGTGTGAGTCCCGACGTCCTCACCCCCGAGGGGTCAGCGGTGCTGACCTTCTCGTTCACACACGGCTGTGAGAACGCCCCCACCACGGCGCTGCGCATCACGATGCCGGAGGGGTTGACGTCCGTGGCGCCCACCGTCGACGCCATGTGGGACGTCGCCGTCGAGCGCGCCGACAACGGTCTCGTCTCGGCGGTGACGTACACGGCCACCTCCCCCGTTCCGCATGACCTCCGCGGGGCGGTGACCATGGCGGTGCGCCTCGGGGAGGACGCCCCGTCGACGCTCGCCTTCCCGGTCGCGCAGACGTGCACGGAGGGCGTCAATGAATGGGTCGAGATCGCCGAGGAGGGCGAGGACCCGCATGATCTCGAATCGCCCGCGCCCGTCGTGACCGTCGCGTCCGAGGCCTCGGATGGCGATCACGCCGAGCACTCGGAGGATCATTCCGATGCGGGCGGCCACGCCGCTGAGGATTCGGCGCACGCGAACGACGCCGCCCCGACGCCCGTCATCGCGACGGTGCTGGGAGCCGGAGGCCTCGCGGCAGGAGTGGCGGCCCTCATCGTCGCTCTGCGAGCGCGTCGCCGCAGCGACGGCTGACCCGCCGCCTGGCCGACCTCTGGGGCGCGCCGCGTCTCGTGACGACGCGCCCCAGAGGTCGCGCGTGAGATCATGGAGAGGCTATGTCGACTCAGCCCAGCCTCCCTCCTGTGCTCCGCCCTGACGCCCCGCCACAGCGGGCTCTCGCGGACCTCGCCGCTCGATTCGCCACCGCCACCCGCGGGACGGTCGAGGGCGTCACCCTGTCCGGAATCACCCTCGCGACCGCCGACCTCCGCGCCGGCGAGGTGTTCGTCGCCATCCGTGGGGTCAACCAGCACGGCGCGGTCTTCGCGTCGACCGCGGCGGAGAAGGGCGCTGTCGCGATCGTCACCGACGCCGACGGCGCCGAGATCGCCGAGGATGCCGGACTGCCGATCGTGATCGTCGATGACCCTCGTGGCATCCTCGGCGCCCTCAGCGCATGGGTGTACGGCACGGGGGCCGACGACGATCTGCCGCTTTTGTTCGGCACGACCGGCACCAACGGGAAGACGAGCGTCACCCATCTGCTCGAGGGCATCCTCCGTCAGATCGGGGTCGTCGCCGGCCTGTCCTCCACGGCCGAACGTCACATCGCAGGCGAGATGGTCATCTCCCGGCTCACGACGCCCGAGGCATCCGAGACCCACGCTCTTCTCGCACTGATGCGCGAGCGTGACGTCGAGGCCGTCGCCGTCGAGGTGAGCGCGCAGGCACTCTCCCGCCGCCGCGTCGACGGCATCGTGTTCGACGTCGCCGGCTTCACCAATCTCTCGCACGACCACCTCGACGACTACGCCGACATGACGGAGTACTTCGAGGCGAAGCTTCCGCTGTTCCTGCCGGATCGCTCCCGCCGTGCCGTCGTCTCGCTCGACTCGCCCTACGGCGCCGACGTCGTGTCGGCCGCCAAGGTACCCGTCGTCACGGTCGGCACTCCGGCCATCGCCGCCGACGCCGAAGCGGCGACGCGCGCCGACTGGGTCGTGACGATCGACGAGGAGACCCAGCGCGGCACGCGATTCACGATGTCGGGACCCTCGGGACGCACCCTGACCACCGTCGTGCCGGTGATCGGCCCGCACATGGCGGCGAACGCCGCACTTGCGATCGTCATGCTGCTCGAAGGCGGATACACCTGGGATCGCATCTCCCAGGCACTCGACCGGGACGGCCGCATCGAGGCATATCTGCCGGGGCGCACAGAGCTGGTCTCCGGCGAGCGAGGCCCCGCCGTGTACGTCGATTTCGGACACACGCCCGACGCCTTCGTCAAGACGCTCGCGGCGGTCCGCCGCGTGACCCCTGGTCGCACGCTCATGCTCTTCGGCGCGGACGGCGACCGGGATGCGACCAAGCGGCACGACATGGGGAGCACAGCGGTGCTCGGCAGCGACATCCTCGTCATCACCGATCATCATCCCCGCTTCGAGGATCCGACCTCGATCCGAGCGACGCTGATCGAGGGAGCGCGCAGGGCGCGTCCGGATGCCGAGATCCACGAGTTCTCCCCGCCGGAGGAGGCGATCGCCGCCGCCGTCGGCATGGTGGGTGACGGCGACGCCATTCTGTGGGCAGGTCCAGGGCATCAGGACTACCGTGACATCCGCGGGGTGCGCACGCCGTACTCGGCGAGGGAACTGGCCCGTCGTGCACTGCGCGACGCCGGCTGGCCCGTCCCCGAGCCGCACTGGCCAGTGCCCTACGACGACTGAGGCGCGCCGTCCCGCACGAGGACGGCGCCGGTGTGCCCATCGCCGAGCGAGCAGCCTCGGGCCGACTGCTCGGCGACCCTCGGGCCTACTGCTGGGCGATCAGCCGATCGGCAGTCGTCCGTGCCCAGGTCTCGGCATCCGACAGCGTCTCCACCGTGAGCTGATCGGGCGCTTCGTGGGCATCCACGACGCGCGCGATGGTGTCGACGATGCCGAGGAACGGCAGCCGTCCCTCGTGGAAGGCGTCGACGGCCTGCTCGTTGGCGGCGTTGAACACGGCAGGGAACGTGCGCCCGGCCCGCCCGACGCTCTTGGCCAACGCCACGGCGGGGAACGCCTCGTCATCGAGCGGCTCGAAGTCCCAGCTGGTCGCCTGAGTCCAGTCCAGCGGCCTGCCGACTCCGCCGATGCGGTGCGGCCAGTCGAGGGCGAGCGAGATCGGAAGCCGCATGTCGGGCGGCGATGCCTGAGCGATGGTGGAGCCGTCGATGAACTCGACCATCGAGTGCACGATCGACTGCGGATGCACGACCACCTGGATGTCGTCGTAGTCCACGTCGAACAGCAAGTGGGCCTCGATGACCTCGAGCCCCTTGTTCACGAGCGTCGCGGAGTTCGTCGTCACGACCCGTCCCATGTCCCAGGTGGGGTGGGCAAGGGCTTCAGCGGGTGTGATGTCGCCCATCTGCTCGCGCGTGCGGCCGCGGAACGGGCCACCGGATGCCGTGACGACGAGCCGTCGGATCTCATCATGGGTTCCCGAGCGCAGCGCCTGAGCGAGAGCGGAGTGCTCTGAGTCGACCGGGACGATCTGTCCCTCCGCGGCGGCGGACTTCACGAGCTCGCCGCCGACGATCAGAGATTCCTTGTTCGCGAGCGCCAGGGTACGGCCTGCCCTGAGCGCCGCGAGCGTGGAACCGAGACCGATCGAGCCGGTGATGGCGTTGAGCACGACGTCGGCCTCGACGTCGCGGACGAGCTGCTCCGATTCCTCGGCACCGAGCGCGGTGTCCTCGATCCGGAACTCTTCCGCCTGACGCGCGAGGACTTCGGCGTTGCTCCCGGCGGAGAGTCCGACGAGTTCGAACCTGCGCGGGTTGGCGCGGATCACGTCCAGCGCCTGTGTGCCGATGGAACCGGTGGAGCCGAGGACGATGATGCGACGCATGCCGCCAGCCTATGCCCCGCGCCGCTTATGCGGCGGCGGGGTGCACCGTGGCGAGGATGTCGATGACGAACACGAGGGTCTTCCCGGCGAGTTCGTGCTCGCTCGTTCCCTCCTCGCCGTATCCGAGCGCCGGCGGGATGACGACGAGGACCTGGGAGCCGACCTTCTGACCCGCCAGCGCCTCCACGAAGCCGGGGACATACGTGTTGCCGTCGATCGAGATCGGTGCGCCGTTGGCCCACGAGGAATCGAAGCTCTCACCGGTCTCCCAGTCCACTCCGTAGTACTGCAGGAGGGTCGTGTCGCCGTCCTCGACAGCGATGCCGTCGCCCTCCTTGAGGACGCTGATCTCCAGCTCCTCCGGTGCGTCGCCCTCGGGGATCTCGACGGTCGGCTCTCCGTCGTCGGCGAGCGTGACCGAAGGCATGCCGTCCACCGGCTCCTGCTCCTCGCCCCACGCCGCCGTGGGGACGACGTCGAGGACGTCGACGATGTAGTACTGGGCTGCGGCGTCCGCGCTCGTGGGGAAGACGACGGACAAGCGTGACCCGACCGTGGCGCAACCGATGAGCTGCCCCATCGGGGCCTCGGCGGTGAGCTGGACCGGCAGCAGTTCGCCCGCCTCGTATCCGGCGTCCCCGAGGCGGTCGCCGGTCTCGCCGTCGAACGCGCTGAGGGCGTAGCTGACGTAGTCGCCGTCGGCGATGGCGGCACCGTCGCCCTCGGTGAGAACGGTGCGCTGTGCGGCATCCACCTGCTCGCCGAGTTCGAATGTCGCCGTCGACGCCGTGCCGAACTCACCGTCGACATCGACGCCCTCGGCAGCCGGGCCGGATGCGACCGTGGCGGAGCAGAGGTCACCCGAAGCGGCGTCGGTCTCGCCGGTGTCGTCGCCATCCGAGCTCGAGCACCCGGCGAGCAGCAGGGCCGCGGCGGTGATGGTGGACAGGGCGATGAGCGAACGTGTGCGCACAGTGATACCTCGGATCGATCGGGGACCAACCCATCCTGCCGTATTCGCCTTTGCTCTCGCTGTACGGGAGTCCGTGGCGCGCCCATTCCGAACGGGGAATGGATCTCGGAGTAGCCTTCTCTGATGACCTCTGCGCAGTCCGGTTCCCCTGAGTCGACACCTGAGACACCCGCCGCAGAGTCTCCCGATGAGACCACCATCCCCCGCCGTGCGGGCTTCGCCTATGCGCTGGGCCGGGCTGTCATCACTCCGCTCGCCCGCCTGATCTATCGCCCGAGGGTGGAGGGTCGGGACAAGGTCCCCACCGAGGGCGCCGTGATCTTCGCGAGCAATCACCTGTCCTTCATCGACTCGATCGCCATCCCGGTCGCCGCTCCTCGCCCCGTGCACTTCCTCGCGAAGTCGTCGTACTTCGAAGGTCACGGCTTCTCCGGGAAGGTGAAGAAGTCGTTCTTCGAGTCCATCGGCGCAATCCCCGTCCGACGCGGCGCAGGGCAGGCCGCGCTGGACGCGCTGGACCAGCAGCGCCAGCTGCTCGATGAGGGCCTCGCCGTCGCCCTCTATCCCGAGGGCACGCGGTCGACGGACGGGCGGCTGTACAAGGGCCGCACCGGCGTGGCCTTCCTCGCCCTTCAGACCGGTGCACCGGTCGTGCCCGTCGGGCTCATCGGGACGGACAAGGTCATGCCCAGGGGCGCCAAGGTGCCCTCCCTGAAGGAGCGCATCACCGTGCGGTTCGGCGATCCCATCGACGTCACGGTGCACGGCCCTGCCACGAGCGGCCGTGCCCGCCGTCTCGCGACCGACCAGATCATGGCTGCGATCCACGCACTGAGCGAGCAGGAGCTCGCCGGTGTCTACAACGAACCCCCGGCTCAGACGCCGATCGAGAAGATCAAGCAGGTCCTTCCGCACGAGCGGCGGTGACGACCGCCTCGTGCCGCACGGGGAAGTTGACCGAGTTCGCGATGAAGCACATCCGGTGCGCCTCCTCGTGAGCGCGCTGCGCCGGCTCGATCATCGACGCCTCGGCCACGACGACCTCCGGACGCAGCAGCACGTCGGAGAACGCGCCTCCGCTTCGCCCGTCCTCGATCATCGTGCCGGTGGCCCTGTCGCGGTAGGACACCACCACGACGCCGGCGGTGACGCAGGCGTGCAGATACGACAGCAGGTGGCATTCGGACAGTGCCGCCAGGAGCAGATCCTCCGGGTTCCACCGCGTCGGATCGCCTCGGAACGGCTTGTCAGCGGAGGCCAGCACATCCGGCTTGCCTTCCACGGAGAGACGCACGTCCCTGGCGTAATCCCGGTAACCGCTCGTTCCCGTGCCGCGGTCGCCTTCCCAGGTGGCGGTGAGGGCGTAGTGATGCTCTCCGATTCGCATGGCGCCAGTCTGGCACGCCCCCGGTCACCGCGGTCGGGTCTGCCGGTAGGCTTGACGGGTGCTGGAGACTCTGACCGTTGCGGATGCTGTTGAACTCGCTGTGATCGAGCGGAGCGGATTCGTCGAATCCCGCCACGCCGGAGCGGCTGTCGTGATCTCACCGGACGGAGAGGTCGTGCGCACCCTCGGGAATGCGGACGCGCTGATCCTCCCCCGCTCGAGCCTGAAGCCGCTGCAGGCTGTCGCGTGCATCACGGCCGGAGCCGACCTCAGCGGCGCGCAGCTCGCACTGTCGACCGCGAGCCACGCCGGCACCGATCGACACGCCGACACCGTCCGTGACGTGCTCGCCGGAGGCGGCCTCACCGAAGACGCGCTCGCCTGTCCCCCGGCCTGGCCGAACGACACCGCTGCGCGCGATGAACTCGTCCGCGAACACGGTCAGCCGACCCGGATCCGGATGAACTGCTCCGGCAAGCATGCGGCGATGCTGCGCGCGTGCGTCGCGACGGGATGGTCGACGGACGGCTACCTCGAGCAGACGCATCCGCTGCAGATCCACATCCGCGACGTCGTCGAACGACTCACCGGCGAGAAGATCGCCCACACGTCCGTCGACGGGTGCGGCGCCCCCGTGCACGCGATCACCCTCACCGGCCTCGCGCGCGGAATCCATCGCATCGGAACGGCCTCCGAGCGTTCCCCCTTCGCCCTCCATCGCGTCGCCGGCACCCTCGTGCGGGCCGTGAAGGAGAACCCCTGGACGATCGAAGGCCCCGGCCGTCCCGACACGATCGCCATCGAGACCCTCGGCGTCTTCGCCAAGGGCGGTGCCGAGGGGATCATGGTCATGGTCGCCCCCAACGGTGCGACGGTCGCGGTGAAGATGCTCGACGGCGCATCGCGCGCGTCGACCATCGTCGCTGCGACCCTGCTGGCCCAGGCCGGCGCACTGAGCGAAGCCGATGTGGCGTCGCTCGCCTCCGCACTTCCCCTGGCCGTCCTCGGCGGGGGGAACGACGTCGGGAAGATCCGTCCCGGCGCCGGTATCTGATGCCCTGACCCTGGGCCGCACATTCCCTCAACGATGAGGGTGGAGAGGAGATCACGATGAGGATCAGTGTCCCCACCGAGATCAAGAACAACGAGTACCGTGTCGCCCTGACTCCTTCCGGAGTCCACGACCTGGTCGCCGCGGGCCATGAGGTGTTCGTGCAGTCCGGCGCCGGTGCCGGGTCATCCATGCCGGATGCCGAGTACGCGGATGCCGGCGCCACTCTGCTGGACGACCCGGCCGAGGTGTGGGCATGCGCCGAGCTGCTCCTCAAGGTCAAGGAGCCGATCGCCGAGGAGTACGCCCACTTCCGCGACGATCTCACGCTGTTCACCTATCTCCACCTGGCCGCCGACCGGCCCCTCACGGACGAACTCGTCCGCAGCGGCATCACGGCGATCGCGTACGAGACCGTGCAGCTGCCCAACGGCAGCCTGCCACTCCTCGCCCCCATGAGCGAGGTCGCCGGCCGGCTCGCCCCGCTGGTGGGTGCGAACACGCTCATGCGATCCAACGGCGGTCTCGGTCTTCTCATGTCGGGCGTCCCGGGCACGCGCCCTGCCACCGTCACCGTCATCGGCGGAGGTGTGGCCGGCGCGAACGCCGCCGTCATCGCCAGCGGCATGGGAGCCGACGTCACCGTCTTCGACACGAACATCCCCCGGCTGCGGATGCTGGACGACCACTTCGCCGGTCGGGTGAAGACCGCCGCCTCCAACCCTCTCGATCTGCGCCGAGCGGTTCTCGCGTCGGATCTCGTCATCGGATCCGTGCTCATTCCCGGCGCCCGTGCTCCGAAGCTCGTCACGAACGAGATGGTTCAGCAGATGCGTCCGGGGAGCGTCCTCGTCGACATCGCCGTCGACCAGGGTGGATGCTTCGAGGACACGCGCCCGACCACGCATGCCGAGCCCACCTTCGCCGTCCACGACACGGTGTTCTACTGCGTGGCCAACATGCCGGGCGCCGTGCCGAACACGTCGACCTCTGCGCTCACCAACGCCACGCTTCCGTACGTGCGGAAGATCGCCGCACGCGGTTGGCGCGACGCGCTCGGCGCGGACGACGCCCTGGCCGGTGGGCTCAACGTGGCGGCAGGGGCCGTGGTGAATGAGGGGGTCGCCGTCGCGCACGATCTCGACGCGCAGCCCCTGTCCGCCGTGCTCTGACGCTCGAACGGCGCACGGGTACGCCGGGTGCACGGGTACGCCGGCGCACCGGCACGCGGGTGCATCGGCACGCGGTCCGCGTCTCATCGCGGTGCGACCTGCGGCAGGAGCACCCGCCGCGGCGGAGAGCCGTCGACGATGCTCCATGCACGTCCGCGGTGGGGGTGCGCATAGGGCGGCAATTCGCGGCTTCCAGCCAGCGTCCTGAGCTCGGCTGCGCATTCGGCGAGGACGAGCATCTCGCCGGATGCGCGGATCGCCTGCCACAGCGACCAGTGCCGCTGCCAGCTGTCCGGATCGCCGACGAGCACGCGCCGGATCGATGAGGGGTGGATCACCGACGCACCGGCGACCTCCCCTGCGAGCTCGGCGATCGGCGTCACCTCAGCATCCAGGACGGCAGTGCGCAACGCCTCGACGACGCGGCGGACACCGGGCGCGACGACCCCGACGACGCCTGCGGTCGGCGCCCACGGCTGGGCGGTCGGGTCCGTGCTCGGCGAACGAGGAGTGTCGTCAGCAATCCACGCCAGCTGCACTTCATCGGCACCGATGCGTGCGCGACCGGGCGGGCGATCGCGGAGGAATCCGTCACCGTCTCCGCCGGCGGCGAGATGCTCCATCTTCGTCCCGGTGCGCAACAGTGCCCTGAGCGGCAGTGCGTCAACGATCCTGGCGATCTGTCCGTTCACCTTCGCGGTCGTGACCGCCACGGTGCAGCCTCTGTCTCCGGCGGAGCGGATCACTCTCTCCAGCCGATCGACGAACGCCGTGCCGTGCTCGGCAGGAAACGTCGCGATCAGCCGGTCGAGGTCATCGCAGAGGATGAGGGACGATGCAGGTCCGCCGTCGTCGAGCGCAGTGATGGCATCCCATGCCTGTTCGGGATCGTCTGCGATCGTCAGAGCGGACGGACACTGGGCCGCGAGGAGCCGCAGTGCGGAGGACCTGCCGGAGCCACTCCCCCCGATGATCGCGATGCCGCGGTCCGTGCCGGGCATCAACAGGACCGGTGTCTGCCGCTGGAGTGCCGGCTCATCGCGCAGCCCCAATACCGCACCGGCACCGTCGTGTCGGACTGTGGGATCGCGAAGATCCAGCATTCGCGGCAACGGCGGCAGCCACGGGCTCGTCCGCGTCGCCGCCTGGTCCGAGGACGCAGCGATGCCGCGGAGATCCGATGCACCGGTGAGCGCGATGCGGACCGCGACGGGGTGCGTGTCCTGGGGGCGGCGCACGTACGCGAGCCCCCGCGAGTGCGCTCCGCCCGGAAGCTCCGCCGCCTCGTCGGATCCGATCACCGTCCTGCTGTCCGCGGCATCGGTCACGCGCAGGCTCACCCGGAGCGGACAGTTCGCGGCCAGAGCGTCTCGGATCACACCGGCGGCGCGCTGCGTGCCGAGGATGAGATGCATGCCCAGCGCGCGACCCCGCGCGGCGATGTCGGTGAAGACGACGGCGAGATCGGGATGTTCCTGCACGAGAGCGGCGAATTCGTCGACGACGATGACCAGGCGGCCGACGCGCCCATCCGACTCCGCGACGCTGCGCACCGCCATCTCGGCGAGCAGCCCCTCGCGTCGGCGCAACTCTGCGGTCAGGCTCTCCACCCCTCGCCTGGCTCCCTCCTCGTCCAGATCGGTGATGACCGCTGCGACGTGCGGAAGGCCCTGCAGTGGGTCGAATGCCGTGCCTCCCTTGAAATCCGCCAGGACGAAGGACACTTCGTCGGGACCGTGGGCTCGCGCCATCGACGCGATCCACGTGACGAGCAGTTCGCTCTTGCCCGAACCCGTCATCCCGGTGACCACCGCATGCGGGCCGTCCTCGACGAGATCGAGAACGAGATCGGCGGCATCCGTCCGGCCGATCGCTGCGGAGAGCCCCGTCCGCTCTTCCCCGACGACGAGGTCGGAGAGGGCGACGGCATCCGGCAGCTGAGCGACGGCGCCCTCGCGCTCGACCCTCTCGGCCGCGACCACCAGTGCCTGGGGTCGTGAAAGGCATTCCACTCGTACCTCGGAGGTGACGGTGCCCATGCGCAGGCTGCCGCGCGACGGGTCGGACACATCGAGAACGGTCGTGATGCCCTCCGGCACCTCACCGCCGCCTTCCCGCAGCCTGATCTGGCAGGGAGCATCGCCCGCCTCCTCGTCGCCGATGACGACGGCGACGCGCCAGGCGCCTCGCCGCGGACGTCCGGCGTGGGGAAGTCCTGCGATGCCCAGCGTCTCCAGGCCGGCCCCGCTGAGCGCGAGTTGCACGGGCGAATGGCGAAGGCTCAACTGCACGACGAGAGCGCGTGCAGCCGCAGAGGTCACCGGCAGCGGACCCCGGATGCATACTCCTCGGCCCAGCGGGGCGACCACCGGCGCATTTTCCAACTGCCCTGCCCTCTCCCGGAACTCCCTGGCCCGCTCCCCTTCATCACCGCTGACCCGGAGCACGCTGCGACGCGCGCCGGTCCCGACGACGATCGGCGTCGACTCGTCGACGGGGTGCAGGTCTCGGAGGGGTTGATCGGCCAGGGCGGCCGCGGCATCCGGCGTCTCCCGCCACATCTCGCGACGTTCGCGCCGGTGCCGCTCCCGCAACTGCTGTTCTGCTCTCCGCCAGCCCTCGTCCGCGCGCTCCGCCGCGTGTCTGCGGGCCCGTCGCCGTGTGCGTGCGCCGTCGACGAGGGAAGCGCCCATCATGAGCGGACCGAGCGCCGCGAAGCAGAGTGAGAAGACCGACCCGGTGATCAACCACAGCACCACCCCGCCCGCCATCGGTACGAGCGCGGCGAGCACGGGCACCGGCTGACGCGGCGGCTCCTCGACGGCAGCAGGAAGGGTCAGGGATTCTGCGTCCATCCCCCCAGTGCAGGCGATGGATCGTCAGATACGCCCGTTCTCCACAGGCGGAAAGCCTATCGGTCCTCTGGATCCGATGTGGATGGGGAGTCGGCGGTGGCGTCGTCGTCGACCGTCTCGATGCGGGAGGTCTCCGCGTCCGCATCGTCGTCGTGGCCGGTGCGCTCGATCTTGACGACGATGAGCGTCACGTTGTCACGACCGCCGTTCTCCAACGCGGCGGCGAGCATGGCGTCGACGGCGACAGCCGGATCGTCGTGCTCACGGAGGAAATGCTGGATGCCGTAGTCCGTGAGCTCCTTGGTGAGCCCGTCGGAGCAGATGACGAAGCGGTCCCCATCTAGCACCTCGATGCCGAGGTAGTCGGGAGCGGCGAGCTCGCTGGCGCCGACGGCACGCGTGATGACGTTGCTGTACGGATGCCCGTCCGCCTCTTCGGGACTCAGCCGACCGGAGCTGATGAGCTCCTGCACGACGGAGTGGTCCGTGGTCACCTGCACCAGTCGTTGGTCGCGCAGCAGATACACCCGGGAGTCCCCGATGTTCATGGAGACCCAGCGCGGGACGCCGTCGACGATGTCGAAGAACACTCCCGTGAGGGTGGTGCCCGTTCCCTCGTCCGTCGTGTCAGGATGCGAGGCGATGTCCTCGATGACGTGCTGCAGGGCTGCCTCGATGGCATCCGTCGTCACCGAGCCGGAATCGACGACGTGCTTGAGCCGCGCGATCGTGCTCTGGCTGGCGATCTCTCCGCCCGCGTGTCCGCCCATTCCGTCGGCGACGACGAAAAGGGGGAACTCCGCGAGGAAGGCATCCTGATTGTTGTCGCGGCGGCGGCCGGTGTCGGTCACACCCGCCCACGTCAGCACGATCTCATCGGCGTCGGAAACGGCCACGCGATGCGTGTGCGTCGTCGTCTCGGACAAAGGGGCGGCCTCCGGGGTGGGTTCGGCGTCTTGAGCCATACCCCCTACGTTATCGGAGCCTCAGCGTGCAGATGACGAAGGACCCTCGATTCCTCGAGGGCCCTTCGTCAGAAATCATGCCGGAGGCTGATTCGGATCGTTCGGCGCTGCCGGCGGTGCCGGCGGAGCGGCAGGCGGCGGGGTCGTCGGCGGCGCGGGAGGCGCCGTCGGCGGAGCGGGCGGCGCAGTGGGTGCGGCCGGGGGCGTCGCCGGAGCCGCGGGCGGTGCCGGCGGTGTCACCGGAGCCGAAGGCGGCTGCTGTCCCGGTGCCTGCTGCGGAGCGCCGGCCGGGGGCTGATAACCGGGTGTCTGGTAGCCGGGTGCCTGGTAGCCCTGAGGGGGCTGGTACCCCTGCGGCGGAGCCTGGTACCCCTGCGGCGCGCCGTAACCGGGGGCAGCGCCGGGTGCCTGTGCTGCCGAGGGCTGGACCGGGATGCCGTCCCAGACGGTGCGGTCGCCGAAGAATGCGTTGCCCGCCCACGGCGCCGGGGCGATCTGCGGGTTCCAGCGCGACTTGTCGAATGCCATGATGCCGAGCCAGACGATCGACAGGAAGATGTAGAGGACGACCCATGCGCCCTCCTTCTGCAGCTTCTGACCGACGCGGTAGGCCGCGAGGACCATGAGCACGGCAGCGGCGATCCAGACGAGCTGTCCGATGAAGGGGATCCAGCCGAGGAGGACGGACGCACCGATGGCGTACAGCATCAGCCACGGGCTGAGGTCACCCAGCTTGAGGAAGATCATGCTGTTGTACACCGGGATCCAGGCGCGCCACTTGCCCTGCACGCCCGCCTTCTCGAAGATCTTCATCAGGAACAGCGCCGTCAGCACATATCCGGCGATCGCGAAGATGATGCTGAAGAGGATCGCGATGCCGAATACGGCCGCGGCACCGCTGTCGTAATAATAAGAGTCCATTTGCCCCTCCATGGAGTGAGCGACGCATTCCGCATCGCGTGAAACACATTATCGTTACTGGGATCGCGTGCAACAGACACGCGGGCGAGGGCTCAGGACGGGACGACCAGCTCGACTTCCCGCGTGTCGCCCCCCGCACGGAGCACGATGTCACGGGAGTGCGCCCACTGCAGAAGATCGGTCAGCGTACTGATCGGCGGACGGTCCTCTGCGAGGGCGCGCGTCAGCGTTCCCTTGGCCTTCTTGTTGAAGTGGTTCAGGGCGCGTCCCTGCTCTGTGACGACCCTGACGTACGCGGAGGGCACGGAATCCGGAAGCGGCCCCAGTCCCACGTAGGCCTCGCTGCGCAGATCCAGGATGAAAGCGGGTGCCTCGTCCTCGACCGCACTGCGCACGGCAACCGACCAGTGCCGTTTCAAGGGCGCGATACCCGGCAACGATGTCCCCGCCGCCAACCGGTAGGCGGGGATCGCGTCCAGTGCGCCGACAGGACCGAACGGCGCGGCGTGCACCCACGCGTGCGCGCCGAGCCACTCCCTGGACGCCGGGGACAGCGACGCGGCATCCAGCGCGTCGTAGAGGACGCCCGTGTACCTGTCGACCGCGGGCATCGTCGGCGAACTGCGCAACGCGCGATTGTGATCGATCTCGCCCACCTGGCGTTCGCTCAGCTTGAGGATGCGCTGTGCACGCGCGGGGTCCTCCGCCAACGCCACGAGCGCGTTGATCGCCTCGTCGCGCTGCGGCGTGAGAGCCGACAGTGACAGCGCAGCGAGATCCAGCGGCGCGCCGTCGCCACCCGGGCGTTTGGTCTCGGAGGGAGGGAGGAGGAGTTTCATGCGCGTCCCCGTACAGACTCGAACGCGCCCGCTCCGACGCCGAGGGGCGACGGGCGGACGCGTCCGTGATGATGATGAATCAGGCGATGAGCGCCGCGTTACCTGCCACGATGGTCAGCTGGCTTCCCTCCATGGAGAGGAAACCGTCCTGTGCATTGGCGAGCACCTTTGTGCCGTCCGCCTGCGTGATGCGGACCTGACCCTCCGCGAGGATCGCGAGGATCGGCTCGTGGCCGGACATGATGCCGATCTCGCCCTCGACGGTCTTGGCGACGACGAGCGTCGCCTCCCCCGTCCAGACCTCCGCGTCCGCGGAGACGAGGCTGACCTGCAGTGCCATGATCAGCCGTTCTCCTTCTGGATCTGCGCCCACTTCTCTTCGACGTCGGAGATGCCACCGACGTTGAAGAAGGCCTGCTCGGCCACGTGGTCGAAGTCGCCCTTGGCGATGGCGTCGAACGACTCGATCGTCTCCTTGAGCGGAACGGTCGAGCCCTCGACACTCGTGAACTTCTTGGCCATGTAGGTGTTCTGCGAGAGGAACTGCTGGATGCGACGTGCACGCGACACGACGATCTTGTCCTCTTCCGAGAGCTCGTCGACACCGAGGATCGCGATGATCTCCTGCAGCTCCTTGTTCTTCTGGAGGATCTGCTTGACCGTCGTCGCGACGCGGTAGTGGTCCTCGCCCAAGTAGCGGGGGTCCATGATGCGCGACGTCGAGGTCAGCGGGTCGATGGCCGGATACAGGCCCTTCGACGCGATCTCACGGCTGAGCTCGGTCGTCGCGTCGAGGTGCGCGAAGGTCGTGGCCGGTGCCGGGTCGGTGTAGTCGTCAGCGGGGACGTAGATCGCCTGCAGCGAGGTGATCGAGTGACCGCGCGTCGACGTGATGCGCTCCTGGAGCACACCCATCTCGTCGGCGAGGTTCGGCTGGTAACCCACGGCAGAGGGCATGCGGCCCAGCAGCGTCGACACCTCGGAACCCGCCTGCGTGAAGCGGAAGATGTTGTCGATGAACAGCAGCACGTCCTGCTTCTGCACATCGCGGAAGTACTCCGCCATGGTCAGAGCAGAAAGGGCGACGCGAAGACGCGTCCCCGGCGGCTCGTCCATCTGGCCGAAGACGAGGGCGGTCTTGTCGAAGACGCCCGCCTCCTCCATCTCGGCGATGAGGTCGTTGCCCTCACGGGTGCGCTCGCCGACACCGGCGAACACGGACACACCACCGTGGTCCTGGGCGACGCGCTGGATCATCTCCTGGATGAGGACGGTCTTGCCGACGCCGGCACCACCGAACAGACCGATCTTTCCACCCAGCACGTACGGGGTGAGAAGGTCGATCGATTTGATGCCCGTCTCGAACATCTGCGTCTTGGACTCGAGCTGGTCGAAGCTCGGAGCCGAGCGGTGGATGGGCCAGCGCTCGGTGATCTCGATCTGCTCGCCGGGCTCGGCGTTGAGGACCTCACCGATGACGTTGAAAACCTTGCCCTTGGTGACGTCGCCGACGGGGACCGAGATGGCCTCGCCGGTGTCGCGGACTTCCTGCCCGCGGACCATGCCGTCGGTCGGCTTCAGCGAGATGGCACGCACGAGGTCGTCGCCGAGGTGCTGCGCGACCTCGAGCGTGATCTCGGTCGACTCCTCGCCGATGACGATCGTGGTCTTCAGGGCGTTGTAGATTTCGGGGATCGAGTCGTGCGGGAACTCGATGTCGACGACCGGGCCCGTGACGCGTGCGACGCGCCCGACGACCGCGGTCCCAGCCTCAGCTGTGGCGGTGGGGGTCATATCTTCGTCTCTTTCTTGATGGTCTATTTGCTCGACGAGAGGGCGTCGGCGCCGCCGACGATCTCAGCGATCTGCTGCGTGATCTCCGCCTGACGCGCGTTGTTGCGCAGACGGGTGTAATCGGTGATGAGCTTGTCGGCGTTGTCGCTAGCGGACTTCATCGCCTTCTGCGTCGCGGCCTGCTTCGCGGCCGACGACTGCAGCAGCGCGTTGAAGACCCGGCTCTGGATGTACACCGGCAGGATCGCGTCGAGGACGGTCTCCGCATCCGGCTCGAACTCGTAGAGCGGGTAGACAGCACCGGAGGGCTCCGGGGATGCCTCGCTCTCGACGATCTCGAGCGGCAGCAGGCGCACCGTCTCAGGAGACTGCGTCATCATGCTGACGAACCGGTTGTAGACGAGGTGAAGCTCATCCACACCGCCGTCTGCGCCACCGCGGTTGAAGGCCTCGAGCAGCGTGGCCGAGATCTCCTCTGCGGTCTTGAAGTGCGGTGTGTCGGTGTCGCCGGTCCACTCGGCAGCGGCGGCGATGCCGCGGAACTGGAAGTACCCGACGGCCTTGCGGCCGACGAGGTAGTACACCGGTTCGCTGCCCTGGGAACGGATCAGCTCTCCCAGTTCCATCGCCTCGCGGAGGATCTGCGAGTTGAAGGCACCGGCGAGGCCGCGGTCCGACGAGAAGATGACGACGGCGGACCGTCGGATCGTCTCCGGTTCACGGGTGAGGGGGTGATCGACGTTCGAGTACGTCGCGACGGCGGACACAGCCTGCGTCACGGCCCGCGCGAAGGGCGACGACGCGCGCACGCGCGCCATCGCCTTCTGAATGCGCGAAGCCGCGATGAGCTCCATCGCCTTCGTGATCTTCTTGGTCGTCTGAGCAGAAGAGATCTTCTGCTTGTAGACCCGGAGTTGAGCGCCCATGGTTCAGTACCTCACGCGATTACGCGCGACGACCCTTGACGATCTTCTCCTGGTTGACGTCGTCCACATCCTGCGCGGCGTACTCCTCGTTGCCGACGGCGCCGATGGACTGGCCCTTGCCACCCTGGAACTCGAGGATGAAAGCATCGACCTGCTTGTCGAGCTCGGCGACCGTGGCGTCGTCGAGGACGTTCGTCTCACGCAGGGTGTCGAGCACCGTGGTGTTGCGACGCAGGTGATCGAGCAGCTCGCGCTCGAAGCGCAGCACGTCGGAGACCTCGATGGTGTCGAGCTTTCCGTTGGTGCCGGCCCAGATCGAGACGACCTGGTCCTCCACCGGGTACGGCGAGTACTGCGGCTGCTTGAGCAGCTCAGTCAGTCGCGCACCGCGGTCGAGCTGACGACGCGACGCGGCGTCGAGGTCGCTGGCGAACATCGCGAACGCCTCGAGCGAGCGGTACTGCGCGAGCTCGAGCTTCAAGGTTCCGGAGACCTTCTTGATCGACTTGACCTGAGCGTCACCACCGACTCGCGAGACCGAGATACCCACGTCGACCGCAGGACGCTGGTTGGCGTTGAAGAGGTCGGACTGCAGGAAGATCTGCCCGTCCGTGATCGAGATCACGTTGGTCGGGATGTACGCCGAGACGTCGTTCGCCTTGGTCTCGATGATCGGAAGACCCGTCATCGAACCGGCACCCAGCTCGTCGGACAGCTTCGCGCAACGCTCCAGCAGACGGGAGTGCAGGTAGAAGACATCACCGGGGTACGCCTCGCGCCCCGGCGGGCGACGGAGGAGGAGGGAGACGGCACGGTAGGCCTCGGCCTGCTTCGACAGGTCATCGAAGATGATGAGGACGTGCTTGCCGCCGTACATCCAGTGCTGCCCGATGGCGGAGCCGGTGTAGGGAGCGATGTACTTGAAGCCGGCGGGGTCGGATGCCGGGGCGGCGACGATGGTCGTGTACTCCATCGCACCGGCGTCCTCGAGCGCACCCTTGACGGACGCGATCGTGGAGCCCTTCTGGCCGATGGCGACGTAGATGCAGCGAACCTGCTTGTTGACGTCGCCCGACTCCCAGTTGGCCTTCTGGTTGATGATTGTGTCGATCGCGATCGCCGTCTTGCCGGTCTGGCGGTCACCGATGATCAGCTGACGCTGACCGCGGCCGACGGGGATCATGGCGTCGATGGCCTTGATACCGGTCTGCATCGGCTCGTGCACGCTCTTGCGCTGCATGACGCCGGGCGCCTGGAGCTCGAGCTCGCGACGGCCTTCCGTGGCGATCTCGCCGAGTCCGTCGATCGGGTTGCCGAGCGGGTCGACGACGCGACCGAGGTACCCGTCACCGACGGCGACCGAGAGGACCTCGCCCGTGCGGCGGACTTCCTGGCCGGCTTCGATACCGGCGAAGTCGCCGAGGACGACCGTACCGATCTCGTGCTCGTCGAGGTTCAGGGCGAGGCCCTGCGTGCCGCCCTCGAACGTGAGGAGCTCGTTGGCCATGACACCCGGCAGCCCCTCGATGTGGGCGATACCGTCTGCGGCATCCACGACGGTGCCGACTTCAGTCGCTGCCGCGCCGGTGGGCTCGTATGCAGCGGCGAAGTCCTTCAGCGCGTCACGGATGACGTCGGGGCTGATCGAAAGTTCTGCCATTGTCTTCCCTTTGTATCTGGGTGCGCGGTTTCCCGCGCGAAGTCGTATTAGCCCGCGAGCTTCTGTCGAAGATCGGCGAGCCGCGCGGAGATGCTGCCGTCGATGACGTCATCGGCGACCTGCACGCGCAGTCCTCCGACGACCGTGGGGTCGATCACTTCGTTGATCGAGACCTGACCGTCGTAGCGCGCTGCCAGTGCGTCGCCGAGGCGGGTGCGCTGAGCGGGCGACAGCGGGGATGCCGTGTGGACCGTGGCGACGATGCGTCCGCCCTGAGCCGAGACGATCTTCATCGCCCGGTTCAGCAGCTGACGCACGCGACGGCCACGCGGCTGGCGAACCAGCGACGCGACGATGAGCACCGTCGCCGCGCTGGCCGTGCCACCGATGAGCTTCTCGACGAGGGAGCCCTTCGCGTCGTCGTCGCCGAGGCGACCGCCGAGCGCGAGCTCGAGGTCGGCGTTGGCGGCGATGACACGGAGGAACGAGAACAGCTCGCCTTCGATGTCCGTCGACGGTTCGGCGATCGCTGCGGCGCGGATGGCCAGCTCTTCGATGCCGGCGACCAGGCCGTCGGCATCCGACCAGCGCTGTGCGACAGCGGCTGCGACGACGTCCCTCGTGGCCGAGGACATGCCGGCGAACACCGTCGAGACGACCTTCTCCCGCAGCTCCACCGGAGCCGAGGGGTCAGCCAGCGCGCCGCTCAGCTGCCCGGACTCGCCCACCAGACGCGCCACGGTGAACAGCTCACCGGCCGTGTCGAGGGTGACGTCCTTCGCCTGTGCGAGGGCCGCCGTCGATGCCGCGAGTGCCTGAGTGGTCGCGCTGCCCATTACTTGGCCGCCTTTTCTGCTGCCTCGAGGTCCGCGAGGAAGCGGTCGACCACAGCAGTGGCGCGAGCGTCATCCGACAGCGTCTCACCGACCACGCCACCGGCGAGGTCGATCGCGAGCGTGCCGACCTCGGACCGGAGGGCGACGAGCGTCGACTGACGCTCGGCCTCGATCTGGGTCTGGGCTGCAGCGGTGACGCGAGCGGCTTCGGCCGTGGCGGTCTCCTTGGCCTCGGCGATGATCTTCTTGCCGTCCTCACGGGCGGCCTCGCGGATCTCACCGGCCTCGGTGCGCGCCTCGGCGAGCTGACGGGTGTACTCCTCGAGAGCCGCCTCCGCCTGCTTCTGCGCCTCGTCGGCCTTGGCGATGTTGCCCTCGATGGCGGCGGACCGCTCGTCGAGCATCTTCGCCACGTTCGGGAGCGCGACCTTCCACGCCACGAGCAGGATGATGACGAAGCAGACCGCAGACCAGACGATGTCGTACGTCGCCGGCAGAAGCGGGTTGTGCTCCGCCTCCTCGGCTGCGAGCGTGACAAGAGCGTTCAGCATCCTGTCTCCTTACGTGTGGTGGGAGGGATCAGTAGCCGAAGAGGAACGCGACGCCGATACCGACGAAGGCGAGAGCCTCGGTGAAGGCGATACCGATCCACATGGTGCCCTGGAGCTTGCCGGACAGCTCAGGCTGACGAGCGATGCCCTCGATCGTCTTGCCGACGACGATACCCACACCGATGGCCGGGCCGATGGCCGCGAGGCCGTAGCCGACGTTGGCGATCGAGCCGCTGATGTCAACGTTGATCTGGGCGAGAACAGAGATGGGATCCACTGGATCTTCCTTTCATTGTTGGAGAGCCGAAGCGCTCCGCTTAGTGTTCGTCCGCGACTGCAAGCTGGATGTAGACCGCGGTGAGGATGGTGAAGACGTACGCCTGGAGGAAGGCCACCAGGATCTCGAAGGCGGTGAAGGCGAACCCGAATGCGAGCGTGCCCGCACCGAGGACCGTCCAGAAACCGCCCAACGAGAAGATGAAGAACTGGGTCGCTGCGAAGAACAGCACCAGCATCAGGTGGCCGACCATCATGTTCATCAGCAGTCGGAGCGTGAGCGTGACAGGACGAACGATGAAGGTCGAGATGAACTCGAGCGGCGCGACGATGATGTACAGCGCCGGCGGGACGCCGGGAGGGAACAGCGAGTTGCGGATGAAGCCCCACGGGCTCTTGCGCACACCGGCGTAGATGAAGGTGACGTAGGAGATGACCGCCAGCATCAGAGGCACGGCGATGATGCTCGTTCCCGCGATGTTCAGGAACGGGATGACACCCGTGATGTTGAAGAACAGGACCATGAAGAAGATCGTGGTCAGCAGCGGCAGGAACCGGTCGCCGTCCTTCTTGCCGATCATGTCGTGCGCGATGTTCACACGGACGAGATCGAAGCCCATCTCGAGCAGTGCCTGCCCGCGACCGGGGATCAGCTTCAGGCGGCGGGTGCCCAACCACAGGATGAGCACGACGACCAGAGTCGCGAGGAACTGCACCAGGTGGATGCGGTGCACCGACAGCGGGCCGATGCTGAAGAGGATCTCCGGGAAGAACTCCGCGATGGACGGTGGGTGGAATTCATCCGTTGCGAATCGGACGAGGAGGCTCGCGGCGTGAGTCAACGTTGCTCCAGCTTCTGGGCATCGACCAGGATCGACGCGAAGATTCGGTGAGGGGTTCTAGCTGGACATCTGCATGTTGCGCGGCTCAGGGGCCGTTCCAGCGAATCCTCACTCAGACTATCAAGATTTTTTCAGGGTCACGAATCCGGATCGTCCTCCGGATTCCTCGACGGCAGGACGACGTCGGAGACGTGCGGGACGCGGAGTCGGCTGAACGCGATCGCATCGATGGCGAGGCTGACCACGATCCCCGCGACGAGGGAGAGGAATATCACCTCGGGGACGACCCAGCTCTGCCCGCGCAGGATGACGATCGCGACGATGAAGATGACGAGCTTGAGCAGCCATCCCCCCATGACGATGCCGAAGAACACCGTCGCGAACATCTCCTTGCCGTACCAGCGGTTGGCGATCAGCACGCTCACCGGGGTGAGCGCGAGGAACACGATCGCGAGGCCGACGCCGGCCAGACCGCTCCACAGTCCTTCCGCGCCGGCGACGAGGTAGCCGATGCCCCCGCCCAGCACGATCAGTGCCGCAGCGGCGATGCCGGTCCACACCAGCACGGTGCGGAGCACCGCGTTGATGGCGGGAGTGGCTGGTCTGTCTTGTGTGTCGCTCATCGGGTCTCCAGGGATGGGTGCGGCTCGGTGGGCTCGTCGGGAGCTGTCGGTGTCGCGACGGCTCTGTGGCGCGAGGGAAGGAGGGTCACGGTCAGGCAGGCGGCGGCGCCGATGACCCCGAAGATCACGCCGGGGAGGTACTGACCGGGCCAGTCCTCCCTGGATCCGAGGTACATGAGCAGCACGGCGAGCGAGATGATCGCGGTCCAGGCGTAGAAGATGATGACGGCATCGCGATCGCGGTGGCCGAGGTCGAGCATCCGGTGGTGCAGGTGTTTGCGATCCGGAGCGAAGGGCGAGCGTCCGGCGCGCATGCGTCGGAACACCGCGAGGCCGAAGTCCAACAACGGCAGCATCACGACCACGAGCGGCAGCAGGATCGGGATGAACGCACCGAGGAGCTGCGAGCGACCGAACTCCTGCGGGTCCATGGCTGCGGACGACATCTGTCCGGTGAGCGAGATCGCGGCTGTGGCCATCAGCAGGCCCATCACGAGCGCACCCGAGTCGCCCATGAAGAGCTTGGCGGGGCTCCAGTTCAACGGCAGGAACCCCAGACAGGCGCCGATGGCGACGGCGGCGAGGAAGGATGCCAGGTTGAAGTAGCTGCTGGCCCCGGTGTCCCTGGTGAGGATGTACGAGTACGCGAAGAACACCCCGTTGGCGATGAGGCACACGCCGGCGACGAGGCCGTCGAGGCCGTCGATGAAGTTCACCGCGTTCATGACGACGACGATCGCGAACATCGTCACGGCGATGCTCAACCAGCTCGAGAAGATGATCATGTCGCCCAGCGGCAGGGCGAGGATCTGCAGGCCGCCCACCACAGTGATGATGCCCGCGGCGAGGAACTGCGCGCCGAGCTTGATCATCCAGTCCAGATCCCACAGGTCGTCGATGACTCCGATGACGGCGATGAGGAGCGCTGCGCCCAGCACCGCCCACATCGTCTGCGGCGGGACCCACATGATGCTGAAGAACGGGTTGGCGGCTGAGACACCGATCGCCGCTGCGATGCCGAGGAACATCGCCACTCCCCCGAGCCGCGGCGTCGGGGTCGTGTGGACATCGCGTTCCCGGATGCCGGGGTAGAGCTTGAACCGCAGGCTCAGCTGCCAGACCGCCCACGACATGACGAACGTGATCGTCGCCGTGAGGATGATCGTGAAGACGTACTGCTTCACGCCGCCCCGTCCGCCGAGTCCTTCGGCCCTTCCTGCTCCTCGAGCAGATCGCCGAGGATGTCATGCAGCCGCTCCCACGAGATCGCGCCTTCGCGCAGCACTCGGACGCGCGGCTCCTGCGCGGCATCCGCGCCGCGGCGCACGAGCGACGTCGCGTCGATGATCGTCGAGGCGACACCCGTGCGGCTCGGGCCGCCGTCGAGATAGACCGCGACGCTGTCCCCCAGCATGTTCTGGGCGCCTTCCGCCGTGACGGCGGCGTCGCGTCCGGTGAGATTCGCGCTGGAGACGGCGAGCGGTCCTGTCTCCTCGAGAAGCTCGAGAGCGACGCGCTGATCCGGCATGCGCACGGCCACCGTGCCGAGGGTGTCGCCGAGGTCCCACGACAGGGACGGTTGAGCGGGCAGGACGATGGTGAGCCCGCCGGGCCAGAAGGCGTCGACGAGTCGCTGCACGGGTTCGGGGACCTCTTCCACCAGCGCCTGCAACGCCGACTGGCCGGCGACGAGGACAGGAGGCGGCTGATTGCGGCCCCTTCCCTTCGCCTCGAGGAGCCGCTGCACTGCCGCGGGCGTGAACGCGTCAGCGGCGACCCCGTAGACGGTGTCGGTGGGGAGGACGATGAGCTCGCCGCGTGCGATCGCCTGACGGGCGTGACGCATTCCGGCGAGCAGCTGAGCCTCGTCGCCGCAGTCGAAGAGAGTGGACATGTCCCCTACAGTCTACGGGCAACGAGCTCAGGGCTTCAGCGCGGTCGTCGCCCTGTCGCGGCGGGTGAGGTCCTGGTGGGTCGTCGCCGCACGCCAGCCGTCCGCGGTCAGCAGTGCGCGGATCGCCTCGCCCTGCAGCTCGCCGTGCTCGATGACGAGCAGACCGCCGGACCGCAGCAGCCGCAGCGCGCGGGAACTCAGCGTGCGGACGACGTCGAGGCCGTCCGGTCCGCCGTACAGCGCCATGGCGGGATCGTGCAGCCGCACCTCGGGGTCCCTGGGGACGGCGTCGTCCGGCACGTAGGGCGGATTCGAGATGACCACCGAGGCCGTGCCGTCGAGTTCCACGAGCGTGTCGGCCAGATCCCCGTGGACGAGCGTGAGGTTCTCGGCGGATGCCGTGTTCCGCTCCGCCCACGCGTAGGCGTCGGGCGAGAGCTCGACGGCGAAGACACGAGAGTGAGGCACTTCCGTGGCCATCGCCAGTGCGATGGCGCCGCTGCCGGTGCAGAGGTCGACGCCGACGGGCGTGGGGGACGCGTCGGTCAGCAGTGCGTCGATCGCGAACTGCGCGACCGTCTCGGTCTCGGGCCGGGGGACGAAGACGCCAGGGCCGACGGCGAGCTCGAGGTGCCGGAACGGGGCACGACCGGTCAGGTGTTGCAGCGGCTCGCGTGCGGCTCGACGGGCGATGAGTCCATCGAGTGCCTTCGCGTCCTGCGCACTCCATCCGTCTCCGCGGATGATCGCCGCCTGCACCTCTCCGCGCCGCAGTCCCCGCACATGACCGGCGAGCAGTTCCGCATCGACGAGCGGGTCGGGCACGCCGGCGGCGGCGAGGCGTTCTGCGCCCGCTCTGACGGCGGCGGCGATGGTGGGTTCGGGCATCCTTCGAGCGTACGTCGTCAGATGCGGGGGCGTCACAATGCGCCGGCGACGCATTCGCTCGCATAGGCTGGAAGGGCACCGTTCCGCGTACGAAAGGCCAGACATGTCCGGCATCCACGAAGACATCACCACTGCTTTCGGCAACACCCCCCTTGTGCGCCTGAATCGCGTCACCGAAGGGCTCGGGGCGACGGTGCTCGCCAAGCTCGAGTATTACAACCCGGCGTCGAGCGTGAAGGACCGCATCGGCATCGCGATGATCAACGCGGCCGAGGCGTCGGGCGAGCTCTCCCCCGGCGGGACGATCGTCGAGTCGACGAGCGGCAACACCGGCATCGCCCTGGCGATGGTGGGCGCGGCGCGCGGGTACAAGGTCATCCTCACGATGCCCGCTTCGATGTCGAAGGAGCGCAGGGTGCTGCTCAAGGCGTTCGGCGCGGAGATCGTCCTGACCGACCCGACCAAGGGCATGAGCGGTGCCATCGAGGAGACCAAGCGGATCGTCTCCGAGACGCCCGGGGCCGTCTGGATCCGGCAGTTCGAGAACGCCGCCAACCCGCAGATCCACCGCGAGACCACGGCGCAGGAGATCCTCCGCGACACCGACGGAGACGTCGACATCTTCATCGCCGGCGTCGGCACCGGCGGAACCGTGACGGGAACCGGCCAGGCACTGAAGGCCGCCAAGCCCGACGTAAAGGTGATCGCGGTCGAGCCCAAGGACTCCCCCGTTCTCACCGAGGGTCACCCCGGCCCGCACAAGATCCAGGGCATCGGCCCGAACTTCGTCCCCGGTGTCCTCGACCAGGACGTGCTCGACGAAGTCATCACCGCCGAGTTCGACGAATCGCTGCGTCTGGCACGCGAGCTCGCCGCGAAGGAGGGGCTGCTGGTCGGCATGTCCTCCGGTGCTGCGCTGTCTGCGGCCCTCAAGGTCGCGGCGCGCCCGGAGAACGCCGGGAAGACCATCGTCGTGGTGATGCCCGACACCGGTGAGCGTTACATCTCCACCGCGCTGTTCGAAGACCTCCGCGAGGGTTGAGCCGCCATCGGCGCGCTGATGACGACGGGCTCGGCATGATCGCTCGGATTCGCGAGGACATCACTGCCGCGCGCCGACGTGACCCTGCTGCGCGCAACGGTCTGGAGGTCGCGCTCCTCTACCCCGGCCTGCACGCGATCTGGGCGCACCGTGTCTCGCATGCCCTGTGGCGCCGCAACCTGCGGTTCCTCGCCAGGGCGAACTCGCAGCTCGCCCGCACCCTCACCGGCATCGAGATCCATCCCGGAGCGCGGATCGGCCGGCGGTTCTTCATCGATCACGGCAGCGGCGTCGTCATCGGCGAGACCGCCGAGATCGGCGACGATGTGCTGCTGTACCACGGGGTCACGCTGGGAGGTCGGACAAGCGACGCGACGGGCAAACGGCACCCGACGCTTGCCGACGGGGTCGTCGTCGGCGCCGGGGCGAAAATCATCGGCCCCATCACTGTCGGGCCGGACACTGTGGTCGGCGCCGGAGCCGTGGTGACGAAGGACGCCCCGGCCAACAGCGTCCTCACCGGCGTACCGGCGCATTCGCGCACGCGGCGGGAGCACGACGACTTCAGCGACCTGCGCCTCGCATCCGACTACTCGATCTGATCGGTCGGGCGCGGGCGCGAGCGCGAAGCGCGCGGTGTCAGGAGTCCTGACCGACGGCGGCCAGGCGCGCCTCCTCATCCGCGACGATCGCGGATTCGATGAGGGGGTCGAGGGCGCCGTCCATGACCTGGTCGAGGTTGTACGCCTTGAATCCCGTTCGGTGGTCGGCGATCCGGTTCTCCGGGAAGTTGTACGTGCGGATGCGCTCGGAGCGGTCCATCCCGCGGATCTGCGATCGACGGGCGTCGGATGCCGCGGCATCCAGCTCCTCCTGCTGCTTCGCCAGCAGTCGGGCGCGCAGCACGCGCATCCCCGCCTCACGGTTCTGCAGTTGCGACTTCTCGTTCTGCATCGACACGACGATCCCGGTGGGCACGTGCGTGATGCGCACTGCGGAGTCCGTCGTGTTGACCGACTGTCCGCCGGGGCCGGACGACCGGTAGACGTCGATCTTCAGGTCGTTCGGATCGATGTGCAGTTCTTCGGGCTCATCGACCTCGGGGAACACGAGGACGCCGGTGGTCGAGGTGTGGATGCGCCCCTGCGACTCGGTGGCGGGAACACGCTGGACGCGGTGGACGCCGCCCTCGTACTTCAGGTGGGCCCACACGCCCTGGGCCGGATCGGACGAGTTGCCCTTGATCGCGATCTGGACGTCCTTGTAGCCGCCGAGATCGGACTCGTTGCGCTCGAGGAGCTCGGTCTTCCATCCCTTGTGCGCGGCGTACTGCATGTACATGCGCAGCAGGTCCGCAGCGAACAGCGCGGATTCCGCGCCGCCCTCCCCCGCCTTGATCTCCATGATCACGTCGCGGGCGTCATCGGGATCGCGCGGGATCAACAGGCGCCGGAGCTTCTCCTGCGTCTGCGCGAGGTTCTCCTCCAACGAGGGGATCTCCTCGGCGAACGCCTCATCGTCCTTGGCGAGCTCGCGCGCCGCGTCGAGGTCGTCGGATGCCGCGACCCACGCATCGTGTGCGGCGACGATCCTGCTCAGCTCGGCGTAGCGCCGGTTCACCCGCTTCGCGCGGGCGGCGTCGGCGTGCACCGCCGGGTCGGAGAGTTCCTCCTGCACCCGGCGGTGTTCGTCGATGAGCGCCTGGACGGACTCGAACACGCTGGCTCCGGTCAGATCAGCGGATGCTGTTCTCGTGACCGTGGCTGTGGCCACCGCCGACGGGAGCAGGCATGGACTTCTGCATCTGCACGAGGAACTCGACGTTCGACTGCGTCTCCTTGAGCTTGCCGAGCACGACCTCGAGGGCCTGCTGCTGGTCGAGACCGGCGAGGGCGCGGCGCAGCTTCCACGTGATCTTCACCTCGTCGGAGGACAGCAGCATCTCCTCGCGACGCGTCGACGACGCATTGACGTCGACAGCCGGGAAGATGCGCTTGTCGGCGAGCGAGCGCGACAGACGCAGCTCGCTGTTGCCGGTGCCCTTGAACTCCTCGAAGATGACCTCGTCCATCTTGGATCCGGTCTCCACGAGTGCGGTGGCGAGGATCGTCAGCGAGCCGCCGTTCTCGATGTTGCGCGCTGCGCCGAAGAAGCGCTTGGGCGGGTAGAGCGCCGCAGCGTCGACGCCACCGGTGAGCACGCGGCCCGACGTCGGGGTCGCGATGTTGTACGCGCGGCCGAGGCGGGTGATCGAGTCGAGCAGGACGACGACGTCGCGACCGAGCTCGACCAGGCGCTTGGCGCGCTCGATGGCGAGTTCGGCGACGGTCGTGTGGTCCTCCGCCGGACGGTCGAAGGTCGAGGCGATGACCTCGCCCTTGACGGTGCGCTCCATGTCGGTGACCTCTTCGGGGCGCTCGTCGACGAGCACGACCATGAGGTGCACCTCAGGGTTGTTCTGCGCGATCGCGTTCGCGATCTGCTGCAGGACGATGGTCTTGCCGGCCTTGGGCGGAGCGACGATCAGTCCGCGCTGACCCTTGCCGATCGGGGCGACGAGGTCGATGATGCGCTGGGTGAGCTTCTCGGGAGCGGTCTCCAGACGCAGACGCTCCTGCGGGTACAGCGGGGTCAGCTTGCCGAACTCGACGCGGGTCGCGGCATCGTCGACGGACAGACCGTTGATCGAGTCGACCTTGACGAGTGCGTTGTACTTCTGACGCCCCTGCTGCTCGCCCTCGCGGGGCTGCTTGATGGCGCCGACGATCGCGTCACCCTTGCGCAGGTTGTACTTCTTCACCTGGCCGAGCGAGACGTACACGTCGCTGGCTCCGGCGAGGTATCCGGTCGTACGGACGAACGCGTAGTTGTCGAGGACGTCGAGGATTCCGGCGATCGGGATGAGGACGTCGTCCTCGCCGATCTCGGTGTCGAACTCGTCGGAGACTCCGCCACCGCGGCGCTTATTGCGCTGGCGGCCGCGGCCGTTGCCCGACTCGTCATCGGACGGTCCGGACTGCTGCGCGTCCTGACCGTTCTGGTCCTTGTTGCGGCCGCGGTTGCGGCTGCGGTTACGGCTGCGGCTGCGGCCGGACGACTCCTCGCCGTCCTCGGAGTTGTCCGAATCGGACGAGGAGCGCTCGTTCTGGCCCTTGTCGGAGCCGTTGCGCTCGTTCTGACCCTTGTCGTTCTGACCGTTGTCGGACGAGTCCTTGTCGGCCTTATCGGACTGGCCCTTGGACTTCTGTCCCTTGCCCTTGCCCTTGGCCGGCTTCTCGGCCTGCGCTGGGGCGTCGGCGTTGTCCGTCTTCGCATCACCCTGCGCAGAGTCGTTCTGTGCGGTCTCGGCGGGTGCGGTCTCGGCGGGTGCGGCGTCGGCTGCCGGTGCCGCACCTTCTGATGAGGTGTCGGCGGCCGCGTCGGTCTTCTTGGTGCGGCGGCCGCGACCCGAGGTCTTCGGCGCGGCCTCGGCCGGTGCTGCGGAGTCGGCCTGAGCGGCGTCGGACGCCGCGCTCTCCGTCGCCGCCGGGGCTGCTGCCTCGGCGGGTGCCGTCTCGGCGGGCGTCGCCTCGGCGTCCGCCTTCTTCGCGCGGCTGCGACGCGGCGCCTTGGCCTTCGGTGCCTCGTCCGCTGCGGCGGGCGCATCCGGAGTCGATGCCGGCGCGGCATCCGGGGCGGCCTCTGCGGCCTGCGCCGCCTTGGCTGCCGCCGTGGCGGTGGTCGCGCGGCGCGGAGCGCGCTTGCGCGGGGCCGCCGTCTCGGCGGCGGGGGCCTCCGCGGCGGAAGACTCCGTTGCGGGTGCGGCCTGATCGTTCTGGGTCTCGGAGAAATTCTCCACGAGTACTCCCTTATATGTCGTGGGAAATGAGCATGTCTCGCGCACAACGGGTGCTGCGCGCGATCGCACGGGCAGACGCTCGGCGCCCGCCGGCCAAGACGGTGAAATCAGTCCTGGGGGTTTGCGTGCGGATCTCGCAGAATTGCGATGGGGGCCAGATTCACGAAATTCCCGTGGAGCCCTCCGCTCGTTCCCTAACTGTACCACCACGTACGTCGACGGCCAGCATGAGCCCGTCCCACGGAGTGTCCGTCACGGAATCGGCGAGATCCTTGGCCAGCTGGCGTCCGCCCGGCCCGTCGGCGAGCACGAGCACGCTGGGCCCTGCCCCGGAGACGACGGCGGCGAACCCGGCCGCACGGAGCGTCTGGACGAGGGCGTGGGTCTCCGGCATCGCCTCGGCGCGATAATCCTGATGCAGACGGTCGGCCGTGGCGTCGAGCAGCAGCTCGGGGCTCTGCATGAGCGCCGCGATCAGCAGCGCGGTCCGCGAGACGTTGAAGACCGCGTCCTCGCGCGAGACCTGCGGCGGCTGCAGGGAACGCGCCAGCGTCGTGGACATCGTGCGCTCCGGTACGAGCACGAGCGGGGCGACACCGCGGTGGACGAGCAGCTTCTTGTGCTGAGGACCGTTCTCGCCGGTCCATGCGATGGTGAGTCCGCCGAACAGCGCGGGGGCGACGTTGTCCGGGTGCCCCTCGAGCTCCGTGGCCAGGCGCAGCAGGTCGGCGTCCGAGAACTCGACCTCCCCCGCCAGGAGACCCTTCGCGGCGAGGACACCGGCGGTGACGGCCGCACCGGAGGAGCCGAGTCCCCGGCCGTGCGGGACACCGTTGTTCGCGATGATGCGCAGGCCGGGCATCTCGCGACCGGCATCCGCATACACGTGCTCGATCGAGCGAACGACGAGGTTCGACTCGTCGCGGGCGATCTCGGATGCGCCGGAACCCGTGATCTCGATCTCGAGGCGGTCCTCCGCCAGAGCCGTGACCGTCAGCTCGTCATAGACACTGAGAGCGAGTCCGAGTGTGTCGAAGCCAGGGCCGAGGTTCGCGCTCGTCGCCGGTACCTGCACCTGGACGGTGCGGCCCTCGCCGCCCACGCCTTCGCCCATCACTCGCCTTCCACGCGGAGCACCGAGACGACGCGCTCGACGACGTCGCTGGCAGCGAGTCGCTCGACCGTGTCGCTGAGCGCCTGCTCTGCCGCGCGGTGCGTGCCGATGATGAGACGGGCGGTGGAGTCGCCCTCGACGGTCTGGACGACGGTCGCGACGGAGACGCCGCCGTCGGAGAGGATACCGGCGACCGCCGCCAGCACGCCGGGCTGGTCGTTCACCTCGAGGGTGATCTGGTAGCGCGTGATGACGTGGCCGATCGGGACGATGGGGAGGTTCGCCCTGGTGGACTCCCCCACTCCGACGCCGCCGGCGATGTGTCGGCGGGCCGCGGAGACGACATCGCCGAGAACGGCGGACGCCGTCTGGATGCCACCGGCGCCCGCGCCGTAGAACATGAGCGAACCCGCGGCCTCGGCCTCGACGAAGACGGCGTTGTTGGCCGCGTGCACCGAGGCGAGCGGGTGCGTCCGCGAGACCAGCGCGGGATAGACGCGGACGGAGATGGATTCCGCGCCGTCCACATCGAGCCGCTCGCAGACGGCGAGGAGTTTGATGACGAAACCGGCGGCGCGTGCCTCTTCGATCATGGCGGGAGTGATCTCGCTGATGCCCTCACGGTGCACGGCGTCGAGCGGAACCGCGGTGTGGAAGGCGAGGGATGCGAGCAGCGCCGCCTTCTGGGCGGCGTCGAAACCCTCGACATCCGCGGTGGGATCGGCTTCGGCATAACCGAGCCGCTGCGCGTCGGCGAGGACCTCTGCGAAGTCGGCCCCTTCGCTGTCCATCCGGTCGAGGATGTAGTTCGTCGTGCCGTTGACGATGCCCATGATGCGCTCGACGCGGTCGCCGGCGAGCGAGTCGCGCAGCGGACGGATGATCGGGATCGCTCCGGCAGCGGCCGCCTCGTAGTACACCGAGGCTCCGACCTGGTCGGCCGCCTCGAACAGCTCGGTGCCGTGCGTGGCCAGCAGCGCCTTGTTCGCGGTGACGACGTCCGCGCCGGAGTTCAGTGCGAGCAGCAGGTTCTCGCGGGCCGGCTCGATCCCACCCATGAGCTCGATGACGATGTCGCTGCCGACGATGAGGCTCTCCGCGTCGGTCGTGAACAGCTCACGCGGAAGGTCGACGTCCCTCGGCGCGTCCACATCGCGCACGGCGATGCCGGCGAGTTCGAGCGCTGCACCAGCGCGATCGGCGAGCTCGTCGGCGTGGCGCAGCAGCAGGCCGGCGACCTGCGAGCCCACGGCTCCGGCGCCAAGCAGCGCGACCCTCAGTCGCCGGTACTCATCGCTCGATTGAGGCTGGGTCATCGTGCTCCTTCATTCGTGCTGATCCCGGCGTCCCTTGCGAGGAGGTCATCGATGGTCTCGCCGCGCACGATGACGCGGGAGGTGCCACCGCTGACCGCGACGACTGCGGGACGGGGAACGTGGTTGTAGTTGCTGGAGAGGGAGGCGCAGTACGCGCCCGTCGCGGGGACGGCCAGCAGATCACCCGGCGCGACATCGCCCGGGAGGTATTCGTGATCGACGACGATGTCGCCGGACTCGCAGTGCCGCCCGACGACGCGCACGAGGGCCGGCTCGGCGGTGCTCGTGCGTGACGCGATGCGCGCGGAGTACTGCGCGCCGTACAGGGCAGGTCGCGCGTTGTCGCTCATGCCGCCGTCGACGCTCACGTACAGGCGTGTCGCTCCGGAGTCGAGGCGCACGGGCTTCGTGGTGCCGACCTCGTAGAGGGTGACGCCGGCGGTGCCGACGATCGCGCGCCCCGGCTCGAAGGCGAGTACGGGGACGGGGATGCCGCGGTCGGCGCAGCCGGTGGCGACCGCGTCCACGATCTCCGCGGCGAGCTGTGCGATCGGAGTCGGGTCGTCGACGCTGGTGTACGCGATGCCGAAGCCGCCGCCGAGGTTGAGCATTGGCACCTCGCCGCCGGCGCGGAGCCGCTCGTGCAGTTCGAGCACGCGAGCCGCCGACTCGCGGAAACCCGCCACACCGAAGATCTGCGAACCGATGTGGCAGTGCAGCCCGGCGAACTCCAATGCGGGCAGTTCGCGGATGCGTGCGACGACGGCTTCGGCATCCGCGGGGGGCATGCCGAACTTCTGATCCTCGTGCGCTGTGGCGAGGAAGTCGTGCGTCTCGGCGTGCACTCCACTGTTGACGCGGACGAGGACCCGCTGCACGGTCCCCGAGCGGGCGGCGGCCGCGGCGACCCGTTCGACTTCGATGGCGCTGTCGATGATGATGGTGCCGATGCCGACGGTCACTGCGCGCTCGATCTCGTCGATGAGCTTGTTGTTGCCGTGGAAGCCGATGCGCGCGGGGTCCACGCCCGCCGCGAGGGCGACTTCGAGCTCGCCGCGCGTGCACACGTCGACGTTCAGTCCCTCCGCGGTGACCCAGCGCGCCACCGCGGTGGAGAGGAACGCCTTGCCCGCGTAGTAGACGCGGGCGGTCGTGCCGTGCGCTGCAGCCGCGGAAGAGAAGGCATCGTGGAAGCCACGAGCGCGCGTGCGCACCTCCTCCTCATCGAGGACGAGGACCGGTGTCCCGTGCTCACGGACGATGTCGGCGGTCGTCATCCCGCCGAGGACGATGCCGCCGTCGTCGGCGCGAGAGGCGGACGCGGGCCACACGCGGTCGGGCAGCGCGTTCGCGTCCTCGGGCATGAGGAGCCAGTCCGGGGCGAGTGAATCTGCAGGGGAAAGCACACAGCACCAATCGTGGGAGGGGCGGTCTCGGCGAAGACGGGGCGCGCGAGGTTGCCCCGATTCTATGGCACCTGCCAGGCCGACCCCGCATCGCGCAAGCCCCTCGCGGGTGATGATCCCGATTCATTACGGTGAAGGCATGAAGTTGGTCAAGCGTGCGATCGCCTGGGTGCTCGGTCTGAAGATCGTGCGGTCCTATCTCCTCTACGCCGAGCGACGCGGCGCGATGCTCGCGGACAGCATCACCTACCGCGCACTCTTCAGTGTCTTCGCCGGGCTGCTGCTGGGGTTCTCGATCGGCGCGATCTGGCTGTCGGGGAACCCGGAGGCGTGGAAGGCCATCCTCGATGCCATCGACTCCGCCGTACCGGGGCTCGTCGGTCCTGGCGGCGTGGTGTCGGACCCGACCGCGATCGAAGCGCCCATCGGGCTCTCGATCGCGGGGATCATCTCGCTCGTCGCACTCATCGGCGCAGCTCTCGGCGCGATCGGTTCGCTGCGGACAGCGGTCAGGACGATCGCGGGGACCGTTCTCGACGACATGCTCTTCGTCTGGGTCATCCTCCGCAACCTCGCCCTCGCGATCGGCATCGCCGCAGCTTTCATCGCCGCCGCGGCCGTCACGTTCCTCGCTCGGATCGGGATCGGGTTCTTCGCCGGGCTGCTCGGCCTTCCCGAGGATTCCACCGGCGTCGCATGGGGCATCGGGATCGTGTCCCTCCTCGTCGTCTTCGCGCTGGACGTGCTGCTGATCTTCGCGATCCACCGACTCCTCTCCGGCGAACGCGCCCCCGCGCGTGCGGTGTGGACAGGTGCGCTCCTCGGCGGCGTCGGTCTCCTCGTGCTGCAGGAGCTGTCGAGCCTGTTCGTCGGCGGCGCGACCTCGAACCCGCTGCTCGCGTCGTTCGCGTCACTGCTGGCGCTGCTGATCTGGATGAACCTCTCGACGCAGGTCATCCTCATCGCGTGCGCCTACATCACCACCGGCGCCGAAGAGGCGCACGATCGTGTCTCGGCGAAGGAGGGGGCGAAGACCTTCGCGCAGCGCCGCGTGCAGCGGGCGCAGCAGGATGTCGCGATCGCCACCCGCGCGCTGCGCGCTGCCGAGGAGGCGGAAGCGGCCGAAAGGGCGTCCTAGGGGCAGGCGCCGTTCTGCTGCAGGGCTTCGTCGGTCGCGATCGCGCCGTTCACATCGACGTCGATGACCGCGTCCGTGCCGTCGATGCTCAGATCGGCGACAGTGAGTCCGGCCGGAAGCTGGTCGGCGATGCAGATGCGCTGCGGCTGCGTGATCTGTGACCCGAGGGCACCGAATCGTTCGGCGATCCCGGCGGCGTCGAGCGTGACGCCGGCGAGCGTGAGCTCGACCGGAGTGAGCAGCACGTCTCCGGCATCCGCGCCAGGGGTCACCGTCAGGGCGACCGGCACCGGCATGCCGAAGACGTCGAAGCTTCCTGATGCGGTCACGTTCGGCTCGTCGAAGGCGATCTCATTGATCGGGAGGTCCGAGGCGCTCAGCAGCGTCGTGAACTGCGCCTGATCGATGCGCACGGTGCCGTGGGCGTCGGTGAGGTCGCCCCCGCGCAGCGGCACGCCGACGGCGGTGACATCGGCCGCCCCCGTGATCCCGCCGAATGTGATCGCATCGGTGGTCAAGTGCAGCTCATCGAGCCGGCCGCCGATCAACTGCGGCAGAAGGATGCCGGATGCCTCCACCTCCAGCTGCTGGTCCTGCGGAAGATCGAGCTGCTCGATGACGAGACCTCGGACGACACCGGGCAGGACCGCCCTGGCGACGAGCTCGGCCGCGACCACGAGCACCGCGATGAGCACGACGATGACGGCGACCACCCACGGCCACCGACGGCGACGGCGTGCCCGTCCCTGCTCTTGACCGCCCGGGATCACGAGCGTCGGATGCTCCGTCGACGCCTCGGGGTACGGCAGGGTCGGGTGGTCGTCGCTCATTGCTACATCCGCTCTGGGGCCGAGACGCCGAGGAGGTCGAGGCCGTTGCGGAGCACCTGACCTGTCGCGTCGTTTAGCCACAGGCGTGTGCGGTGCACGCTCTCGATCGGGGCGTCGCCCAGCGGCGTGATGCGGCAGTTGTCGTACCAGCGGTGATACAGGCCGGCGAGCTCTTCGAGGTAGCGGGCGACTCGGTGCGGCTCACGGACCTCTGCGGCGAAGGCGACGATGCGCGGGAATTCCTGCAGGGCACCGAGCAACGCCGATTCCGTCTCGTGGGTGAGGGTCTCCGGCGCGAACTCGGACCGGTCGACACCCGAGTCGACGGCGTTGCGCGCCACGTTGTGCGTGCGGGCGTGGGCGTACTGGACGTAGAAGACGGGGTTGTCGTTCGTGCGCTTCTGGAGCAGCTCAGGGTCGAGATCCAGCGGCGAATCGGCGGGCGAGCGCTCCAGGGAATACCGCAGCGCGTCGGTGCCGAGCCACTCGAGCAGGTCGTCCATCTCGATGATGTTTCCTGCGCGCTTGCTCAGCCGGGCGCCGTTGATCGAGACCATCTGGCCGATGAGCACCTGGATGTTCTTCTCCGGGTCCTCGCCGGCGGCGCCGGCCACGGCCTTGAGGCGGTGCACGTAGCCGTGATGGTCGGCGCCGAGCAGATAGATCTTGTTCTGGAAGCCGCGGTCGCCCTTGTTCAGGTAGTACGCGGCGTCAGCGGCGAAGTACGTGTACTCGCCGTTGGAGCGGCGGATGACGCGGTCCTTGTCGTCACCGAAGTCGGTCGTGCGCACCCAGACGGCGCCGGCCTCGTCGAACACGTGGCCCTGCTCGCGCAGCCGATCGACGGCCTGATCGATCAGACTCGTTCCGTCTTCGCCCTTCGCATGCAGGGTGCGCTCGGAGAACCACTCGTCGAACGGCACGTTGAACCGCTCGAGCGAGCTCTTGATCTCGGCGAGCTGGTAGCCGTACGCGAGGTCCTCCGCGATCCGCAGCTGCTCGTCCTCCGGCAGGTCGAGGAGGTCGGGGCGGGCCTCGACGACACGGGCGGCCAGCGCGGCGATGTACTCACCGGGGTACCCGCCTTCGGGTGTCGGCTCGCCCTTGGCCGAGGCGACGACGGAGCTCGCGAACCGCTGCATCTGCGCACCTGCGTCGTTGATGTAGTACTCGCGGACGGCGTTCGCGCCGCTGGCGAGGAGGAGCCGGACGATCGAGTCACCCAGCGCCGCCCAGCGTGTGTGCGCGATGTGGAGCGGGCCGGTCGGGTTCGCCGAGACGAACTCGACGTTGACGCTCACGCCGTGCTGGGAGTCGTTGGTGCCGTACGCGGAGCCCGCCTCGACGATCGTCTTGGCGAGCACGCCGGCGGCGGCGGCATCCAGGCGGAAGTTGATGAACCCGGGGCCGGCGACCTCGGCGCTGGCCACGCCATCCACCGTCGACATCTCATCGGCGATGCGCTGCGCGAGTTCGCGCGGATTCGTGCCGAGCCGCTTCGCCAGCCGCATGGCGACGTTCGACGCCCAGTCGCCGTGATCCCGGTTGCGCGGACGCTCCAGCGGGATGTCCGACGCGGCGAGTCCGAGCGTCTCCTCGGGTCGCAGGGATGCCGCGATCGGCGTGACGACGGCGAGGATGGCTTCGGCGAGAGTGTCGGGGTTCATAACCCATCAAGTCTAGGCGAGTTGGTGTCGGCCGACGGATCGCTTACCCTCATCCCATGACCTCGGGGAGGACGCGCAGACGCGCGCGTGTGACAGCGCTCATCACCGTGCTCGTCCTTGCCGTGTCAGGCGCCGTGCTCGGCGTGTGGCGCCCCTGGGTGCCCGCGCCTGTCGAAGCCGCCCCGCTCGCCGCGGAGGAGACGGTGACCGTCGCCCCGACGGCGCTCGTGCTGCCCGAGCATCCTCGCGTGCTCGTCTTCGGCGATTCGTGGACGTACGGGGCCGCGGCGAACGTGCCCTCGCTCGGCTACGCGTACGTGCTGGCGGAGCTCCTCGACGGTGAGACGATCGTCGACGGCGTCCGTGGCAGCGGCTATCTGAAGCCCGGCATCGACGGCCCGGACTTCGGCACGCGGATCGCCGCTCTCGACCCGGCTGTCTCCCCTGACCTCATCATCATCCAGGGATCGATCAACGATCGCGAGCAGGGCGCGGACGGCTACCGCGATGCGGTCAACGCCGCCTGGGACGCGCTGGCGGCGACGTACCCCGACGCGGCGATCGTCGTGCTCGGCCCCGCTCCGCACGCCCTTCCCGTCGCGGCGGGCACCTCGCGCATCGACAAGGACCTCGCCGCACTCGCGGCCGCCCGCGGGTGGTGGTACATCTCGCCGCTGCAGGACGAATGGATCACCGAGGAGAACTACCTCGACGTCATCGATGTCGAGGTCGGCCGGCGTCACCCGTCCACCGACGGGCACCGGTATCTCGCCGAGAAGGTCGCCTCGGCGCTCGCCGACATCGCCGCCGCACCGGTGACGGAGGCCGGTGGTGCAGAGACCACCCCGAGTGAGTGATATCGTCGTTCGGTACGCCTCCGTAGCTCAGTGGATAGAGCGCCGGTTTCCGGTACCGTAGGTCGCAGGTTCGACTCCTGTCGGGGGCACACATTTCCCGTGTTCGATCAGAGCACATGATCGACGACATCGTTTTTGGTGTCGGGCGAGATTCCGCGCCAAGCTGAAGCATGCGACAGCTCCGTCTGCTCTGGCGTCACCCGGTGATCACCATCACCGTCATCATCCTCGCTGTCGTTCTGACACTCCACAGCATCGGCGCGGAGCAGGCCGGCCGCTGGCTGGCGTCCGTGTTCGTCATCGGGTTCATCGCCTGGACCGTCGTCGACATGGCGCGCGACATGCTCCGCGGCCACTTCGGTCTCGACATCCTCGCCGTCGTGGCGATGGTCGCGACCCTTGCCGTCGGCGAGTACATCGCCTCCCTCATCATCGTGCTGATGCTCTCGGGCGGTGAGGCCATCGAGGACTTCGCCGGACGACGCGCCACCCGCGACCTGTCCGCGCTGCTCGACCGGTCCCCACGGGTCGCACACGTGTTCGCGCGCACCGGAACGGCGGACTCGTCGGAGATGCGAGATGTACCGGTCGACGAGGTAGCCGTCGGCGATGAGCTGCTGGTGCGTCCTGCGGAGATCGTGCCCGTGGACGGCGTGCTGCTCACCGACGCGGCCACCTTCGACGAATCGTCCCTCACCGGGGAGAGCCTGCCGGTGACGCGCGAGCGGGGCGAAGAAGTGCTCTCCGGCGCGATCAACGGCACCCACGCTGTGCGGATCCGCGCCGTGCGCCCGAGTTCGGAGAGCCAGTACCAACAGATCGTCTCCCTCGTCCAGGCCGCCGAGAACTCACGCGCTCCCGTGGTCCGGCTCGCCGACCGATTCGCGATACCGTTCACGGCGGTCGCGCTGCTGCTGGGCGGAATCGCATGGGCGGTCTCCGGCGAACCGTCCCGGTTCGCCGAGGTGCTCGTCCTCGCCACGCCCTGCCCCCTGCTGATCGCCGCGCCCGTCGCCTTCCTCGGTGGTCTCTCCCGCTCGGCCAAGGCGGGTGTGATCCTCAAGGGCGGGGCCGTCGTCGAGCAGATCGCCCGCATCCGATCCGCCGCGTTCGACAAGACGGGGACGCTGACCCAGGGCCGCCCCGAACTCGTCGACATCCGCCCCTCCCCCGGTTTCGACGCCGACGAGCTCCTCGAGCTCGCCGCATCGGCAGAGCAGTACTCGTCGCACGTGCTCGCCGACGGCATCCGCCGCGCCGCAGACGTACGCGGGCTCGCACTCCGGACGGCGACCGACGCACGCGAAGAGGCCACGAACGGCGTGGTCGCCGTGATCGACGGCCGGGAGGTGGCCGTGGGCAAACCCGCCTACATCGCCTCACTCGCACCTGACACCGTCCGCGCCGCCCTCGACGTGAGCCAGGCCGCCGCATACGTCTCCGTGGACGGCCGGTTCGGCGGTGTGCTGGTGCTCGCCGATCCGCCGCGCCCCGAGGCCGCGGACGTCGTCGCGTGGTTACAAGATCATGGCGTCGCACACACGTCCATGCTCACCGGCGATGTCCGCTCGACGGCGGAATCCATCGCACAACAGGTGGGAATCCGGGATGTCCACGCCGAACTGCTCCCACCCCAGAAGGTGGAGCTCGCCGCGAAGATCAACCCGCGCCCGGTGATGATGGTGGGAGACGGCGTCAACGACGCGCCGGTGCTCGCCGCAGCCGATGTCGGGGTCGCGATGGGAGCGAAGGGCGCGACGGCAGCAGGTGACGCCGCAGACGTCGTCATCCTCGTCGATTCGCTGGCGAAGGTCGCCGATGCGGTGTCGATCGGCCGACACACTCTCCGTGTCGCGCTCACCGCGATCTGGATCGGCGTCGGACTGAGCGTCGGGCTCATGCTCGTGGCGATGACCGGCGTCATCCCCGCCGTCGCCGGCGCGCTCATCCAGGAGCTCGTCGACCTCGCGACGATCCTCTACGCGCTGCGAGCCCTCAGCGGGCCGCCCACCGGGCTCCCTCGCCGCTGACTCCGCCCCACCGCCACCCGCTGATGGCGGGATCATCCTCGCCGTGCTCTCTCGTGTACTCCTTCGCCCGACGCCGGCGGTCGAGGAGATCCTCGATGAGCGCGGCGTGCTCCCGCTCGCCATCCGGCAGCCGGCCGAGTGCGTCGGCTGCGAGCCGGAATCGATCGAGATCGTTGAGCATCACCATGTCGAACGGCGTCGTGGTGGTGCCCTTCTCCTTGTAGCCGCGCACGTGCAGGTTGTCGTGCCCGCGACGACGGTAGGCGAGTCGATGGATGAGCCACGGATACCCGTGGTAGGCGAAGATGATCGGCCTGTCCGCCGTGAACACCGCATCGAAATCATCGTCCGACAGACCGTGCGGATGTTCGCTCCCGGACTGCAGACGCATGAGGTCCACGACGTTCACCACACGCACGGCGAGGTCCGGCACCTCCTTCCTGAGGATGCTCGCGGCAGCGAGCACCTCGATCGTCGGCACATCCCCCGCGGCGGCCAGCACCACGTCGGCCTCTCGCCCTTCGCGCTCGGTCCCCGCCCACTCGAGCACCCCGAGGCCGCGAGCGCAGTGCTCGACGGCCGCATCCATGCTCAGCCACTGCGGCTGGGGCTGCTTGCCGGCCACGACGACGTTGATCTCATCCACCGACCGCAGACAGTGGTCGTAGGTGCGCAGGAGGGTGTTCGCGTCGAACGGCAGATACACCCGCACGATGTCCGCGCTCTTGTTCAGTGCCACGTCGATGAATCCGGGATCCTGGTGGGTGAAGCCGTTGTGGTCCTGCCGCCACACGTGACTGGAGAGCAGGTAGTTGAGGCTCGCGATGGGTGCGCGCCACGCGACCTCCTTCGACGCCTCGAGCCACTTGGCGTGCTGGTTGAACATCGAGTCCACGATGTGCACGAACGCCTCGTACGACGTGAAGACGCCGTGCCTGCCGGTGAGGAGATACCCCTCCAACCAGCCCTGGCACTGGTGCTCGCTGAGCACCTCCATGACGCGGCCCGCCCTCGCGAGATGCTCGTCCAGCTCGGTCGTCTTCGCTTTCCACTGCTTGTCCGTCACCTCGTAGACCGCCGGCGCGAGACGGTTGGAGGCCGTCTCGTCCGGCCCGAACAGTCGGAACGTGCGCGGATTGCGGCGCATCACCTCGGCGAGATAGGACCCGAGCACTGCCGTCGCAGACGCGTCGTCCGTGCCAGGATCGTCCACCTGGACCGCGAAGTCGCGGGGATCGGGCAGGTCGAGGTCCTGCCGCACGAGACCCGCGTTGGCGTGGGGCGACGCCGACATCCTCTTGTCGCCTGACGGGACGAGTCCGTCTATGTCCGGTGCGGGCTCACCGTCCGCGCCGAACAACTCGTCGGGACGGTAGGAGCGCAGCCATTCCTCCAGTTGCCGTAGATGACCCGCATCCTCTCTGGCGCCCGTCAGCGGTACCTGATGCGACCGCCACGTCCCCTCGACGGGCAGGCCGTCTACGACCGCCGGGCCGGTCCAGCCCTTCGGGGATCTGAGGATGATCATCGGCCACCGCGGCCGCTCGACGGCGCCGTCACGCGCGGCGGCCCTGATCGCTGCGATGCGGTCAGCCGCCTCGTCCATGACGGACGCGAACCGACGGTGCACGTCGGCGTGGTCGTCGTCCGCCGTGAACTCGATCAGCAGCGGATCGTGCCCGTAGCCGCGCATGAGATCGAGCAGCTCGTCGTCGGGGATCCGCGCCAGCACGGTCGGGTTGGCGATCTTCCAGCCGTTCAGATGCAGGATCGGCAGGACCGTCCCGTCCGACACCGGGTCGAGGAACTTGTTCGAATGCCAGGCGGTGGCGAGCGGGCCCGTCTCGGCCTCGCCGTCCCCGATCACGCAGACGACGGTGAGGTCGGGGTTGTCGAACGCGGCACCGTACGCGTGGCTGAGCGAATAGCCCAGTTCCCCGCCCTCGTGGATCGAACCGGGCGTCTCCGGTGCGGCATGGCTCGGGATGCCGCCGGGGAAGGAGAACTGGCGGAACAGCCGCGCCATCCCGCCCTCGTCCCGAGTGACGTCCGGATACAGCTCCGAGTACGTGCCGTCGAGCCAGGCGTTGGCGACCATACCGGGGCCGCCGTGGCCCGGACCGGCGATGTAGAGGGCGTCGAGGTCGCGCTCCTGGATCAGCCGATTGACGTGCGCATAGACGAGGTTGAGACCAGGCACGGTTCCGAAGTGACCCAGCAGACGCGGCTTGACGTGTTCGGGATGCAAGGGTTCGCGCAGCAGCGGATTGGCCAGCAGGTAGATCTGGCCGACGCTGAGGTAGTTGGCCGCCCGCCACCAGGCGTCGAGGCGGGCGATGCGATCGTCGTCCATGAGCGTGCTCCTCCGTCGGCATCGAGCGTCGGGTCCTTGGAGGGCCCGCCGCGTGTTCCCGCCACCGTATAGCGGATGCCACGGCATGGCCATGCGCTCGCCGTCACCGGTTCGCCGCCCCACTACCCCACTGGCGCCGATTCGTACACCCCCTGAGCGACCACCCCGATGTGCACGAGGCTGGATGACACCGAACATCACCGACGAAGACGAAGGAGAGACATGAGCACCGACGACTCCGTGAGGACCGTGCTGGAGAAGACCGAGAAGGCGGGCGTGTGCATGCTCACCACGGCGGCAGCCGATGGCCGGATCGTCAGCCGTCCGATGGCGATCCAGGAGATCGAGGCGGATCACTCGATCTGGTTCATGACGCGCGTATCCACCCCGAAGGTGCAGGAGAGCATCGGCGGACGCCCCGTCAACGTCACCGTCGCAGAGAAGGGCTTCTGGGCGTCGATCGCCGGCACCGCAACCGTGCGGGATGACCCCGAGCGCAAGAAGCGCTACTGGAGTAAGGCGACCGAGGCCTTCTTCGGAGACGCCGAACCGGAGGACGCCGACATCGTCCTGCTGCGCGTCGACCCGGAGACGGCGGAGTACTGGGACTCCCCTGGACTGCCGGCCACCATCGTCGAGATCGTCAAGGGCATGGTGACCGACGAGCCCGCCCACCCCGGGGAGAGCAGGACCGTCGAGCTCTGATCGCGAGCTCGCACGCTGGTCAACGGTGGACCGCGGACTCCGCCTCATCGAGAGCTTCGCGCTCGGCAGCCACCGCCTCCCGAGCCGCCTCGACGCGCTCCTGCGTGTCGAGGCGCTCGGCGCTCGTGGCAGCACGCTCCTTCTTCAGGGCGGTCGCCTCCTTCCGCACAGCGGCGAGCTCCTTCTCCAACGTCGCGACCCGCTCGTCGAGCTCATCCGCTCGCTCCGCGCCGTCGCTCCACGCACGCTCGGCCGCATCATGCGCCCGTTCCGCACCGGCGAGGTCCTTCTCCGCTGATCGGAGCGCGTTGCGCGCCTCCTTCAGGACGCGGCGCGCCTTGAGCTCGTCCGGTGGCCGTGCGGCGGGAGGCGGCACCTCCGCATCCAGGTGGCCGGCGACGGCCTCGGCGATCTCGGCGGGATCTGCTCCGGACGCCTCCAGCGGACGGATGAGTCGGCGCGAGGCCACCGCTGTCGCGGCGTGCGCATCGAACATCGCCGCGTTCAGCGTCTGCGAGACCGCATCCGCCGTCGCCTGCGTGATCTTCTCGCCGCGCGCGGTGGCGAGCTCGCCCGCTGCCGCCGTGAGCTGGCGGATGAGCGCGCGGCGCTGACGGTTCAACGTCCTCAGCGCGGCGGCATCCATGTCATCCTGCGCCTCGCGCAGCTCGCGAGCGAGATCCAGCGCCTCACCGAGCTCGTCGGCGCGTTCACGGGCGAACAGGTTCACCACCCACGCCGCCAGCAGCGGCTTGCGGATCGCCTTGACCTCCGCCGCCAGCGCCGCATCCTCGATCTGTTTGGCCTTCGCGTTCCGCGCGTCGGTGAACTCTCCGGGGGGAAGGGCGCACAGTTCGGCCGCGATGTCGTCGATGGTGCCGTCGGCGTCCGCTGCCATCGGTCCATTGTGCCTGAGCCCGACTCGCCACGCCCTACGATGGAGACGACGATTTGCGGCATCCACCCACGGCACAGACGAGGTTCACGACGTGCAGTACATCTCCACCCGCGGCGGCACGCTCGGACAGTTCAGCGACGTCCTTCTCGAAGGACTCGCACCCAACGGCGGTCTCGCCGTTCCCGAGCACCTCCCCCGGCTCTCGACATCCGAGCTCGAGCGGCTGCGGCCGCTCAGCTACCCCGAGCTGGCCACCGAGATCATCGGCCTGTTCGCGACGGACATCCCGCGCGACGACCTCGCGCGGCTGACGGCGGCCGCGTACGGCGGCGGCAAGTTCTCGGCGGACAAGATCGTGCCGTTGTCCGACCTCGGCGATGGCATGACGCTCGTCGGCCTCTCGGAGGGCCCGACGCTCGCGTTCAAGGACATGGCGATGCAGTTCCTCGGCGAGGCGCTGGAATACGTCCTCGCGAAGGACGACCGCGTCCTCAACGTGCTCGGTGCGACCTCCGGCGACACCGGATCCGCCGCCGAGCACGCCCTCCGCGGCCGTGAACGCGTCGCGGTGTTCATGCTCTCCCCGCAGGGCCGGATGAGCGCGTTCCAGCGCGCGCAGATGTACTCGCTGCAGGACGAGAACGTGCACAACATCGCGGTCGAGGGCGTCTTCGACGACTGCCAGAACCTCGTCAAGCGACTCAACACCGATCTGGACTTCAAGCGCGCCCACAGCCTCGGAGCGGTCAACTCGATCAACTTCGGCCGTATCTCCGCGCAGATCGTCTACTACGTGTGGGCATGGTTGCGTGCGACCGACTCCGTCGACGCTGCGGAGCGTTCGACCTTCGAGGTCTCCTTCGCCGTCCCCTCCGGCAACTTCGGCAACATCCTCTCCGGCCACTACGCGCGCAGCATGGGCGTGCCGATCCGCCGCCTCGTCCTCGCCACGAACGAGAACAACGTCCTCGACGAGTTCTTCCGCACCGGGCACTACCGCCCGCGCTCGTCCGCGAACACCCTCGCCACCTCGAGCCCGTCCATGGACGTCTCCCGCGCCTCCAACCTCGAGCGGTTCGTGTTCGACCTGCTCGGGCGCGACCCCGAGCGGACGGCCGCCGCGTGGCACGAACTCGAGGAGCGCGACGAGATCGACCTCTCCGCGCACCTGGAGAGGTTCGAGAGCGAATTCGGACTCGTCAGCGGCACGAGCACGCACGACGACCGTCTCGCGACGATCCGCGAGGTCTCAGCCGCATCCGGCGTCACGATCGATCCGCACACCGCCGACGGCGCGAAGGTCGCGCGCGCACACGTCGAGGACGGCATCCCGATGCTCGTCCTCGAGACGGCGAAGCCGCAGAAGTTCGCCGACCTCATCTCCGAGGCCCTCGGGACCACCGTCCAGCCGGATGCCGAGACGCAGAGCCTCCTCGACGCACCGCAGCGTGTCGTCGAGATGCCGGACGACGAGCACGCCCTGCGGGTTTACATCGAGGAGCACGCGCTCCAGGCGTGACGGGAGAGGGTATGGCGAAGGTCGACTTCAAGAAGACGATCGATGCCTACCGTGCCAGGAAGGGGCGCTTCGACCTCGTCGAGGTCCCCGCACTGAGCTACCTCATGGTCGACGGTCACGGCGACCCGAACACCTCCCCCGAGTTCGCCACGGCCGTCGAGGCACTGTTCCCACTCGCCTACGCCCTGAAGTTCGCCAGCAGGAACGAGCTCGACCGCGACTACGCCGTGATGCCCCTGGAAGGGCTGTGGTGGGCCGAGGATCACTCGGCGTTCACCTCGGCTCGCGACAAGTCCCGCTGGCACTGGACGCTCATGGTCATGCAACCGGATTGGATCGATCAGCGGATGTTCGCCTCCGCGGTCGAGAACGTGACGAAGAAGCACCCGGACCGACGCGTGGGTGAGGTGCGGCTGGAGACCCTTCATGAAGGCCTGTGCGCGCAGACACTCCACGTCGGTTCGTACGACGATGAGGCTCCGGTGCTCGCGCAGATGCACGGCGAGTTCCTCCCCGCACACGGCATGCGGATGACCGGGACGCACCACGAGATCTACTTCAGCGACCCGCGCACGGGCGACCCGGCGAAGCGTCGCACGCTTCTGCGGCAGCCCGTCCGACCTCTCAGCTGATCGCGACGCCCACGGCCAGCAGCACGATCGCCAGCAGGGGGAACCCTCCCTGCAGGGCGGCCGACCGCGCCATCCGCGGGTTCGAGAGCACCAGGACGACGGCCGCGGCGAGCATCATGCCCGTCCCGGTGAACACGAGGGTGAGACCCACCGTGGTCAGCCCGGAGAGCACGAGGATGATGCCGAGCAGCGCCGCGATCGCGAGGAACAGGTTGTAGAAACCCTGATTGAACGCGAGCGGCCTGGTGGTCTGCGCGTCGGCCTCGCTGGCGACGCCGAAGATCTTCCGTGTCTCCGGCTCCGTCCACCGCACGGACTCCAGGACGAAGATGAACAGGTGGAAGGCCGCAGCGAGCGCCGCGAGCACGAGTCCGAGGATGAGCATGACTCGATCCTGGCACCTCGTGCCGAGCGTGTGCGCGCGCGATGGCGACGGGCCCCGCTCAGACGAGGAAGATCGGCAGCAATCCCGGGTTGTGCGCGTGCACGAGCACGGCGAACACGACGGCATCGAACAGCAGGTGCACCGTCACCACGTACGCCAGAGAATGCGTGCGGAGGAAGATGAAGCCCTGCAGGAGGGCGAACGGGATCGTCAGCAGCGGACCCCACTCCCGGTAGCCGAGTTCCCACAGGAACGACACGAACACGATCGCCTGCAGGACGTTCGCCATCGCGGCGGGGAAATGCCGCCGCAGCAGCGCGAAGACCGTGCAGATGAAGAACAGTTCGTCCCAGATCCCGACGGCGCCGACGCCCACGAAGAGCCGGGCGATCAGGTCGGGCGTGTCCACCACAGGCCAGTTCTGATACACGCCGCTGGTGATGAAGTAGAACGGCAGGATCACCCACCCGAGGAGCAGCACGGCGATAAGCCACGTCCACTGCAACCGTCCCCACCGCGCACCCGTTCGCCATGGGAAGCGGATGGCGCGATCGCGGAACACGAACCGTGAGATGAGGTACGGCACCACGACCGCCCCGCCCAGTGCCAGGGTGAACCGCAGCATCGCCACGTTGTCGAGCTCCGCCGCCAACGGGATGACGCTGACGATGAGCATTCCGAGCGCGATGAGGGCGAGATCCCGGGTCAGCGACGGAGCGGATGCCGTCACCCGACGCCGCTCGAGGAACCACGCCACTGCGACCCCTGCGGCGAGGAGGATCCAACCGAGCCAGGCCCGTTCGATGACGAAGAACGCCGGCGCCGCGAGGCACACCAGTACAGCGGGCAGGACCTTCTGTGCCGAGGCGAGGCCGGTGGGCGTCACGCCCTGGGCTTCCGCCGGTACACCAGATCGCGGATCTCGCGCCCCTTGGCGATGCCCTTGCGCTCGAACGCGGTCATGACGCGCCCGTCGAAGCGCTCGGCCCAGTCGCCGTCGAAGGCGCGCTCGAAGAGCGGCTCGGCATCGAGCACCTCGCGCATCTGCAGGGCGTAGTCCTCCCAGTCCGTCGCCAGGCGCAGCAGTCCGCCGTCGGCGATCGCGCGCGCGGCGGCGTCGCCGAACCCGGGGCGGATCAGTCGGCGCTTGGTGTGACGCTTCTTGTGCCACGGATCGGAGAAGAAGATCCACACCTCCGCGGCCGCGCCCTCCGGAAGATACGTCGAGAGCACCTCGGGGGCATTGGCCTCGATGAGGCGGAGGTTGCGCACCCCCGCCTTGTCGGCGTCGAGCATGGTCCGAGCGAGTCCGGCGCGGAACACCTCGACGGCGAGGAAGTCGTCGTCGGGTCGCTCCGTCGCGGCGGAGACGATGGCGTGCCCCTGGCCGGAGCCGATCTCGACGATCAGCGGTGCGACGCGCCCGTACTCCTCGGCCGGATCCATGCGCGCCTCCGGATGCACACTCGTCCACGCGACATCACGCGGGACGTCCAGCAGGTAGCGCGGCGCGAGCTCGGCGAACGCGCGCTCCTGGGCCTCCGACATCCGTCCGCTCCGGCGTACGAAGGAGACCGGTTCATCACGGAAGGTTCGGGGTTCGGGCATGGATACCAGCGTAACCGGCCGACGGATGCTCTCAGGGTCCAGTCGGTTCGGTGACGAAGTCGATGAGTTCCTCGACACGGCCGAGAAGTGCGGGCTCGAGATCACGATACGTGTGCACCTTGCCGAGGATGAACTGCCATGCCCGACCGGTGTCGCCCTGCTCCTGGTAGGGCCATCCCAGCGCCTTGCAGACGCCGGTCTTCCAGTCGACGCCGCGCGGAACCTCCGGCCACTGACGGATGCCGACCGCCTGCGGCTTGACGCACTGCCAGACGTCGATGAACGGGTGACCGACGATCTTCAGGTGCCGGCCGTGCGGACCGCGAAGGGTCGCCTCCGCCATCCGGGTCTCCTTGGAGCCGGCGACGAGGTGGTCCACGAGCACGCCGTACCGCCGCGCGGCGGTCGGCGGCTCCGCCGCGAGCATCTCATCGAGCCGGTCGATCCCCTCGAGGAACTCCACCACGACGCCTTCGGCGCGCAGGTCCGCACCCCACACCTTCTCGACGAGCTCCGCGTCGTGCTTGCCCTCGACGAGGATGCGGCTCGGGCGCGCGACTCGTGCGCGCTGGTCGGCGACGGCGAAGGAACCGGATGCCGTGCGCCTCGTCGCCTGTGCCGTGGGGGCCGGCGGCCCGAGTCTGACGGGTTCACCGTCGATCATGAACCCACCGCCGAGGGGGAACACCCGCCGACGTCCGACGCGATCCTCCAGCTCGACGTGGCCGCCCTGCACGCGCGTCACCGCGCCGCAGAAGCCGTCACCGGCGACCTCCACGACGAGGTCGCGCTCCGCCGCGACGTCGCGGACCTTCTTCGCACCGCGCTGCCGCCACCCCGTCGCGAGCACGTCAGTGCCGTACATGTCGTCCATGCCCTCCAGCGTATGCGTCGGCCTTCCTCCTCCGCGCGGCGACACAGACACTTTCGACCAGTCGCTATCGCGTGTCGCCGGCAGTGAATAGACTCGGGGGACCAGGGCTCGGAGCCCTGCGAAGGGAGTGCGATGCGAGCACGTTTCACGGTCATGGTGGGGGTGATCGCGGCGATGTTCGCGTCCGTCAGCTTCGCCTCCGTCGCCGCGGCCACGGAGCCGGTCACCCTCGATTCGGGTTTCGTCACCGACGAGGCCGGTGTGCTCTCCTCCGGCGAGGTGGACGCCGTGAACGCCCGGCTCTCCGCTCTCGCAGAGGACGACGGCGGCGACCTCTACGTCGTCTTCGTCGATGAGTTCACGGCGCCGTCGAGCAGCGTCGACTGGGCCGATCAGACGGCCATCCAGAACGGCCTGGCGACGGACCAGTACCTCGTCGCCGTCGCTGTCGACGCCGGCCAGTACGCGATCTCCGCTGACACGGAGGGGCCGCTCAGCGACGCCGAGATCGATCGGGTCGTGCAGGCGATGGAGAACGGTCTGCGCGCCGGCGACTGGGATCGGGCGGTGATCGACGCCGCCGATGCGTTCCCCGGTCAGGGCGACAGCGGCGGTGGCGCCGTGTGGATCGTCGTCCTCGTGATCGCGGCAGCGGTCGTGCTCATCATCGTCCTCGTCACCCGCTCGAAGCGGAAGAAGAAGCGCACGGCGGTCTCGACGCCGCCGGATCCGTCCGATCCGTATGCGACCGTGAGCGACGACGAACTCGCCACGCGCGCCGGTAGCGCCCTGGTGAACGCCGACGACGCGATCACGTCGAGCCGTCAGGAGGTCGGTTTCGCGATCGCGCAGTACGGCGACGATTCGGCGGAGACCTTCACGAAGGTCGTCGAGGCTGCGCAGGCCAAGGTGGCCGAAGCGTTCTCGCTCAAGCAGAAGATCGACGACGACATCCCCGACACTGCGGAGCAGCGCCGCGCGTGGCACATCCAGATCATCGAGCTGTGCGGCGAGGCCGATGATCTGCTCAACGACAACATCGAGGCGTTCGAGGAGCTGCGCCGGCTCGAAGCGGACGCGCCCAAGGCGCTGGACCGGCTCAGGGCGCGGCGCGCGACGGCAGAGCAGACCCTCGCCACCGCCGACCCGGCGCTCGCCGCCCTCGCCGACACGTACGACGCCGCAGCGATCGCCCCCGTGGCGGACAACCCGGAGCAGGCCCGCCGTCGGCTCTCTCTCGCCGACGGCGAGATCGCCGAGGCCGAGGCGGCGATCTCGCGCGGCGACAACGGGGAGGCGGCGTTCTCGATCCGCACGGCGGAGGAGGCCGTCGAGCAGAGCGAGCAGCTCGTCGACGCCGTGACCTCGCTCGGTGCGGGGCTGGCCGCCGTCTCCGAGCAGGCGCAGGCGGCGATCATCGATCTCGAGGCCGACATCGCGGCCGCATCGGCCATGCCCGACGACCAGGGCCGGCTGACGTCGGTCGTCGCGAGGACCCGGGCGACCATCGACGCCGCGCGCGAGCGCCTCGGAGGCGCGTCGCGCAATCCGCAGCAGGTGCTCGACAGCCTCGAGCAGATCAACACCGAGATGGATGCTCTCCTCGGTCAGGCGCGTGAGGCCGCGCAGCAGGCCGAGCGCGCGCAGCGCACCCTCCAGCAGCGTCTCACGCAGGCGCAGGCGCAGATCAATGCGGCGAACGACTTCATCACCACGCGTCGAGGTGCCATCGGCGCGACGGCACGGACGCGCCTCGCAGAGGCCAACGCGGTGTACGCCGACGCGGTGGCGGCACAGGACACCGACGTCGCCAGGGCGACGGAGCGCGCCATCCGTGCGCATGGACTCGCCTCCGATGCGCTCACGAGCGCTCGCAGCGAGGTGAACGTGTTCTCCACGGGCGGGCCGACCGTGGTCTACGGCGGCGGCTACCGCCGCGACAGCGATCTCAGCGGTGACATCCTCGGCGGCATCCTCGGCGGCCTCTTCAGCGGCGGCGGGGGCGGTGGCGGAGGCGGCGGCTGGAGCTCCGGAAGCAGCAGCTGGCGCTCCAGCGGAAGCAGCCGCAGCAGCCGGAGCACCCGCAGCAGTCGGCCCTCCAGCTTCGGCGGGGGCTCATCGCGCAGCAGTTCCCGAAGCGGCGGGCGCTCCAGAGGAGGCCGCTTCTAGCGCGCTCGACGCGCGGCGCGCGACGCCGCGCATCCCACACGATCTCGACAGACTCCGTTCCAACGAAAGGAAACACCATGACCAAGCAGTCCATCTTCGGTCGCATCTCGACGCTGGTGAAGGCGAACATCAACGCGCTCATCGATTCCGCGGAGGACCCGCAGAAGATGATCGATCAACTCGTCCGCGACTACACGAACAACGTCGCAGACGCCGAGGCGGCCATCGCGGAGACGATCGGCAACCTGCGTCTGCTCGAGCGCGACCACGAGGAGGACGTGCAGGCCGCGAGGGACTGGGGCAACAAGGCCCTCGCCGCCAGCCGCAAGGCCGACGAGCTGCGTGCGGCGGGCGAGACCGCTGACGCCGACAAGTTCGACAGCCTCGCCAAGATCGCCCTCCAGCGC